>NZ_JACKVL010000012.1:0-737684 GCF_025823255.1 Mycobacterium montefiorense | reverse complement strand
TCTAAAACTGACGGACATCGTTGACAGTCCGGGTCTCCGAGCACTAGGAGACCTGCATGAGCGAACCGCTGCTGCCCCGTGAAGTCCGTCGTCGGTTGGCGATCATCCAGCACGCCGAGGAAGTGAGTGGCAACGTCGCGATGACGTGCCGCTATTACGGGATTAGTCGGCCGACGTACTACACCTGGTTGCGGCGCTACCGTGAGCAGGGCATCGATGGGTTGCGGGATCTATCGCGACGACCACACCAGAGCCCTAATGCCACCCATGTCGATGTGGTCGGCAAGATCCTGTACCTACGTCAGAACTACGATTTCGGGCCCGGCAAGATCGCGATGTACCTCAAGCGCTACCACGACGTTGAGGTTTCCCAGTCCGGCGTCTGGCGCATCCTCAAGCGCCTAGACCTCAACCGGCTGCCGGCATCACAGCGCTACAAACGGCTCGACAAACGATGGCAACGCTACGAAAAACAGCTCCCCGGCCACCAGGTCCAAATCGACGTCAAATTCGTTGAGCCACTGAAGACCACACCCCGATCAACCACCCGCCGACGCTCCAAGTACTACCAATTCACCGCGATCGATGACTGCACCCGGCTCCGCGTGCTGCACATCTACCCACGCTGCGACCAGAAAACTGCGATCCAGTTCGTTGACTACGTACTAGAGCGGCTGCCATTCCCGGTGCAGGTCATCCAGACCGACAACGGCCCGGAATTCCAGTCAGCCCTCCACTACCACGTGCTAGATAAAGGGATCGGGCACCGCTACATCAAACCCCGCACTCCCCGCCTCAACGGCAAAGTCGAGCGCTCCCATCGCATCGACGCCGAAGAGTTCTACGCCCTACTCGACGGCATCGTCATCGACGACGCCAAAGTCTTCAACAACAAACTCAGAGAGTGGGAGGACTACTACAACTACCATCGCCCCCACGGCGGCCTCGGCGGCCAGACACCCTACGAACGACTACGCCAGAAAACCCAGACCCGGCCGTAATCGATGACCGTCAGTCGCACACNGAGTGGGAGGACTACTACAACTACCATCGCCCCCACGGCGGCCTCGGCGGCCAGACACCCTACGAACGACTACGCCAGAAAACCCAGACCCGGCCGTAATCGATGACCGTCAGTCGCACACCTTGGAGGTGAGTTACCCCTTCGGGGATGTCGTGCTCAGCGAGGGGCACGAGCCGCTGCTCCTGGTCTCAGCCGGCATCGGATGCACGCCGATCATCGGCATGCTTAATCATCTTGCGGCGACATCCAGTACCCGCAGCGTCGCCGTGCTGCACGCCGATCGGTCGGCTGCCGGTCACGCTCACCGGGCCGAACTGATCGAATTGGTCAAACAACTGCCACATGCACGGCTGCACCGGTTCTACGAGGACCTCGGTGAACGGCAGCCCGACGGCAGCGTGCGTCTAGGTCGGGTCGATCTCGACGCGTTGCCGATCGAGCCCGGCACACGCGCCTACCTATGTGGCCCTTTACCTTTCATGGCCGCCGTCCGCGACGCGCTGATCGCGCAGGGCGTACCGGGGGAAAACATCCACTACGAAGTGTTCGGCCCGAATACTGGGAGCCTCCAGCCGGCATAGCGAAGCCGGCGCTGTCTGCTGGAGGGGTCAGCCCGCAGATGACGGTCCTCTAGCCAGTGGGCGTGAACGTGTAAGTCTCACCATGGGAGAGATAGACGAATTGCGTACTTGCGGTTGAGGATTCGGCAGCCTTCTTGAAGTCGTCAAGTCCGGACATAAACACTGAGAAGTCGTTGTAGTGGATCGGGATCGCGGTGTGGGGCCGCGTGATCTCAACCGCTCGCACCGCCTGCTCGCCGGTCATCGTGACGACTGTGACAAGAAAGGTGGTGCCACCGGCGTGAATCAGTCCGAGGTCGATGTCGGGGTAGCGACGGGGGATGTCCTCGAGGTCGTCGACGAGCATGGTGTCGCCGGTGATGTAGAGACGGTAGAGATGATCGCCGCCACGGTTGAAATCGAGCAGATGCCCGTTAACGGGCATCAGTAGTTCGTCAACGGCGTCGTCTGTGGCGTGTTTGCCCGGCATGGCGGTTATCGTCAGCTCCGCCTCGCCCTTGCGGACCACCAGTGATTCCCAAGTTTCTAGCGGGTAGCCGTGCGTGAAGCCCAACGCAGTCAGCTTGTCGACTGCGTCAGCCGTCGACACGATGGGCAGAGTCTTGTCGAGTTCACGAGCGGCGACGTCATCGAAATGGTCACCGTGGTAATGGGACAAGACGACTAGGTCTATCGGGGGCAGGTCTGAGATCTGACACGCCGGCTCGACCTCGCGCCGGGCCCAAATCCCATGGCCCAAAAAGACGTGCTCACCCTTGTGTAGAAAGGCGGGATCAGTCAGCACAGTCAGTCCGCCGAAGCGGATCAAGGTGGTGGCGTTACCAATAAAATAAACTTCGCCCCGGCTGAAATCCGCAGTCTCACTACTAGTTAGATCCAAAGACTTCATCGCGGTCCTCTCATTTGGATGCAGCCCGGCTCGGCTCGCGTTGCTGAGGCCGCCGCGCCGTGCGGCGCACGTTGGCTCTCGTTTGCCATGGCAGCGACAGCCTCGGCGGTAGACGGAACGGCATGTGCGAGAAATGAGTAGTTGACTAAGGCAGCCCGGTAGCCGTCTCCGCGGGTCGGGTGCCGGGGGCCGGCGGTAGCATCGCGGACCACGGCTACTTCGAATCCCTGCTCGAGCAAGTCCCGTAGGTGCGATTCCACACAGATATTGGCGAGCATGCCGCACAGGACCACCTTGTTGATTCGCCGCTTGCGCAGTTGCAGCACCAAGTCGTTGGTTTGCGGTCCCCACACTTTGTGAGGACTGGCGACGACGGTCGCTGGGTCCTCGATGAACGGCTTGAACTGGTCGAGCCAATCGGCACCTGAATCAACGAAGCCGTCAAGGCGCAGCGGACCAACGCGTGCGAATGTGCTGGTGCGAAGTTCATCTGCCTCCAACGGACCGTTAAACAACCAACGGTGGTCGGTCGGATAGAAGTAGTGCGGAGAGATAAACACGGCGTAGCCGCCCGCCGCGGCGGCTACAAAGATTTCGACGAGGTTCTCGACAGTCCTATTCTCAGTTACACTGGCGCCCAATACATCCCAATTCCTGCCCGAAGGGGAGAGCACGTCGTTCTGCGGATCGATGACAACTACGGCGGTGTCGATGGGGTCGTATTTCACGGTATAGCTCCTTGGCTACATGGGCCTTCAGGGAGAAACGGACCATGCGGACGGTTATGCAACTTCCCTCGTCGCCGTCAATGGGTTTGGATACAGACTGCGATGCCTGGCCGATCGGATAAAGGGCCAATTTCGGATTGCTGTGATCGCCGCCGCCGATTAATCCAGAATGTTTACTTCTAGCGTGGTTAGTATTTGCGAGTGGAGCTGCGACAGCTTGAAGCCTTCGTTGCTGTGGCTACGGAGCTGCACTTCGGTCGCGCTGCACAAAAGCTGCACATCGGGCAACCAACGCTGAGCGATCTGATCCGGCGTTTAGAGCGCGAGCTGGGAGCGGCGCTGTTAACGCGCAACACCCGCCGAGTCGCCTTGACCCCCGCCGGAGCGGAGTTGCTCGACCGCGCCAAAGTCGTTCTCGATGAGGCCGCCGCTGCCACCGCCGCGGTACATCGATTGGCCCAGGGCGACGCCGGCACCGTGCAGTTGGGTATCACGCCGCCAGTCGGGCGGCTTCTCGCACCCCACCTTGCGCAAGCCTTGCGCTCCGAGGCACCCGACGTCGACCTTGCTATTCAGCGGATGTGGCTGACCGACCTCAACCGTGCTGTCGCCGAGGGGACAGTCGATGTCGCAATCACCTGCGGACTGGTGCCAGACCTCCCCGGAGTCGTAGCAGAAGTATTCTGCGGCGAGATCTTGCTAGTCGGACTGAGGACGAATCACCGCCTTGCCATCCGCGAGACGGTAGCTCTGGCCGAATTGGCGGGTGAGACGCTCGGCGTTCACAGTGCGGCACTGTTCCCGGCATGGGCGCTAGCCGAACGGCAGGCCCTTGAGGCTGCCGGGATATCACCGCACACTATCGAGCTCCTAGATTCCGATTTGTCCGCTTGCCAGTGGACGGCGCAGCCGGACGTCGACTGGATCCTTACGACGGGCTCTATTGCCGGGTCCGAGATGACCGCCCCGATGCGGCGCGTGATGCCCATCCAGCTCGTGCCGTACGTGTTGCGATGGAACCCTGAACGGGTCTCGACCGTCGCTGTGCACCGTTTAGTGCACTTGGCGCTTACCATCGATGTGCCCACCGGGTGGGCCACCCTGCCTGACCACTTGAGGCACAACCCACGCTGAATGCGCCGCGGAGCGACGGATCTTCCTGCGCACAATGCAACGGATGACCCCGCGAATGAGGATGACCGGTGTCGTCGGAAATATTTGCCGACGTGACGGCGCTAACACGAAACGCGGTTGCTCTGAGGGTGGTTGAGCTGCACCCACTATGGGTTGGGCTGCCGACGTCATACTGGTTGTCAGTTGGCTGCACGCACGTCGAGAGAGATGATTTAGGGCCTGCTATGAACATAGGGAATCAAGTCGACGTCAAGAAAAGGCGTCGGCCCACACTGACTACGTACGCAGTTGAGCGCAGCGACACCCGCAAAGCGCTCGACGATCCGGCCGGCTACTGGGTCGACCACGTCTGTGCAAATCACGGTTCATTGCACTTCCTCTTTCCCGACAAGGCGATGTTCAGAGCGGGCAGCATCGTTCAGCGCGACGGTGATTACCTACTGGTCGATTTCTGGTCAGAGGGCTTGCACTACGTAAAGACAGCCGCCGACGTGCGGGCCGACGGTGATCGCGGAAGCATGTTGTTCATCGCCCGCACCGGAGTCATCGACATCGAGCAGGACGGCGTCCAGGTACGTCTGCAGCCGGGCCAGGCACTTCTGCTCAGCAAGTCTCGCGCTCTTCGGATCCACCATCGTTCCTGGGCGCGGGGCTGGACGTTCGATGTCGCGGACGCCCGCAGACCCACCAACATGCCGCGCGGCCCGGTCGCCATGGACTTTCGAGGTGGGCTCGGCTCCGTGGTCAGCGCCATGATCTCGACCTTGAGCGGGCAGCATGAAACCCTCGACGACTACGAGTTCTCGCGTTCCTGCGCCACCATCAGTGACCTGCTATCGACTTGCATGCTCGGTCGCGGTGGAGGTCCGGACACTCTCGGTTCGGTCGAGCAGGCAGTACGTGAGCATGTCGCCCGGCACGCAAGCGATCCAGACCTCACGCCACGTAGCGTCGCCCACTCATTGGGATGGTCGGTCCGTCAAATCCAGCTGGCCCTTCAGCGGGCCGGGACCACGACCAGCGACCTGATCCGCTCAACACGGCTCACTCGCGCCGCGGACCTGCTGCGCCAGTCGCCGTCGAATACTTCGATCGACAGCGTCGCCATCGCTTGCGGCTTTCGTTCGAGAAGCACCTTCAACACTGTGTTCAAGAAAAATTTCGGCCACACCCCCAGCGAGGCACGCGCATACGGCGTACTGGAAGAGATTTCCGACCACCGTGCAGATCTCATGTTGCCCGCCACGCGGAATTGATCCACTGCAGATAGGCGTAACCGACTGCGGCTCTTGAGCGTTGCGAAGTAGATGTGCTCGACTCAGCTAATTTTTTCGGCGCCACCGGATGCGATTTCGCTGGCAAGCGGAGCAACGGCAGCGATGATCTGCCCCATTGTTCTCGGCGGAACTCCGGCGGTGGTCAGCGCGTGAACCAAATGCTGAACGACTAAATCGAAGTGGTGCATGGCAATTCCCCGCCCCTGATGCACTTGCTTCATCGATGCGCCCGTGTAGTCCGTGGGCCCGCCCAGCGCAGCAGCGAAAAACTCGACCTGTTTACCCTTCAGACGGCTCATGTTCGTTCCGGTGAAGAATGCTGAAAGTTGGTCGTCGGCAAGCACGCGGTCGTAGAAATCTTCGACCACGCACTCGATAGCCTCGTATCCGCCGATTTGCGTGTAGATGCTTGCTGCGCTCTGAGTCATCCGTTCATGATCTAGGCCCGCCCGAAGGCGCGCCACGACCCAATCACTTCGACGTGAAAGTCCTGACCTACCAGCCTGCTTCAGGGCGTGTATGGGCGGCGTGAACCTGCCGCAAAATGGAAAACCGTTGGACGACACGCCTTGGCATCGGAAGTCGAAGCTAGTGCGCGGCGCGTGGTTCCAATTCCGCGGAGTGAGATACCCGATTGCCCCCGGCACGTTTGGCCTCATACATCGCGGCGTCGGCGGTGCCGATCAAGTCGTCGATGACTTGCATGTCGGGTATCGCCGACAGCTCTGTCAGTGCGATCGCGGATGTCCCGATGCTGGCGGTAATCGGGAAGGGAACGTCGGCTACCGCCTGGCGGAGCCCTTCGGTCATATTCGCGTGCTGCGGCGTGGCGGCGGTATCGACGACGACGAATTCCTCGCCGCCGATACGAGCGATCACCGCAGCCGGCCGGCAGTTCTGCTCGAGAGCCGAGCCGACTGCCACCAACGCCTGATCACCGACGGCATGCCCCTGGGTGTCGTTGATCTGCTTGAAGTTGTCCAGGTCGATCACCGCCGTCACCAGATACGTTCCGGCTGGGCGGCCGTGCAGCGCCATCAGCTCGGACACGGCGTTGTAGAACGAGCGCCGGTTGTGCAAGCCGGTGAGTGAATCGCGGTCAGAACTTCGGAGGTCGTTGCGCAGCGTATGCATCAACGACAGAATGCCAAACGGGACACCGAGATTGAGCACCGCAACGGTTATCAGCCCGGCGCTGATCAAGGCGACATCGCCAGTCTCCACGATGAATCGATGCGCCAGGATCACCGCGCAAGTCGCCGCCACGGCGAAGTTGGTCAGCACGAGGCGAATCGAGTGGAAGTACGCGATGAAGCCACCGAGGACCGCAAAGATCGTGCATCCCATCAGACCGGTGTAGGGGTTGGACAAGAACAAGGACCCGACTGCGATGGCCGCCATTGCCGAAAACGCGAAGAGGATCGACTCTCGGCGGCTGGGCCAACGGATCAGCCACAGCGTTGCGCCGACCAGCCCCAGGGCCGATATCGCGACCGATACCGCCCGCGCGGCCGGCTGGGCAGGCCCGGTAGGGCTGGACAGCAGGATCGCCGGCAGCGCCGACTGCGCGGCAATGACAATGAAATTCGATCTTTGCCAGACGGTTTGCAGACCGCGGTTTTTTAAATAAGCAGTGAGCAGGTCGTAGTGATCGGATTGTTTCACTACCGACCCACCCGTGTGGAGCCAGCGGGAATTACCAGCTGGAGAATTTCGAGTCGCATATGTGAAATCACATTCGTCACTCAAAGAGCGCCACGTAGCGCAGTTGCCGGTGTGCGCTGACAAGTAAATAGGGACCGCGTCGCGGTCCACCCTACGAGGGGGTAGCGCGCTTACCACCCATTGGGGTAGCCGGCATCGAGAAATGGGGTGGCAGCCGCGCTGGTCTCAGCATTCCAGCAGGTTGTGGCCTTGCCGGGTGAGACTGTGGTCGCCTACGAGCACTGCGTCATCACCCCGTCATGACGGGTGCTGCTACGGGAGCAGCCATCGACGGCCTCATTCAACTTCTCCGTATTCGTCGAACCAATAGGCGAGTTTGCCGCGCCGGCTTACTGCACGAAGCCTGGATTCGGCCGCGGCCCGCGTTTTGCTGGTAGTGACGATCAGCAATTCGTCGCCGGTCTTGATCCGGGTGTCGGGAATTGGCACGAAGGTGTGGCCGTCGCGGATGATCAGCGTGATGACGGCAGGGTCGGGTAGCCGGAGTTCGACGATGGTGACACTGTGCAGCCGCGACGGCGCTTGCACCGTCATGGTCAGCAGTTCCGCGTCGAGCATGTCTAGAGGCGCAGCCTCGACTTGGATTTCCCGGGTGGATTCACGGGCGATCAGGCCCAGTCGCTGAGCCACCGGGCGAAAGCTGGGGCCCTGCACCAAGGTGAACACCACGACGAGCACAAACACGATGTTCAGCAAGCGATAGCTGTCGGCCACTCCGGCGACTACCGGAAAGGTCGCCAACACGATGGGGACTGCGCCCCGCAGGCCGGCCCACGAGAGGAATACCTGCTCGCGCCAGGGAACGCGAAACCATACGAGCGAAACCACGACCGACAGCGGCCGGGCGACGAGCAGCAGGACGAGTCCGACGACGACCGCGGCGACCATGTCACCCGCCAGCGCGCTGGGGTTCACCAACAGTCCGAGCAGCACGAACAGCCCGATCTGCGCCAACCAGCCGACTCCTTCGGCGAACGACCGGGTCGCCGACTTGTGTGGCAAGCCTGAGTTAGCCAACACCACCGCGGACAGGTAGGCGGCGATGAATCCGCTCGCATGCGTCTCGCCGGCGGCGGCGAACGCGACAAGCCCCAATCCGAAGGTCGCGATCGGGTACAGACCCGAGGCCGGCAACGCGATGCGTCGCAGCCCGAAGGAACCCAGGTACCCAATGGCCACCCCGATCGCGACACCACCGAGGAGTTCACCGGCCAGGTCGGTGACCGCGCCCTCCGGCTCGAACACGAAGGGCGTGACACTGAACATCAGCACCAGAATCACACCGGGCGCATCGTTGAAACCGGACTCGGCCTCGAGCAGTCCGGCCACCCGCCGGGGCAACGGGAGCACCCGCAGGACCGAGAACACCGCGGCGGCGTCCGTCGAGGAAACAATGGCTCCGAGCAACAAGGCGAGCTGCCAGTCGATGTGAAGGAGTAGGTGCGCCCCCAGGGCAGTGATCACCGTGCTGATGACGACGCCGATTGTGGCCAATGCGGTCGCGGGTGCCAGCACCTTCCGAATGTCGGCGAACCGGGTGGTCAGACCGCCTTCGACGAGGATCACGGCCAGCGCCGCTGTGCCCATGTTCCTGGCTAGTTCCACGTCGTCGAACTGAAGACCGAGCGCGTCCTCGCCCAGCACGACACCGACCAACAGGAAGAAAAGGAGGCTGGGAAACCCGACGCGACTTGCCACCCGAGTGCCGACAATGCTGGCCAGCAGCACGAGGCCACCGATCAGCAACGCCAGATACAGCTGTTGCAAGCTCATTACATTCCCGTCCGGATATGTCCCGGCAGCCGGTGCCGGGTCGGCACTCATCTGCGACGAAGGCACTGCCCTTGGCGTGCTGCCAGTAAATCAGCACCAGGCCGCGCAGCGCTCGGTGTGGTTGGTGAAGTATCCGGACCCTGCCACCCTCGATGAGACAAGATGGCTGAGTGGTGAAGCGAAAAATGCGAATCGCGATTGCCGGCGCGGGCAAGATCGGCCGTTCGATCGCGGGCGAGTTGCTGGAAAGCGGCCACAAGATTCTGTTGATTGAACGCGAACGCAGCAACTTTGAACCAAACACGGTTCCCGATGCGGACTGGCTGAATGCGGACGCTTGCGAGCTGACAGCATTGCAAGAGGCGGGCCTTCAGACGTGCGACGTCGTGATTGCCGCAACTGGAGATGACAAGTCCAATCTGGTGGTGGGCCTGCTGGCCAAGGTCGAATTCGGGGTGCCCAGGGTGGTGGCACGGATCAACGATGTCCGCAACGAGTGGCTCTTCACCCAGACATGGGGTATCGACGTGGCCGTCTCGACGCCGGAGGCCATGGTTGCAGGAATCGAGGGCGCCATCGACGTTGGCCACTTGGTGCGATTGATGGCCCTTCACGAAGGACGAGCAGCACTAACGAAACTGACGCTGCCCGAACGTGACCCACTCGTTGGGCAGCAAGTGCGCGAATTGGATTTGCCTGAGGCCACCGTTTTGGTCACCGTGCTCCGAGGAGACAACGTGATAGTTCCTCAGCCCGGCGAGGTGCTCGAAGCCGGCGACGAGATGTTGTTCGTCAGTAACAACTTCCCGGACCTATCGAGCAAGGCCGACACAGGCGGGCCCCTGTGGGAGACGATCCGAAAAGTCTGGCGCAGGGACGCCCAGCGCGGCCTCGGCTCCGGATCATCGAACGCGAAGTAGTTACCGGCCGGCATACGTTTTGTGCGGCAACTCAATTCACGTTCTGCCGTGCGCAACCCAGGACATGACTACGGCAGCACCGTGTGCATCAGCATCACGTCGTACGCCGACCACAGCGATAGGTTGAAGTAGAGGTCCCGACCCGACGACCAGGGATGGATCATAGGCGCGTAGATACCGCCGGGCATCTGGAACGACGAGACGAGCGGCTGCTCTGGACTCCACGGCCCTTGCGGCGTCGGCGCGGTCCGTGCCACCACGTCGTTACTGCCACCGTTGGTGTACAGCACCAGGTACTGCTTCAAGTAGCTGTTGTACTGGGCCGACATCTCGCCGACCGGCCCGGGCCAAAGCGGCGTCGCCGCGCCCGGGTTGGCCGGGACCCAGTGCCCGCCGTTGTCGCCGTTCCAGTACTGGTACTTGCTCAAGTCCGGCAGCTGACCCGGGGGAACGCGCGACAGGAATGCCGCACCACCACGTCCCGACGGCGTCCCGAAGTTGTAGATATAGCCGTCGTTGCCCTTCATGAAGGCGCCCATTTGAAAGTTCTCATTGCCCGGGGTGAACCCGGCGCCCGGCACGGTGTCGGCGCCGGCAGTGCGGATGCTACCGGGGAATATCCCCCAGTTCTGGCCGTTGTCGTTGGACCTCGCGATGGCCGAATAGTTCGTCGACCATTCGCCGTCATGTCCCCATTGCCGAATCGACATGTAGCTCATGTACTGCGTTCGGCCCAGCGACATGGCCGACGTCGGGATGATTCCCGTTTCGTGACTCGCCTTGTGAATGGTGTTCACGACCTGCTTGGAGAGGCCGTTGGTCCACACCGGGGAGCCGGAGTAGTTGTTGTTGGGCACACCGTCCGCGATGTGGATTCCCTGAGACAAGTCATGGTCATTGCTGCGGAACAGCACGTTGTACCGCCATTGCTGGCCGCGGACCTTGCAGTAGCCGAAGGTGTCACCAAAAGCCATCAGGGCCTGGCGGTTCGTAGGATCGCCGTTGTCCCAGACGATTCCGAGGTCCGTCCCGGAAATGCCGAAACGTTGCAGCGTCTTGTTCGGGCCGTTGGGGCCGGTCACCCAGTCAACCAACGACGTCGGCGCTCCCGCGATCTGGGCCGGAGGCGGGGGTGCCGCCTCGGGAGCCGGCTGTGCCGCCGGCTGCTGACCCGGGGCCGCGTTCGGCCGCAACGGTGTGACGTTGGGTGACTGCGGGCCCCCCGGCGCGGGCGGGTTCGGCCCCGGCGGTGGCACTACACCCGCCTGCGGGACCATCGGAGCCGAGTATCGCTGGCCGGGAGCCGTCGGCGTAAGCAACGAAGCTATCAGCGGCCCCAACTTCGGCAGCGGCGCCTGGTCATTCGCGTGCGAAGGCCTTCGCCCAGTCGGCGGTTGAACAACCGGCTGCGGCGCGGGCATGGCCGGCGGCGCAGCCGGAGGTTCGACGTTCGCCTCGGGTGCACCACATGGCGTGGCGTTTGCTGATGGCGCGGGTCCTGCCGCAACGATGTATGCGATAGCGGCCACCGGCACCAGCGCTAGCGACATAGTCCGAAGAATCCCCGACAAAGTCACACCTTTCCAGGAGCGAGACGCCACATTGACGTTCGCAGTTGGCGTATGTGACAATAGTGACTTAAGGGGCTTCTGTGACTAGCCAGCAGCTAATAGGTATCCATCCGTGACCGGGTCGCAACCCTGGTTTCCAGCGCTCCCTCCGCACGTTTGCTAGCCGACTTCGTCAGGCGCACTCCCGGTGCTTGACGTGGCCGATCGAGCAGCCGCCCCACCAACACACCTCGAAGCGCCGACGAACGGTGCCTGCTCTGCGCATTGTGCTGTTATCCGCGCTACCCGCGGTGCTAACATCACCACATCTGATCCGTATATCGGATTGCAATGGACCGTTATACGGATAATGCTGCCACATCACGAGTAAGGCTCTGACATGACAAGTTCGGATATCCGGCTCATTGCTTTGTTGCCCGCCGCAGGCATCGCCATCACAGCGGCGGTGTGGATCGGTCACAGCCCCGGCGGGATCGTGAGCGCGACGCCCACCACGACGACGCCCTCCGACTCGACAACAACGGCGACGACAACTACGACCACGACACTGACTCCGCCCGAGCCGCCACCGCTGCCGTCGTCTGCGCCCTCGTTGCCGTCCGAGGCGCCGCCGCTACCGTCCTCGGCTCCCCAGGTTCCCCCACCTCCTTCTGCGGCCCCCGCGCTACCACCGGCGCCGCGGTAGCGCCGCACGGCGGGTACGCGCCCGTCAGCCGGCCTGTCGAAATCCGATGGGCCGTCAGGGAATCCTGAGACACCGCCGACAACCTGCGTTGCCAGGTCAGGACGGGTACGCTCCCATCCGCAGCACACCCGGACTCTCGGGTGCGCGCTTCGCCAAGGAGGGCGAGCGGTGAGCACAGGTGATGGTTTGCAGCCCAAACGATTTGGAACCGGACGCGCTTACCTTCGGCGAGTGGTGGCTGCCTCCATGGCTGGCACCGTCGTCGAATGGTACGAATTCTTTCTCTACGGCACCGCGGCCACGCTGGTGTTCGGCAAAGTCTTCTTTGCCCAGGGGGGCAACGACCTTGACGCCATTTTCGCCGCCTTCGTGACTTACGCCGTCGGCTTCGCCGCCCGCCCGCTGGGCGGCATCGTGTTCGGCCAACTCGGGGATCGGCACGGACGCAAGAAGTTGCTGCAGCTGAGCCTGCTGCTAGTGGGTGTCGCCACCTTCGGAATGGGATGCCTGCCAACGTTCGCTCAGATCGGGTACTGGGCCCCGGCCCTGCTGGTGACGCTGCGGTTCGTCCAGGGCTTTGCCGTTGGCGGCGAATGGGGCGGGGCCGTTCTGCTTGTCGCCGAGCACAGTCCGAATGCCAGCCGCGGTTTCTGGGCGAGTTGGCCGCAGGCCGGCGTGCCGGGCGGGAACATGCTGGCCACCGCGGTGCTCCTGATTCTCACCTCGACGCTGTCGAATGCGGAGTTCCTCAGCTGGGGCTGGCGAGTGGCTTTCTGGCTGTCCGCGATCGTCGTTCTGATCGGTTACTACATCCGCACCAAGGTCACTGACGCCCCAATCTTCCTCGAAGCGCAGCGACGAGCAACGCATTCCGAATCGACTCGAGCCGGCGTGCTCGAGGTGTTAAAGCGTTACCCGCGTGGCATTTTCACTGCTATGGGACTACGCGTGGGCGAGAACATCATGTACTACCTGGTGGTCACCTTCTCGATCACCTATCTCAAGGTGCAGGTCCACGCCAACACCAAGGCGATCTTGTGGTGGCTACTGGTCGCGCATGCTGTGCATTTCGCGGTCATTCCCCTATTCGGGCAACTCAGTGACCGAATAGGCAGGCGCCCAGTCTATTTCGCGGGTGCCGTCGCTGCCGGCACCTGGGGATTCTTCGCATTCCCAATGATGAACAGCGGCAACAACGCGATCATCATGTCGGCGGTGGTGACCGGTTTGGTGTTCCACGGAGTGATGTACGCGGTTCAGCCGTCGACCATGGCCGAGATGTTCCCGACCCGGATGCGGTATTCAGGAGTGTCGCTGGGTTATCAGGTCACGTCGATAGTGGCCGGGTCGCTGGCGCCGATAATCGCCGTGCAACTGCTCAAGACCTATAACTCATCGGTGCCCATCGCCTGGTATTTGGCGGCAGCCGCGGCGGTGAGCGCCCTGGCCGCTCTGGCAGCCCACGAGACCAACGGCATCGATCTCGCCGACGTTGATCTTGCCGACTCCCGGCACGCGGCCGCGCTGTCGGATCCCTTTCCCCGGCCTCCGGATGAACCCGAACCGACCGAGCTCGTCGGAGGCGCTGTCTAGTCGCCACCCGCCGCTGAGCAGGGCAATCGTCGTTAGCTCAGGTCAGAGCGGCGTCAGCGAATGATGAGGCAAGTTGTTCTGCCATGTTTGCCCGCGCCCAGGGATGGTAATGCCCCAACAGGGTGTGCGCGTTGGCCGGCCTACGCGCACATCTAGGTCCCGTCGGTTCAGCCCGAGAGCCGACGGGTCCGCCATTTTCCGGGTCATCCAGGAGTACCGTGCGCTGGTATGGATGGCTCGGCAAACGTATGGATTCTGGGCGGCTATCAGAGTGACTTCGCCCGCAATCTCACCAAAGAGAATCGCGACTTCGCCGCACTGACCGCCGAGGTCGTCGACGCCACTTTGGCCGCGGCCAAGGTCGACGCCACAGACATCGGAGTGGTCCACGTCGGAAATGCGTTCGGCGAGATGTTCGCCAGCCAGGGCCACCTTGGCGCCATGCCAGCGACGGTGTGCGACGGGCTCTGGGACACCCCGGCCTCCCGACATGAGGCCGCGTGCGCGTCCGGCAGCATCGCTGCGCTGTCGGCGATCGCGGACCTGCGTTCAGGCGCCTACGACACCGCCCTGGTGATCGGCATCGAGCTGGAGAAGCCCGTGCCCGGGGACATCGCCGCCGTGTATCTCGGCGCCGCCGCCTGGACCGGACACGAGGGTGCCGGCGCTCGCTACCTATGGCCGTCGATGTTCGCCCAAGTCGCCGACGAGTACGACCGGCGCTACGGCTTGGACGACACCCATCTGCGGGCGATCGCACATCTCAACTTCACCAACGCGCGGCGCAACCCCAACGCCCAAACCCGCGGCTGGACTGTCCCCGACCCGATCCCCGACGACGACGCGACCAACCCGATCACCGAAGGCCGGCTGCGGCGATTCGACTGCAGTCAAATGACCGACGGCGGTGCGGGATTGGTCCTGGTGAACGACGCCTATCTGCGGGACCATCCCGATGCCCGCCCGATCGGCCGTATCGACGGCTGGGGGCACCGCACCGTCGGGTTGGGCCTGCAGCAAAAACTGGACCGGTCCGCCGACGACCCCTACGTACTCCCCCACGTGCGGTCCGCGGTGCTCGACGCGTTGCGCCGCGCCCAGGTAACGCTCGACGACATCGACGGGTTCGAGGTGCATGACTGCTTCACCCCCAGCGAGTACCTGGCCATCGACCACATCGGGCTGACCGGCCCGGGCGAATCCTGGAAGGCCATCGAAAACGGGGAGATCGAAATAGGCGGCCGGCTCCCGATCAACCCCAGCGGCGGGCTGATCGGCGGCGGACACCCGGTCGGGGCGTCCGGCGTGCGGATGCTTCTTGATGCGGCTAAGCAAGTCAGCGGCGGGGCCGGTGACTATCAAGTCGAGGATGCAAACACCTTCGGAACGCTGAATTTCGGCGGCAGCACCGCCACGACGGTCAGTTTCGTGGTCAGTACAACCAAAGGCGCGTGACATGGATGTCGAGATCGTCGGCAAGTTCCTGTCGACCCTGCCCGAAGACGACGACCACCCCTACCGCACCGGCCCGTGGCGACCCCAGACCACCGAATGGGACGCCAACGACCTCGTCCCGATGGAAGGGGAAATCCCCAACGACCTCGACGGCATCTACCTGCGCAACACCGAGAACCCGCTGCATCCGGCGTTGAAGACCTATCACCCTTTCGACGGCGACGGCATGGTGCATGTGGTCGGCTTTCGCGATGGAAAAGCCTTCTACCGCAACCGTTTTATCCGCACCGACGGCTTCCTGGCCGAGAACGACGCCGGCGAGCCGCTGTGGCCGGGGCTGGCGGAGCCGGTGCAGTTGGCCCAGCGCGAGGAAGGCTGGGGCGCGCGTACCAAGATGAAGGACGCCTCGAGCACCGACGTCATCGTGCACCGCGGCATCGCGCTGACCAGCTTCTACCAGTGCGGGGATCTGTACCGGATCGATCCGTACTCGGCCAACACACTCGGCAAGGAAAACTGGAACGGGCACTTCCCTTTCCAGTGGGGCGTGTCCGCGCATCCAAAGGTGGACAACAAAACCGGAGAACTGCTCTTCTTCAACTACAGCAAGCAGGACCCGTTCATGCGCTACGGCGTCGTGGACGAAAGCAACGAACTCGCCCACTACGTCGACATCCCGCTGCCGGATCCGCGGCTTCCCCACGACATGGCGTTTACCGAAAACTACGCCATCCTTAACGATTTCCCGTTGTTCTGGGATCCGCGGCTGCTCGAACACGATGTTCACCTGCCGCGCTTCTACCCGGACATCCCGTCGCGCTTCGCGGTGATCCCGCGCCGCGGCTCGACCGCGGACATCCGATGGTTCGAGGCGGACCCGACGTTCGTGCTGCACTTCACCAACGCCTACGAGGACGGCGACGAGATCGTGCTGGACGGCTTTTTCGAAGGCGATCCCCAGCCGCTCGACACCGGAGGAACGAAGCAGGAGAAGCTATTTCGCTTCCTCGCGCTGGATCGCCTGCAGGCCCGGCTACACCGGTGGCGCTTCAATCTGGTCACCGGCGCAGTGAAAGAGGAGCAGTTGTCGGACTCCATCACCGAGTTCGGGACCATCAACTCCGACTACGCGGGCGGCACTTACCGCTACACCTACGCCGCCACCGGGAAGCCGGGCTGGTTCCTGTTCGACGGGTTGATCAAACATGACCTGCGCACCGGAGGCCAGGAAGGCATCTCATTCGGCGACGGTGTGTACGGCAGCGAGACCGCGATGGCGCCGCGGGTGGGTGCCGCCGCTGAAGACGACGGCTACCTGATCACTCTCACCACCGACATGAACACCGACGCGTCCTATTGCGTGGTGTTCGACGCTGCCCGGATAGCCGACGGGCCGGTGTGCAAACTGCAACTGCCGGAACGTATTTCCAGCGGTACCCATTCGACGTGGGCACCCGGGTCCCAGCTGCGACGCTGGGACAGCGCCGAGTCCGCGGCATCGGCCGTGGGGCTCTGAACCCCGCGCCCCTGCGACACGTCACCATAAGATGGCACAGAACAACCAACAGCCCCGTCGGACAACGCACTGGCCCATCCAGCTGGCGCCGATCGGCGCCATTCGCTTCGCCCGCCGGTCGTCGAACTTCGAAGAGACCGTGCGGTTCTACCGCGACCTGGTCGGGCTGCCACTGTTCGAGACATTCGAGGACAGCTATGGCAGCAACGGAGCGATTTTCGGTATGCCCAGCTGGAACCTGACGATGGAGATCGTGCAGGCCCTCGACGGCGACGTCGTGGTCGACCACCACGAGCAACTGTGCCTGTACTTTCCTGACCAGCCGTCGCAGCAGGCGGCGGTCGCGCGATTGCGGGAGGCGGGGCTCGAAGCCGAGCCGCAGCATCCGTACTGGGAGGCGACGGGCGCGGTCACCTACCGCGATCCCGACGGCCGCGAGGTCGTGTTCGCGCCCTTTGTGTTCGGCGTCAACGAGCCCGGCGACAGCTCCGTCTCAGGCAAACACGAGTTCCCGTCGGTCTGACGTCTCACCGCCTGGAGCGACCGGAGACGATGGCGGCGAGCAGCGACGCAACCGAACACACGACCGCGGCGACCCCGCCGACATAGAGTCCGTACTCCGCATTCACCGGCGGATTGACATTGAGCTTGTAGTACCATGCCACCAGCGCCGCGATAAGCAGCGAAATGACCAGCGCAGCAATCGAAGCAAGCCGCACTGACAAGCCACGACCCACCATCGCCCCGGTCACCAACAGGGCCGAGGACAGCAGCACAATGAGCTGGCCCGCGCCGAATCCCGGCGGAAGCTGCAGGCTGCCGTGCTTGCCGCCGATCGCACTGGCCCAGCCACCGCCGCCGACCGACGTCGTCAGCCAGGGCAACCAGGCGCTGGCCGAAACGACCAGGGCAAACAACGCCACCAGCCATCCGGGACGCAGGCGGCGGGTCATGGGTGCGACCTTAATAGGGCGCCGGACCGGCCGCCGCTCGCCACGCGCTACGCCGCGGGTGCGACGGTCACGCCCGGTTCATCCGGCGGGTTTGACGGCGAGGACCTGATCCACGCCCATCCGGCCTTCCTCGAACGCCAGCATGCCGCCGGCCAGATACAACCGCCAGACGCGGGCGACCTCATCGCCCAGCAGGTCCACAAACTCGTCGAAGCGCTCTTCCAGCGTCGCGATCCAGCACTGCGCGGTGCGGGCGTAGTGCTCACGCATCGCCTGGACGGATGCCACCTCGAAGTCCGCATCCTGCAGGTAACGCAACGTCTGCCAGAGCGGTCGCATGTGCATGTCGGCGGCGATGTAGGCCTCGATGAACGCTCCCCCGCCCGGCGCCGCGTCGGCCCGACGCGACATCTGCTGCAGCAACAGCTTCGCGCCGGGTTTGAGCGCGCGGCCAAGGATCCGCAGGTAGACCGGATACCAGTGCTCGCCGACGTGTTCGCCCATCTCGATGGAAGCGACGGCATCAAAGACCCCCGCCGACTCCGGGTCATTGCCGAAGTCGCGGTAATCCTGCAACCGAACCTCGACGCTATCGGCCAGCCCGCGCTCGGCAGCCCGGTCTTCGATGAACTGGCGCTGCTGGCCCGAGAGCGTGATGCCGGTGGCGCGCACGCCGTAGTGCCGCACCGCGTACAGGATCAGCGACCCCCAGCCGCAGCCCACATCGAGGAGCCGCATGCCCGGTTCGAGTTCGAGTTTGCGGCAAATCAGATCCAGCTTCGCGGTCTGTGCGTCGTGCAGCGATTGGCTTTCATCGGTGAAATACGCCGCCGAGTAAGCCATGTGGTCGTCGAGCAGCAGCCGGTAGAAGTCGTTGGACAGGTCGTAGTGATGAGCGATCACCGCTCGATCGCGTCGGCGGCTGTGCCGCCGGCCGGATAGCCGCGCTTCGCTGGCCGGGATTGCAGGCGGCCCTCCAATGGCCCCGAGCCGCGCCGCGCGCGCCGCCGCCACCATCGCGCCCCGGGCGGAGACCGAGGCGACGGGGTGCGAGCGGGTCAGCCGCCAGGCCCGGCGCAGGCCGTCGGCCAGATCGCCCTCGACGTCGATATCACCGGTCACGTAGGCGCGGGCCAGGCCTAGTTCGCCTGGGCGCCAAAGCAATCGGCGCAATGCGCGTCGGGAACGGACTATCAGAACCGGACCCTCTGGCTCGTTTAGCGGGCCGGCTTCACTTCCGTCCCAGGCGCGTAGCCGAACCGGCAGTTCGAGACCGACGGTGGTTGCAAGCAGGTCCGCCAGGCGGTCAGCGGCCGACGCCACGATCTCCGTTGCGGTTGGGATCTGGAGTGGTGAACACGGTGACGAATCTTTCCAGGGATTCGTCGATGTCGCTTCTCAACGCCGCCGCGACGATCATGCCGATCGGCCCGAACAGCGCCGGGCCACCGAGGTGCACGTCAAAGCTGACGACCGAACCGTCGGCTTTCGGCTTGACCTTGGCTATCAGCTTGACCTTGACGCCGCCGACGCCGGCACCGTTGAGCGTCATGCCTTCCGGCGGCTTGTAATGCACGATCGTCCACTTGATCCGATTGAGCATGCCCTTGACCTCGACGATCGATTCGATGACCGTGCCCTTTCGCAGGTCGTCGGGCAGCTTGCTGCGCCACACCCGGTGGATGCTCAGCCAGTCCTTGAAGCGGGACAGATCGGAGGCGTGCTTCCAGGCCTCGTCCGGCGGCAGCGGTACGTCGATCGATCCGGACAGTTTCGCCATGCGCTAGCCCTGCTGGCCGTCCGGGGCATCCGGGTTAGCGGCCTTCTTGGCTTCTTCGGCCACCTTGTGGATGGTGTCGGAGTACTTGCCCTGCGTCTTGTCGTCGACGAACTCGCCGGCCTTGTCGATCGCCGTCTCCACCTTGTCGGCGTTCTGCGCCAACAGGTCCTTCGCCTTGTCCAGGAATCCCATGCGCTGTCCCTTCCCCGCCAATCCCCGGGGCTGCCGGGGATCCTTCTTTGCTGGTAGAACCCTACTGGCCGGAGTCAGGACCATCCTCATCGCCCTAGTCGGCTTCGGCCTGGTCGGCCCGCCACAACCGCGGCTCGATCCCGAGCATCCTGGCCCGGATCCACCAAGTCGCCTCGACCGCCGCGGCGCCCAACACCCCGATCCCTAACGCGGTCGAGGTGATCACCAGATTCGACGGGTCGAGCAGAAACTTCCGCTGCGCCAGCGGGACACTGAAGATCGCGACATAGGCCAGCCCGCAGGTAGCCACCAGCGCGACCCGCCACCACTGGTAGGGACGCGCCACCACCGCGAGCACCCACAGCGCGGTCACCAGCAGCGTGATCAGCGCGGCGGTCGACGCTTGGTCCTGTTCGGCGAAGGTGGCATGGCGGCCCCGGTAGGCCACCAGGTAGGAGACGAAAGTCGCGGTGCCAACGACCAATCCGGACGGCAGCGCCGAGGTCAGCACACGCCGGACGAAGCCGGGATAAGCACGTTCGTTGTTGGGAGCCAGCGACAAGACGAACGACGGGATACCGATGGTGAACCACGCGGCGATCGTGACGTGGATCGGCTGGAACGGATAGAGCAGCGGATCTGCTCGCAGGGTTTTGGACAGCAGACACTCGATACCGACGAACAACGCGAGCAGCACTGAATACACCGTTTTGGTGAGAAACAGGTTGGCCACCCGCTCGATGTTGCCGATCACTCTGCGACCCTCGCCGACGACATAGGGAAGCGTGGCAAACTTGTTGTCCAGCAACACTATCTGTGCTACCGCACGCGACGCCGGGCTACCTGCGCCCATCGCCACGCCGATGTCGGCGTCCTTGAGGGCCAGCACGTCGTTGACGCCGTCGCCCGTCATCGCAACGGTGTGTCCGTGCGCCTGCAAAGCGTGCACGATGGCGCGTTTCTGATCGGGCCGCACCCGGCCAAAGGTCGTGTAGGCGTCCAGTGTGTCGGCAAGTTCGCCGGGGTCGGTGGGTAGTTGGCGTGCGTCCAGCGCCTCACCGGGCAGCCCAAGATTGGCGGCCACCGCACCGACTGAGACCGCGTTGTCGCCGGAGATCACCTTCACCGAAACATCTTGGGCGGCAAAATACTCCACTGTCTCGCGGGCGTCCGGGCGCACCTTCTGTTCCAGCACCACCAGCGCGGCCGGCGTAACTCGACCCGGCGCGCCGGGGTCGTCCATCGCTACCTCGGCCGCGCCGAGCAGCAGTACCCGCATTCCTCGCGCCCCGATCCGTTCGGCCTGCGCAGCCGCCGCCGAAGCCGGGTCGAGCAACACGTCTGGCGCACCGATGACCCAGTTGCCGTGATCGCAGTAGGACACGCCGCTCCATTTGGTCGCAGACTTGAAAGGCGCTGTGGCCGTGGCTACCCAGCCGGGCGGCTGGTCAAAGGTTTCGGCGATCGCCTGCATGCTGGCGTTGGGACGCGGGTCGGCCGCGGCCAGCGCGGCCAGCGCATCCGCGATGGCCGCCGACTGCTGCGCGGCGAGTTCGGCGACATCGCAGACCCGCATCCCGCTTTCGGTCAAGGTGCCCGTCTTGTCGGCGCAGACCACGTCCACGCGAGCCAACCCCTCGATCGCGGGCAATTCCTGCACCAGGCAGCGACGCTGCCCCAGCCTGATCACGCCGACCGCGAACGCGATCGATGTCATCAGCACCAGACCTTCGGGCACCATCGGCACCAGCGCACCCACCGTCCGCAGCACCGACTGCTGCCACCCCGCATGCGTGGTGAACAACTGCGTGTAGATCGTCAGCAGGCCGGCCGGCACCAACAGGTAGGTGATGAACTGCAGAATGCGGTTAATGCCATTGCGCAGTTCGGATTTCACTAGTGTGAATTTGCTGGCCTCGTCGGCGAGCTTGGCGGCGTAGGCCGCCGGGCCGACCTTGGTGGCCCGGTAGGCGCCGGTGCCGGCGACGACGAAGCTGCCCGACATGACCACGTCACCGGCATCCTTGCCGATCGGGTCGGCCTCACCGGTCAGCAGCGATTCGTCGACCTCCAGGTTCTCCTCCTCGAGAACCTCGCCGTCGACCACAATTTGATCGCCCGGGCCGAGCTCGATGACGTCGTCGAGCACCACCTCGCTGGGCGACAGCGTGTGAGTCCCGGATTGCCTGCGCACCAAAGGTTTCGCCTGTCCGACGATCGCGAGGGCGTCCAGTGTCTGCTTGGCCCGAATCTCCTGCACCATCCCGATGACGCTGTTGGCGATGATGAGTAGGCCGAACAGCCCGTTGATCAGCGAACCGGTTGCCAGCACGATCGCCAGCAGCACGCCCAGGATTGCGTTGATCCGGGTGAAGACGTTGGCGCGAACGATGTCCGCGGTGCTGCGGGCGGCGCGGGCTGCAATCGCGTTGGTATTACCTTCGGCTACCCGTTGCGCCACCTCGGCGGCGGTTAGCCCGCCGTTCATCGGGTGAACGTTCCCAGCTTGTCGGTGTCGTAATACTCCAGATTCAGTGTGTTCGGGGAAAACACAGCCTTGGAAATCGTTCCTGGAGGCGCATTTTCGTCCGTTATCGAGAAGGTGAACGTATCGCCATCCCAGTGCGACAGGGCGAACACCTGATTCTTCGGACCCAATGCCAGCTGCAGTTGCCCGTTATTTTGGGTCACGACTGCCGGACCCCAGTAATCGCTGGCGTAGACGCCGAGGTAGTCGGTGAGCGGTCTGGCCGGCGCGGGATTGGCCGGGGGCTGCTTGCCGACCAGCGAGCCCTGCGGGTTGTTCATCCAACCGAGCGCGTGGTTGTACAGACTCACCCAGTTCTCCCGAACTTGGCCGTACTGCACGAGATGCATGAATTGCGCGGTCAGCGCTTCCGGAATCCCATACGGTGCACCATTGGTCAGCGCGATAATGCCGACATCCTCCGACGGCATCACCACAAAGTTGGTCGCCGCGCCCGACGAAAAGCCTCCGGAGTGGCTGTACTCGGTGCGCCCCGACGAGCTCACCGTGGCGTTGAAACCTTGACCATAGGTGCCGGCTCGCGCTTTCGGCGATGACGCGGGCATCGAGATCACCTGCGGCGTGATGGCGGACAGCAACGCCTCGGGCGAGGTGATCTGCTGTCCGTTGTAGGTTCCGTTGGCCATCACCATCGTGAGCCAGCGCGCCATGTCGTTGATCGACGAGCTCACTCCGCCGGCGGGCGTCTGCGCGTCGGCGTCGCGCTGGAAGCGTGGCTCCCACTTGTCCCCGGCCTTGACGTGCAGCACCGCACGGTTGGGCCTGGCCAGATAATCGGCGTACTTGGAACTCGTCAACGCCATACCCAGAGGCCGGTAGAGCGCCTCGTCGGACAGGTCCTCCCAGGACTTGCCCGCCGCGGCCGCCACCGCCTCGGCGGCCGCGGTCAAGCCAAAGTTGGTGTAGGCGTAGCTGCTTCGAAACGGCGCCAGCGGTAGATATTTCAGCCGCTCCAGCACCTGCCGGCGGTCATAGCCGAGATCTTCCAGTTTGTCGCCGGCGTGGTCGGGCAGCCCGGAGCGGTGCGAGTACATGTCAGCGACGGTCACGTGACCGGTGACGTAGGGATCCGACAGCGCGAACCATGGCAGCTTGGCCGCCACTGGCGTGTCCCAGGTGACGACGTTGTTGGTCACCTCGTGTGCCACCACGGTCGCGCCCACCGATTTCGACACCGAGGCAAGCTGGAAAACGGTGTCAGCGTCGACCTCGTTGTCTTGACCCGTGCCTTTACTGGCATCCTTGCGCCGAAGCCCTTGGCGTACACGGCTTTTCCGCCGCGGACAATGGCAACGGACATGCCCGGAACGCCGGTGCTGTGCATCAGGTCGTTGACCAGGCCGTCGACCTTCGAAATGGCCTCGTCGATGCGGCCGGGCGGAATGTCGGTACCCGACACCTCGTTGGGAGGCGCGTCAGACAACGCCGGCGGCGGGCTCGACACGGGTTGCCCAGATCCGCATCCGACCAATGCGAGCAACACCATCACCACAACAGCGGCACGTGCCGCGCGTTTCGTCATGCCCGCAGACTTTAGCGTGCCGGTCCGATGGGAGTATCGGCATTATGGCGTACGAACCAGACATCCTCGCCCCAGCTCTCGACATCGTCTTCTGCGGCATGAACCCCGCGACAACCGCGGCCGTCGACGGCCATAACTTCTCGAACCGGAGCAACCGTTTTTGGTCCGTACTGCACCTGGCCGGATTTACCGATACGCGATTGCGGCCCGAAGATGAGCGCCGGCTACTCGACTACGGCTGCGGTATCACCGCGGTTGTCAGTCGGCCGACTCGACAGGCCAGCGATGTCTCGACGGAAGAGTTCCGGCGGGCCCGACCCGAATTCGAGGCGAAGATGCGCCGCTACGCGCCGCGAGCGATCGGATTCCTCGGGAAACGCGCCCTGGCGGCGATGACCGGCCGACCGAAAATCGGCTGGGGCCCCTACAGTCCCGGGTTTGCCAACACCACGGCATGGGTGCTGCCCAATCCAAGCGGCCTCAACAGAGGATTCACGCTGAACGATCTCGTTAGCGCTTACACCGAACTACGTTGTGCGCTTGGCGAATCCGGTTTTACAACCGCCACCACGGGTTGAATCGCAGGGGCCCGGCGGGGTCAATGCGTTGTCCGGGCGCGGGAATCGCGACCGTGACTTCGGCGGCTTGCGCAGCCGCCAACATCCGCTCCACCGGTCCTGCCCAGGGGTGCGGCGCCAGCCGGAAGGTGCACCAGTGGATGGGCACCAGAAGCCCGGATCCGGCGGCGGTGAGATCCAGGTGGGCTCGCACCGCCTCCTCGGGATTCATGTGCACGTCCGGCAATCCCGGCATATAGGCGCCGATGGGCAATAGTGTCAGATCGAACGGTCCGTGATCGGCGCCGATCTGCTCGTAGCTTTTCGTGTAGCCGCTGTCCCCGCCGAAATAGGCGCGGTGGCTGGGGCCGATGATTCCCCACGATGCCCACAGCGTGGTGTTGCGGTCCAGGAACCGGCCCGAAAAGTGCCGTGCCGGCAGGCAAATCAGGTTCAGTTCGTCGACGTGACCGGTTTCATTCCAGTCGAGTTCGACGACGCGATGACCGGGTATGCCCCACGAGCGCAGGTGAGCGCCCACGCCGAGCGGCACGAAGAACGGCGCCCGCTGAGTGCGGGCGAGTGCGAGGACGGTGTCGATGTCGAGGTGGTCGTAGTGGTCATGGCTGATCACCACGGCGTCGATCGCAGGCAGCGCTTCGAGCTCCAGTGGCGCCGGATGCAGGCGCTCCGGTCCGATCACGTCCGACGGCGAGCAGCGCTGACTCCACACCGGATCGGTAAGCACCCGGTAACCGTCGATCTCCAGCAGGGCAGTGGAATGGCCCAGCCAGCTGACGGCCAATCCGCTGGGGTCGGCGTCGAACGCCCCGGGCGCCGCCAACGGGATTGGCGCGGCCGGCCGGCCCCTGCCGCGTGTACCCACGAACTCCCTCGCAATCAGCGCGAGCTGCTCGCGATCCAAGTTGGGATTCGAGGCGGCTTCGAGGTTGGCGAAGACGCCGTCGCGGACATTCGGCGAGTGCTGCGTCACCGCCCGGATCGACGACGGGTCGGCTCCGAGTGCAGCCGGAGCGCCGTGCAGCGCGCGCAACATCCACCCGCCTGCGGCGAGCGTGACTGTGCCGGCGGCAAGGCGCAGCGCGGCGGGGACCATGACCGTCAGGCCCCCTGGAACCTAGGCGCCCGCTTCTCTATCCGGGCGACCTGCGCTTCGATGACGTCCTGACTGCCCCAGGCCTTGTCGAAGAGCTCCTTGTGCACTTGCCCTGCCTCCTCGATAGCGTCGTCGTTGAGTACCCGCTTGGCGTGCTGGATCGCCAGCGGCGCCAATCCGGCGATCTCTTGCGCCCAGGCCTGCGCATCTTCGAGAGTGCCAAGGCGGTTGGCCATCCCGGTCTGCAGCGCTGTCTCGGCGCTCAGCTTCTCCGCGGTCAGCAGCATCGCCCGGGCCCGGCCGTGACCGACCAACGACGACAGCCGCCGGATGCTCCAGTTATCAAGGGCAAGACCGTATTTCGAAGTCGGAAACTGGAAGAACGCATCCGGGGCGACGACCCGCAGATCACATTGCATGGCCAGCTGCAGGCCCGCGCCGATAGCCGGCCCGTTGATGGCGCCGATCACCGTGATGGGAGCCGCGTCCAGGGCCTTGTGCAGTTCGATGAGCCGGTCCGGGTAGTCGGCGGCGAACGCGTCGCCGCTCAGGTCAGCACCGGCGCAGAACACCGTGCCCTGGCCGGTCAGCACGATCGCGCGGGTGGATCCGTCAGCGGCCTTCAGCACCGCCTCCCGCAGCTCCTCGACCAGCTGCGAGTTCAGGGCGTTGCGACGCTCAGGACGCTGCAACTCGATGGTCATTACGGCTTCGACCTGCGTGATACCGATCATGGGCGCCAGCCTATATAGCCTCAACCCGTGAGTCGCATCACGACCGACCAACTGCAGGATGCGGTGCTGGACGAGGGCTCCTTCGTGAGCTGGGACAGCGAACCGCTGGCGATACCGATTAGCGACGCCTACGCGCGAGAACTGGCCGACGCCCGGGCCGCCACCGGCCGCGACGAAGCGGTGCTGACCGGCGAAGGACGAATATTCGGCCGCCGGGTGGCGGTGGTGGTGTGTGAGTTCAGCTTCCTCGGCGGGTCGATCGGGGTCGCAGCGGCCGAACGCATCACCGATGCCGTGCAGCGCGCCACGGCCGAGCGGCTCCCGCTGCTGGCCTCGCCAAGCTCCGGCGGCACCCGCATGCAAGAGGGCACCGTCGCGTTTCTGCAGATGGTGAAGATCGCCGCGGCTGTCCGGCTGCACAAGCAGGCGCACCTGCCCTACCTCGTCTACCTGCGGAACCCCACCACCGGCGGGGTTTTCGCGTCATGGGGATCGCTCGGTCACATCACCGTCGCCGAGCCGGGCGCGCTGATCGGGTTCCTCGGACCGCGGGTGTACGAGCAGCTCTACGGCGAACCGTTCCCGCCCGGCATCCAGACCGCGGAGAACTTGCAGCGGCATGGGGTGATCGACGGCGTCGTCGCCATCGACGAGCTGCGCCGAACCGTGGATCGCGCGCTGACGGTCATCGCCGACCCGCCCGGGCCGCTGCCCGCCGCGGGGCCCGCCGAATCGATACCCGATGTGCCGGCATGGGATTCGGTGCTGGCGTCGCGGCGGCCGGACCGACCGGGTGTCGGCCATCTGCTGCGACACGGCGCCACCGACCTGGTGCTGTTGTCCGGCACCGGCAGCGGAGAGGCCGCGACCACGCTGTTGGCGTTGGCCCGATTCGCCGGCCAGCCCACGGTGGTCCTCGGCCAGCAGCGCCTCACCGGGGGGCTCGTCGGGCCCGCGTCGTTGCGGGAAGCGCGTCGCGGCATGGCGTTGGCCGCTGAGCTGCGGCTGCCGCTGGTGCTGGTGATCGACACCGCCGGTCCCGCGCTGTCGGCCGAGGCGGAGCAGGGCGGGTTGGCCGGTCAGATCGCCCAATGTGTGGCCGAGCTGGTGACGCTGGATACCCCGACGGTGTCGGTGCTGCTGGGCCAGGGCAGCGGCGGGCCGGCGCTGTCGATGGTGCCCGCCGACCGGGTGCTGGCCGCGCTGCACGGCTGGCTGGCCCCGCTGCCACCCGAGGGCGCCAGCGCGATTGTCTTCCGCGACACCGAGCACGCTCCTGAACTTGCTGCGGCCCAAGGCATCCGGTCCGCAGACCTGCTGCGCTCCGGGATCGTCGACGCGATCGTGCCGGAGCTTCCCGACGCCGCCGACGAACCGATCGAGTTCTCCCAGCGACTGTCGGGTGCCATCGCCGCGGAAGTACATGCACTGCGCGACATCCCGGGCTCCGAGCGCATCAGCGAACGGCTGCGGCGCTACCGCGGCATCGGATTGCCGTGAAGCACTTGGGCGCAGCCAGGTGGCCGACGAATCATACTGTCGAGGATGCGTCGAGGTCCGGCGCCCAGGCGACACCGTTGATGTGCGATCCTCCATCAACGAAAAGGGTGTTGCCGGTCAGGTAGCTGCTGGCGTCGGAGGCGAGGAACACCGCGACCGGGGCAATGTCGTCGTAAGGGTCACCCATCCGGCCCATCGGGTTCGCCATGTCGGCCAGCGCCACAATGTCCGGATTGTCGCCAACGACCTTGAGGAAGGCCGGCGTCTTCGCTGCCGGCGCGATCGCGTTGACGGTCACTCCGGTTGGCGCCCACTCGCGGGCGGCGGTACGGGTCAGTGCGCGCAGCGCTTCCTTTGCGGAGTTGTACTCCAACGAGCCCATGTGGGCGTTGACGCCATTGAGACTTACCATGTTGATGATTCGGCCCCAGCCCCGTTCCCGCATGTGCGGGTAGGCGGCCTGCATCGCCCAAAACGGGGCCAGGTAGCCCATTTCGATGCCGTCGCGCAGCGCTTGGTCCGTCTTGTGTTCAACGCGCCCGATAGCTCCGCCGCTCCACGCGTTGTTGACGACGATGTCGATCGACCCATACCGCTCGACAGCGGTCCGCACGGCCGTCACCACCTGCTCTTTGACTGTGACATCGACGCGTACGTAGAACCCGCAAATCTGGTCGGCCACCCGCTGCCCGGAGTTGGGATCGAATTCGGCGACGACGACACGCGCGCCTTCGTCGGCGAATCTGCGCGCGACCCCCTCGCCGATTCCCGCGCCGCCACCAGTGACCAACGCGACACGTCCGTCCAGTTGCCCTGCCATCACGCCGACATTAGCAACTTGCGGGCATCCTGCGACTCGTTAAGAACATGGGTTGTCGATGGACTATCGCCCAGTCACCTGCCTTCCTGGCCAATTCGAAGCGATCGGCTGCGCCGCTACCGCGGCATCGGATTACCCTGAGGCCCTTGGACGTAACGGCTGTGCGACGGCAGCTGGTGTTGCAGTTGGGCGGCACGAGGTACCGCCGATCGGCCGCCACAACCACAGCGACGCGGCGTTTGCCCGCCGTGGTGGATCAGTTCGGCCGGGGTGCCGTCGGCGACGATCTCGCCGTGCTCGCCCAGCACCAGCACCCGGTCGGCGCTGTCGACCACGTCAAGCCGGTGGGCGATGATAAGGGCGGTGCGGTCGGCCAGCACGGTCTCCAGCGCGTGCTGCACCATCCGCTCGCCGGGGACGTCCAGCGCCGACGTCACCTCGTCGACAATCAGCACCGCCGAGTCGGCCACGAACGCGCGAGACAGGGCAATGAGCTGACGCTGACCAGCCGACAGCGCTACCCCGCCGTTGCTGACCTCGGTCTGATACCCCTCGGGCAGCGCGGCAATGAACAGGTCCGCGCCGATCGCGGCGGCCGCATCCCGGACCTCCGCATCGGTTGCGTCGGGCCGGCCAAACCGAATGTTGTCGGCGATCGTGCCAGTGAACAGGAAGCCCTCCTGCGCAACCAGCACCACATTGCGGCGCAAATCGGTGTGCGCGAGATCGCGAAGGTCGACGTCGTCCAGCGTGATCGATCCCGAGGTCGGGTCGTAGAACCTGGCCAGCAGCTTGGCGATGGTGGACTTTCCCGTGCCGCTGCGTCCGACCAGCGCCACCGTCTGACCGGCCGGTATCGTCACCGACAGACCCGAGAGAACCGGACGTCCCGGCACATAGCTGAAATGTACGTTGTCGAAAATGACTGTGCCAGAAGCAAAGTCTGTTGCCCGCGCGTCACCGGAGCGCGCCAAGGGCATCTCCGGTTCCGCGATCGCCGGGCGCCGGTTGAGCGCGACGGCGAGCTTCTCCAACGCCGACGTCGCGGCTTGAAATGCATTGAAGAAATGCGTGATCTCATGCAGCGGCTCGAAGAACATCCGCAGGTAGAGCAGGAAGGCAGCGAAAGTGCCGATCGTCATATCACCACCCAGCACCCGGCTGCCGCCGTAAAGGATCACTACTGCGGTGGTGACGTTGCCGATCACCTTGACACCGGGGGTGAAGACAGCCATCAGCTTGAACGCCTTCTCCAGGATCGCCCGGTACTGGTGGGCGATGTCCTCGAAAACCACCTGGGCCCGCGACTCGCGCCGGTATGCCTGCAATGCCTTGATGCCCGACATCGTCTCGATGAACTGCATGATGACCAGCGCGGTGCTTTCGCGCACCTCCCCGTAGGTCCTGGCCGAATGGCGACGGAACCACGCGCCCATAACCAACAGGATCGGGAATACCGCCAGGCACATCAGCCCGAGCCGCCAGTCCAGGACGACCAGTAGGACCGCTATGCCCAGCGGGGTGAGCGCAGCGGTGATCAAACAGTCGAATCCCGCGAACAGCATGTCGTCAACGGCTTCGACGTCGTTGGTCAGCCGGGTCACCACCCGGCCGGTGGTGTAGCGCTCGTGAAAGGCGATGTCGAGCCGCTGGAAGTGCCGGAACAGCCGACGGCGTAAGTCCAGCAACACTTTCTGACGGAGCCGTCCGGCCCGGTTCAGGAAAAGCCAGCGGCTGATGCCGTGCACCACCACCACCGCGCACAGCGCGCCGACGACGAGCACCAGTCCGCGCGCCGAGCCACCGTGCGTGACCGCTGGAATTCCATCGTCGATACCCCGCCGCACCAGCATTGGAACCGAAAGCCGCGCAGCATTTTCCACCAAGGCGACGCCCAGCAGCAGCACCAGGGTCAGCACGTGCGGCCGCATCAGCGCACCCAACAGGGCTCGCGCATCCCGGCCGCGAACCTGAGTCGCGTCGAGGGCTGGGTCGTGGTGGTCGTGGTCGGTTTGGTCGGTAACGATCAAAATGGGCCTGGTATCCAGCGTGGTCATTGATGCTCCGTCATCTTCAGTGCGAAATCTCTTGTAGTGCAATCGATGACGTCATTGTCAGAACTCTGGCGGGCGGTCAATAGGTAGCGGTAGCGCGGCACCCGGGCGAAAAGCTCCCGATGCCTGCCGACGTGGGTGATGGTTGGACCGGATTCGCCGTCTTCCAGTAACGCCACTCGATCCGCAAGCAGCACAGTGGACAGCCGGCGCGCGACGATGATGCCGGTGACCCCCTTGAGCGCCACCCGCAGTGCCGCGGTGATCTCGGTCTCGGTATGCGCGTCGAGCCCCGACAGGGCGTCGTCGATCACCAGCAGTTGCGGCGCCGCGACGATGGCCCGGGCCAGGCACAACCGCTGGCGCTGCCCACCGGAGAGCCGCATGCCCTGTTCGCCGATGCGGGTATCGATCCCAAACGGCAGCTCGTAGACAAACCGCGCCGCCGCGATGTCGACGGCCGCGGCCAGCTCCGCATCGGTGGCGTCCGGCCGGCCCATCCGCAGGTTCTCGGCCACCGACATCGAAAACACCGTCGGATCCTCGAAGGCCGTACACACCGAGCCACGCAGCGACGGCAGCGACATCTGGCGAATGTCCTGCCCGTCCAGCAGTATTTGCCCCTCCGAGGCGTCGTAGATTCGGGAAAGCAACGCTGTCAGAAGGGTTTTGCCCGCACCGGTGGCGCCGACGAGGGCCAGCGTCTCGCCGGGCTCGACGGCCAGCGTCACATGGCGGAGCAACCAGCTGTGGCCCGCCGTCGGGTCGGGCACCCGAAAGCCCACATCGCGCAGCTCGAGTCGCCCAGCGCGGACCGGTTCGAGGTTGGGATTGGGCCCGTCGGTGATAGTGCAGGGTGCGTCGAAGATTTCGGCGATCCGGTTTGCCGCCGTCATCGCCTCCTGAGTCATCGAGAGGAGAAAGCCCATCGATGCGACCGGCCAGACCAGCGACAGCGTCATTGTGATGAATGCGGCCAGCGTGCCGATGGTCACCAAACCGTGGCCCGCCGCGTATGCACCGAAGCCCAGCAGCGCAACCAGCGCCACGTTGGGGATGACCTCGAGGATGGTCCAAAACTTCGCCGCCACCGACACTTTGGCGCGGCCGATTTCGTACATCCGGCTGGCTTGCGCGTCGAAGCGCTCGAACACATACTCCTCGCGGCCGAATGCCAGAACCACGCCGCGGCCCAGTGCCGACTCCTCGACATGCGTTGCGAGATGGCCGGATTGATCCTGCGCCTGTCGCGATAGTCGGGTGAACTCGCCCTGGTAATGCAGCACGGTGACCATGATCGGCACGATCGAGGCCAGCACCACGAGGCCCAACGGCCAGTACATCACCAACAGACACACCGTCACCACGGTGATCTGCAGGACGTTGAGCAGCATGAACACCGCTCCGAACGACATCAGATCGCGGATCGTGGCCAGATCATTCATGATCCGCGACACCAGTTGGCCGGTTTGCCACCGATGGTGAAACGACATGGGCATCATCTGCAGGCGGGCGTACAGGTCCCTGCGGATATCCGTTTCGACGCCCATCGTGGCGTGCGCGGTGAACCAGCGGCGGATGAACAACATCACCGCGTCGCCCAGACCAAGGGCTGTCACCCCGATGCCCAGCATCCACAAGCCGCTCTGGTCATGGTGGCGTACCGGCCCGTCGATCACCGCTCGGGTCATGATCGGGATGCCCACCGTGGCAACGAGACTGGCGATCGCCACCGATACGATGACGATCCAGCGCGCGCGGTGCGGAATAAGGTAGGGAAGGAGCCGCTTTAGGTCCGACGCCGCACCCGGGCGTTTGGGCGCAGCGGCGATCGCAGACGATGAGCGAAGGGCAGGTGCATCCAGCGGGCCCATGGCCTTAGTCACAACGATTCCGCCTGTAGAAGTTCCTGTGCGGCAGTGGCACCGAAATCGAAGGCCCGCAACATCAACGCTGACCAAGAACCCCAATGTCTTGGCCTGCCACCTGGATTCGATCATGGCACGGCGTCATTGGTCGGCAGTCGCGGCCGAGACTCGAAAACGTAACCATTTAGCCACTGTGGTGCTCCCCTGTGACCCGTTGTGGGCGACAATCCGGCAAAATGGGCGGCATGGACTCTGGCGTCAGCTCACCTCGCGTCTTGGTCGTCGACGACGACTCCGATGTGCTTGCCTCGCTGGAACGCGGCCTGCGACTTTCCGGCTTCGAAGTTTCCACCGCTGTTGACGGCGCCGAGGCGCTGCGTAGCGCCACCGAGACCCGCCCGGACGCGATCGTGCTCGATATCAACATGCCCGTGCTGGACGGCGTCAGCGTCGTCACCGCCCTGCGCGCCATGGACAACGATGTGCCGGTCTGTGTGCTGTCGGCGCGCAGCTCGGTTGACGACCGGGTGGCCGGCCTGGAGGCCGGTGCCGACGATTACCTGGTCAAGCCGTTCGTCCTGGCCGAGTTGGTCGCTCGGGTGAAGGCACTGCTGCGCCGCCGCGGCGCCACCGCCTCGACCTCCTCGGAGACCATCACGGTGGGCCCGCTGGAAGTGGACATCCCCGGCCGGCGGGCGCGGGTCAACGGCGTCGACGTCGATTTGACCAAGCGCGAGTTCGACCTGCTGGCGGTGCTGGCCGAGCACAAGACGGCGGTGCTGTCCCGCGCCCAGCTGCTCGAGCTGGTGTGGGGCTACGACTTCGCCGCCGACACGAACGTCGTCGACGTCTTCATCGGGTATCTGCGCCGCAAGCTGGAGGCCAACGGCGGCCCGAGGTTACTGCACACCGTCCGTGGGGTTGGGTTCGTACTGCGGATGCAGTAACGGCGCGGTAGGCAGCAGCAGCCAATGAATTTCCTGTCGCGGATCTTGGCCCGTACGCCCTCGCTGCGGACCCGGGTGGTGCTCGCAACAGCTATCGGCGCCGCGATCCCGGTGCTCATCGTCGGGGCGGTCGTCTGGGTCGGGATCACCAACGACCGCAAGGAACGGCTGGACCGCCGCCTCGACGAGGCCGCGGGTTTCGCGATTCCCTTCTTGCCGCGCGGCCTGGACGAAATTCCGCATTCGCCCAACGACCGGGACGCGATCATGACGATCCGGCGCGGGGACCAGGTCAAGTCGAATTCCGACGTGACGCTGCCCCGCCTCGACGTCGACTATGCCGACACCTACGTTTACGGCGTGCGCTACCGGGTGCGCACGGTAGAGATCCCGGGACCGCTGCCCACCACGCTGGCCGTCGGCGCGACATATGACGCCACCCTGGCCGAGACCAACAATCTGCACCGCAGGGTGCTGCTGATCTGCGGGTTTGCCATCTTCGCGTCGACGGTGTTTGCGTGGCTGCTGGCTTCGTTCGCGGTGCGCCCGTTCAAACAGCTTGCGCAGCAAACCCGGTTGATCGATGCGGGCGACGAGGCGCCGCAGGTCGAAGTGCACGGCGCCACCGAGGCCGTCGAGATCGCCGAGGCCATGCGCGGCATGCTGCAACGCATCTGGAATGAGCAGAACCGAACCAAGGAGGCGCTTTCCTCGGCGCGCGATTTCGCCGCCGTGTCCTCGCACGAACTGCGCACTCCGCTGACCGCGATGCGCACCAATCTCGAGGTCTTGTCGACCCTTGATCTCCCCGATGACCAGCGCAATGAGGTGATCAGCGACGTCATCCGCACCCAGTCCCGGATTGAGGCGACCCTGAGCGCGCTGGAGCGGTTGGCGCAGGGCGAGCTGTCCACCTCCGACGATCACGTGCCGGTCGACATCACCGAGCTGCTGGACCGCGCCGCCCACGACGCGACGCGGGTCTACGCGGACCTCGACGTATCGCTGGTACCGTCGCCCACCTGCATCATCGTGGGGCTGCCGGCCGGGTTGCGGCTCGCGGTCGACAACGCGATCGCCAACGCCGTCAAACATGGCGGCGCTACCCGGGTCCAGCTCTCGGCGGTCAGCTCGCGTGCCGGAGTGGATATCGCCGTCGACGACAACGGCACCGGCGTGCCCGAAGGCGAGCGCCAAGTGGTGTTCGAGCGGTTCTCCCGGGGCTCGACGGCTTCGCACTCGGGGTCGGGTCTCGGTCTGGCGTTGGTGGCCCAGCAAGCGCACTTGCACGGTGGGACGGCGTCGCTGCAAGACAGCCCGCTGGGCGGTGCCCGGCTGCTGCTGCGCCTGCCCGCCCCCAGTTAAAGCCCGCCGCCCCTTGTCATTTCCCCGAGTTGTTGTGCCACGGCGTAAAACCGGCTCGTAACCCGGATAGCTCATCGGAAAACCACACCTGGGCAACCGTCGCGTCGTAGCCGACGTTGTCCGGGGTGTAGTAATGCCGGGTATCGGTACTCGCCTTGACCAACCATCACGGCGGGCCGCGCCCATCGGGGTTGGCCTGCGCCGAGCGGGGTCCGTACGGCGCGGGCGTCCATGCCGGATCGTCCTCAGCCAACTACGATTTCGACGCGGCGATTCTTAGCGCGACCATCGGCGGTCATCCACCCGGGTCAGGCTAAATCCGGCATTCCCAAAGGAAATCGGACCAGATTCGACCAGGTGTGCGTGGCCTCGCGCGCGATGGTGTTCTTCTGATCTTGCGTCGCGGCGGTTCCGGTCAGCGTGATGGTGTCCCCGCCGACCGTGAGATTGAAGTCGGCGACCGAAGCGCTGTTCTTGAAAATCGTTCCGGCGTTTGAGATATCGAGCGCATCGACATTCGGGTTGATATGGATCTGGTCGATGATATTGACGCCGGCAGGGACGGCGCTTTTCAGCACCTTCGTCAGCACGGACTTGGCCGAATCGCAGGGGAAATTTCCGGTGAGGGTTATGTTGTTGCCGTTGCGGGCAATTGAAAGTGGCGCCAGGGATAGCGGCGGCTTACCGGGCTTGCCCGATACCGCGATCGGTGGTGGCGCACCGGTGGCCCCGGCCCGGTCGAAAGCACCATGGCCGATTACAGCTATCAACAACGGGATAACCACCAAGCCAAGCAGCCAGGGCAGGCCCTGCGAGCGCCGGGCGGAGATCGGGCCCCGCCGCGAGTCGGCCGCTCGGCCGAAACGCGCCCGTAGGCCCACGACTGCCCCCGCCTCGATGAACTTGAGCAGGACGCGTCCGTCCTGCGGGCGATATGCAGCCTACCGACGCGGCCCAGCGATACCGCTTGCGTCGGGCACACTGGAGCAATGGCCGATGGTAGGAAACCGACCGACAGCGACACCCTGGCGCACATTCGCAACCTTGTCGCCGAGGAGAAGGACCTGCGGGCACAGCTGCAGCACCGCGACATCAGCGAGTCCGAGGAGCACGAACGGCTGCGCCGGGTCGAGGTCGAACTCGACCAGTGCTGGGACCTGCTGCGTCAGCGGCGCGCTTTGCGCGAAACCGGTGGCGATCCGCGCGAGGCCGCGGTGCGTCCCGGCGACCAGGTCGAGGGCTACCTGGGCTAGCGATGTCCCTCGATGGCGCGCCGGGTTGTGACCCGGATTCAGACGTAGTTGTCGTGGGCGGGGGCCATAACGGCCTGGTGGCGGCGGGCTACCTGGCCCGGGCCGGCCTTCGGGTGCGGTTGCTGGAGCGGCTGGGGCACATCGGTGGGGCCGCGGTGTCGGCGCAGGCTTTCGATGGCGTCGACGTCCGGGTGTCGCGGTACTCCTACCTGGTCAGCCTGCTGCCACCACGAATTCTCAAGGACTTGGGCGCCGACGTGCGGCTGGCGCGGCGGCGATTCTCCTCGTACACGCCCCAACCGGAGACGGGCGGGCGCAGCGGCCTGCTGCTCGGGTCGCACCACGAGCGCGATTCGTTTTATGCGGTCGGCGCCGCCAGGGACGAACACGGTTTCGCCGAGTTCTACCGGCGCGTCCGCCTGGTGACCGACCGGCTCTGGCCGACGCTGACCGAACCGCTGCGCACCCGCAAGCAGGCGCGCCGCCACGTCCTGACCGCCGGCGATCCCGAAGCCGCCGCCACCTGGCGGGCCATCGTCGATGAGCCGATCGGGCAGGCGATCGCCGACGCGGTGCGCGACGATCTGGTCCGCGGTGTGATCGCGACCGATGCGCTGATCGGCACCTTCGCCCGTCTCGACGAACGGTCGCTGCGGCAGAACATCTGCTTCCTCTATCACGTGGTCGGCGGGGATTGGCACGTCCCGATCGGCGGGATGGGCTCGGTGACCGCGGCCCTGGCCGCCGCCGCGGTCCGCCACGGCGCCGAAATCACCACTGGTGCAGAGGTTTACAGCGTGTCACCGGACGGCTGGGTGCGCTACCGTCGCGACGGCGAGGAGCACCGGATTCAAGCGCGCTTCATTCTTGCCGGCGTCACTCCGGCGGTGCTGGCCGAACTGCTCGGTGAGCCGCCGGCGCCGCTGGCTCCGGGGGCACAGGTGAAGGTCAACATGGCGCTACGGCGGCTGCCCCGGCTGCGCGATGACAGCGTCACCCCCGAACAAGCCTTCGCCGGCACGTTTCACGTCAACGAGACGTGGAGCCAACTGGATTCGGCCTACACACAGGCCGCCGCCGGGAAGCTACCGGATCCGTTGCCGTGCGAGGCGTACTGCCATTCGCTGAGCGATCCCAGCATTCTGTCGGCCGGGTTGCGCGACTCGGGCGCTCACACCATGACGGTGTTCGGTTTGCACACACCACACTCGTTGCTGGACGGCGACTCCGCCGTCTCCCGCGACCAGCTGACCGAAGCGGTGCTGGCGTCACTGAATTCTGTTCTGGCCGAACCGATTCAGGAGGTACTGATGAGTGACGCGCAGGGCCGGCCATGCATCGAGACGACCACCACCCTGGACTTGCAGCGCACCCTGGGGATGACGGCAGGCAACATCTTCCACGGCACGCTGTCCTGGCCGTTCGCGGACGATGACGAGGCGCTCGACAGCCCCGCCCGCCAATGGGGAGTGGCCACCGCGCACGAACGAATCATGCTGTGCGGCTCCGGTGCTCGCCGCGGCGGTGCCGTATCCGGCATCGGAGGACACAACGCGGCGATGGCGGTGCTGGCCTCGCCCAGGGCCGACTAGCGCCCGTCGATACCGGCGTAGTCGCGTTCGGTGTAGCCGGTGTAGATCTGGCGCGGACGGCCGATCTTGCTGTCGCCCTCGTCGTGCATCTCACGCCAGTGCGCGATCCAGCCGGGTAGCCGGCCCAATGCGAACAACACGGTGAACATCCGGACCGGGAACCCGAGGGCCCGGTAGATCAGCCCGGTGTAGAAGTCGACGTTGGGATACAGCTTGCGCTCGATGAAGTAGTCGTCGGTCAGCGCGGCCTCTTCGAGCTGCTTGGCGATGTCCAGCAGCGGATCCCCGCCGAGTTTGGCCAGGATCTTGTCGGCCTGCTCCTTGACGATCCGGGCGCGCGGGTCGTAGTTCTTGTAGACCCGGTGACCGAAGCCCATCAGCTTGACGCCCTCGTCGCGGTTCTTCACCTTGCGGACGAATTCGCTGACGTCGTCCCCGCTTTCGCGGATCTGTTCGAGCATCTCGAGCACGGCCTGATTGGCGCCGCCGTGCAGCGGCCCCCACAGCGCATTGATGCCACCGGAGATCGAGGTGAACAGGTTGGCCTGCGACGAGCCCACCAACCGCACCGTCGACGTCGAGCAGTTCTGCTCGTGGTCGGCGTGCAGGATCAGCAGCATGTCCAGCGCGCGGACTACCTCGGGGTCGGCCTGGTAGGGCTCGGCGGGCAGCCCGAACGTCATGCGCAGGAAGTTCTCCACCAGCGACAGCGAGTTGTCCGGGTAGAGGAACGGCTGTCCGACAGACTTCTTGTAGGCGTAGGCGGCGATCGTCGGCAGCTTGGCCAGCAACCGGATCGTCGACAGCTCGACGTCCTCGGTGTCCATCGGGTCCAGCGAGTCGGGGTAGTACGCCGACAGCGCGTTGACGGCGCTGGACAACACCGGCATCGGGTGCGCGTTGCGTGGGAACCCGTCGAAGAACCGCTTCAGGTCCTCATGCAGCATCGTGTGCAGCTGAATCCGCTTGGTGAAGTCGGCCAGCTGGACGGTGGTGGGCAGTTCGCCGTAGATCAGCAAGTAGGAGACCTCGAGGAAGGTCGACTTCTCGGCGAGCTGGTCGATCGGGTAGCCGCGGTAGCGCAGGATTCCCGCGTCGCCATCGATGTAGGTGATCGAGCTCTTGCACGCGGACGTATTGACGAAGCCGTTGTCGAACGTCGTGTAGCCGGTCTTGGACAGCAGCGGGCCGAGAGCAATACCGTCAGCGCCTTCGGTGGCTTTGACGATCTGTAGGTCGATCTCACCGCCCGGGTACTTCAGACTTGCGGTGTCGTCCGTGTCGGCCACGAGAACCCCTTTGCGCTCTGGCTGGTATGGCTGCGCCTGACTAGGTGCGTACAGCTGAAGGTAGTCGTTATCGCGGCGACGCGCCCGCCCGGGGTCTGCTCCGCCGAGCTCACGGTTTTCCTCCAGCTGAACTATTGCTTACCTTGCGGAGTAGATGGTCGCGGCGCCTGGTATCGGACGAATACCGGCGCCACCAGTGCGGCGATTGTCACGCCCAGGACCACCAGCACGCCGCCCCCGGCCGCAGCGGCGGTCGTCCCCACCGCCGTCGCCGCGGTTCCGTGGGCGAAATCGGCGAGCCGGGGCCCGCCGGCGACGAGGACGGTGAACACGCCCTGTAGCCGTCCGACCACGTCGTCGGAGGCCACCTGCTGCAGGATGGTCACCTACAAGGCGGCCGCCACCATTTCCACCGCACCCCCACAGGCCAGGGCGGCCCAGAGCATCGGGCCCGCTCGGCCGTGCGACAGTCCGCTGGCCACGCCGAACCCCACCATCGAGACGCCCCAGGCGATGATGGAGACGACGATGGCCAGACCTTGACGCCGGATCCGCGGCAACCAGCCGGACAGCACGCCGGTCACCACCGCCCCGACCGGCACCGCCGCCGACAGCAGCGCCATCGCCGAGCCGCCGTCGATGGGACCTCCGAAGCTCTCGTGGGCCAGCTGCGGGAACAACGCCCTGGGCATGCCGAAAATCCACGCGATCAGGTCGATGACGAAAGACATCAGCATCACGGTGTTACCGGCCAGGTAGCGGAAGCCCTCGAGCACCGCGCCGAAGCCCCAGCGGCCCGGTCCCGCGGTGGTATTGGCGACCGGCATGGGCCTCAGCCGAAACGTCGCCCAGATGGGCGCGCCACACAGGTCAGCGTGTCAATTAGGTACAGCGTCGGCAGGCTGACCCAGTTCAGCAGGACGCCGGCCAGCAGCAGGCCGGCAATCGCGCCGAACTCGGCGACGATCATGTTCAGCGCGTTGCCGGCGGCTAGCTGGTCGTCCGGCAGCATCCGCGGGATCGCCGCCAACCGCGCAGGCTGGTTCACGCCGAACAGCGCCTGCTGAAATGCCAGCAGGTACAACACCACCCACACGTCGTTGCACGCCAGCACCGCCTGCAGCCACAGCAGCAGCGACGTCGCGGCCAGCCCACCGGAGGTGACGATTAATAGCACCGCCGGTCCAGGGCGTCGGCCCAGGATCCACCCAGCAGGCCGAAAACCACCAGAGGCACCAGCCCGAACAAGCCAGCCATGCCGACGTAGGCCGAAGTCTGGGTAAGGGTGTAGATCTGAACGGGAACCGCGAAAAGGGTGAGGTTGGCGCCGATGACCGTCGGAATGCCCGCGACCCAAAGCCGGCGAAAATCAGCCGAACGCAGCGGGGTGGTATCCGCGAGCAGCCGCGCTCTGGATTTTATTTCCGCCTCCTCGTAACGCGGCGCATCCGTCACCCCGAGCTAGGGCTGCAGGCGCTCGACGCGACTACCGATGACGCGAATGCGGTTATGCAGCCGGTTTTCGCGCCCCTGCCAGAATTCGACCACGTCGGGGGTGATCAGGTACCCGCCCCAGCCGGGCGGCACCGGAACCTGCTCGGAATCGGCGAAGCGAGCCGTTACCTCGGCCGCCTGCTCGAGCAGCGCGGCGCGGGACGCGATCGGCTGCGACTGGTTCGACGCCCACGCGCCCAGCTGTGAGCCGCGCGGCCGCTTGGACCAGTAGTCCTGCGTGACCTGCGGGTCGACCCTGGTCACCGCGCCCCGGATGTGCACCTGCCGGCCCAGCAAGTACCAGGGAAAGGTCGCCGACGCGTGCGGCGTCTGTGCCAACTCGATCCCCTTAGCTGAGTCGTAGTTCGTGAAAAAGGTGATCCCCGTCTCGTCGACGCTCTTGCACAGCACCGAACGGCTCACTGGCTTGCCGTCCGCGACGGTCGCCAGCACCATCGCGTTTGGCTCGGAGACACCGAAACTTTGGGCGTCATCAATCCATTTCCGCAACAACGCAAGCCAACCGTCGTCCAGCCAGGAAACGTCCAGATCCGGGCAGGCATCGCGCTCTGCTGACCCGTACTCAACACGCATCCGCTGCAGGTGATCTTGGTCAGTTACGGGGTCGGGCCCTGCCATCGGACCAACGCTACCGGCGGTTGCTACCGGCCGGTAGCGTCGACTCAAGGCCGAGGTGCGAGAATTTTCCTATGACTGTGGTACCGGATGATTTTGTCCCCGGCCTCGAAGGCGTAGTCGCCTTCACCACCGAGATCGCCGAACCCGACAAGGACGGCGGTGCGCTGCGCTACCGCGGCGTCGACATCGAGGACCTGGTGAATCAGCAGGTCACCTTCGGCGATGTCTGGGGCCTGCTGGTCGACGGTAGGTTCGGCCACGGTTTGCCGCCCGCTGAGCCGTTCCCGCTGCCGATCCACACCGGGGATGTTCGAGTCGACGTGCAGGCGGGCCTGGCGATGCTCGCGCCGATCTGGGGCTACCAGCCCCTGCTCGACACCGAGGAGGCCACTGCCCGCGACCAGCTGGCCCGGGCGTCGGTGATGGCACTGTCCTATGTCGCGCAATCCGCGCGCGGCATCTACCAGCCGGCCGTGCCGCAACGCGTTATCGATGAATGCCAAACCGTTACAGCGCGTTTCATGACCCGCTGGCAGGGCGAGCCCGACCCCAAGCACGTTGAGGCCATCGACGCCTACTGGGTGTCGGCCGCCGAGCACGGCATGAACGCCTCGACCTTCACCGCGCGGGTGATCGCGTCCACCGGCGCCGACGTCGCGGCGGCATTGTCGGGAGCGATCGGGGCGATGAGCGGTCCGCTGCACGGTGGCGCGCCGGCGCGGGTTCTCCCGATGCTCGAAGAGGTCGAGCGCACCGGCGACGCGCGTGGCCTGGTCAAGAAGATCCTGGACAGCGGCGACAAGCTGATGGGATTCGGGCACCGGGTCTACCGCGCGGAAGACCCGCGGGCTCGAGTACTGCGTGCGACCGCGGGGCGCCTGGGCGCGCCGCGCCACGAGGTCGCGGTCGCATTGGAGCAGGCCGCCCTGGCCGAGCTACGGGAGCGCCGCCCGGACCGGGCCATCGAGACCAACGTCGAGTTCTGGGCCGCGGTCATGCTGGACTTTGCCGAGGTGCCAGCCAACATGATGCCGGCGATGTTCACCTGCGGGCGTACCGCGGGCTGGTGTGCCCACATCCTCGAGCAGAAGCGGCTCGGCAAGCTGGTGCGCCCGTCGGCCATTTATGTGGGGCCCGGCCCGCGCAGCCCGGAGGCCGTCGAGGGTTGGGACCGGGTTCTCACCGACGCTTAACCTTCTTGTCAGTGCCCAGCGTTTGAATGGGTCTCGCCGCGATGATTTTGTGTCGCGGGCGCAGTCAATAACCGTGAGCAGGTCCCCAGCCGGGGCCGGCCGCGATACCGACAGCAAGGAGACCCACAATGGCGATCAAAATCGAACCCGCAGTATCTCCCCACCTCGTGGTGGACGACGCCGCCGCTGCGATCGACTTCTACGTCAAGGCTTTTGGAGCCGAGGAGCTGGGCCGAGTCCCCGGCCCCGACGGCAAGCTGGTGCACGCGGCGGTGCGCATCAACGGCTTCCTGGTGATGCTCAACGACGACTTCCCGGAAATGTGCGGCGGCAAGTCGATGACCCCGAAGGCACTGGGCGGCACCCCGGTGACCATCCACCTGACCGTCACCGATGTCGACGCCAAATTCCAGCAGGCGTTGGACGCCGGCGCCACCGTCGTGATGCCGTTGGAGGACCAATTCTGGGGTGACCGCTACGGCGCGGTCGCCGACCCGTTCGGCCACCACTGGTCGCTGGGACAGCCGGTGCGCGAGGTCAGCACGGAGGAGATCCAGGCCGCGATGTCTGCGCAGGCTGGCAGCTAGCCGAGCAACCGTGCCAACAGCCGGCGTCGCGGGGGCGGCGCCGGTGGTGCGGTCGCGGCGGCCGCGAGCATGTCGGCGACATCGGTGAACTTGTTGCGCGGGCGGCCGTCGTCAATGCCACGGGCGATCTCCGCGGCATCGATGGCGGCCCATCCCGCGGAGTCGACCACATCGGGCTGGCGGGCGTGCACCAGCTGATCCAACTCGTCCGGCTTGGCCTCCGGACAAGGCAAGGCGCCGGAGTTGTAGTCGGCGACCAACGCCTGGACGGTCTGCAGCGAGCAGGACTTGTTGGTGCCGATGAATCCCGTCGGGCCGCGCTTGATCCACCCCGCGACGTAGGCGCCGGACACCGGCCGCCCAGAGCCCGGGTCGACCACGCGGCCGCCGTCATTCGGAACGACGGACGCCGATTCGTCGAACGGGATATCACGAATTAGCTTGCCGCGGTAGCCAATCGACGTCAGCACCAAGCCCGCATCGAGCCGGCGAACCTCGTCGGTGCCGGTAATCGAGAACTCGACGCCGGTGGCGCGCTGCTCACCCAGCACGCGCGAGGGCGTGAGCTGGTAGGCCAGCCGGATACGTGGGCGGGTGGCGAAGACCGACGCGTCGCCAAGCCGGCTCAGGATCTCCAGCTTGTTGCGGGTCAACGCGTCGGAGGCGGTGGCGAGATCGCGTGCCACCAGTTTGCGGTCGTCGGCGTCGAGCACGACGTCGGATACGCCGGTGAGCCCGATCAATTCCGGCAACGTGAAGGCCGAATGGGCAGGGCCACGCCGGGCGGCGATGACGACCTCGCGGACCTCGGAGCCGCGCAAAGCCGCGAGTGCACGGTCGGAGATGTCGGTGCTGGCCAGGTCGTCCGGATCAGTGGTGAGCATGCGCGCCACGTCGAGGGCGACGTTACCGTTGCCGATGATCGCTACCCGTTCGTGGCTGAGATCGACTGGTAGATCGGAGAAGTCGGGATGCCCGTTTATCCAGGCGACCAGCTCGGTCGCGGTGCCGGTGCCCGCAAGGCCCATGCCGTCGATCTCGAGCCGACGGTCGTCGGGCGCACCCACCGCGTACAGCACGGCGTGATGGTGTGCCAGTAACTCGGCATGACTGAGATGCTTGCCGACCTCGACGTTGAGGTAAAAGCGGAAGCGACGATCACGCGAGACCCGGTCGAAGAGCTGGGTCACCCTCTTCGTGTTCTGGTGATCGGGCGCAACCCCCGCACGCACCAAACCGTAAGGCGTGGGCAGCTTCTCGAAGATATTGACCCGCACACCGTGCTGGGTCAGCAGTTCATCGGCGGCATACATCGCCGCGGGCCCGGACCCGACGATCGCGACGGTCAGCGGCTGACGACGGGCATGCACCTGGGCGGCCGGGATCACCGGGGCCAGCTTCGACGTCGGCGGCAGCCGCACGTCGGCCGGTCGCTCGGGGTAGAACGAGGCGTTGATCTCGACGAATGGCAGCTGTTTGCTTTCCAGCCGACTGTCGGGCGCGATCGCTCCCACCGGGCAGGCGCTCACGCATGCGCCGCAGTCCACGCAAGCGACCGGATCGATGTAGAGCATCTCGGTCGTCGCGAACCCCGGTTCATCCGGCGACGGGTGAATGCAGTTCACCGGGCAGGCGAACACACAGGAACCGTCGTTACAGCACGACTGGGTAATAACGTGCGGCATAAAGGAACTCGCAGTGGCTACGCGGCCGGGACAGCGGCCAGGTGCTGGCGCTGTGGCTCACTGCGGTAACGCGACGGCTTGCCATTGATCCTGCAGATCCGCCACATCAGCCGCGCGGAGCGGTTTTCCATCAGGCCGGTGTCGTAGGCCAGCATCCGCACATCACCGAACATGTCGCGGAGCCACTTGCGCGATTGCGGCGACCGGAAGAACAGTTCCTTCTTGACCTCACGTGGAATGTCGAACTCGCGCCAGAAAGCCTTGGGCGGCACCACAATTGCCCGGCACAACAACTTCATGGCCAGCGGCAAGTACAGCGCGGTCCAGAACCGCTGCCTCTTGGTCAGATGCGGCAACCGCTTGCGCAGGAACTCATGCGCGAACGAGATGTGCCGCGCTTCCTCGGCCACATGGATAGCCATCACCCGTTCCATGATCGGATGCAGCGACTTGCCTTCGCGCAGAACGTTTTTCTGCGTGTGATCGATGGGCTCCTCGCCGGCCAGTACTCCGATGAAGAACGCCACCGGCAGCGGCCCAGCCGCTAGCGGGACAAACGGCGACAACCACTTAAGCCGCCGCGGCATGCCCGGGACGTCGGCGCCGATCCGGTTGACCATCTCCTGGAACATCATGGTGTGGTTGCACTCTTCGACCGATTCGTGCAAGCAGTACCGATACTCCGGGGAACCGTTGGGCACCCAGAATGTGTAGTTCATCAGGCCGCGGATCAGGATCGATTCGAAGTGCAGCCCCACCTTGGCCACGTTGGCCTGGCGCCACATGCCGATCTCGATCTTGCGCGCTTCGGACTGGGCCTGGTACCAGGGGTGCCGGCCCAACGGGTCGGTCGCCGGCAGAATCCACCGCGGGTCGTTCTCGGTGACGGCGAATTCCGGTGATTCCCAATCGATATCGACGTACGGGTCGAAGTTTCGCCGCACTGACCCCTCAGACAGTGTGGCAAGCATCTGCACGTACTCCGCGTCGTCGCGTACTTCCATCTTGCTGCGCCAACGTCGGACCATTCGGGTCCTAGCCATATCCAAGCCCTCCCCAATGAGGTTTACATTTGGACGTCTTTGTCTAAGGACGGTACCGCAGGTACCGGGAATTATCCAGAGCCGTGATAACCACTGTTGCCTGACCAGTGGTCACCGGTGCGGTGTGGCCTGGCTCATATCCGATCGTCACCCTGGCTGGCCCGGCCAGGCACTATGCGGCCCCGGCGCCGGCCGACGACCGGGCCACCGCGCCGACCGGTCAGGTCCGCTCACTACCCTGAGGGGCATGGCTGACCAGCTCCAGATCCCCGCTGACATCAAACCCCGTGACGGCCGCTTCGGGTGCGGCCCTTCCAAGGTCCGACCCGAACAATTACAGGCGCTGACCACCACCGCGGCGGCTCTGTTCGGCACCTCGCACCGGCAGGCTCCGGTCAAGAACCTGGTGGGCCGGGTGCGTAAGGGGGTGTCGGAGCTCTTCTCGGTGCCGGACGGGTACGAGGTCATTTTGGGCAATGGCGGTGCGACCGCGTTCTGGGACTCGGCCGCGTTCGGGCTGATCGACAAGCGCTCGCTGCACCTGACCTATGGCGAGTTCAGCTCGAAATTCGCCTCGGCGGTCGCCAACAACCCGTTCGTCGGGGATCCGATCATCGTCAAAGCCGACGCCGGTAGCGCACCGGAGCCGCAAACCGACCCATCGGTCGACGTGATCGCCTGGGCGCACAACGAGACGTCGACCGGCGTCGCGGTCGGAATCCGGCGCCCGGCCGGCTCGGGCGATGCCCTCGTCGTCATCGACGCGACATCCGGCGCCGGCGGGCTCCCCGTCGACATCAGCGACACCGATGCCTACTACTTCTCGCCGCAGAAGAACTTCGCCAGCGACGGCGGGTTGTGGCTGGCCATCATGAGCCCCGCGGCGCTGGCCCGGGTTGAGGCCATCGCCGGGTCCGGCCGCTGGGTTCCCGACTTCCTGTCGCTGCCGATCGCGATCGACAACAGCCTCAAGGACCAGACGTACAACACACCCGCGATCGGCACACTGGCGCTGATGGCCGAACAGCTCGACTGGATGCTGGGCAACGGCGGACTGGACTGGGCGGTCAAGCGCACGGCGGACTCGTCACAGCGGCTGTACTCGTGGGCGCAGGAGCGGCCCTACACGACGCCGTTCGTCACCGACCCGGCGCTGCGCTCGGCGGTGGTGGGCACGATTGACTTCGTCAACGACGTCGACGCGGCGGCAGTTGCCAAGGTTTTGCGGGCTAACGGGATCGTCGACACCGAGCCGTACCGCAAACTCGGCCGCAACCAGTTGCGGGTCGCGATGTTCCCCGCGGTCGACCCCGATGACGTCACCGCCCTGACGCAGTGCGTCGACTGGATCGTCGAACGGCTTTAACTTCCCGGCCATCATCGCGCAAACCGCCCAGCGTGTCAGCACAAGTTGTGGGCGTTAGCTGGACTAAAGTGCGGCACAGTGACGGGTCGTCGCTGACCTGCACGAAGCCTGCGAGGAGATGCCATGCGGGAACTCAAGATGGTTGGGCTCGACGCCGACAGCAAATACGTCATCTGCGAGGGTAATGATCCCGCGGAGCGGTTCAAGCTGCCGGCCGACGATCGACTGCGGGACCTGCTGCGCAAGGAAGCGGTGTCGCCGGAGCAACCGCACCTCGACATCGAAGTCACCAACATGCTGAGCCCCAAAGAGATTCAGGCCAAGATCCGGGCCGGTGCCTCCGTCGAGCAGGTCGCCGCGGCATCGGGCTCGGACATCTCACGGATCCGGCGGTTCGCCCACCCAGTGTTGCTGGAGCGCTACCGCGCCGCCGAGCTGGCAACCGCCGCGCATCCCATCCTTGCCGATGGTCCCGCGGTGATGACGCTACTGGAGACCATCAGTGCCGCGATGATCACCCGCGGACTGGACCCCAGCGGGCTCAGCTGGGACGCATGGCGCAACGAGGACAACCGCTGGACCGTGCAGTTGGCGTGGAAGGTAGGGCGTTCCGACAACCTGGCACATTTCTGCTTCATGCCCGGTGCCCACGGCGGAACGGTCACCGCGATCGACGATGGGGCCACTGAGCTGATCGACCCCACCTTCGAGCGTCCGCTGCGGCCGCTTGCCCGAGTGGCACACGTCGAGTTCGAAGAGCCCGCAGCGCCGGCGCCCGCGCAGGTGGCACCCGCCCCGACGCCGGAACCGCCGGTACACAGCCGCCGGGGCAAGCCGGTCATCCCGGCCTGGGAGGACGTGCTGCTCGGGGTGCGCTCGGGCGGACAGCGCTAGCTAGGACAGGGTGAGCGCGAGCACCGCCACCCACGCGATCGTCACGCCCACTCCCGCGCCCAGTACAAACCAGCGCAAAACCGGTGTGCGCCGCCATCCCCACAGCGTCGGTGCCAGTCCACCGGCGGCAACCACATTGAGCCCGACGGCCAACAGCGGGTGCACCCGGACCAGCCCGAGACTGAGCACCACAATGGCGGCGCCGGTCACCGTGGCGACAAACCCCGCCACCGTCAAACCCGTTGCCCAGGGCACAGACTGGGTGCGTTGGCCGAGTTTGTCGCTCACCCGCCGAGCCTAACCCGCTCGTAGAACGCCAACGCCGCGGCGGTTGCGACGTTGAGCGAGTCCGTGCCACGCGACATCGGGATGCGTACCCGCACATCGCTCAAGCGCAGGGTGGCCGGGGTCAGCCCCGGCCCTTCGGCACCCACCAGCACCGCAACCCGGTCGTCGCGCGCCGTCGCCATCGCCTCGGCCAGCGCGCACGCCCCGCCGTCCGGTGTCATCGCCAGCAGCCGGAATCCGCTCTCCTTGAGCGTCTTGAGATCGGCGGGCCAGTTCGCGCAGCGGGCATACGGCACCAGCAGCGCGTGCCCCATGGACACCCGAACTGCGCGCCCGGTAGAGCGGATCGGCGCAGCCGCTGCCGAACACCACCGCGTCCACGCCTAGGCCCGCGGCGTTGCGGAATATCGAGCCCAAGTTCTCGTGGTCGTTGACGCCTTCGAGCACAGCGATGGTTCGCGCGCCGTCGACCAATTGGGCAACGCCCGGCTCCGGCACCCGCCGCGCGGCGGCCAGCACCCCGCGGTTCAGGTGGAAGCCGACCACCTGCGCCATGACGTCGGCAGTTGTCCGGTAGAAGGGTGCCGCCTGATCCTTCGGGCCGGCCAGGTCGTCTTTGAGCTCGTCGAGCCGCCGCTCGGTGCCGAGCAGGGCATGCGGGGTGAAGCGGGACGCCAGCATGCGCTGCACGACGAGCACACCCTCGGCGATCACCAGCCCTTTCCCGGTGGGCAGATCGGGACGCCGGTCGATGCTGTTCAGGTCGCGGAAATCGTCGAGCCGCGGGTCGTCGGGGTCGTCGACGTCCTGGACATCCAGGCCCGGGCTCACGGGCTTTCGTCGACCAGCGCCAACATCAAGTCGGCCGCCTCGCGAAGGGTGGCGCGCTTATCGCCGTCCATCGTCGCGAGCTGCTCAGCCAGCCATTCCTGGCGGGCGCGCCGGGCCGCTTTGACTAATTCGGCCCCGGACTCAGAGACCGACACCAGTACCTGCCGGCCGTCGACGGGGTGTGGGGTGCGGTCCACGAAGCCCTCGTCGGCCAGCGAAGCGATCACCCTGGTCATCGACGGGGGCCGGACACGTTCGCGAATCGCCAAGGCACCCGGCGTCATCGCGCCCTCGTTGGCCAACGTCGTCAATGCCGACAGCTGAGAAAGCGACACCGGGGAGGACGGATTCCGAAACCGCAGTTGCCGTGCAAGCCGCATCACCGCCAAAGACAGGTCAGCCGCCAGTCGCGCATCGCTGTCAGGCATGGCGCGAGGTTACATCGGAACACCAGAATTCGGGCTGAGAAACGTCGAACGGTGGCCTAGGACGCATAAGCTCATACGGCCAGCGCCGCGGTGACATCGGCTGCGGGCTAGATTGATCGCGATGAGTGCCGAACCTGGCCACAGTCCCGAGCCGCCACCACTGCCGCCCGCGCTGCTGCAAGCGTGGCCGTTCATCGCGATCGGCGCCGTCGGCTGGCTGATCGCCGTGGCCGCCGCGTTTCTTGTTCCCGCCCTAGAGAGTTGGCGTCCGATCACACTGGCCGGGCTGGGAACGGGCGTGGTGGGGACGTCGGTCTTCTTGCTGCAGCTCGCGGGTGCTCGGCGTGGCGTGCGTGGCGCGCAGACAGCTCTGGACCCGTTCCTTGACCACAAGTAGCGTCCGCCAAGCGGGGTCGTGAAGAGCGTTGGTAACGAAAGGCTAGTCGGGCGAGTCCGTCGCGGCTTCCGCAGAGTCCGTCGCGGCCTCCGGTGACGCTGCGACCGCCTCCGCCGGTTCTGCGGGCTTCTCTAGCGACTCGGCAGCAGCCTCCGGCGATTCGGCCACAACCTCGGGCTCCGCTGCCGGTTGCTGCGCCGGCTCCGCCGACGCTTCGGGCGATTCTTCGGGCTGGTCGGCTACCACTACCGGTGACTCGGGTGGCTCCGGCGCAACCATGACGTCGAGGACACCGTCGTCGTACGGCTCGTACATCGGCGATCCGCTGCCCGCCGGAGCAGGCGTGTCGGAATGGGCGCCGCAGCCGTACTGCTTGTCGACGATGTGTCCGTCGGCCGACAGTTCGTTGCCGCAGACCCCGAACATCGCGCCCAGCGATCCCGCCAGCGGCAGGAAGAAGCCGCAGTCGCGGCAGAGGCGTTTGGTGGACCGCGCCATCGTCGAGTCGGGACCGTAGTCCCCGGTGTGCCATCGCTCGGCAGCGTCGGCGCGGCCCCACAGCCCCATTACCCAACGCCGGCCCAGCCCGACTTCGGCGGCGGTCTCGTCGACCTGCGGGTCGCCGCTAGAGGTGAAACCGGGGACCAGTCGCTCGTCGTTCGCGGCCGGCGGCAACAGATCGCCGGGGCTCAGGTCCCCCTGCCGCACCCGCTGGTCCCAGGGCACCCAGTCGGGTGCCAGCAGCGACGTCGGTCCCGGGACCAGCACAACTTCACTGATCGTGACCTGGTCGGCGCCGGGGTAGGCGGCTACGACGGCGGCCCACTGCCACCCGGTGTAACCGGGCAGGTGAGCCAAGAATCGATGGGTGGCGGCAGTCGGGTCCTCGAAACTGACGCCCAGGTAATCCCCGACCGCGTCTGGTCCACTGAACTCCACAACGGCCGCCCTGGCCTGGTCAACGGCACCCCTGAGCAACGCCGCCAACCCCTCGGGCCACTCGGCCACGGTTGCCACGGCGGATTCCTCGATGGGCCCGGTCGCGCTTTCTTTTCCATACATTGCGTCTCCAATACTAGGTTGGCGAGCCACGCCCGGTTGACCCTCGGCATAAGACAGAATTGATTTGTGTCTGGACAGCGGCGTGATGATCCGGGCCGTGTGGGCTCTAACCCGGGCCGACGGGCCCGCAACGGGTCGGCAAGTCCGCATCCGGGCATGGCCAACTACCCCACCGACGACGCGGACCATCGACGCACGCGCCGCCCACCGCCGCCGCCCAGCGCCAATCGCTACCTCCCGCCGCTGGGTCGCCAGAAACCGCCGAACCGCGACACCCCACCTCCGCGTCAACCTTCGCCCGGCGAACGGATCACCGTCACCCGCGCCGCGGCCCTGCGCAGCCGCGAGATGGGCTCCCGGATGTACTGGATGGTCCAGCGTGCGGCCACCGCCGATGGCGCCGACAAGTCCGGCCTGACGGCGCTGACGTGGCCGGTGGTCGCGAACTCCGCGGTCGACTCCGCGATGGCCGTCGCGCTGGCCAACACGCTGTTCTTTGCCGCGGCCAGCGGCGAGAGTAAGTCCAAAGTTGCGCTGTACCTGTTGATTACCATCGCGCCCTTCGCGGTGATCGCGCCGCTCATCGGTCCGGCGCTGGACCGTTTGCAGCACGGCCGACGCGTCGCGCTGGCTCTCTCATTCGCGCTGCGCACCGCGTTGGCAGTGCTGCTGATCATGAACTACGACGGTGCCAGCGGCAGTTTTCCGTCGTGGGTGCTCTATCCGTGCGCACTCGCAATGATGGTGTTCTCGAAGTCGTTCAGCGTGCTGCGCAGCGCGGTGACCCCGCGGGTGATGCCTCCGACCATCGACCTGGTGCGGGTCAACGCCCGGCTGACCATGTTCGCGCTGCTCGGCGGCACCATCGTCGGCGGCGCGATCGCCGGCGGCCTCGAGTTCGCCGGCACACACCTGTTGAAGCTGCCCGGAGCATTGTTCGTCGTCGTGGCGGTGACGGTGGCGGGCGCCTTCCTGTCTATGCGGATTCCGCGATGGGTCGAGGTGACCGCGGGCGAGGTCCCGGCCACCTTGAGCTATCACCAGGACAGCGAACCACCGCGACGCAGTTGGCACCACGAAGTCAAGAAGGTCAGCGGGACACTTCGACAGCCGTTGGGCCGCAACATCATTACCTCGTTATGGGGTAACTGCACCATCAAGGTAATGGTGGGCTTCTTGTTCCTGTATCCGGCGTTTGTCGCCAAAGCACACCAGGCCGACGGCTGGGCTCAGCTCGCGATGCTGGGCATCATCGGCGCCGCGGCCGGAATCGGCAACTTCGTCGGCAACTTCACCAGCGCACGGCTGAAACTCGGCAGGCCCGCTGTGCTGGTGGTGCGCTGCACCGTGGCGGTGTGCGCGGTTGCCTGGGCCGCCGCGGTGGCCGGCACCCTGGTGGCGGCCGCGATCGCCACCCTGGTCACATCCGGCGCCAGTGCAATCGCGAAGGCGTCGCTGGACGCGTCGCTGCAAGACGACCTGCCCGAGGAATCCCGGGCGTCCGGATTCGGGCGTTCGGAGTCGACGCTGCAGCTGGCCTGGGTGCTGGGCGGCGCGGTGGGCGTGATGGTCTACACCGAGCTGTGGGTAGGCTTCACGGCCGTCAGTGCGATTTTGATCCTGGGACTGGCGCAGACGGTCGTCAGCTTCCGCGGCAACTCGTTGATCCCGGGCCTCGGAGGTAACCGGCCGGTGATGGTCGAGCAGGAAGGCATCCGCCGCGACAGCGGCATGTCCGCGGCGGTGCCGGAGTGAAACGTGGCATGGTCGTGCTGCTTGCGGTCATGGTGACGCTGCTTGCGGCGGGAGCCGGAGTTGGCACCTGGTGGCTCCTGCGCAAGCCCGGCCCGCAGCGGCCGGAGATCAGCGCATATTCGCACGGACAGTTGATCCGGGTCGGACCCTACCTGTATTGCAACGTGCTCAATCTCGACGACTGTCAGCAACCGCAGGCTCAGGGCGAGCTGCGAGTCAGCGATAACTACCCGGTGCAACTCTCGGTCCCCGAAGCGATTTCGCGGGCGCCGTGGCGGCTGCTGCAGGTGTATGAGGACCCCGCCAACACCGCGACCACGATGTTTCGTCCGGGCACCCGGCTCGCCGTCACGATCCCGTCGGTCGACCCACAACGGGGACGGCTCACCGGAATAGTGGTGCAACTGCTGACCTTGGTGGTCGACCCGGCAGGTGAACTGCATGATGTCCCGCACGCGGAATGGTCCGTGCGGATGACGCACTAGCGCCGGCAACTTAAACGGCTGGTCGAGACCCTGCCCTGCAGCGATTTAGGCATGACTCCGGCTTGCCTGCGCGGCCACTGCTGAGGCAAAGTCATATACAATCATCATAATTTGATACAATCGATACGGTTCATCGGTGAGACCGTCACTGCCCCCTTTGCCGGTTGCGAGCACCGCGCGGGGCTGATGTCACCCGTCGACTGCAGCATGCGTTCGAACACAGATTGTTGGTATGGCGATATCCGTTCTCCGATGGTTAGAGGCGTGAATCTGCGAATTTATGGATGAGTTTTGACGAATCCCGTTGATTGCCTTGGTATTACCATCGTTTCGCCCGCCAGATATGGCGAGTGGTGGGCGCGCGACTGTGGTTTCGCAGTCAACACAACGATAAGGAGGTAATGCGTCGAGTTACGGAGGCCTTAACGGCCCACATATCCCTTGGTCAGGAATACGACGGTTGAATTTGACGAAAGTGAACTGCGTAGACGATATGAACTTCCAATCATCATGCGGCACAACAGGATTGCCACGTCAATCACACCATTCGGCCACCAGCTGGCATGACCCCAAGCGGTTCCTCTGGCTGCTCCCATCGGCTGTCCCACTACTTGTCTTTGTGTCATGGCTAGCCGTGCGGGCTACGGGATTCGGGACATTCTGGTGGGGCGCACCACTGTTGGCTTTCGTGGTCGTTCCGATTATCGATCACCTGGTCGGGCCGGATCGATCCAATGCTCCGGAGAACGTCGTCGCCCGCCTACAGAGCGACCGGTTTTACCGCTGGGCCACTTACCTGTATGTGCCAAATCAGTACCTAGCGCTGGTATTTGCCTGCTGGCTATGGGCCGGTGGCGGCTGGGTCACGATGAATTTCGTCGACAAAGTAGGCCTGATGACGACTGTCGGTCTCATCGGAGGCCTAGCGATCAACGCCGCCCACGAATTAGGCCACACAAGACTCCAGGCCGAACGGCAGCTGAGCAAAATCACGCTCGCCCAAACGTGGTACGGCCACTTTCTGGTTGAGCACAACCGTGGACACCATGTCCGAGTAGCCACTCCCGAAGACCCCGCCAGTGCGCGCTTACATGAGAGCGTTTACGCCTTCATTCCTCGGTCGGTGGGAGGCGGACTGCGCTCTGCGTGGAAACTGGAGGCGAGCCGCTTAGCCAAGACCGGAAGACCTTTTTGGACACCAAACAACAACTTGCTCACCGCCTGGCTGCTCAGCGCCGCACTGTTTAGCGGGCTCGCCCTATGGTTTCGCCCGGTGGTGCTGCCCTGGCTGGTAGGACAGGCGATCATCGGATTTTGTCTCCTGGAAACAGTCAACTACATCGAGCACTACGGGCTGCGGCGAAGGAAGAAACCCAGCGGGCGCTACGAACGAGTGACACCCTCCCATAGCTGGAACAGTAGTTCGCTTATCGCCAACATCTTGCTGTTCCACTTGCAACGGCACGCCGATCACCACAGCAATCCGCTGCGTAACTACCAGGTATTGCGAGATGTCGACAAAGCACCCCAGCTGCCCGGGGGGTACGCCAACATGCTGCTACTGGCCCTGTTGCCACCACTGTGGCGACGAGTGATGGATCGACGGGTACTCGACTGCTACGGCGGCGACATCCGGTTGGCTGCACTCAAGCCCGGCCTCATCACGCCGCCAGGTTAGCCAACCGATGGGCAAACATCATAAGTGCGAACCTCGTCGACATCCCGAAGTGCGCCGTTCAACACGCTCGCCGGCCTTATCGCGAAGACATTTTCTTGGTGCCGCCACCGGAATTGCCGGAGCAGCTCTCGGAGCCGACATACTTGAACTTCAAAAGCGAAGCGAGTCAAGCGTTCTGCGGCCACACTACCGAGCCATCGTGGTAGGCAGCGGCTATGGCGGCGGGGTCTCAGCGCTAAGGCTCGCCCAAGCCGGGATCGAGACCCTTATCCTGGAAAAGGGTAGATGGTGGACCTCGCCCGATCCCGATGGCAGACGCTTCTCACGAATGTTGCCGGCCGATAATCGTGCTGGCTGGTTCACGAACGTCCCGCCGAGTCTGGTGTCGTCGTACAACGGCGTTTCGGTAGAGGACGTGGCTAGACGGATTCCGTCACCGCAGCGTGTTCAGGCTGGAATCTGCCAAAAGGTCACTCAAGGGGCCCACACGATATACCGCGGAATTGCCGTTGGCGGTGGATCGATGATCAACGCGGCAATTGCCGCAATCCCGACACACGCTCAGGTTAGTCAGGCGTTCCCAGATATCGACTCCAATCTCTTCTTGGGTAAGTACACCGAACGCGCCAAGAGGATGCTGCGGATCAGCTATCGCGACATGGACTGGTTTGAGCAGACGCCTTGGTTCCAATACGCCCGAGTGGGACGCCAGTACGCGGCGAATGCCGGCTACCGCGTCGACTACAACGGCAGCGCCTACTCGTTCGACTACATGAAAAAGGAAGAGGCGGGCGAGGTTCCACGCTCAGCCTTCGATTTTGAACAACAATTCGGGAACAACTATGGCAGGTCCGGCAGTGTTGACCAGACCTACATCGCAGCCGCGTTGGCGACCGGCAAGGCCACTTTGAAGCCGCTGACCGAGGTAATCCGCATCCGGCGTGAGCGGTCGGGTCGATACGTGATCTCCATCCGCGAAATCGGCCGATACGGGGAACATGTCGGCCAGTCCGAAATCAGCTGCAACGAATTGCACCTCAACGCCGGAGTGCTCGGTACAACGGAGTTGCTACTCCGTGCGCGGGACACCGGGACTCTGCCCAATCTGAACGAAGAGATCGGCCGCGGATACGGGAACAACGGTGACACCATGGTCGCCCACGCACTTGCGCCCACCGATCCTGCGGGTACTCAGCAGTCCTTGATGGGACTGATCAATCTGGACGGGCGCGACGATCCGGATAATCCGGTATACGCCAGTATGTTCTCCATCCCGCTTCCCGTCGAGACATTCGCGTTGGGTTACTACGTCATGGTGCGGACCGGCGACCGCGCTGAGGCGGTCTATAACCCGGATTCCGACTCGATCGCTATCAACTGGCCGCGGGGTCACACCGATCACTTGCACGACAAGGCACAGGTAGTTTTCGACAAGGTCACACAAGCCAACGGCGTGGAGTATCGAGACGACCTATTCCAGGGAAATGCCTTCGCGGCCAACACTGTTCATCCGCTGGGCGGAGTTGTTCGAGGCAAAGCCACCGATGCTTACGGCAGGGTTAAAGGCTACGACAGGCTCTATGTCAACGACGCATCCCTGTTGCCGGGTTACCTGGGTTGCAACCCGTTCATGTCCATCACGGCGCTCGCAGAGCGCAACATCGAAGGAATCCTCTTAGGTCGCACTTGAGTCCGTCCACCTGTGTTGACCAGCTTCCGATCATCCTCGGGTCTCAGTCATGCGCTGTGGCCGGCCGGCACCCGCTCGCCGTCGACCGGCGGTCCGGGAGGCGTTCCGTCTCCGAAAGGATTTCCTCCCAACGTTTCCCGGCCGTGTGCGGTGAGCCAGTTGGTCAGGTAGGGGCCCTTGGGCACGATTCGGGTCGGGTTGATGTCGGCGTGCACGATGTAGTAGTGCTGTTTGATCTGGACGAAGTCGGTGGTGTCGCCGAAACCCGGCGTCTGGAATAGGTCACGCGCGTAGGCCCACAGCACCGGCATCTCGCTCAACTTGCTTCGGTTGCATTTGAAGTGCCCGTGGTAGACCGGGTCGAAGCGCGCTAGGGTGGTTAACAGTCGCACATCGGCCTCGGTGATGCTGTCGCCCAACAGGTATCGCTGGTTGGCCAGGCGATCGCTTACCCAATCCAGCGCGGTGAACAGCCGATCGTAGGCAGCCTCGTAGGCCTCCTGCGAGCCGGAGAAGCCGCACCGGTACACCCCGTTGTTGATTTCGGTATAGATCCGGTTGCTCACCTCGTCGATCTCGCCGCGCAGCCGCTCGGGGTATAGCTCGGGCGCACCGTCGCGGTGGTAGGCGGTCCACTCGGTGGACAAGTCCAGGGTCATCTGAGCGAAATCGTTGGTGACGACCGCACCGGTTCCGACGTCGACGATCGCAGGGACGGTGATCCCTTTGGGGTAGTCGGGGAAGCGCTTGAAGTAGGCGTCCTGCAGTCGCGGGATCTTCAGTACCGGGTCGACCCCACCAGGGTCGAGGTCGAATGTCCAACTGCGCTGGTCATGCGTGGGGCCGCAAAATCCAATGGAGAGAACATCTTCCAGCCCCATCAATCGCCTGACGATGATCGCGCGGTTTGCCCACGGGCAGGCACGGGCGACAACGAGCCGATACCGCCCCGGCTCCACGGGATAGCCGTCGCGCCCGTCGGCGGTGATGCGAGTGGCGATGTAGTTGGTGTCGCGGCTGTATTCGCCGGCACCGGCAACGTAGCTGGCCATGGCGACAATTCTGCTACTTGGCGACCGAGCCCGTCGACGCGGACACCTCCAGATACCGCCGAGCCAGGTTGGTCTCGGTCGACTCGCCTGCTTCCCAGTGCGCGATCCACGGCCCGGTGCCCTCCGACTGATCCACAATGCCGTCCTCCAGCCAGCTGTACCGGCCCTGGATCACCTCGCGGGTCAGCTGCACATCGCTGCTGTCGGTGTTGGTCCACAACGCGTCGAACAGCGCCTCGACTCGCAAGGTCGCTTGCTGACAGAACGCTTCGGCCAGCTGGTAAGCCTGTTGCCCCAGGACGGGGTCCGCGACACGCTGCCCCTCGGCACGCACGCATGCCGCCGACATCGCGAACAGCTCGGCGCCGATATCGACGATCCGTCCCAGGAATCCCTGCTTCTGCTCGAGTTTGGCCTGCCAGCGTGCCATCCCGTAGAAGGTGTTGCGGGCCAGCTTGCGGGTGGCGCGTTCGACAAACCGCAGATATGACGCCAGCGCACCGAACTCGCTGTATGCCCTGGGCCGCTGCCCTTCACCAAATACCAGCTGCGGCAACCACTTTGCATAGAACCCGCTGGCGCCGACCGCGGCGGCAGCCTTCTCCCGCAATTTCGTGTCAGGTTTTGCGAGGTCACCGGCGGCGCTCAAGTGGGCGTCGACGGCTTCCCGGGCGATAAGCAGCTTCATGATCTCGCTGGATCCCTCGAAGATGCGGTTGATCCGCAGGTCGCGCAGCGCCTGCTCGGCCGGTACCGCGCGCTCGCCGCGCGCCGCCAGGGATTCGGCGGTTTCGTAGCCGCGGCCACCGCGGATCTGCAGCAGCTCGTCGGCGATGACGCACGCCATTTCACTGGACCACAACTTGGCCAGCGCTGCCTCGATGCGGATGTCGTTGCGCCCTTCGTCGGCCATCTGGGCAGACAGTTCGAGCACGGCGTCGAGCGCATAGTTGGTGGCCGCGATGAACGAGATCTTGTGCGCCACCGCTTCATGTCTGGCCAACGGCTTGCCCCACTGAACCCGCTCGCCGGACCATTCGCGTGCGATCTTGAGCGCCCACTTGGACGACCCCGTCGCGTTCGCGGGGATCGAAAGCCGTCCGGCGTTGAGCGTGGTCAGCGCGATCTTCAGGCCATCACCTTCCCGCCCGATCAGGTTCTCGCTGGGTACCCGGACTGCGTGCAGTCGGGTCACACCGTTCTCGATGCCGCGCAATCCCATGAACTTGTTGCGTCGCTCCACGGTGATCCCGGGCGAGTCCGCTTCCACCACGAAAGCACTGATGCCGCCGCGATGCCCGCCGCTCTTGGGCACCCGGGCCATCACCACGAGCAGTTCGGCGACCACGCCGTTGGTGGTCCACAACTTCACGCCCTCGAGTTCGTAGGCCTGCCCGTCGTCCACCGGCGTCGCCGTAGCGGCCAGCCGCGCGGGGTCGGAACCCACGTCCGGTTCGGTGAGTAGAAATGCCGAGATGGCGCCAGCGGCACAGCGCGGCAGGAATTTCCGCTTCTGCTCGTCGGTGCCGGCGAGCTTCAGCGGCTCAGGCACCCCGATCGACTGGTGCGCCGACAGCAGCGCACCGAGACTGGGATGGACCGACGAAATCATCATCAACGCCCGGTTATAGGCGACTTGCGACATGTTCAGTCCGCCGTATTCGGACGGAATCTTCATGCCGAAACAACCCAATTCGGCCAAGCCCTTGACGTATTCATCGGGAATCTGCGCATCGCGCTCGATGACACTGCCGTCAACGGTGTTCAGGAATTCCCGTACTTGGGCCAGAAACGCGCGGGTGCGTGCCTCATCGGCTTCAGACGGTTTGGGGAACGGGTGTATCAGCTCCAATGGAAAATGACCGAGAAACAGCTCTTTGGCGAAGGACGGTTTATCCCAACCACTTTCGCGAGACTCTTCGGCGAGAGCTCTCGCCTGTTCCTCGGTGACCTGCGCCTGCTGTGCCATCGCAGCCTCCTCGCTACATGATTATCGCGAGGATGGAGTACCCAAACTTAGACGCGGTACTCGGTCCGAGTTAGGCGTCGAGCTCCCGGGCCACCGCCTTGACAACCTCGGAGACGCGACGCGCCACCTTGCGATCGGGGTAACGCCCCTTCCGCAATTCGGGCTGCACCGCACTCTCCAGCAGCGTGATCATGTCCTCGACCATGCCGTGCAGCTCATCGGGCCCGTGTTTGTGCTCGACCGGCGTCTCGCGGCGCGTCTTGGCAAGGGTGGGCGGCGGATCGATCAGCTTGAGACTCAACGCCTGCGGTCCGCGCCGGCCAGAAGCCAAGCCGAACTCCACCTTCTGTCCTGCCTTGAGGCCCTCCACACCCTCGGGCAACGCCGACGAGCGGACGTAAACGTCCTCGCCCTCTTCCTGCGACAGGAAGCCGAACCCTTTTTCGGCGTCGTACCACTTAACCTTGCCGGTCGGCACTGGTCTCACCTGCTTGTCTGAAGGAATAACTAGGAATGGACACACAAGAAGCGTCCCGCCTGTGCAGGACGCGATGCGGATTCAGATCCTACTCGGGTGGTTGGGCGGCAAGCACGCCAGTTTCGGTGTTACTCGCTAGGCTGGCAGTACTGCTGGAGGAGATATGCGCCTGATTCTGAACATAATCTGGCTTGTATTCGGCGGCCTCTGGATGGCCGTCGGATACCTCGTTGCGGCGCTCGTCAGCTTCTTGCTCATCATCACGGTTCCGTTCGGGTTTGCGTCGCTGCGCATCGCCTCGTACGCGTTATGGCCATTCGGCCGGACGATCGTCGACAAGCCGACCGCCGGAACCGGCGCACTGATCGGGAATGTCATCTGGATACTGCTGTTCGGCGTCTGGCTGGCGATCGGTCATCTGGTGAGCGCGGCGGCCATGGCGGCGACGATCATCGGGATTCCGCTGGCGCTGGCCAACCTCAAATTGATCCCGGTATCGCTGATGCCGCTGGGCAAGGAGATCGTTCCGGTTGGTTCGCCGGCTCCACTCGCACGGGTGCCCGCATGACGCTGACCGCACTGGGTGTGCCGACGGTGCGGAGCCCGACGGGCGGCCCACCGCTGGACGCCTCGGATGTACCGACCGAAGGCCCGCTGCTCGACACCTACGGCAGGGCCGCCACCGATCTGCGCGTGTCGCTGACCGATCGCTGCAACCTGCGGTGCAGCTACTGCATGCCGGCCGAAGGCCTGGACTGGCTGCCCGGCCAGGCGCTGCTGCGACCCGATGAGCTGGCCCGCCTGATGCATATCGCCGTGACCCGACTCGGTGTAACCAGCGTGCGTTTTACCGGAGGTGAGCCGCTGTTGGCCCGCCACCTCGAAGAGGTGGTCGCTGCGGCAGCCGGATTGCGGCCTCGTCCCGAGATCTCGGTGACCACCAACGCCGTCGGGCTCGCGCGCCGGGCCGCCGGGCTGGCCGCGGCGGGACTGGATCGGGTCAACATTTCGCTGGACAGCGTGAATCGGGATCGCTTCGCGGCGATCACCCGCCGGGACCGGCTCGCGGACGTGCTGGCCGGTCTGGCCGCCGCCAAGGCAGCGGGGCTGACGCCGGTCAAAGTCAACGCCGTGCTGGATCCCGCCACCGGCCGCGAGGATGTCGTTGAGCTGCTGGGGTTCTGCCTCGAGCACGACTACCAGCAGTTGCGCGTCATCGAACAGATGCCGCTCGACGCCGGGCACCGATGGCGCCGCGATGCGGCGCTGACGGCCGACGACGTGCTGGCGGCGCTGCTGCCGCACTTCCGGCTGCGTCGGGACCCGGCGCCGCGTGGTTCAGCGCCGGCCGAGCTCTGGCTGGCCGATACCGGCCCGAATACACCGGCCGGAAAGTTCGGCGTCATCGCCTCGGTGTCGCACGCCTTCTGCTCGACCTGTGATCGCACCCGCCTGACGGCCGACGGCCAGATCCGCAGCTGCCTGTTCTCCACCGACGAGACCGACCTGCGAGGCCTGCTGCGCGGCGGGGCGTCCGACGACGCGATCGAGGCCGCCTGGCGCACCGCGATGTGGGGCAAGCCCGCCGGCCATGGAATCAACGATCCGAACTTCGTCCAGCCCGCCCGCCCGATGAGCGCGATCGGTGGCTGAGCTCCCCGTCGATGCGGACGGCATCGAGGTGACGATCCGCTACTTCGCGGCCGCCCGCGCTGCGGCCGGAGCCGAATCGCAAATGGTGGTGCTGCGTGAGGGCGCCACGATGGCCGAGTTGGTTGAAGGACTCGCGGTTCCGGGTACCCAGCTCGCAACCGTGTTGAGCCGATGCTCGTATCTCTGCGACGGCATCGCGGTTCGCGACGAGACCAAAGCGTTGCGGTCAGGTAACACGATTGACGTGTTACCACCGTTCGCTGGCGGTTGATTTTGTGAGATAGCTCACGTAACGGAATGATAACGGCGCGGACACGGCCCGATATCGGGCTGCGTTGACCTGCGCAGATTCTAGATGCTCCTGCAGCTTTCGAAGATGTCCGGACGGGCAACGCCGGGTAGCGCAGAAGGTGACGGGGCCAACAGAACCGGTTACCGTCTCCGGAGGCTCGCCCAGCTAAACCGAGTGGCGTTCCTCCCCTGCCCGTCGCGCCGAGCTCCATCCAATGGGCGGGGGACACCGAAATGTGGATGGAGACGGGGGACCCACCGGTCCGCCGGACTGGAGTCGCTTGCGACTCCTTGGGGTGAAGCCGACGTCGGCTCTTGGGAGATGACGTTGGCCGGGTGGCCTCTCTAACCCGAACCCGACAGCTGACCTCGCAGGCGCGTGAAGAGAGGAAACTTTCGGCGCGTATGGGACGTCACCGCAAGCCCACGACATCCAACATCAGCGTCGCCAAGATCGCCTTTACCGGGGCGGTACTTGGGGGCGGCAGCATCGCAATGGCTGGTCAAGCAGCCGCTGCCACGGATGGCGAATGGGACCAGGTAGCCCGATGCGAATCGGGTGGTAACTGGGGAATCAACACCGGCAACGGCTATTTCGGCGGCGTGCAGTTCAACGCCGGCACCTGGGCCTCGCATGGCGGCCGCGAGTACGCCCCGTCGGCTCAGCTGGCCACCAAGGAACAGCAGATCGCGGTCGCTGAACGAGTACTCGCGACGCAGGGCCGGGGCGCCTGGCCCGTGTGCGGTGGCGGGCTGTCGGCTCCCACTCCGCGCGATGTCGTTCCCGCACCGGCCGGTCTCGACGTGCCGGGCCTCAACGGCGACCCGGGCCCACTGGCTCCGCCTCCGCCAGACGCGCCTCCGCCGGACGCTCCTCCCCCGCCCGCTGACTCACCCGCGCCGGTGCAGCTGGCGTCCTTCGACCAACCGGCGCCCCCCGCGGATCTGCCGCCGGCCCCGCCCGCGGACGCACCACCACCGGCAGACGCCATGCCGCCCGCGCCTCCCGCAGACGCACCACCACCGGCAGACGCCATGCCGCCCGCGCCTCCCGCAGACGCACCACCACCGGCAGACGCCATGCCGCCCGCGCCGCCCGCAGACGTGCCCCCGGCTCCCGGCGACGCCAACGGGGCGCCCGCCGCACCGCAGCAGGCCGCCGGGGTCGGCTACACCCAGAAAGTGTGGGACGCGATCCGCGGCGAGGACGTCAACGGCAACGATGCGCTGGACGCGCTGGCGCTGTCGGCTCCCGCCAACTGACCACACTGACGCTGGATCGGATTTGGCGCTAAGCCGAACCCACCCATTCCTCGGTTCCGTCATCGAAGAACTGGTGCTTCCACACCGGTAACCGCGCCTTGATGGTGTCGACCAGCTGGGCGCAGGTGGTGAATGCCGCTTGTCGGTGGTCGGCGGCGACCGCGACCACCAGTGCTGCCTCTCCGATCTGCAGCGCGCCAATCCGGTGGCTGGCCGCGACCGCGCGCACGCCGCCGGATGCCTCGGCGACCTCGGCCACCACCTCCGCCATCACCTGGGCGGCCGACGGATGCGCGGAGTACTCCAGCCGCACCACCCGACGTCCCTCGTCGTGGTCGCGAATCATGCCGACGAACCCGACGATGGCCCCGGCCGAGCGATGGCCTACCAGCTCTTCATGCTGGTCCAAAGAAATGGGCTGCTCGGTCATCGCGGCCCGCAGGACGATGGTCATCGCTCGTGGTCTTTGCCGGCGATCTGATCGAGGGCATGGTCGAGCACGTCGGCAAGCACCCCCAGCCCATCGCGTACGCCGCCGGGCGATCCCGGGAGGTTGACGATCAAGGTCGCACCGGCCACACCGCACACACCGCGCGACAGCACCGAGGTCGGCACTTTGGGGAGTCCGGAGTGGCGAATCGCATCGGCCAAGCCGGGAATCATGTAGTCCACCACAGCCACGGTCTGATCCGGGGTGGTGTCGGTGGGCGAGATACCCGTGCCACCGGTCGTGAGGATGACGTCGACATCGTCGTCGAGTGCACCGCGCAGTGCCTCGCCAACCGGGTTCCCGTCGGCGACCACTTCCGGGTCTGCAGCCGAAAATCCATGCTGCTCAAGCCATTCAGCAATGATTGGCCCGCACTTGTCGGTGTAAACACCGCCTGAGGCCCGAGTCGAGGCGACAATGATGCGCGCGGATCGAGGACTCATGACCGCACCCAATTTCCGGTCTTGCCACCCTCCTTGCGGAGCACACGGACGTCATCGATACGGGCCGCCGGGTCAACCGCTTTGATCATGTCGTAAAGCGTAAGCGCGGCCACGCTGACGGCGGTCAGCGCCTCCATCTCCACGCCCGTACGGTCGGTGCTGCGCACCGTTGCGACGATCTCGATATCCGACTCGGCAACGGTGAAGTTCACGTCGACTCCGGTAAGCGCGAGCTGGTGACACAACGGGATCAGGTCGCTGGTGCGTTTGGCCGCCAGGATGCCCGCCACCCGGGCCGTCGCCAGAGCATCACCTTTTGGCAGCCCGCCGCTGGAGACCAGCGCCACCACCTGACGGGAGGTCCGCAAAGAGCCCGCGGCAACGGCGGTGCGCTTGGTGGCTCCCTTTTCGGTGACGTCGACCATGTGTGCCGCTCCCCGTTCGTCGAGGTGCGACAGTGCGTCCGGGCGGGATTCCTCCGACTGCCTGGCCTTCGCAGGCCTGGACGCTCCGGATGCCCCAGCCATCCCGGTGCTACCTACCGGTTGATGACCGTGACCGGGTGGACGTAGGGCAGATGGTCGGACTCCACGGGGAACACCAAGTCGCCAAACGGCGACAGTGCACCGGTGCGGTCGGTCACCAGCTCGCTTACCGCATGGTCGTCGGGGTCCGTCGTCGGCCAGCCGTTGTCGACGTACTGGGCTTTACCCGCGTTACCCTCAGCAATGTCAGCCACGCCGTCCATTCTGACAGGTCGCGTACGCGCGCGTGTCGCTAGTCGGAATGCCCGGTCCGCCATCGGCGCCGCCTGGGGATCCGCGAGCTGCTTTACGCTGGTCAGCGATGACCGACAACACCCCGGATATCCCGCTGGGGTCCTGGCTGGCCGACTTGCCTGACGAGCGGCTGATCCGACTGCTGGAACTACGGCCAGACCTTGCCCAGCCGCCACCCGGCAGCATCGCGGCCCTAGCCGCGCGCGCCGGGGCTCGACAGTCGGTCAAAGCTGCCACCGACGAGCTCGACTTCCTGCGGCTGGCAGTACTCGACGCGCTGCTGGTGCTGCATGCGGACACCGCTGCGGTGCCGACGGCGAAGCTGCTGGCGCTGATCGGCGACCGGGCCCCCGCCGCCGACGTGATCGACGCGTTGAACGATCTACGGCAGCGTGCCCTGGTGTGGGGCGATACCGCGACGCGGTTGGCCGCCGACGCCGGCATCGCGTTGCCGTGGCATCCGGGCCAGGTGACGCTCGAGGACACGTCGCGCACCGGCGAACAGATTTCGGAGCTGATCGACGGCCTCGACCACGCGCAGCAGGAGGTGCTGGACAAGCTGCTCGAAGGATCTCCGATGGGGCGCACCCGCGACGCCGCGCCCGGCGCCCCCGTGGATCGGCCGGTGCCGCAATTGCTGGCGATGGGACTGCTGCGCCGGGTCGACGCCGAGACGGTGATCTTGCCGCGCCACGTCGCGCAGGTGCTGCGCGGCGAGCAGCCCGGCCCGATGCAGCTGACCGCCCCCGACCCGGTGGTGTCCACCACCACGTCCGGCGACGTGGACGCCGCGGCCGCCGGGGCCGTCATCGACCTGCTGCGTGAATTCGACGTGCTGCTGGAAAGCGTTGGCACCACACCGGTTTCCGAGCTGCGCAGCGGCGGCCTGGGAGTTCGCGAAGTCAAGCGGCTGGCCAAAGCAACCGGCATTGACGAACAGCGGCTGGGCCTGGTTCTCGAGGTCGCGGCCGCGGCCGGTCTGATCGCCAGCGGCACGCCCGATCCCGAACCGGAAAACAGCGACGGCCTGTACTGGGCGCCGACGGTGGCCGCCGACCGCTTCGCCGCGATGTCCGCGGCCGAACGGTGGCACCAGGTGGCCAGCGCATGGCTTGACCTTCCGGGCCGCCCCGCGCTGATCGGCGGGCGCGGCCCGGACGGCAAACCGTATGCGGCCCTGTCCGAATCGCTGTACTCGACGGCGGCTCCGCTGGATCGGCACTTGCTGCTGAGCACGCTCGCCGACCTGCCCACTGGCTCCGGCGTGAACGCGGCCACCGTGTCGGCGGCGCTGATCTGGCGGCGCCCGCGCTGGACCAGGCGGCTGCAGCCGGGCCCCGTGGCCGATCTGCTGGCCGAAGGCCACGCTATGGGTCTGGTGGGCCGCGGCGCGATCAGCACGCCCGGCCGCGCGCTGCTGACCGAAACCGTCGACTTCTCCGCCACGGTGGATGCGATGGCGCGGGCACTGCCCAAGCCGATCGATCACTTCCTGATGCAGGCCGACTTGACTGTTGTGGTGCCCGGCCCGCTGCAACGCGATCTTGCCGATGAACTGGCGACGGTGGCCAACGTCGAATCGGCAGGGGCGGCGATGGTGTACCGCATCAGCGAGCAGTCGATCCGGCACGCACTCGATGTGGGGAAGACCCGCGACTGGATGCACACATTTTTCGCGGACCACTCCAAAACATCAGTACCGCAAGGACTTACGTACCTCATCGACGACGTCGCACGCCGGCACGGTCAGCTGCGCATCGGCATGGCCGCGTCTTTCGTGCGCTGCGAGGACCCAGCGCTGCTGGCTCAGGCGGTGGCGGCCGGCGAGGATATGCAGCTGCGAGCCCTGGCCCCGACGGTGGCGGTGTCCCCCGCACCGATCGCCGAGATGCTCGCGGTGCTTCGGGCCGCGGGCTTCGTCCCGGCCGCCGAAGACTCCACCGGCGCCATCGTCGACGTTCGCCCGCTGCGGGCTCGGGTGCCCACGCCGCAGCAACGTCGGCCCTACCGCACGTCGCCGCGGCCGAACAACGAGACACTGAACGCGGTCGTCTCGGTGCTTCGCAAGGTGACCACCGCACCGTTCGGCAACAGCCGCGTCGACCCGGCGGTGGCGATGTCGCTGCTGGCCGATGCGGCCAAGAATCAGGACACGCTGGTGATCGGCTACCTCGACGCCGCGGGGGTGGCCAGCCAGCGGATGGTGTCGCCGATCGCCATACGAGGCGGGCAGTTGGTGGCCTTCGATTCGGCGTTGGGACGGCTGCGTGACTTCGCTATCCACCGCATCACTTCGGTGGTGTCGGCCGACAACCGATAATGGGTGATATGACCGACGGACCATTGATCGTGCAGTCCGACAAGACGGTGCTGCTGGAAGTGGACCATGAGCAGGCCGACGGTGCCCGCGCCGCCATCGCGCCGTTCGCCGAGCTCGAGCGCGCACCCGAGCACGTGCACACCTATCGCATCACTCCCCTGGCGCTGTGGAACGCCCGCGCCGCCGGCCACGATGCCGAGCAGGTCGTCGATGCCCTGGTCAGTTTCTCCCGCTACGCGGTACCGCAGCCGTTGTTGGTCGACATCGTCGACACCATGGCCCGGTACGGCCGGCTGCAACTGGTCAAGCACCCGGCGCATGGCCTGACCCTGGTGAGCCTGGACCGTGCGGTGCTCGAGGAAGTACTGCGCAATAAGAAGATCGCACCGATGCTGGGTGCCCGGATCGACGACGACACCGTCATCGTCCACGGCAGTGAGCGCGGTCGGGTCAAGCAGATGCTGCTTAAAATCGGTTGGCCCGCAGAGGATCTCGCCGGCTACGTCGATGGCGAAGCGCATCCCATCAAGCTGGACCTGGATGACTGGGAGCTACGCGATTACCAGCGGCTGGCCACGGACTCGTTTTGGGCCGGCGGCTCCGGGGTGGTGGTGCTTCCGTGCGGCGCCGGCAAGACGCTGGTCGGTGCGGCCGCAATGGCGAAAGCCAGTGCGACGACACTGATTTTGGTGACCAACATCGTGGCCGCCCGGCAATGGAAACGAGAACTCGTCGCACGCACCTCGCTGAGCGAGGAGGAAATCGGCGAATACTCCGGCGAACGCAAGGAAATCCGGCCCGTCACCATCTCGACCTACCAGATGATCACCCGCCGGAGTAAAGGCGAATACCGCCACCTGGAACTCTTCGACAGTCGCGACTGGGGGCTGATCATCTACGACGAGGTGCACTTGCTGCCCGCACCGGTGTTCCGGATGACCGCCGATCTGCAATCGAAACGCCGGCTTGGCCTCACCGCCACGTTGATCCGCGAAGACGGCCGCGAGGGTGACGTGTTCTCTCTGATCGGCCCGAAACGCTATGACGCTCCATGGAAGGACATCGAGGCGCAAGGCTGGATCGCGCCGGCGGAGTGCGTCGAAGTCCGGGTCACTATGACCGACAACGAGCGAATGATGTACGCCACCGCCGAACCCGAAGAGCGCTACAAGCTCTGCTCGACGGTGCACACCAAAATCGCGGTGGTCAAGTCGATTCTGAATAAACACCCCGGCGAGCAGACCCTGGTGATCGGCGCCTGCCTGGATCAGCTCGACAAGCTCGGTGCCGAGCTGAACGCCCCGGTGATCCAGGGGTCCACCAAAACCAAGGAACGCGAGGCATTGTTCGACGCATTCCGCACCGGCGAGATATCGACGCTGGTCGTGTCCAAAGTCGCCAACTTCTCCATCGACTTACCCGAAGCATCCGTGGCGGTGCAGGTTTCGGGCACGTTCGGTTCGCGCCAGGAGGAGGCGCAACGACTGGGGCGGCTACTGCGCCCGAAGGCCGACGGCGGCGGCGCCATCTTCTACTCGGTGGTGGCCCGCGACAGCCTGGACGCCGAATACGCCGCGCACCGGCAGCGCTTCCTGGCCGAGCAGGGCTACGGCTACATCATTCGCGACGCGGATGACCTTCTGGGACCGGCGATTTAGGGAGCGAAACGATACTCCGGCGGCGGCGGAGCATCGGGGTTTAACCACCGTGACCGCGCCAGCACCGCCCACCTGAATTCGGCAAGCACCCAAGCCGCGTATCCGGGGCAACAGAGATGTGTCACCGGTGACGAAAGCGCGTATGCGTTCGCGGCCGCCGCTGCGGCACGTTTTGCGATCCTGGCAAAGCTGTAATACAGTTTGACAGATGCAGGACAGATCGCCGGCCACCACAGGGCCCATTCTTCGGACGACGTCGGCGACCGCGGTAAGAGACGAACTGGTCACGCTGATTCGGTCGGGCCACTTCCCGGTGGGAAATCGGTTGCCCGGGGAGATCGCGTTGGCTCGGTCGTTCGGCGTGTCTCGCCCGGTGCTCCGCGAAGCCCTCGGCGGGCTGCGTGCGGCAGGAATGATCGAGAGCCGTTCGGGAGCAGGGACATTCGTTATCAGTGCAACCGGTACCGACGCAGGGTTGTCCCTACTTGGTACGACGAACTCAACCGAGTTCTTCGAGGTGCGATCGATGCTGGAGGTCCCAGGCGCCGGCCTGGCCGCCCAGCGCAGAAGCACGATTCAGCTGGATCAGCTGCTCGAATTAGCGGCGACCAACAGCGAGGACGCCGACGTCGTGACGTGGGTGCGCAACGACCTCCGCTTTCACACAGCGATCGCGGAGATGACCGGGAATTCGCTGCACGTGCGATTGATCAGTCAGCTTCGCGAGCTTCAGTTCGAGCAGACAGTCCAGACAGCCAGACGGCTGGGCGGGCTGGGCGCGCCTACCGCTGAGCACGCAGCCATCGTTGACGCGATCGCCGCGGCGGACGCCGAAGGGGCCAAAGCGGCAATGGCTGCACATTTACGCGCGATCCAAGAACGCGCTCAAATCGCCCAAGCATACGGAGAACGATGATGTCTGCGCTGCCTGCCCACGGCCGCTTCGAATACTCGGCAATAGTTGAACGGCCGGACTTCTGCTGGCCGGACGGCAAACGCCTGGCGGTGTATGTGGCCGTAAATGCAGAACACTTCTCGTACAACCAGGATGGGTTGGGGTTGTCCTACTCTCCCGGACTCGATCACCCCAATACCTACAACTGGGCATGGCGAGAGTACGGGAACAGAGTGGGCGGCTTTCGAATCGCAGACCTTCTCGACCAGTACGGAATTGCGCCGACTGTGCTACTCAACACCGCAACCTACGAGCATGCTCCGGCACTGATAGACCGGTTCCGCGGACAAAGGACCGAGTTCGTTGCGCATGGCCACACGAATTCAATCCATCCAAACGGACTGGATGAAGATGCCGAAAGAGCCATCATCGATGAAACCTTCACAAAGATAACAGATTACGAGGGGCACCCACCCCAAGGATGGATGAGTCCAGGTGCCAATCCGAGTGCGGTTACCGAGGACCTCCTGGCAGAGCGCGGATTTCGATACACGTTGGATTGGCCGATGGATGACCAACCAGTATGGCTCAGCACCCGTACCGGTCCACTTCTGAGCGTTCCCTACCCCCACGAAGTCAACGACGTACCGATGGTCGTCCTGCACCATGGCAGCGCGGACAAGTTCGCGGACATGGTCGTCGCATCATTCGACGAGATGCTGCAACAATCCTCGGAACAGCCTCTGGTACTTGGTATCTCGATACATACTTTCATCGTCGGCCAGCCGTTTCGGTTGCGTCACTTCCGACGGGCTTTGGACCATATACAGCGCCAACGAGAATCCGTGTGGTTCACCACACCCGGCGGAATCGCCGATTACTACCGTACCCACGTCTGTCCGCCCACAGGTGCCGAGCGTTCATGAATGACTACGACGCATCGGCATCCGCTAGCATCCGTCCGATCCTGCTAGGGCATGGCGTGGCAATCGATGACTCTGAAGCCGCCCGAATTGGCTCGACAATCCGATCCGTTCGCTCAACCGTGGATTCGATGATCAAAGACGAAACAGCCCTGCTGGAGATCGGGCAATTCCGGGAACTCCTCAGGCGTGAGGCGAGCGTATGAGCCCACAACCATTGACTGCCGTAGAAATCAGCGCCGGCCTGCGCTCCCGATCACTAAGCGCCACCGAGGTGGTCGAGTCCGCTCTAGAAGCCAGCCAGCTAGCACAGCTGTCGACGAACTGTTTCGTTTGCCTCGATGAGCAGCGAGCGCGTCAACTGGCGGCTCAGGTGGACCACGTCATGAAAATTGCTATTCCGCAACCATTGCCGCTAGCCGGGGTCCCCTATGCGTATAAGGACATGTTCACGCGCAAAGGCAAACCAGCAGGTCTGGGAGTGAGCCGTTCATCGCTGCGAGCAGCAGACGACGACACACCATGTCTCGACCAGCTCGACAGTGCAGGCGCAATCACACTGGGCCGGCTCAACCTCGACCCCTACGGCTACTCGGCAACGGGGCTCAACAGCCACCACGGCCACGTGCGCAATCCTTTCAACCCACTTCGCATTGCCGGTGGATCATCGAGCGGGTCGGCCGCAGCCGTCGCCAGCGGTGCGGTACCCATCGCGATCGGCAGCGACACCGGGGGGTCAGTCAGAATTCCCGCGGCTCTGTGTGGCGTTGTCGGTTTCAAACCCACATTTGGTCGCATCTCACGGCGAGGTGCGATCTCGTTGTCACAGTCCCAAGACACCATCGGCATCATCGCCCGGACGGTGCAGGATGTAGCACTCGCGCTAGCGGTGATGGCCGGGCACGATCCGACCGATCCGGCATCCATCGACTGCCGACCAGTGCAGCCGTTGGGACAAATAGATATCAACCTGCACAACACAAGAATCGGCATCGATTCTGGCTACCTGCGCGAGAAGTCGAGTCCGGACATAGTCACGAACATCGAAGCGTCCTGGGAGCTCCTGGAGACCATGGGTGCACAACTCGTCGAAGTAGATCTAAGCCCGCTCCGAGACTACGACCGAGCCGGATCACTACTAACCTGGTGCGAAGCAGCAGCGGTTCATGGGGATCATTTTAGTAATGCCGCCAACGATTATCCCCCGGCAATACGATCCCGCCTGCATCATGCCTTCGTCACCAGCAGCGCGGATCACGTGCGGGCCGTGTGCGCCCAGGGCGCTTCGCTTGCACGATTCCTCGACACCATCCTTGACGAGTGCGATGTCCTGGCAACCAATACGACGTTGGACACCGCCCCTACCATCGCCGCCGCGACCGAGGATGCCGCACAGACGACGGCACGCCTGCTGCGCACTACCCGCCCGTTTAGTTTTCTAGGACTTCCGGCCATCACTGTCCCAGCGGGCACCGACGCCGATGGCTTGCCCGTAGGCCTTCAACTTGCCGGAAGACCATTTGCCGACCAAACAGTCCTCACCGTGGCAGCAGCCTTCCAAAAGTGTTCGACCTCAATTCTTCCCCCCCTGCTCCCGTCCTCGAAAGCAGTAAATGACTGCCTCCGTCACCACCCCGAATCAAATCCGCGTCGGAATCGTCGGGCTCGGGCCTGTCGGAAGCGTTGTGGCCCAAGCTCTCGACAAAGGCATCACCGGCTATCGTCTATCGGCGGTGAGCGCCCGCCGCACGAAGCTCGCTGAAGACTTCTCCCGGACGCTCACCTCACCAGTCCCCGTCGTGGATGCCGACCAGATCGAACCCTGCTCTGACCTAGTAATCGAATGCGCGCCGGCAGCCCTGTTCGCCACCATCGCCACTCCAACTATCGAAGCAGGCAAACATCTTATCGTCCTGAGTTCGAGTGCGTTGCTACAACATTGGAGCCTGGTCGAGCGCGCTCACCAAACCGGAGCCGTTATCAGCGTGCCCTCTGGAGCGATCGCGGGATTGGACGCAGTCCAGGCGGCAGCTCGCGGCACCATCTTCGAAATCACGATGACCACGCGCAAACCGATCGCAAGCCTGATCGGCGCCCCCTACGTACGTGGTCGCGACGACGAGCTGCGCTCATTGCGTGAACCGCTGCTGCTTTTCGAGGGAAGCGCTCGCCAAGCAGCCACCGGCTTTCCGGCCAATCTCAATGTCGCTGTGGCACTTTCCCTCGCCGGGATAGGGCCGGATAACACCACCTTGCGGGTGTGGGCCGATCCCACGGTTGACCGCAATACCCATATCGTCGATATGCGCTCGGATTCCGCTGATCTACACATCCATATTGCGAACATTCCCACCGAGAACCCCAAAACAGGGCGGATCACCGCGCAAAGCGTGGTAGCCCACCTCGCCAAAACAGCGGGCACGCTGCGCCTGGCAACCTAACTCTCCCGATTATTGAAGGCATACTATGGATTTCGGAATAAACGACAAAGTCGCCCTTGTCACCGGCGCCGGGGGCGGACTCGGCGGCGCCATCGCATTGGCGCTGGCGCGTGAAGGTGCCCGCGTACTCGGCGCCGATCGAAACGCCGAATCTCTTACCGCAGTTGCCAAGTCGATAAGCGACGAGAAGCTCGACTTCACTCCCCTAGTCGTCGACTTCACCGACGCCACAAGCTTGGCCGAGATGTTCGCTGACCTACCGCACCGGTACGGAAACGTAGACATCCTGGTCAACAGGACCGGCGGTCCTCCGCCGATAGCGGCTACTGAGATCGCCGGCGCCGACTGGCACACCTGGTTCAATGCTCTGGTAATCCCGGTCGTTACCACTACCGCCGCCGTATTACCCGCTATGCGCCAACGCCGTTGGGGCCGCATCATCACCAGCACGTCGTCGGGAATCACCTGCCCAATTCCCAACCTCGCGCTATCGAACTCGTTGCGCGCATCCCTGGCGGGGTGGTCAAAGACTCTTGCCGCAGAGATTGGTCGTGACGGTGTCACCAGCAATATTGTCGTCCCGGGTCGTATCGCTACTGGCCGAATCACCGCACTTGACGAAGCCAAAGCGGCCCGTGACGGCACCACGGTCGAACACGTCGCTGCGGCAAGTACCGCCGCTATTCCCTTAGGCCGCTACGGGGATCCCGCCGAATACGGTTCTGCCGTAGCCTTTTTGGCCAGCGCTCGAGCCTCTTACATCACCGGATCGGTCGTGCGCGTCGATGGCGGACTCATTCCCAGTATCTGACCGACCACCCCCGAACCATGGAAGGACCCACTCATCGATGAACACCACCGCTGAAGAACGCGAAACAATCCGAACACGGTTCCTGGCAATCGATACGTCGAACGTGGGGGATGTCCTCGATGAACTCGGTTACCACGACCAAGGTCTCGACCCAGCGTTGGGCGCATTGGCGGGAGACTCGCTTGCCGGATGGGCATTCACGATTTCGGGTGCGATGTTGCCCTACACCGGCGATGGCGACCCCACCAAAATGGCGGCATGTGCCGACATATGCCCGGGTGACATCACCGTATGGTCGGGAGCGGGCGTTGGTATCTGCTACTTCGGAGAACTGATTGCCCTAGGCATGGCCGAACGTGGCGCTGTCGGAGCAATCGTCGACGGCGGCGTACGTGATCTCAAATGGCTACGGAAACATAACTTTCCCGTGTTTGGTCGCTACCGATCGCCCATTCAGTCAATCGGACGATGGAAAGTCACCCACTACAACCAGCCCGTCTACCTGCCCGGGGCAACCACCCGTCACGTCGCTGTGAATCCTGGTGACTTCATTCACGCAGACGCCGACGGCGCGTTAGTCATCCCGGCAAAGCTGATCGACCCCGTACTTGTCCGAGCCGAGGAGCTCACTAACACCGAAGTGCTTGTGCGACAAGCAATCGCCAAGGGTTACTCTCTGCAGGATTGCCTCACCAGATTCGGACATGTTTGATCCGAACATTCGGTAGGAGTTACCCGAAAGTAGCCACATCCCCAGCGGACCGTCAACGCCCGACGGTCGGAATCTCAAAGGAGTACAACCATGATCCCCTCAAAACCGGCAATCCTTCTACTACACGGACTCACCGGGAACCCCAGAGTTTTCGGTGAGCTGCCCGAATACCTGTCGAGGCTCGGCTATTTCTGCTCGACACCAACACTGCCCGGCCACGGCACGGTCCTTGCCGATATGTATGGCAGCACGTGGGACGACTGGTTCACCAAAGCTCAATGTGCCGCAGCAGAGACGCTTGAGAGATCAAAAACTCTGGTAGTGATCGGACTCTCGATGGGCGCCACTCTCGCTCTAACACTTGCTACACCATTGCGAGAACAGATTCGCGGCCTCGTCCTCATCAACCCTCTGATTTGCCCCACACCAGATTTGAAGCAGCAGCTTCGACAGGCGGCAGCCATGGGCGAGACTCTGCTTTCGCCTTTCGGGGGAGATATCAAGGATCCCCAAGTCTCAGCCGCGGATTACGGAGCCGTTCCCATTGAGTCCTTCCTCTCAGCGCTCGACGCTGTCGACGAAGTTCAGCCCTCGCTATCCGCCATCGAGATGCCCACTCTCATTTTGGCAAGCCGCAACGACGACGTTCTCGACGCGACTGCCGCGGCGGACCATCTTTGCGCGACCATGCCTGACACGTCGACAGTACTTCTCAACAAGGGAGGGCATCTCGCGACCATCGACTATGACAAGAACGAAGTAGCCTCCGCTATAAGCGCTTTCATTCACGGACTGATATAGCAACGCATAGCCACCGCGAAGCCGTCTGCGGCTCCCAAGGACGGCGGCCCGGCCGCCTAGTCCGAACCTTCGTTGCTGCCGCGTTGCCCAATGCGCGGAACTGCAGAAATCAATCGGCGCCGGCGCCGTCGTTCCCGTAAACATGGATTCGGAATGGATAGGGTGAAATATGTTGCGGTGCAATGTAATTCACATCAATCAACGATTGACAGCGCCAAACGGTATTGGTACCAATGATGTTATGAAAAACGTTCCAACACAGCATTTCATCCACGCCGCCGATGCACCCGACAACACGGGCATCAACATCGGCAACTTCTCGCAAGCCGTGCGGGTCGGCCACATTGTTTACATTGGGGGCACACTCGCCACCAATCAGCACGAGCAACGTGTCATCGACGAGAGCCCCGAAGTGGCAATCCGCCAAGCCTTCCGCAACCTCGAGGCGATTTGCCTGGAGGCTGGTGCCAGCCTCAAGGACATCGTCATGCTCACTGCCATGCTGACAGACTTGGGCGACCTCCGAACCCTCAATGCGGTACAAGCCGAGTTCTTTGCGGCGCCGTTTCCACCGCGGTCGACATACCAGGTGGTAGCGCTGCCGCATGGCCGCATCGAACTCGTGGCCGTTGCATACATCGGCTCCGGTCTGGACGAATAACGACGCATATCGACACCATAGATTTCGAGATGCGCTGAACACTAAAGCTATTCGATTTCAGCTCGCCGCGCGCCGGTAGCGCTGTCCGGCCGGGTAGGTTTACGGCAGCATCATCGGCGACGCGGATAGGCTTCTAGAACAGGCGATTTAGAGCGACAGGATCGTCGCCGTCGCGGTGCCGGGAGCGCCGTACACCTGCGCCAATCCAACCCGCGGGTTGCCGGGAACCTGGCGATCGCCGGCCTCGCCGCGCAGTTGACGCACCAGTTCGTGCATCTGACGCAGCCCCGACGCGCCGATCGGCTCGCCGTTGGCGATCAGCCCGCCATCGGTGTTCACCGGCATCGAGCCATGGATCTCGGTGGCACCGTCGGCCAGCAGCTGCTCCTGCTCACCGTCGGCGCACAGGCCCGTCTCGGCCATGTGAATGACCTCGTTGCCGGCGTCGGTGTCCTGCAGTTGAGCGACGTCAACGTCCTCGGGCCCGATGCCCGCGGCCTCGTAGGCCGCCTTGGACGCGTAAACCGTCGGTGAGACGTCCTCGTCCAACGGCGCGAAGGTGGCATGCACCTCGTACGCGCCGAACGTGCGGGTGCGGATCTCGCAGGCGCGCACGTACACCGGCTTGTCGGTGAACTTGTGCGCGATGTCAGCGCGGCACATGATGACGGCCGCGGCACCCTCGTCGGGTGCGCAGAACATGTACTGCGTCAACGGATAGTTGAGCACCGTCGAGTTGAGGATCTCTTCTTCAGGAATTGGCTTGCGACGAAACGCATTCGGGTTCAGCGCGCCATTGCGTAAGTTCTTGGCGGCAACCTTGGCCAAGGTGGCCTGAGAGATGTTGTGATCATGCAGGTACTTGTTGGCCTTCATCCCGAAAAACTTGGTCGTGACGAACTGCCCATTCTGCGCGTACCACTGCGGCAGTGCCAGCTTGGCGGGGTCGTCGGTGAAGGCGCCACGCGGATGCTTGTCTAAGCCGATGGCGATACCGATGTCGTACTTGCCCAACCGGATGGTGTCGGCGGTCTGCTGAATGGCACTGGCAGCGGTAGCACAGGCGTTGAAGACGTTGGTGAAGGTGATACCGGTCAGCCCGACCAAACGGGTCACCGCGTCCGGGTTGGACACCTCGTGACTGCCGCCGAAGCCGAACTGGATGTCTTTCCACTGGACACCGGCATCGGTGAGCGCGAACTGGATGGCGTCGGCGCCCATCTCCATGGCGGTCTTGTCGAACCTGCCGAAGGGGTGCAGGCCCACGCCGATGATGGCTACGTCGTTAGTCATCTCGAGACTCCTTGCTAGACCGGCTGGAAAGCAAACGTGATGATCTCGTTGCCATCCGCGTCGGTGGTGAACGGCACCATGGTGAGCTCGACCTGTTGGCCGAATTGGAGTTTGGCCGGGTCATTCTCGGTCAGCCGGCCCTCGACGCGGATCACCGCGTCCTCTCCTAAGCCGAGCTGGACCAGGCCCACGCCGAACGGCACGAAGTCGTTGCCGGTCGGGCCGGCGTAGGGGGCCCCGGGCGGGAAGCCCTGGGTGGTCCACGCCACCACGGTGCCGGTCCGCGGCAACAGCACGTCGCTCATCGATCCGCCGCTGCACCGCGGGCACCGCTGCTGCACCGGAAAAGTCGTGGCACCGCAATCGCCGCACCGACTGCCGATCAGCTGCGGGTTCTCATCGGGCCAGGTCGAGATCTCGGGAGCGAGTGCCTTCTGCATTGAGGGATCCTCCAGGAACGTCCACGGTGCGTCAAAGAACAATTCTGACTGAACCGTATAACAGCTTTCCGAAAAGTGGAAATGGCATTCTCATCCGTATGCCCGGTGGTGGCCATTCCCGTCACCCGGAGCCAAACCCTTCAGGTGCAAGCCGGGCCCGCTTAGCGTTTGACCGGGCGCCACCGCTGCCGTCCTATTCGCGAATCTCCGCAAAGGTCCTTCCAATAATCGTGAGCACACCCATCGAGACGGGCGCCGAAGCACTGCCGGCAGCCGCGGTCGCCAGGCCGCGCAGGCAGCGCCGGTGGGCCATCATCCGGATCTCGTCCCCGTTGGTTTTGGTGGTGTTGTGGCAGCTCTTCAGCGCGACCGGCCTGATCCCTGCGGACGTGCTGCCGGCCCCACAGCTCATCTTCGATGCCGGCCTGCAACTGATCCGCAACGGAAAGCTCGCCGAGGCCCTCGAGGTGTCCGGGCTTCGCGTAATCGAAGGCCTGCTGCTCGGCGGCGTGGTCGGCGTTGCCTTCGGGGTGGCCGTCGGGTTGTCGCGGTGGTTCGAGGCGACCGTCGACCCGCCCCTACAGATGGTGCGCGCGCTGCCGCACCTGGGCTTGATCCCGTTGTTCATTCTGTGGTTCGGCATCGGCGAGCTACCCAAGGTACTGCTGGTCGCGCTCGGAGTCAGCTTCCCGCTCTACCTCAATACCGTGTCCGCGATCAAGCAGGTCGACCCCAAGATGCTGGAAACCGCTGATGTACTTGGCTTTTCGCTATGGAAGCGACTGTGCGTCATCATCCTGCCGAGTGCGGCACCACAGGTGCTAGTCGGGCTGCGGCAGTCGCTGGCGATCGCGTGGCTGACGCTGATCGTCGCCGAACAGATCAACGCGGACAAGGGCATTGGGTTCTTGATCAACAACGCCCGCGACTTCTTGCGCATCGACATCATCATTTTCTGCTTGGTTGTCTACGCGCTGCTCGGCATCGGAACCGATGCCATCGTTCGAGCTCTCGAACATCGAGCCCTGAGGTATCGCACATGACAGTGACATCGGAACGACAGACCGCCGTGGTGGGCAGGCTCACCAACATCGACAAGTGGTACGGCAATCGGAAAGTTCTCGACGGCATCTCCTTCGAGATCCGCACACATGAGATCGTCGCGCTGGTTGGCCGCAGCGGATGTGGCAAATCGACCGTATTGCGGGTGTTGGCAGGGCTTTCCGCCGATCACACCGGTGACCGCGAGGTCGTCGGCGCGCCGGCCGTCGCCTTCCAGGAGCCGCGGCTGTTCCCGTGGCGCGACGTGTTGACCAATGTGCGCTACGGCCTCAACCGCACCAGCCTGTCGCACCACGCGGCCCGGAGTCGGTCGCAGCGGGCGCTGGACGAGATCGGCCTGGCCGACCATGCGAGCGCATGGCCGCTGACGCTGTCTGGCGGTCAGGCACAACGTGTTTCGCTGGCACGGGCACTAGTGGCCGAGCCCCAGCTGCTGCTGCTCGACGAGCCGTTCGGCGCGCTGGATGCACTCACCCGGCTTTCCATGCGGGCGCTACTACTCGACCTGTGGCGCGATCACGGGTTCGGCGTGCTGCTGGTCACACACGACGTCGACGAGGCCATCGAGCTGGCCGACCGGGTGCTGGTGCTCGAGGACGGCCGGGTTGCCCACACCATCGAAATCGGAACACCGCGGCCCACTGCGTCGGAGCGCACCGCGCAGCACGACCAATACCGCGCCCACCTTCTCGACAAGCTCGGCGTTCGGCTTTGACGGCCACACACCGCATCGGCATTCGCGCCGCCCTGGTGCTGCTGCTCGTCTCGAGCGTGCCGGCATGTGTGTCACGGTCTTTGGGACCGCAGTTGATCGCATCGCCGCCGCCGGTCCCAGTGTCGGAGCTCGCCGGGGTGACCCTGCAAGTGGGTGATCAAAAAGGCGGCACCGAAGCGCTGTTGCGCGCGGCTGGTGCTCTAGACGAGCTGCCCTACAAGATCGCGTTCTCGACATTCACCTCGGGACCGCCGCAGATCGAGGCACTGACCGCCGGCAAGATCGACTTCGCGATCACCGGCAACACCCCACCCGTCTTCGGTGCCGCGGCCAACTCTAAGACCCGGGTGGTTTCGGTGTGGGACGGCGCCGAGACCGGCGAACAGATCCTGGTGCGCGCCGGTTCCCCGATTGCCAGCGTTCCCGATCTAAGGGGCAAGACAATCCTGGTGACCAAGGGCAGCTCAGCGCACGCCAACGTGCTTGAACACCTTGCCGATACGAGCCTGAAGCCAAAAGACGTGAAGCTGGTGTTCCTGCAGCCCGCCGATGCGCTGTCGGCATTCGCCAACGGACAAGGCGACGCCTGGGTCATCTGGGAGCCCTACACGTCGCAAGCCACTCTCACGCTGAAGGTGCGCAATATCGGGACCGCCGAAAACGGCTACCAGTTCGCAAGTGCCTCCATTCGGGCACTCACCGATCCCAAACGCAACACCGCGCTGGCCGATCTGTTGATCCGCTACAACAGGGCGGCGCAGTGGGCGCGGGAGAGTCCGCCGGAGTGGGCCAGCAAGTACGCCAACGCGGTGGGCCTGGACATCAAAATCGCCGAACTCGCTCAGAGTCACCAGCTGCGACTACCCATCCCCCTCGACGACAAGGTGGTCGCCGCCGAACAACGCCTGGCCGATTTGTTCGCCGCCGCCGACCAGATTCCGGAGGCGCCGCAGTTCGCCAAATGGGTCGACCGTAGGTTCAACAGTGTGCTCGCGGCGAGCGGCGCACAGTGACGATACGAGGAGACGACGATGACGGTCACGGTAATACTCGAGCTCAAATTCAAACCCGAAGAGGTCGGCGCGGGACGTGAACTGATGGGCCGGACGCTGCAAGTCACCCGCGGGTTCGCGGGTAACGTCCGCACCGACGTGCTGGTAAACGAGGACGACGAAGCGCACTGGCTGGTCTACGAAATCTGGGAGTCGGTCGAGCACGACGAGGCCTACCGCGCGTTTCGCGCCGGCGAAGGCAAGGTAACCCAGCTACCGCCCCTGCTGGCCGCACCTCCGGTCAAGACGAGATACATCAGCACCGACGTCTGAGCGCCGCTAGCTCAGCGCGGGAATGACTTCGCGCTCGAACAACTCGATGCCGGAGCGGTCGTAGGCGGCTTCGGGGAAGTAGACGATCGCATACTCGCAGCCGAGGTCGCGGATCTTGGTCAGCCGCTCGATCACTTGTTCCGTCGTGCCCATCGCCGAGTCCGGAAGGCTGGTGGTCATCGAATCCACCAGGGCCTCAGGCACATAGTTGACCAGCCGGTCACGCACCCGCTGCCGGCGGTCTTTGACCTCGGCTTCCGAGGTGCCGACGATGGCGGCGAAGTTTGCCGAGCGCACGATGGCGTCGAAGTCGGTGCCCAGGTCGCGGCAATGCCCGGCGAGCACGTCGGACTTGTGGGCGAACGCCTCGGGCTCCGGCGTGAAGTTGGTGTACTGCGCGTACTTCGCCGCGATACGCAGCGTCACCTTCTCACCACCGCCGGCAATCCATAGCGGAATACCGTTGTCCTGCAATGGCTTCGGCTCTACGATCGCACCGTCTACCTGGTAGTGCTTGCCGTCGATGCTGACCTTGCCGTCGCGCCAGGCATCGCGCATGATCTGCACGCCTTCGTCCAACCGGCCCAACCGCACGCCGGCCGACGGGAACCCATAACCGTAAGCGCGCCATTCGTGTTCGTACCAGCCGCCGCCGATACCCATCTGGATGCGGCCGCCGGAGATGGTGTCGGCGGTGGCCGCCACCTTGGCCAGGTAAACCGGGTTGCGGTAGCTCATCGCCGTGCACATTTGGCCGAGCTTGATCCGCGAAGTGGTCGCGGCGTAGGCCGACATCAAGGACCAAGCCTCGTGCGTCGCTTCGGCGCTCGGCATCGGGACGGTGTGGAAATGGTCGTAGACCCACACCGAGTCCCAGGCGCTGCCGTCGGCGTAGGTCGCCAAGTCCCGCATCACCGCCCAGTGTTTCGCGGGGTCGATGCCTACCAGATCCATCCGCCAGCCCTGCGGGATGAAGAAACCAAAGCGCATGGTTAGCGACTCTAGCGTCGGTCGACCATGCGAGCCGGAACCTCATAGCGGATAGATAACAAGCGCCCAGCTGTGCATGACAATCGGGCGGCAAATGAATGCGTGGCAAACAAGTGCAGGCACCAGCGCGACTTCGACCGAGGCCCGAAGGTTCACCTTGTGCGCCAACGGATATCACGATGACCGCCAGTCGGCGACCTCACTATCAACGGCCTCAGAAGGTACGGGGACGTCGATGGACCCATGGGCGGGCCGCCTCGATCTGTGTGCTGAGGGCGAGCAGCGTCGCCTCATCGGAGGGTCTGCCCACGAGTTGCACGGATAGCGGCAAACCGTCGCCGTCCGGTCCCCACGGCACGGTTGCCGCCGGCTGGCCGGTCACATTGAAGATTGGCTGGAAGGGCACCCGCGCCGAGGACGCCGCCAATGTGCCGATGGCCCCGTGGCGCTGGTAGGCACCGATGCGAGAGGGGCCGGCCGCAGTACTCGGCGTGATGAGTACATCCACGTCGTCGAAGATCGCCTGAACGCGCGCAGCTATGCATGCTTCTGCGGCCCGCACTGCCGCCATTCGTCGGTCGGAAAACAGCCCGCCGAGTCGGCCCATACCGCGGGTCCGGGCCTCGAGACGATCCGGGTACAGCATCTTGTGAACGTTGTCGTGAATTCCGCGCAGGAAGCGTGGGATGAAGTTCGCGACGATCGCCGCCGGCGGGTAGTCGGGGTCTCGGGCGATAACCTGGTGGCCGAGCTCGCGCAGTAACTTGCCGGCTTCATCGACCGCCGCGTACTGCGCCCGCCCGAGGCTGGCGAAAAGTGGTGGTGGAACCTTCGTGCTCAAGGCGATCCGCAATCGCCCCGGGGAGCGGGCTGCAGCGGCGACGAAGCCACCGGCAGGTGCGGGGAGGGTCGTTGTGGTGTCGAGGAATAGCGCTGCGTCCTCGACGGTCCGGCTCAGTGGCCCGAACTCGATGAGGCCGGGCCACACGTCGTCGTGCGGGGATGTTGGAACCCGGTGGCGTTGCGGCTTGATGCCGAACAGGCCACACCAAGTTGCCGGGATGCGGATGGAGCCGCCGGTGTCGGAGCCCAGCGCGATTGGGGCGAGCCCGGCAGCCACTGCGGCGGCGGACCCACCGCTGCTGCCCGGCGTACGCCTCGGGTCCCAGGGGTTACGCGTCGTCCCGAACGTGAGCGTCTCTGTGAAGGGCCAGATGCACAACTCGGGCACGGAGGTCTTCCCGATGATGATTGCCCCGGCCGCCCGAAGCCGGCCGACCACTTCGGCATCTCGTGTTTTCGCCGGGCCGTGAGCATTCGTTCCTATGGCCATGACCTCACCCGCGACGTCGACATCATCCTTGATTGCCACTGGCACTCCGAGAAGAGCTACCCGCTCGCCCGCGTCGAGCCGTTGCTGCGCGGTTGCGGCCTCGACGCGGGCGGCATCCCGGCGCACCACTCGGTAGGCGTTCAGCTGCGGATTCAGCCGCGCAATGCGTTCGAGGTAGAACTCAAGCAGCGCCGGCGCGGTGATCACGCCGTCGGCGAGCATCCGTGCCTGCTCCGCAGCACCGGCGAAAACGATATCGTCGATGACATCCACGTCTGGCAATTCTCTAACTCGTTCGCGCACGGGGTATTCCAACGGTCGCCTGCTGACGGCTTGTCGGTTGGATCATGTCCGCAATCATGGCGCTGGTCGACGCCCAGTTTCCAGACCATTTGGGGCTCAATAGATGTCCGTTAGGCCACTGTTTCGAAGCAACTTTCGATGCGCAGCCATTGTCTCGCGCCAGCACGATCACGAAAGCTCGAATCGGTGCCAAGGCGTGTTTCACGCCGGAGCTCACACGCCCAGCGCGGCGAGCGCCGCTTCGACCGAGGTCGCGCGCAACGCCTCATAAGGGGTGTCCGGAAACTGTAGGCAGCAGTCCTGCAGGCCGCCGAAAGCCACCACCGCGCGGGTGGATTGCGCCAGCGTTGGCCGCGGCCCAAACACCAGCTTGCCCAGCCGATCGCGCCACGCCAGCACCTTGTCGATGAGGCCGAGGTCGGCCAGCATCGTCAGTTCGGTGAGCACCAGCACGATGTATTGACGGTGCCGGTAGTGGAAATCGAAGTAGCCCTCCAGCAATTCGCGGGCGTCGATGTCGCGGCGGCCCTCCTGCTCGTCGACGAATTGTTCGCCGTCCTCGATCAACGGCATCACGATGCTGCGCACCAGTTCTTCGCGGGAAGTGAAGTGGTAGTACAACGCGGGTTTGGTGATCCCCAGCCGGTCCGCGATGTCCTGCAGGCTGGTCCGCTGCACGCCATGTTGAAGGAACAGCTCCCGGGCGACCTCCTGGATGCGCTGGCGGGTATCTGACCGCGGTCTCGTCACTCGAAAATTTTAGCTGACTTACCGATAGGTAAGTGTTATGTTAGGGTCACCTAATTCCTAGGAGGTCGACATGCGGATTCTCATCTCGGGGGCGAGCATCTCTGGCCCCGTACTGGCGTACTGGCTTACCCGGCACGGATTCGATGTCACGATCGTCGAGCGCGCGACTCAACTGCGGAAGACGGGCGGCCATGCCGTCGATCTGTTCCGCCCAGCCATGGAAATCTCGGCAAAGATGGGCGTGCTGCCACAAATCGAGGCACTCGCCACCGGGACGAACGAGCTGACCATGTATCGCGAGGGCGTCGCGCGCCCCGCGCACGTCGATCTGGCGAAAGTCTTCGGCGCGTCATCCGACCGGCACGTCGAGATCATGCGCGACGACCTCAGCGAGGCTTACTACCTCGCGGGTCGCAGTGACGTCGAGTACCTCTTCGGCGACTCGATCACGTCCATCTCGCCCGACGGTGACGTCACCTTCGAGCACAACAAGCCACGCACGTTCGACATCGTGATCGGCGCCGACGGTCTGCACTCCAACGTCCGGCGCCTGGTCTTCGGCGAGGACGCCGGGCGCACCAGGTTCCTCGGCGGCTATCTCGCGGTGGAGTCGGTGCCGAAATCGCTTGCCCACGACGGGGAAATGGCCGTGCACATGGGCGCCGGCCGGATGGCGGGGATCTACACGGCGCAACCGCTGGATGATGCACGGGCACTGTTCATGTTCCGCAGCAAGGAGGAACTGCAGTATGGCTACCGAGATGTCGTGTGGCAGAAGGAGTTATTGCGGACAACCTTTGCCGGCATGGATACGGCGGTAGACGGTTGGCTCGCCGAGCTCGACCACGCACCGACGTTCTACTTCGACTCGATCATCCAGCTGGAGTTGGACACCTGGTCGCGTGGGCGGGTGGCACTGGTGGGCGACGCCGGGTACTGCCCGGGGCCGGCGGTCGGCGGCAGCACCAGCATCGCGGTGCTGGGCGCCTATGTGCTGGCCGGTGAATTGGCAGAAGCCAAAGGCGATTACACGCGAGCGTTCCCCGCCTACGAACGGGCCATGGCCGACGCGGTCCGGCGCAGCCGCGCCTTTGCACGCACGGCCGCCAAGACCATCGTCCCGGGCTCGCGAGCCGGAGTCTGGGCGCTGACCCGCGCCGCTCGGCTGATCTCGGCACACCCCGCCGGTGTCAGCAAAGCCATCGCCAAGATGAACACCAACGGCGCCCGTCTGTACGACTCGATGGAGTACAAAGAGTACGCCGTCGTTTGACGCCAATGGCGGCGGCGAACCCCAGGTGCCTGCCACGAAAGGAACGATCTGCGATGGAGCTTGCCGGTGTCGGGATTTGGAGCAGTCAACTGCGCTACGGTGACCCGGCCGAATCCGCCGACGCGGCAGCAGAACTAGACGAGCTGGGATTCAAAGCACTGTGGATTCCGGATATCGGCGGGCAGGTGTTCGACGCGATCGCCCGGCTACTTGGCGCGACCAAGAGCACCGTCATCGCCACCGGGATCCTGAACCTCTGGATGCACTCGCCCGGCGACGTGGCCGAAAGCTACGCCGCGCTGACCGGCGAGCACCCGGACCGCTTCCTGTTGGGGATCGGCGTCAGCCACGCACCGCTGATCGACGCCGGTGAGCCCGGGCGATACCGCAAACCGCTGGCCGCGACGGCCGCGTTCCTGGACGGACTGGACGCCGCGCCGGAACCGGTTCCCACCGAGAACCGGGTGCTCGCCGCGCTCGGTCCGAAGATGCTGGACTTGTCGGCCACCCCGTGCCCGCGGTGCACACCCGTACCTGGTCACACCCAAGCACACCGCAAGTGCCCGTTCGACTTTGGGCGAGGGACCGTTGCTACTACCCGAACAGACGGTCATCCTCACCGACAGCGAGGAGGAGGCTCGCCGCGTCGGAACCGACTGGCTGCGTTCCTATTTGGCGCTTCCCAACTACGCCAACAATCTGCTGCGCAGCGGGTTCTCCGAAGATGATCTGACACAGGTCAGCGATCGGCTGTTCAACGCGCTCATCGCGTGGGGCGACGAAGACGCCATCGTTCGCAGGGTCGACGAGCATCGCGCTGCCGGCGCCGACCACGTCTGCGTCCAGGTACTGCTGGCCGATCCGCAGGCCTTCCCCCGCGAACAATGGCGCCGGATTGCCGCCGCGGTTTAAACGCTGACGAACGGCGCCAATAGACGCAAGGCACCCGGGGTCCGTTAGCTGCCGGACGCGCGAGCCCGCACCCGATCCGGGTAGCTCGCGGTGATTTTGAAGGCGGTGACCAGCAACACGGTAGGGATAACCCAGGCGGTCCAGTCGCCGGTGTCCGGCGCCTTGACCGAGACGAACGCCAACACCGAGTTGGCCGCGAACGTCAAACCCCAGACCAACGTCAGCACCCGATTGGTGCGCTTGAATGCGGGGTGATCCCACACCTCGCGCGGGGTGGACTCGCGCGCGTATTGCTCGGTAAATGGCACGAACGCCAGCGAGCCCAACGCCACGGCCGCGAGGATCCCACTCGAGAGGGTGGCCGACCAGGTGTCCATCCAGTCGTCGTTCTTGGCACCCGTCGCGATCCCGGCGATGGTGAGCCCCACAAAGAATGCGATTGTTACCAGGTCGAGCATCTTGTGGCTGCCGCGAAGGATCGACGGACCCGCCAAGATGATCGCGGCTACCGCCGCGGCGAGCGCACCGTAGAGCCAGGTGCTCTTGCCACTGGCGACCACCCCGTAGATGATCCACGGGGCAAAACCCGCGATGGGGCTCTGCCCAATTCGTGCCAGCGCACCAGGCTGGCGAGCCGGCTGTGGCGCACTCCCGTCGGCGACCTCATGACCATTGGGCATGCGCACACCCTCCTCGTCGGAGCCCCACCCGACGAGGACGTTAACTGAGATCGCTCGCTACCGCAGCAAACCCGGGTCAGGTCAGCGAGTCAGGCGGCAGGAAACGGTCGCCGTATTTGGCGGCCAGTTCTTTGGCCCGGGCCACGAAGGCTTCCTTGCCGGTGCCGCCCGCGCCGGAGTAGCCGACGATGAACTGAGCGCTACCACCGGTGTACGGCGGGAACCCGATGCCCATGATCGATCCGATGTTGGCGTCGGCCGTCGACGTCAACACGTTCTCGTCAAGACACTTCTGGGTTTCCAGCGCCTCGGCGAACAACATCCGGTCGATCATGTCCTGCAGCGGCGGCTGCGAGGAGCCGGACTTGAACGTCTCCCGCAGGCCGGGCCACAGGCTGGTGCGCTTGCCGTCGACGTACTCGTAGAAGCCCGCGCCCTTCAACCGCGACGGCCGGCCGAGCTCGATCATCTTCTCGACGACGGCCTCCGCGGGGTGCGGCTCGTACTTGCCGCCCGCGTCCTCGACGCCCTTGCGGCTCGCGGTCGCGATCTTGTGCATCAGCTCCAGGTTGAGCTCGTCGGACAGCTGCAGCGGCGGCGCCGGGTAGCCGGCCTGCGAGCCCGCGTGCTCGATGCTGGCGGGCTCGACACCCTCACCCAGCATCGCCAGCGCCTCGTTCACGAAGGTGCCGATCACCCGGCTGGTGAAGAATCCGCGGCTGTCGTTGACGACGATCGGGGTCTTGCCGATCGCCAGCGTGTAGTCGAACACGCGGGCCAGCGCCTCGTCAGAAGTCTTCTCGCCTTTGATGATTTCGACCAACGGCATCTTGTCGACCGGCGAGAAGAAGTGGATCCCGATGAAGTCTTCCTGCCGCTTGACGCCGGTCGCCAGACCGGTGATCGGCAGCGTCGAGGTGTTCGACCCGAGCAGCGCGTTCGGCTCGACGATGTCTTCGATCTCCTGGAACACCTTGTGCTTGAGGTCCTGGTTCTCGAAGACGGCCTCGACGACGAAGTCGACACCCTTCAGGTCGGCGGGGTCGGCGGCCGGCGTGATACGGGCCAGCAGCGCCTTGGACTTCTCCTCGGTGGTCTTGCCACGCTCAAGTGCTTTGGCCTCAAGCTTTTCCGCGTAGCCCTTGCCCTTCTTGGCGGCCTCGATGTCGACGTCCTTGAGCACCACGTCGAAGCCGGCCTTGGCCGAGACGTAGGCGATGCCGGCGCCCATCATGCCGGCACCCAGCACGCCGATCTTGGTGATCGGGGTCTTGCCGATGCCGTCGGGGCGGGAGCCACCGGAGTTGATGTACTGCAGGTCGAAGAAGAACGCCTGGATCATGTTCTTGGCGACCTGGCCGGTGACCAATTGGGTGAAGTAACGGCTCTCGATGCGGCTGGCCGTGTCGAAGTCCACCTGCGCGCCCTCGACGACCGCGTCCAGGATGGCCCGCGGTGCCGGCATCGGCGCACCCTTGAGTTGCTTCTTCAGCAACGCGGGGAACGACGGCAGGATGCCCGCCAATGCCGGGCTGGACGGCGTGCCGCCGGGCATCTTGTAACCCTTGGCATCCCACGGCTGGGTGTGCGAGTCGGGGTTGGCCTTGATCCACGCCTTGGCGGCGGGCACCAGCTCCTCGACCGTTCCGACCAGCTCGTCCACCAGGCCGATCTCCTTAGCCTTCGCCGGCTTGAAGCGGGTGCCCTGCGACAGGATGTTCATGAAGGCGTTCTGGATGCCGAACATCCGGGTGGTGCGGGTCACGCCGCCGCCACCGGGCAGCAGGCCCAACGTCACCTCGGGCAGCCCGAGCTGGCTGCCCTTCACATCGGCGGCGATGCGGTGGTGACAGGCCAGCGCGATCTCCAGCCCACCGCCGAGGGCGGCGCCGTTGATGGCGGCCACCACCGGCTTGCCCAGGGTCTCCAGGGCACGCAAGTCACGCTTGACCGACTCGACGGTGTCGAACGCCTCCCCGGCGTTTTCGGGACCGAGGTTGATCATCGCCTTCAGGTCACCACCGGCGAAGAAGGTCTTCTTCGCGCTGGTGATGACCACACCGGTAACCGAATCTTTCTCTGCGACAAGGCGTTCGACGGTGTTATGCATGGACTCGGCGTAGTGCTCGTTCATCACGTTGGCCGACCCGGTCGGGTCGTCCAACGTCAGCGTGACGATACCGTCGGCGTCCTTGTCCCAAGCAATGGTGTTCTCTGGCATGGCCTTAAACCCTCTCGATGATGGTGGCGACACCCATGCCGCCGCCGATGCACAGCGTGATCAGCGCGCGTCGCGCATTGCGGCGCTCAAGCTCGTCGACCATGGTGCCGGTGATCATGGCGCCGGTGGCGCCCAGCGGGTGGCCCATCGCGATGGCGCCACCGTTGACGTTGAGCTTCTCGTCCGGGATGTTGAGGTCCTTCTGGAACTTCAGCACCACCGACGCGAACGCCTCGTTGAGCTCGAACAGGTCGATGTCGTCGACCGTCAGGCCCGCGCGGTCGAGCACCTTGCGGGTTGCCGGGGTCGGGCCGGTGAGCATGATGACCGGGTCCGAGCCACTGGTGGCGGTGGCCACGATGCGGGCTCGCGGGGTCAGGCCCTGCGACTTGCCCGCGGCCTCGGAACCGACCAGCACCAGCGCGGCGCCGTCAACGATGCCGGAGCTGTTACCACCGGTATGGACGTGGTTGATCTTCTCGATGTAGTGATACTTCTGCAGCGCCACGTCGTTGAAGCCGCCCATCTCACCGACACCGTCGAACGCGGTCTTCAGCTTGCCGAGGCTCTCGACAGTGGAACCGGGCCGCATGTGCTCGTCGTGATCGAGGATGACCAGACCGTTCTGGTCCGTCACCGGCACGACCGACTTGGCGAAGTAACCACCCGACCACGCCGCGGCGGCCTTGTCCTGCGAGCGGGCCGCATAGGCGTCGACATCCTCACGCGAGAAGCCCTCGATGGTGGCGATCAGGTCGGCACCAATGCCCTGCGGCACGAAGCCGAGACGGTAGTTGGTCTCGGGGTCGGTCGCCCAGGCGCCGCCGTCGGAGCCCATCGGGACGCGGCTCATCGACTCGACACCACCGGCCAGCACCAGGTCGTCCCACCCGGACCGGACCTTCTGCGCGGCGGTGTTGACGGCCTCGAGCCCCGAGGCGCAGAAGCGGTTGAGCTGGAACCCGCCCGTGGTTTCGGGCAACTTGGCAACCAGCGCGGCCGTGCGGGCGATGTCACCGCCCTGGTCACCGACTGGCGACACGACGCCGAGGATGACGTCGCTGATCAGGTTCTCGTCCAGGTCGGGAAACCGGGTGCGCAGTTCGTCGATCAGCCCGACGACCAGGTTGACGGGCTTGACCTCGTTCAACGAGCCGTTGCGTTGCTTGCCGCGCGGTGTGCGGATGGCCTCGTAGATGAAGGCTTCTTCGGACATGTCGATTCCTCTTCACAAAATGGGGGTTCGGATCGTCTACCAGCACCCTAACAGGGGCTCCCGGCCAACCTGTTGGTTGACCAAGCCTACGCTGGTCGAAGCGTTGAGCGTGACGCCGCAGTCACGCTCGGGTGGCATTGGGCAACGAGTGTTGCACAGGCACGACGCTCGAGCACCCACCGCGCACCCCTAAGCTCGACGACCATGACGGTGTCGCGATTGCGGCCCTACGCGACCACGGTGTTCGCCGAAATGTCGGCGCTGGCCGCGCGGATCGGCGCGGTGAACCTGGGCCAGGGCTTTCCCGACGAAGACGGGCCCCCGGCGTTGCTGAAGGCGGCGCAAGAAGCGATCGCCGACGGTGCCAACCAGTACCCGCCGGGGATCGGCATCGCGCCGCTGCGCCACGCCATCGCGGCACAGCGCAAGCGCCACTTCGGCCTCGAGTACGACCCCGACTCCGAGGTCTTGGTGACGGTCGGCGCGACCGAGGCCATCGCGGCGGCCGTCATCGGCCTGGTCGAGCCAGGCTCGGAGGTATTGCTCATCGAGCCCTTCTACGACTCCTACTCTCCGGTAGTCGCGATGGCCGGCGCGCTCCGTGTCGCCGTGCCGCTGGTCGCCGACGGCCGCGGCTTCGCGCTGGACACCGACGCCTTGCAGCGGGCGGTGACACCGGCGACCCGGGCGCTCATCGTCAACACGCCACACAACCCCACCGGCGCCGTGCTGAGCGCAAGCGAACTGCAGGCAATCGCCGAGATCGCGGTGGCGGCGGACCTTTTGGTGATCACCGATGAGGTGTACGAGCACTTGGTGTTCGACGGCCCCGAGGGTAGGAAGCACCTGCCGCTGGCCGGTTTCGACGGCATGGCGCAGCGCACCATCACCATCTCGAGCGCGGCCAAGATGTTCAACTGCACCGGATGGAAGATCGGATGGGCCTGCGGCCCAGCGGAACTCATTGCCGGGGTGCGTGCAGCCAAACAGTATCTGAGCTACGTCGGCGGCGCGCCGTTCCAGCCCGCGGTGGCACTGGCGCTGGACACCGAGGACGCGTGGGTGGCCGAACTCCGGTGCTCGCTGCAATCCCGGCGCGATCGGCTGGCCGCGGGCCTCGCCCACATCGGCTTCGCGGTGCACGACAGCTGCGGCACTTATTTCCTCTGCGCAGACCCGCGCCCACTCGGGTACGACGACAGCACGACGTTCTGCGCGGCACTACCGGAAAAGGTTGGCGTGGCTGCCATTCCGATGACGGCATTCTGCGACCCCGCGGCACCGCATGCGGAGCTGTGGAATCACCTGGTGCGCTTCACTTTCTGCAAGCGCGACGACACTCTCGACGAGGCGATCAAAAGACTGTCCGCACTCAAGACCGCTTAGAATCCTCATCACCCAGCACGCGCTTTCGCAAGCCCACCAGCGCGGCAGAGAGAATTTTGTCGCCGGCTGAGCGCACCCAGAACGCGGGCAGCGGCGCCCTGAGCTCGATGGTGAGGCTGAATCGCACCCGGGTCTTGTCGTCGCCCTCACGGTGCAGGTTGTATTCGCCATGCTGAGCGTGTTGCTGGGCGGTCTTCTGGGCATCCCACACCATCCAGTCGGAGCCCCAGTGATATTCGACAATTTCGGTATCGGCGATGCCGCTCACTCTGATCGTCATTCTCACGTGGTGCGGCAGTCCGTCGGGATATCGGTCGACGACTTCGACCCGCTTGTGCAACGGCGACCACGAGGGCACGGCGTCCATGTCGGCCAGCGCCTCCATGATTACTTCCGGGGGCGCCTCAATAACGATCTCCGACGATGCGCGTATGGCCACTGTCTACAAATTAGCAATCGGCCGGCTCCCGTGAACCGAAAATTACGGTGCCTTATCCGAACCGCCGCGCATTATCAGGTCACGCAACCCCTTCACCGAGGCGTTGAGGACATTTTCCATCGCGCGCCGGACGACAAATCCGGGAATGGGCCCCGCCGGTTCGACGGTGATATCGAAGCGCACCCGCGTCTTGTCGACACCCTCAGGTTTGAGGTTGTACTCGACGTGCTGACCGTGCTGCTGGAAGGTGCCTTTGGCGTCGTACACCACCCAGTCCGGGCCCCAGTGATATTCCAGAACCTCTTTATCGACAAGGCCGAAAATCCGGATGGTGGTTTTCACGTGGTGTGCGCGGCCGTCGGGATAACGGTCGATTACTTCGATCCTTTTATGCAGCGGCGACCAGGATTCCAACACGTTGACATCCTCGAGCGCCCCCATGACCACGTCAAGCGGCGCATCAACGACGAATTCACGTGATGCTTTTACAGCCACTGAGTTCAACCTAGCAACCCCACCCCACGCACGGAACGTGTTCGGAGTAGTTATTAGCTACCAGTTGATTTCGTTGATCGAGGTGGTTGCGGCCGGTGGCGGCCCGACCGGGCCGGCCGGCGTTCGGGAGAAACGCGGCGCGGGCGCGGCCTGCTCTACGCCGTGAGCGGTGATCACCGTCGACCGCGCGCTCAAATGGTCATTGGTGGCGGCCTCGCTCCACGTCAGCACCGGCGTCACGCAGGCATCGGTGCCGGCGAAAACCTGGGTCCACTGGTCACGCGTCCGACTGGCGAACCGCTGCGCGAAGACGTCATACATCTGCTGATACGAACCGATTTCGAGCTGACCCGGCACGTCGTCCGGCGACAAGCCGAGTCCGCCCAGCAGCGCCGCGAAGAATTGCGGCTCGATGGCGCCGACGGCCATGTACTTGCCATCGGAGGTCTCATAACAGCGGTAGAACGGGGCGCCGCCGTCGAGCAGAAACGATTCCCGCTTGTCGCGCAGGCTGCCGATTCCCTTCATGGTCCACATCATTTGGGCCAGCACACTGACCCCGTCGACCATCGCGGCGTCGACGACCTGACCCTTGCCCGACTTTTCCCGCTCATACAGCGCGACGGCGATACCGAGTAACACCAGCATCGAACCGCCACCGAAATCGGCGACCAGGTTCAGCGGCGGCATCGGCGGCCGGTCGGCGTAGCCAAGCGCCGACAACGCGCCGGTCTGCGACAGATAGTTGATGTCGTGACCCGCGGTCGAGGCCAGCGGCCCGTCTTGTCCCCAGCCGGTAATCCGGGCATAGATCAGCCGCGAATTGACGGCCGCGCAGTCGTCGGGTCCGATGCCGAGTCGCTCGCAGGTGCCGGGCCGGAAGCAGTCCAGCAGCACATCGGCTTTGGCGGCCAACTCCAAGAGGACGCCGGGCTGCGTCTTGACGTCTAAGTCGACAATCCGTTTGCCGCGGTGCAACAAGTCGCGGTCCTCGGCCGGCATCGTCAGGCCGCCGGGCCGGCGCACCCGCACCACGTCGGCACCCAAGTCGGCGAGCACCATCCCCGTGTGCGGCCCGGGTCCAATGCCGCCGAGTTCGATGACTTTGACGCCGGCCAACGGCCCGGCACTGGCCACGGCGGCTACTTACCCTTCTTCACCTGCAGCACCCGCTTGCGCAGGCCCTCCGTCCCGGTGTCGACCGTGCCTTTGATGGCGCGTTTCAACACAAAGCCAGGCAGCGGGACCACCGGGTCGACGCTGAGCTGAAACTTGACTTTGGTGCGCTCGCCGTCCGGAATCAGCGTGTAGGACGCATCCTGTGACCGCTGCTGACCCGAGCTGATCAGTGTCCAGCTCACCTTGTTGTCGCCCCAGGTGTACTCGATCACCTGCTCGTCGGTGATGCCCGCGGCTTTGACTTTCATCTTGACCTTGATGGGCCGCCCGTTGTCGTTGCGGTCGAGGATTTCTACGCTCTGATGCGGCGGCGACCACTCGGGCGCCGACTCCAGATCGGCAATGACATCGAGGATCTCTTCCGGGCTGGCTTCGATAACAACTTCGCGGGTTTCGTTGATCGCCATGGCCCGCACGATAGCGAAACGGCGTCCGGGCGGGGGCGAATTCGACCGAGCGTACCGTCGACTTCGTGACTGATAACACGCCCGATGTGAGTTCCGCGGAATCCGACTACACCATCGGTGACTACCTTTTAGACCGTCTTGCCGAGCTTGGCGTCTCGGAGATCTTCGGCGTTCCGGGCGACTACAACCTGGAATTCCTCGACCACATCGTCGCGCATCGCAGAATTCGGTGGGTCGGCAACGCCAACGAGTTGAACGCCGGCTACGCCGCCGACGGGTATGGACGACTGCGCGGAATGTCGGCCGTGGTAACGACATTCGGCGTGGGCGAACTCTCGGCGACCAATGCGATCGCCGGCAGCTATGCCGAACATGTGCCCGTCGTACACATCGTCGGCGGCCCCTCTAAGGACGCCCAGGGAACCCGGCGGGCGCTGCACCATTCGCTCGGCGACGGCGACTTCGAGCACTTCCTCCGCATCAGTCGCGAAATCACCTGCGCACAAGCCAATCTCATGCCGGCAACGGCTCGCCGCGAGATTGACCGGGTGCTGTCCGAGGTGCGCGAGCAAAAGCGGCCCGGCTACATCCTGCTGTCCACCGACGTGGCGCGGTTTGCCACCGAGCCGCCCGCAGCGCCGCTGCCCCGCTACACCGGCGGCACCAGTCCCCGCGCGCTGTCGATGTTCGTCGACGCGGCCCGTGAACTCATCGGCGACAACCGGTTGACAGTGCTGGCCGATCTGCTGGTTCATCGCTTGCAGGCGGTCAAAGAGCTTGAGGCACTGCTGGCCGCCGACGTGGTGCCCTACGCCACGCTGATGTGGGGAAAGAGCCTGCTGGACGAGAGCTCACCCAACTTCCTGGGGATCTACGCGGGCGCGGCCAGCGCGCCGCCGGTACGCACCGCGATTGAGGACGCACCCGTGTTGGTCACCGCCGGCGTGGTCTTCACCGACATGGTCAGCGGCTTCTTCAGCCAGCACATCGACCCGGCCCGGACCATCGACGTCGGGCAATATGAGAGCAGTGTGGCCGGCCACGTGTTCGCGCCGCTGGAAATGGATGCCGCGCTCGGCGCGCTCGCGGAGATCCTGGCGCAGCGCGGAATCAGTTCACCGCCGGTGACGTCGGCCGGTGACCAAGAACCCGAAGCCGGAGCGCAACCACCGGCCCGTGATCAGCCCCTCACCCAGGAGATGGTGTGGAACCGGCTGTGCGACGCACTCACACCCGGAAATGTGGTGCTCGCCGATCAGGGCACCTCCTTCTATGGCATGGCCGACCACCGACTACCGAAGGGAGTCAGCTTCATCGGCCAACCCCTTTGGGGCTCAATCGGTTACACATTGCCTGCGGCGCTCGGCGCGGCGGTCGCGCACCCAGACCGCAGGACGGTGTTGTTGATCGGTGACGGCGCCGCGCAGCTGACCGTGCAGGAGCTCGGCACCTTCTTTCGCGAAGGGTTGTCCCCCGTCGTCGTGGTGGTCAACAACGACGGCTACACCGTCGAGCGGGCGATCCACGGAGAGACGGCGCCCTACAACGACATCGCAAGCTGGAGTTGGACCGACATTCCCAATGCGCTGGGGGTGGTCAATCACCTCGCGTTCAGCGCGCGAACCTATGGCGAACTCGACGACGCGCTGACCGCGGCGGCCGGACATCAGGACCGCATGGTGCTCGTCGAGGTGGTCTTGCCGCGCATGGAGATTCCGCCATTGCTGGTCGAACTCGTTGCGCCCATGTCGCCGGACGGCAGCAAGCGCCGCTGATAGCAGACCGGGCCTAGGCCGGGTCTGGCTTCGACGATTTGAGTATCGCCTGGACGGTTTGCCGACAACGTCCGCAGTCGGCGCCTGCCCCGCAGGCGTGGGCGACCGCCTTTGTTGTCGAGGCCCCGGCGTCGACCGCGTCGGTGACCGCCTGGCTGGTGACTCCGTTACACAGGCAGACAAACATCGAGCGCTCGGCTCAATTAACTCTCGATGCGCATGATGTCGGAGAACTGACCAACGAACAGCGGCGGGTAAGGCCCCACTCCCGCGCCCGACATCCATTGGGCGGCAGCGTCAGGGTGTTCGATCCACTCCCGCGCGCTCTCCTCGTCGGGGAACTCCTGCAGAATCAATACCTCGTGATTGTCGTCGAAAGCCCGGAATACCCAGGTCTTTCGGATGCCCGCCGCGGTAAACCTGTTCATCGCAGAGTCAACGCCCGCGATCAGTGCCGGCACATCGACGACCGATGCGATGGCGGCCACCACGACCCCGGGAACCGCTGAAGACGACAGGGGCGCCGGGACGAATCTGTCGATGATCTCTCCGGCGAACACCGCGGGGATGTCCTCGACACCCGCCTCGTCGAACCAGTCGAAGAAAACCCGCGATCGCAGCAATTCCACAATCGGCTCACGACTGTGCACGCCGATCATCACCAGCACGCGGCCGTAGTCATGCGTCGACGTGTAGACCAGAACGTGGTGCGCTCCGATATCGGAGAGTGCCTTCTTGTTGTGCTCAAGGAAGGGCTTCACCCGGGACGGGTCGGGCAAACGATAGTCCGACGCGATCACCATTGAATGAATCTCACCGTTGTTCATCGAAGTTGGTCCTTCATCACCTTTCCCGTCGCGTTGAGTGGAAGTGAATCAAGGAACTGTACCGCGCGCGGCACCTTGAATCCGGCCATGCGATCGCGGCACCAGTCGATTAATTCGTCGGCGGCGGCCACACCGTTGAGAACGACGAACGCCTTGCCCACCTGCCCGAGTCGCTCGTCGGGAACGCCGATCACTGCCGCCTGCGCGACGGCCGGATGGCTCAGCAAGAAGCCCTCGATCTCGGCCGGGTAGGCGTTGAAGCCGCCCACGATGAACATGTCCTTTTTGCGGCCGACGACGCGCAGGCGCCCCGTCTCGGTGAATTCTCCCAGGTCTCCGGTGTGCAGCCAGCCGTCGCCGTCGATCGCCTCAGCGGTGGCTGCGGGGTCGTCCAGGTAGCCCTGCATTACGCCGTACCCGCGGGCCAGCACCTCACCGTCATCGGCGATGCGCACCTCAACGCCCTCACACGGCACGCCCGCCGTGGTAGCGACATCCTCGAAAGAATCGCCGGGCAGGGACAGCGTGACGTTGCCGGCCTCGGTGAGCCCGTAACCGGTCATCAGCGTCTGGAATGGCAGTTCGTCATGGATACGACGGACCAGCTCGACAGGAATGTCGGCGGCGCCGGTCACGCCGGCCCGCAATGTCGACAGCTTGGACTTGTCCCCCACTGTGAGCAACGAGTGGTACAACGTCGGCGGCCCGGGCAGCATCGTGATGCGTTCGCGCGCAATGAGTTCCACGACCGTATCGACGTCGAACACCGCCACCGGCAGCATCGTCGCGCCGCGCAGGAATGACGTGATGAGTCCCGCTTTGAGGCCGAACGTGTGGAAATACGGATTGATCTGCAAGTAGCGGTCACCGCGGCGAAGATCCGCCAGCGTCGCCCACTCCTCGTACATTCGCAGCGTTTGGCGATGATTCATCATCGCGCCCTTCGGGCGGCCGGTGGTGCCCGAGGTGAAGATGATGTCCGAAATGTCGCCGCCGCTCACCGGCCGCTCGAACGGGGAACCGCTGGAAAGGAAGTCGGACTTCAGATCGATGACCGGCGTCCCCGCGGGCACGGTGTAGTCCTGGCTCAGAAATCCCTTCTGAACCAGGACGGCCTTTACTTCACTTCGGGCGATGATGTCGCCCGCTTCTCCGGTCTTGAACCGCGTATTGACCGGCACCAGCACCCCGCCCGCGGTGAGCAAGCCGAAAGCCGCGACGATCCACTCCGCGGAGTTGGGCGCCCAGATGGCGACCCGGTCACCCTTATCGATACCGAGTTCTGCGAATGCGCCTGCGGCGCAACGGATTCGCCCGATAAGTTCGACAAAAGTGAAGCGCAGCGGACCGTCGACGACTGCTTCCGCGTCGCCGAAGCGATCCGCCGCGCTCAAGACCATCTCGGGGATGGTCTCCCAGAGTGGGGTGTGTGTCACACCGTGACGAGCCGGGCGAGGTTACCGCCCATGATCTTCGCCTGGTCGTCGGCCGACAGGTGCGACAGCGCATTGATGTAGAAGGTCGGCTCCGCCAGCCCTTCCGGGTGCGGCCAGTCCGAGCCGTACAACACCTGATCCACACCGACGAGGTTGACCAGATCGTCGATGCCGTCCTCGAAGAACGGGCTGACGTGGATGCGGCTCTTGACCATCTCGACCGGATCGCTCGGGAAGGCTTCCGGGGCTTTGCGGAAGACCTCGGCCAGGCCGTCCAGCAGCGGCGTCATCCACTTCGAACCCGCCTCGACGATCGCCACCTTCAGCTTGGGGTGGCGGTAGAGCGCGCCGTGAATCACCCACGATCCCACCGAGTCCTGGATCGGCCGCCATTCGTTGAGGATGCCCATCGCGTTGGTCTGGAACGGCAGCATCTCTGCGCTGGCGCCGTCCCACTCCGAGGTGTACCGGGAGTAGCCGCTGTCGCTGGAGTGCATGCCGACCAGCACGTCGTACTCGACGACCCGCTCCCAGAACGGATCGAACTCGGGCAGTGCGAAGGATCGCGGGCCACGGAAGCCGGGGACCGGCGCCGGTCGGACCAGGATGCAGCGCGCCCCACGTTTGACCGCCCACTCCAGCTCCTCGATCGCCTTCTCGACGATCGGCAGGGTGATGACCGGGGTGGTGAAGATCCGGTTCTGGTAGTTGAAGCCCCAGACCTCGTCGAGCCATTCGTTCAGCGCGTGAACCAGGACGTGGATGGCGAGCGGATCGTCGGACAGCCGCTCCTCGAGCAGGCTGGCCAGCGTTGGGAACATCAGGGTGCGGTCCAGACCCAGCTCGTTCATCACCTCGAGGCGCGGGCCGGGCTCGAAGAACGCCGGGATCGCGCGCATCGGCTCACCGAACAGCTCGCGCTTGCTCTTGCCCTCCGGGTTGCCGTACTTGAAGTACTCCTCCCAAGCACCCGGCCGGGCGACGACCTCGAAGGTCGGGTTGGGAATGTAGTTGCTGATCTGGCCGCGGATCGCGATTTTCGTCCGCCCGTTGATCTGCACGTACTGGACGTAGTCCTTGTACGCCTTGGGCAGGAACTTGGTCAGCGCCTCCGGCGGCTCGTAGAGGTGGTTATCGGCGTCAAAGATTGGAAACGGGACGTCTTCCCGGTGAGACAGTTGACCCATGAGATCCTCCTTCGCAATTTGCGAGAATACTATTCTCTCGAAGGCGGTCGCCGCAACACGCCCCCTGTCGGTGGACGGCACCCCGCGGTCAGCAGGTGGCGATGATTTTGAATTCGGCAGACGCCGCTTCATTCGGCTTGTCGGTTTTGAAACCGTTGGCGGTGCCGGTGATCGTGAACTTGTCCCCAGTCATGCTCATGTCGGCGCTGCTACTGCCGCCCCGGGAGTACATCCCGGTGAACCCACCAAGATTCTGGATGCGCACAGACTGGGCTGTCGCCGGTTGCGCCCCCTCGTCGATAATCACCTTGGCTCCGGCAAAGTTGCCGCCGATGTCGATCGTCCGAGTCCACCCCAATTGGCTGCACTTCACGACGTGGAAGTTCGCGTCGTTGCCGTTGACGGCCACCGATGCCGTGCTGGCGATTTGGCTTGGCCGCGATGTGCAGGCCCCGACGCCGGCCACGGCAAGCACCGCAGCGGTCGCCGCGACGATTCGGTTCTGCACCGGGCCACCTCTATCCTTGATGAGCAAACCCATTCAGCCTGCATCGATGATGCTATTCTCGCCGCACGAGAATGCCAATATCGACGGCTCTTCGAGGAGCAAATACGCATGCTGGATTTGGAGCTCGACAATGGGTTGGCGGTACTCACGATCGACCGTCCCCACGCGCGCAACGCGATCGCGCTCGACACCATGGACCAGTTGGAGAAGGCACTCGATGCAGCAACGGGCGCCCATGCCCTGGTGATCAGGGGTGCCGGCGACAGGGCATTCGTGTCGGGCGGCGACCTCAAGGAGCTCAGCGCGCTGCGCACCGTTGAGGACGCTGCCGCAATGGCAAAGCGGATGCGGACCATCTGCGATCAACTGGCGAACTTTCCCGCACCGGTGATCGCCGCGCTCAACGGCCACGCCTTCGGCGGTGGTGCCGAAGTGGCTGTTGCCGCGGACATCCGGGTTGCCGCAAGCGACATCAAGATTGCGTTCAATCAGGTGACGCTGGAAATCATGCCGGCTTGGGGCGGTGCCGAGAGGCTGGCAGCCCTGGTCGGAAAGAGCAAAGCCTTGCTGCTCGCGGGCAGTGGGAAAACCGTTGACGCCGCCGAGGCCGAGCGGATGGGGTTGGTGGACGTGGTGTTGCCGCGCGCCTCCTTCGAGGAGGGCTGGCGCTCGCTTGCCACCTCACTGACCCGCCAGCCGGCCGCGGAGATAAAACGACTAATCAGCGGCGTTTCACCTGATGAGGCGATAGCATCCTTTGCACGTTTGTGGGTTGCCGATGCCCATTGGCAGGCCGCAGAGCAGGTAATGAACCGAAACGCTAAGCCGCGCCCGGCCGGAGGAGCGACATGAGTACCAGCGTGAAGAAGCTACTAGGCATCGGATCGGCGATGACCGTGGCGGGGCTCTTGGCGGGCGCGGGTTTGGTTGTGAGCCCCGGACGGGCTCATGCCGACCCAACTGCCGGGCCGATCATGCATCACGTCAAGTACGCCGTCACCGCTGAGAATCCGATCTACACCGATATTTATTACCTGGACCACCAGCCGGCAAGATTCTCCGATTACAGCCACAACCCTTACTCATTCACACCGCACATCGACGTCGATCTCGCCCCCGGTAAGCCGTGGACCTTCGATCTGGACATGTCGAACCCCGACGACTACGCGATGGTCGTGGCGAGCACGGGTACCGAGCCCGGCACGCCGGGGCTTCACTGTGTTCTGGCGGTGGACGGAGCCGTCGTCGTATCCAAGGATGGCCTCAAAGGCGTGCTTTGCTCGCTGCGGAACTGGTGAACCATCCAGGTCGGCGGGACACCCTCGATTGGTTGCGGTTCGCCTTCCAGGCGACGCAAGTGACTTTCGACTAGTTCCACGGTTTCGGCGTGACCGGAGGAGATACCGACCGCCTGCTCGAGCACTAGGAATCTCGACAGGCTGGACATCAGCACGGCGACCACCACCGGCGGCAGCTCTTCGGAGGCCACGCCATATTCCTGTAGCGCGGTCGTCACCGCTTGGCGTTGCTCCTCGCGGAATCGTTCTGCGTAATATGCGATTTCGGCCCGCATCTCCTTGCGGTGATTGGCCAGCGCCATGAATTCCATGGAAATGCGCGTGAATGCGGGATCGGTGCCGAATCGCCACACCGCCCACAGCGGCTGCGCTGACTTCATCAGCTGCGCGTGCACCTCGAGCGATTCTTCACCGCGGCGGCGGAAGACCTCGAGGAACAGCTCCTCCATGGTGCGGAAGTAATAGTGCACCAGCTGAGGTTTCAGCCCCGCCTTGTTGGCCAGTCGGCGCGAGGTGACAGCGGCGTAGCCCTCTTCGATCATCAACTGTTCGGCAGCGTCGAGCAGCAGGCCACGGTTCTTGGCGTCGGGCGCACCGATCCTGCGAGCCGATGTCATGCCGCTCTCCGTCCTGTCCGCGCTCGCCTGCCAACCACGGGAATCCTAGCGCGGCACGGCGTCGTGTCCTTGACCACGACATTACTGCCGTGCTAAGCAGGTGCTCAGCAGATTCTCGAAATCGGGCGGCGGTACCGCATGCCGCCGGACATCACCGGTAAACCCAGCCCAGGGAGAAACAATCCGATGAGCAACTACGACTCGATCGACTTCTTCACCGATCAGTCTCTGGTCCCAGATCCGCACCCCTATTTCGACTACCTACGCAGCCAAAACCCGGTGCTGCGGTTGCCGCACTATGGGGTCGTCGCGATCACCGGCTACGCGGAAGCCACCGAGATCTACAAGGACCCGGAAACGTTCTCCAACATCGTCGCGCTGGGCGGGCCGTTCCCCCCGCTGCCGTTCCAGACCGACGGCGGCGACATCAGCGCCCTGATCAACGAGCACCGCAGCTACTTTCCGATGAACGAGCACATGGTCACCATGGACCCCCCGGACCACACCAAGGCTCGCTCGGTGCTCAGCAAGCTGTTGACCCCGAGCCGGCTGAAGCAGAACGAGGAGTTCATGTGGCGGCTGGCCGACCGCCAGCTTGACGAGTTCTTGCACAACGGCGAGTGCGAGTTCATCGCCGAATACTCCAAGCCGTTCGCCACGTTGGTGATCGCCGACCTGCTCGGCGTCCCCGAGGACGACCACAAGGAATTCCGCGTCGTCTTGGGCGCCGACCGGCCCGAGGCACGGGTGGGTGCCCTGGACCACGAGTCGGTCGGCATCAACCCACTCGAGTGGCTCGACGAGAAGTTCTGCAACTACATCGAGGCCCGGCGGCACGAGCCACGCGGCGACGTGCTGACTTTCCTGGCGGAAGCGAAGTATCCGGACGGTTCCACCCCCGAGGTGATCGACGTGGTCCGTTCGGCCACGTTCCTTTTCGCCGCCGGCCAGGAGACCACGGCCAAATTGCTGAGCGCAGCCCTGCAAGCCCTGGGCGACCGGCCGGAGATACAGCAACAGATTCGCGACGACCGGAGCCTGATTCCTGGATTCATCGAAGAATCACTGCGCATGGAGAGCCCGGTCAAAAGCGACTCACGATTGGTCGTGCGGGACACCAACATCGGTGGTGTCGACCTACCCGCCGGGACCGTCGTGATGGTGCTGCCGGGGGCGGCGAATCGCGATCCACGCCGGTTCGAGAACCCGCACGAGTTCGATGTCCGCCGCAAGAACGTTCGCGAGCACATGGCGTTTGCCCGCGGGGTGCACTCCTGCCCCGGCGGACCGCTCGCGCGCGTGGTGGGCCGCGTCTCCATCGAACGCATCCTGGACCGGATGCCGCACATCGAGATCAACGAAGCCCACCACGGGCCGGCCTCCGAGCGTCGTTACACCTACGAGCCGACCTATATCTTGCGGGGTTTGAGCGAGCTGCATCTGTCGTTCACAACCGCGGATGCGGTCGCGCCCGTGGGCTGACCGCTTGCGGGCTCGGACTAGCGGATCTGCATTCCGACGAAATAGCAGCTGAGCATCGCGACGGCCATCACCACCACCCAGGCGTCGGTTAGCCGGCAGAGCAGAGCCGGAGCGCTTCTCACCTCCATGAACTCTCGAAAGATGATGCGCACCTTGATAAGTGCGATCACGATGACCATCGTCGTCACCACCGCACTGGATTTCATCGACCCGTCGACCGAGTGGTCTATCCACAAATAAGCCAACGTCAGCGCGGCCAGGATGACCCAGACCAACAACAGCCTCTTGTTGAATTTCACTGCTCACCTCACCACGTACAACAGCGCAAAGATGAGCACCCATAGGAAATCGACGGTGTGCCAATACGTTGCGGCGGTTTCGATAAGTTCCTGGGAGCGCCGCGCCGGACTTCGGAGTTGGTACACGATGATGCCGAGGACGACGAAGCCGATCAGCAGATGAACGAAGTGGATCCCGGTCAGGAAGAAGTAGTAGGTGAAGAAGTCGTTGCTGTCGAACCCATTGCCCGTGTGGACCAGCCGCGCCCACTCAAACACCTTGAAGAACAGGAACACCGCGGCGAATCCGGCCGTGATGAAGACGTCCCGCAGCGCCGCCCGGTAGGCGCCGGCGCGGGCTGACTGGACACACCGCGCCACCGACCACGAGCTCAGCAGCAAGACCAGGGTGTTGAAAACGCCGATACGCAGGTCCAGGTGCGCCTGGGCATGCAAGAACAACTCGGGGTTTCTGGCGCGAGAGAACAGGTAGAAGCCGAAATACCCTGTGAAGACCAAGGTCTCGAACAACACGAAGGCCCACATGTCGGGCTGACCGGGCACGAATCTAGCGCGTGTGTCCTTATCGGTCAGGTCGGCCTTGAGGTCGGTCACAGCGCAACCGCCTCTTTCCGCTTACGCGGGAAATCCGGCAACTGTCCGGTACCGAAGTCTTCGCGCCGGATCATCCGGTACAGCATGACAACGAATGTGACTTGGTAGACGCCGAATACAACCATGTCCAGCCACCAGGCGATCTCGCCGTCCCAGGCGAACACGCCACGCCGGAAGATCCAGCAGGGCGCCACGACGACCTCGGTCAGCGCGTTGCAGAGGTTGAGATAGCCGAACCACTTGGGGAACACCCGATTCTTGTCGAGCAGAATCGCGACCATCCAGATCAGCGAACCGATCAGGAAGACCCCCATCGTTCCGTCGAAAGACAAGAAGGCGAAGTCGTAGAGCCAGCCGATCACTTCAGGGTTGCGCTCTGGTCGCATCGTCCCGACGATCAGCGCGATGTTGAGCAGAATCATGCCGGGCACCGCACTGAGCGAGTAGATGACCAGATAGGAGTAACCGAACGCGCGGCTGACCGACATACGTCGCATCGAATACGCAATCAGGGCATTGTTTGTCGCGATCGCGCCGCTGATCGCGAAGATGATGCCGAAGCCAAGAGGTATGCCGAGGTGCCGTTCGGAGAACCAGTGGACCTGCGTCGCGAGGTCCCAGGTGGGTTCCGGCGGGGGCTGAACTTGCGCGATCATGAAGAACACCGGGAAGAACAGGTTGTAAAACACGACAAGCACCCACCACGCCAACCAGAGTTCGCGCTTGGGGTTGTGCCGTATGTGCCAGGCGATCCGGTGATGCAGCGGGCCGGAGGGAGGCGTGGCCGGCGACGTCGGCGGTGTAATCACCGCACTCATGCGTCGACCAGTTCATCTGGACGCCGGCGGTTTTCGGCTCGCTCGCGATAAATGGCTTGCCCCAATGCAACGCCCATCACGACGATCCAGACGGCGATGGCAATGTTTTTCACCCAGAACGACAGGAAGCCGTCCCACGCCAGCGGGCCGGTCAATGACACTCCGACAAAGGCTGCCGGCACCAGCGCTAAAGCCACGAGAAGGTTGAAGTGGGCCACCCAGCGGGGGAGAACGGGGCTCGGCTGATCATCGAAATAGATTGCGACGGCAAGGATCACGCTTTGCCCGATCAGGAACGGGACCAGGATGGTGAAGGTCATCCAGCCGAAATCATTGAGCAGCTGCGTCAGTTCCGGACTGCGCTCGGGACGAAAGGCGGCCAGCAGCCAGCAGACGTTGGCGACGAGAAACAATGTGGGACCACCGGCCACGCAACCCAACATCGCATAGGAGAAGATCGGCGTCCGATGTGCCATTCGGCGGATCTGCAGCACGATCAGGGCCAGGATCGGGACGAGGCACACGCCGAACCAGTTGAACACGATCATGCTGTACCGGATCTGCGGGACGTGGGCCGGATCGGAAAAGAACGCGGCAACCTGCTCCGCCGGCATCGACGGTGACATCGGCGGATTGAAGCCCGGAAACAGAAGGAAGCCGGCGATCCAGAGGATCACCGTGACTGGCAATGTCCAGAGCAGAATGACCTCGCCGTCGGTGGACCGCAGCGTCGCTCGCCGATCGGCCGTATCTCCCCCGCCGGTGTCTGTCATCGGTGACTCCCTTCAGCACGAAATCGACGTGCTACATTCGGCTCGCCCCCGAAGCTAGCCGATCGGCTAGCCTCGGGTCAATAGCCGGTCGTCTAGGCTCGTTGCGTGGGAACAGCAGGGCAGCCGGTCAGCGATGAAGAGCTGAGAGTTGTTCAATACAGCCCTGCCCGAACGCGGGTGCTCGATGCCGCGCTCGACCTGTTCGCGCAGCATGGCGTCAGCGGCACCTCGCTGCAGATGATCGCCGATGCCGTCGGGATCACGAAAGCTGCTGTCTACCACCAATTCCGAACCAAGGATCAGATCGTGATCGCGGTTACCGAGCGCGAGCTCGGGCGGCTGCTTCCCGCGCTGGAGGCAGCCGAGGCGCACGGCAACGGACCCCAAGCCCGGGATGCGCTGCTGGAGAGCGTCGTCGAGATGGCGGTCCGCGACCGCCGGTTGGTGCGCACGTTGCAGTTCGATCCCGTTGTGGTTCGGCTGCTGGCCGAACACAAGCCGTTTCAACGCTTTATGGACCGGTTGTATGAAGGACTGCTGAGCGATGCCGGCCTGGACGGTCGGATCGAGGCGGCCATGTTCTCCGGCGCGATCAGCACCGCGGTCATGCACCCGCTGCTGGCCGACATCGACGACGACACACTGCTCGTGCGGCTTACCGACATGATCAAGCGCCTGCTCGGTTTGCACCAGGAAGCACCCAAGTCATCCAGCTGAAGGAAAAACAGGGAGTCGGGTCAGTTTCCTGACCGCGTCAATGCGCTTGTCCGCGGGGTTGATTGGCTTGGAAGCAACGCACTCGGGTAGCGGCAACATCCGGCTTGACTCCCATACCCACTAAAATCTGAACTACTTGGGCAGAGGGAATCCCAGAATCGAGATCGTTCTCAATCACATGAACGCTGGGAAACCAAACTTCAGCACTCACCCCCGGCGGTGGGAGTTTCGCGTCGCCGCCCAGGCAACTCACGTAGCCATCGATGCCTGTGTCGGCGCGAGCGGACGGTGCGAGGAGTAGGACGGCGATGAACATGCTCGCCGCCACCGCGACATGGCTGCAACGGCCTTGGCAGCCCGGGCGACTAACGCGCTCGCTGCTGAAATTAACGATCTGCATAGCGATCGGCTCCCTCGTGTTGCCTCGTGAAGGCTACGTGTCGGCGCGGATCCAGCTCACTATGCCGTCGTGGGCATAACAGATAAGGAACAGGCCATCCGGCGCCTGCGCGACGTAGTTCTGGTAATTCTGGCAGCTGGCATTTTCTTCCTTGACTCCCGCCATTGGCGGTGACCGGAACCATCGCGGCTGATATCTCCTCGGCGAGCCGCAGAACATCAGCCGTCCGGGCTGCGAGGCGAAGGAGACATAACCGTCGGCAACACCGAAGGCGTAGTAGCTGGTGTTGTCACACGGCGCACCCAAAACCTGATGCGGCATGATGCCGGGAGTGCAGTCGGGGTAGTCGCACACGGTCGGCCCGGCGTAGGACGGCGGCGCGGCTAGCAGACCGGCGCCGAGCAACGCGGCAAATAGGGCCACGATTAATCGCACCCGATTACTTTGCCACACCTGAAAAGAAAATTCTCCTGTTTGGAGAAGATCTCTCGAGCGATAACGGTCGTCCGCGCAAGGCTGCGCGAACGCTAGTGAGCCCGCTCGCTGACGATCGAGATTTGCGCATGTAAGAGCCGCAATGGCCGCCGTTCGATGGAAGCATTGAGCACACGCCGAAGTGATAAGCTGCTTCTCCGTGCACAATTCGGAGGGGCCTGACGTCGACCGTTGTGATAACCCGGCGGACGTGAACGACCCCGACGGAACTACGGAAGTCTCAGAAGAGGAAGTTGCCGAGGCTGAAGCGCGCGCTGAGGCCGCGCGGGCGCGCCTGGCACGCCTGCGCGGGTCAGCAGAAGCCGGGGACCCGGGCGACGCCGCATCCCGAGATGACGAGCAACGCCAGGCGACGCGGATCCGGAATCGGCTGCGGTTGCCGCGTCCCGGGCTTCCCAGGCGGCTCCGCCGTCCAGCGCGGAAAACGGCAGCTGTTGTCATTGGCACCGTGCTCGTCTCCGCTTCGGTCGGCGCGAGCGGGTACATACTGTGGCAGCACCACGCCATAGTTCATAACCGGCAGCTGGCCGCGGAGTTCGCCGCAGCCGCCCGGCAAGGGGTCACGGCGCTGATGTCGATCGACCCCGCTCACGCCAAAGAGAGCGTCCAGGCCATGATCGATTCGTCTACGGGCGACCAGAAGAACCAACTGTCAGTGCTGTCAGTCCTCATAGTCAAGAAGGCGGAGGAGACGAAGGTCGGCAGCACGGCGACCGTGGAAGCCACCGCCGTCCAGTCGTTCAGTGACAATTCAGGAATCGTGCTTGTGGCAGCGAAAACCGTTCCCGTCGGGCCGGATAACGCCAAACCGCCGCCGGCCCTGTTTCGACTCAGTGTCGACATGAACCGCGACGGCGGTCAGCTCAAGATGTCGAGAGTTGAATTCCTGTCATGAGTGTCGAGCGCGGCTCGTCGCTGGACGGTACCGAAACTGCGATTGAGAGCTCGGAGCATTCCCCCGCCGACGAGGACGGGCGGCCACCTGCTAGCGGGGGGTCGGCGCGCTTCCGTCGGCTGGCAGCGGTCCGGCCCTGGGCCCGCCGGTGTCTGGCGAAGTGGCGTTCCATAGTCGCGGCGACGTTGGTCGTTGCCGCCTTGGGATTCACCGGCGGCACATACTTCATTGTGTATCGGCCGGATCAGCAGGTCGGCGATGCCGCCGCACACCAGGTAGTCCAGGCGGCGTCGGATGGTGCCGTAGCGGTGCTGTCGTATTCGTACGAGCATTTGCATCGTGATCTCGCGAATGCGAAATCGCATCTCACCGGCGACTTTTTGGCCTTCTACGACAAATTCGCCGAAGATGTCGTGGCGCCGACGGCGCAGCAGGGGCAATTGACGGCCACCGCCAAGGTGATCCGGGCCGCAGTTTCGGATTTACATTCTGATTCGGCCATCGTGCTGGTTTTTGTCGACCAGGCCACGACCAGCGTGCAAAAGAAAGATCCCGAGAAGACGCAGAGCGCCGTCCAGGTCACGCTGACAAAGGTCAACGATTCCTGGCTGATCGCGAAATTCGACCCGGTTGCATGAGTGCGGAAAATCTTCTTCGCAACCATTACCTTGGTCGACCGAAGCGGTGTAACGTCATCGCTCGAGAAGGCCGCAACCGATGGCGAATAGCCGTCAGAGGCACTGTCGGATAATGCGCTTCGAGGAGCACCTGATGCGTTCAGCTAAACCACTTATCACCGCAACGGCGGTGGCCGCCACCGTCGTTGTCGGTCTAGCCGCCGCACCGACTGCCCGGGCGACCACCAAGGAAGAAGTGGCCGTCAACGGGACATTCCGCGTCACGTCGATCGGCGACTATGCCCAACGCAATGATCAATACTTCGGCGAACCGACGGTGTACCAAACCTGGACCATCAACTCGACGTGCGCCAATTTCCAGGAATGTCAGGGCACGGTGACGAGCGACCAGGGATGGACGGCGCCCGCCTATTTGCTTGATGGGGAGATGTGGAAGGTAAGGCGCGAAGTGTCGAATTGGGAGCGGTGCGAGGACGGTACCGCGTTCAACGGGCAGCAGACCTTCTTTTTCTACCCGGTGAACGACAATGGTGGATTCCAAATCGGCTCGCCGACTTTCTCGGGCAAGGACAAGACGGTCGGCCCAAGCGGTGCCTGTGGGCAAAACCAGTGGCTCGATATTACGATGCCAATGCGCATGGACCGGCTCTCCTGACCGGCGGTTGTAGCCCGGTTAACCCGCCAGCCCGGGTCGCATCGCGGCTCGGATCGTGTCACGGTGGCGTCAGGTCGGAAGCATGTCCTTCCACGTCTTAGGCGCTTTCGGAGCAACGAGATCCGACTGCTGGTACAGCTTGCCGTCCGGACCGACATAGCGCCCGGTGTGTGGATCGTATTTTGCCACCACGACCGACGGCGCGGGCTTAGAAGCGTTGCCCCCGAACGAACTTGGCGCCGCCTGAGGCTGCCCGCCGTCGACCTGATCCGGTGGGGCGGGGGCCGGTGGTGGCGGCGGAGGTGCGGGATGCTCGCCCGGTGCGGGGACGTCGAGTGGCGCAAAAGCCGGGATATCAGCCGACATCGGCGATATCGGCGCCAGCCGTGGTCCCAACGACGGCACTGGGGGAACAGCGGCCCCAACAGTGTCCGGTGGGGGATTTTCTCCCCGGGGCCCCGCGGGTGCACCGCGCGGCACCGCTCCCGGCGGCAGCGGCGTTCCCTGGAGCGGGCCGAACATTCGGTTGTCGGCGGTAATCCGGTCGTCGGGCGGAACGCCCTGGGCGAGTAGGTTCGGATCCAGTGGATACGGGCCGGTGGTGTGCTGGCGCATCGCCAACGGCATGTACGGCTTGTCGCTGTTGCAGATCTCGACGGTCGGCGCGCGCTTACCCGGGTGGCCCATGCAGGGATAGTTGCGGGCACCACGAACCGCGATCGGCGAATCCTGCGGAAGTTTGCAATACAACCCGTCTGGTGTGTCGATGTCGGTGAGGTCGTCCGGAGATCGCCAGGTGTTGGGTGGCATGAAGCCAACCGTGCAAATCGGCGGATCGTCGACCGTAGCTGCGAAGTCGCCGTAAGCCCTACCGTCGGGATGGTTTTCGCCCGAAGCGGCCTGCTCGATAGCGACCCCCGACGGCAGCAGAACCAGCAACTGCTCTATCGAAGGGTGGTACGTGACGCCGATCTGTCCAATGGTGGTCAGGTTGGCAAGCAATACCGGCAGCGTCGGTTTGATTTGTTCGAGGAGCCTGGACGCCTCGTCCGCAGCGTCAGGACCCTTCTGCAGGATGGTACGGAAGTGGGAATCGTTGTTCGCCAACGTATCCGAAATGCCGGCGAAGCTGCGTGCCCATGTCCGAATCGATTCGGTGGTGCGCGCTTGCGTATCCAAAAACGGCCCAGTGTCTTCGGTTAGGGCTATGGTGCGATCGACGACGCCGTTGGCGTCGCGGGACAGTGTCTTCGAGGAATCGATCAGTGACCCCAGGTCGTAACCGGATCCGTTGAAGCCCTGGAAAGTCTCGTCGAGCAATTGGCCGAGTTTGTTCTTCGGGATGCTGCCGACCAACGCATTGAGCTGCTCGAGCATCGGCCCGACCGCCTGCGGAATCGTCGAGTTGCGCGCGGAGATTACCGAACCGTCGTGCAAGTACGGCGGCGAATCGGTTTTGGGCTGTAGGTCCACGTACTGTTCACCTACCGCGGAGACACTGAGCACCGCTGCTGTCAGGTCTGCGGGGACCTTGGGTGAAGTGTCAAGGGACAGCGTCGCTTTCGCGCCGGTCGGCGTCAAACCCACTGACGTCACCTTGCCGAGCTGAACCCCACGGTAAGTCACATTGGAAAACTGGTACAGGCCGCCGGTAGCCGGAAGCTCCAGTGTCACCGTCATCTTGCCAATGCCCAGCAGGGTGGGCGCTTGGATGTAGAACAGCACCATCGAGATCACGCCAATGGTCCCGACGATCGTGAAAATCCACAGCTGGATCCGAACGAAGCGCGTCAGCATCTATCCGCCACCTTCCGTCGGTGCCGTTGCCGGTGACTGCGTCTGACCGAGACCCGCGTCAGGTGTCGAAGCCGACGCAGGCCCGGGCGGGGGCCCGTAGCCCGATGACGGCCCCGGCAGCGGGACCCCGTTTGGCGGCGGCGGCAACGGAAGCGCATTGGGATCGACCCACGGTGGCCGGATGGGGTTATGCAAGGGATCGAGTGTGTAATTCATGCGATATGGGTCTCCGGGCACCGGTGGCACGGGCATGTCCAGCTGCCCCCAGTGGGTTCCCAGCAACAATCCCTTCTTGAGCCGTGGGATCGTCAGGTCGAAATCGAAATGCAGGTTGAAGAAGTCGCCTCGAACGGCTCGGTCGACGAAGTTCTGGGTGAACGGGAACACGAAGCCCGCCGCGATAGCCGCGCCGAACTCGGGTCCGACGTCGGCGAGCGCTTTGATGGTCGGCTCCAGGTTCTGGAGGTTCTTCACCAGATCGGCTTCGGAGTCGTTGACCAACCTGTTGGCCGTATTGCTGAACGCGCGAAGGTGATCCAGGGCCTCGGTCAGCCGCGGCCGCTCCTTGATCAACACATCGAGCGCCGGCGGTATCTTGTGCAGCGCCTCGGTGACAACGTCGCGTTGCTCGGCGAAGGTGACTGACAGCCGATTCAGCGCCTGGATCGAGGCGACGATGTTTTCCCGCTGGTCGTCCAAAGTCCCCACGAACGTGTCCAGGCGGGTAAGCAGATCACGCACCGCACCCTCGTGCCCCGACAGCGAGGCCGAGAAATTGTGGATGACCTCCCCGATCTGTCCCAGTCCACCGCCATCGACGACCGCGCCCAGCGACGACAGCGTCTGCTCGGTCGACGGGTAGGCCGACGACCGGCTCAGCGGGATCGTGGCGCCCGGCTGCAGCCGTCCAGTTCCCGACTGCCCCAACGGAGTGTTGAGTTCCACATGCATGGAGCCCAGCAGGCTGGTCTGACCGACGCTGGCCACCACGTTGGCCGGGACCACCACATCGCGCTTGACCGAGATCTCGACGTCGGCGTGCCAGCCTTGCACCTTCATCGCACCGACACTGCCGACGACGACGTCGTCGATCATCACCGGCGAATTCGACTCCATCGTACCGACATTCGGGAGCTCGACGTGGTAGATGTTGGCCCCCGGCCCGCGTCCGACCGCACCCGGTAGCGGTAGTGAATTCAGGCCGTGGAATGCGCACCCCGACACCGACAACGCCACGCAACAGCCGGCGGTGAACATCCGCCGAGCCGCAATCCGGGCGATCACTGTTGTGGCCCTTCGGCCGGCAGCAGCATGTCCGACACGGTCGGCGCCGGTGGTGGTGGCATCGGTGTCGACGGTGGCGGTGGCAGCGGCATCGCCGCGCCCGGTATCCGCTCCGGCGGCACCGCCCCCGGCGGTCCCACCGGATCACCCGGCAGGCCCGTATAGGCCGATACCGCGGGCGGGATCTCAGGTGCAGCGGGTTTCGGGCCCTCGCCGCCGGGCGCCAAGCGCGGTTCGGTGTAGAGGACCCTGGCCGGGTCAATCGACTTGGAGATGAACGGGTTGAGGGGAAGTGGCGAGTTGTTGTAGCTGGTTTGGCGCAATCCTGGTCCGATGAACAGGGCGCACAGCTTGCCCGTTTCGACCGCGGTGATGTTCTCGATGGCGCCGATTTGCGTGCAGCCCGGAACGGACAGCAGAACCTGACCGCCCCAGGTGGGATTCGCCATATTCATGAGCCCGAACCCTCCGACGATGGTTCCGGTGTCGGCGTTGTAGTCGTTGAAGAAGTTGCCCAGCGCATTCGGAGCGCCGTGCAAAATGTTTTCCAGCGCCATGTGGTGATCGACCAGGTTCTGTGTGACGTCGGCCAATCTGGCAATCTGCTCGCTGGTCTGGTTGCGAGTGCCGGCGATGAATCGCTGTACTTCGCCGACCGCCGTCGACAGGTCTGTCAGCGCCGCGTCCAGGTCGGATTTGCTGTCGTTGACCACGCTGGTAAGCGTGGCCAGGCGGTCGTTGAACTGGACGAGCTGAACGTTGCTGTCACGCAGCGCACCGACGAAGGTCGACAGGTTTTTGATGATGTCGACGATGTTGCCGCTGCCGTTGGCGAGGATCCGGGCCACACCCGACAATTGACCGAGTGTTTGCCGCAGCTTGTCGCCGTTACCACCGTCGAGTGCACTGGCGGCGCTATCGATGAACCGGCCCACGGATGTGCCCGATACCCCGCTCTTGGGTCCCAAATCCGTTGCCAGCCGCATCAACTGGGTCTTAACCTCGTCCCACTCGACCGGCACCGCGGTGCGTTCGACCGGTATGACTGCCCCGTCGTGCATGACCGGACCTTTATCGCGATAGGCCGGTGAGAGCTGGACGTAGCGGGCGGCGACCAAGTTCGGGGCGACGATAACCGCCTTGGCGTCGGCCGGAATCGACACGCCACGGTCGACCTCGAGGATCATCTTGGCCTGTTTACCCTGCGGCTCAATCGATTTGATGTTCCCGACCTTGACACCCGAAACCCGCACCTCGTCATGGGGGTAGATCGCGGTGGCGGTGGTGAAATAAGCGGTAATCGTCCGTGGGCCGAAGACCACGTTACGGACGACTACGGCGACGCCGGCGACGAACAGCACGACCAGGACAACCGCCGCCACGGCCGTAAGCCGGTTGCGCGGGATGCGGGAGGTCATTGTGATCCTCCGATCCGTCCACCCAACGTGCAGCCAGGACACTGCGGAATCGAGTTGTACGGCCAGGGAGTCAGCGCCCGAGGTACCGGCGATGGGAAGCCAGGACCCTTCGAAGTGTCGAAGGTACGGAAGCCCCAGAGGTAGTCGAACAACTCCTGGAAGAGTTGCGGGACAAGGAAGTTCGGGGCGAACGCCTGATAGGCGTACATACCCGAGATGGCCTCGCCGACCGTGATCTCGAATTTGGCGAGGCCCGGCAGCGCTTTGGCGATGTTGTCGCGGTTCTTCTCCAGCACCTCGGTCACCCGGTTCAGCCTCTCCAGCGTCGGTGCCAATGTCGCTTCGTTGTCGTGCACCAACCCCGTCAGCTGTTTGGCCACCACCGACGTGTTGGCCAGCAGGTCCACGATCTCTTGTCGCCGTGCCACCAGGACTTGCAGCAACGAGTCGGAATTGAGGATGAGCTTGTTGACCTGCTGGCTGCGTTCGGAGAGTATGCCGGTGACGTCACCGGCATACTTGAAAAGCTCGCTCAGGTTCTTGTTACGGCTGTTCAGGGTGCGCGATAGCCGGGTGAGTGCGTCGAAGGCCGGCCCCATTTGCGGCGCGATCTGGTCGAGTGTCGCCGCCAGCGTGTCCAACGACTGATTCAGCGCTGTCGTGTCGGTACCGGCGGTGTCCGAGGTCAGATCGCTGACCGCTTCGGTCAACGAGTAGGGCGAGGACGTGCGCGAGATGGGGATGAGAGCCAGCGGATGCAGCGTGCCACCGCCGGCGGACTCCAGCGTCAGCATCCGCTCACCCAACAGCGACCCGGTGCGAATATGCGCGGTGGACTCTGACCCGAGCAGAACGCTGCCCTTGGTTGTGAACGTCACCAGAGCATCGCCGTGGCTCAGCGACACATCCGACACCGTGCCGACCTTCATCCCCGACACAATGACGGGGTTGCCCGGCGCAATACCGCCGCCTTCCGTGAACAGTGCTTGGTAGCGGACCATCGTCGCCCAGGAAATGAACCGGTCGGGCGACAGGCCCACCAGGATGACCATTACCGCCAGGGCGACGCCGATGAACCCCGCCTTGACCCGACCACCTCCGCGATATTTGAGCATTAGGGTTCTGTGCACCTTCCTGCTTCTGACCTAAAGATATTGGCGCGCACGGTCTTACCCTGAAGGTCCGTGCCGCGGAGACCGAACTGGCAGAGGTAGTACGGGATGGTGGCGCCGTTCACGCCGAGTCGGACCAGCTTGCGGTAGTTCTTGGGCGCCTTTTGGATGGCGGCGTCGAGGCGGTCCTTGTCGCCATCGAGTATCGGGGCCAGCCGATTCAACTGAGCTATGGTGCCGGACAGCGGCGGGCGGGCCTCGGCAAGCAGATCCGCCAGCGAGGCGGTTCCCTTATCCAAGGCGTCAATGGCGGACCCGATCGTGTCACGGTCATTCGACAGGCCGCTGACAAGCTGCTCGAGGCGATCGATCGCACCCGAGAACTGGGTGCCGTCCTTGGAAACCGTGCCGATCACGATGTTGAGGTTGTCGATGAGTTGCTGCACGGTTTGATCGTTGTCGGCCAAGGCGTTCGAGAACGACGTCGTCTTGGCGAACAGCGACTCGAGGGTGCCGCCCTGACCCTGGAAGACTTGCAACAACCCTGAGGTGAGCGCGTTGACGTCGCGCGCATTCAAGCCCTGGGTAACGGGTTTGAGTCCGCCGAGCAGGAGGTCGAGGTCAAGCGCCGGCTGGGTGCGGTTGACGGGGATCTGACCGCCGGCCGACAGATGCTTGGTCGAGCCCGGACCATCGACGAGTTCGAGGTAGCGATCGCCCACCAGGTTGAGGTAGCGGACCGCCGCCCTGGTGCCCTCGGTGAGCACGACGTTGCGGTCGGCGTCGAACTTCACCACAACTTTCTTATCCGGTTGCAGCGACACGCTATCGACCGTGCCCACCCGGATCCCGGCGACTCGTACCGACTGGCCCGGCTTAAGACGCGACACGTCGGTGAAGACCGCCGAATACCCGTTCGTCGAACCCGTTCGGTACTGGCCGAAGATGAAGAACAGGAACGACGTAAGGATCGCCATCACCACCACGAAGACGCCGAATTTGATTAGCGTTGCGCGCGTTCTCATCCGGGTTGTCCGATCTGAGCGGGGTTGCGTGGTGGGCCCGCGATCGGCCCGTACAACAGCTGTTTGAGGAGGTCGGAGTTGATCAACAGCTGTGGGTTTCCGAATCCCACCGGGTTCGCGCCGATATCGGCGATCAATTGCGGCGGGGACGTGTTGAACGGCAGCTTCGGCAGACCCACGCACTGCGGGCCGCCCGTCGCCGCGACCTTGGGCAGGTTCGTCGGATACCGGTAGCGTTCGGCACCCCACGTGAGACTCGCCGAGATGTTGATGCTCGGTTCCGACAAGGGCGCACCGTGCGATAACTGTACGAGTCCGCCGAAAGCGCAGGTGAGCGCCGGGCCGTACTCATTGGTCAGATTGGTGGTCGGCACCAGCAGATGCATCACATCCGTCAACGGTTGGCGGTTCGCCGACAACACGTCGTTGCCGATGTCCGCCAAGCCGATCGCGCTGATCAGCAACGCATCCAGGTTCTGCTGCTCCTCCACAATCGTCTTACTGATCCGGGTCGCGTTGGAAGCGGTCTTCACCAGGTCTGGTGCCGCGTCGGCGTAGGCGTTGGACACAGCAGGCAGGACCGCGAGGTCATGGCGGAATGCGGGAAGGCTCGGCTCCAGCCTGGCCAGAAACGAATCCAGGTCACTCAGGGATTGGCCGAGCCGTGGGCCCCGCCCGCTGAACGCTTGTGCCAGTGCGCCCAGTGACTCGTTGAGCTTCGGTGGGTCGATCTGGGACAGGACCGATACCAATTGCTGGAACACCGTATTGATTTCGACCATGACGTGCTGGCCCTGCAGCGTCTGGCCACCGTGTAGCCGCTGCGCCGAGGGTTGGTCGGGTTCGACCAGCAGGACGGACTTCGCGCCGAACACCGTCGACGACGCGATATCGACGAGCACATTGCTGGGAATGAAGTGCATCTGCGATGGGTCCATCGCCAAGTGAATGGCCGCTTTGCCGTCGGGCAGCGCGTCGATCGAAGCGACCTTGCCCACTTGGACGCCGCGCATCTTGACCTTGGCGTCCGCGTTCATCACCAGGCCGGCTCGTTGCGAAATCACGGTCACCGGAACGGATTCGGTGAAAGAGCCCTGAAACAGCCCTACCGCAAAGGCGAAAATCAGGCAGATGCTGATGACGGTGATCAGCCCGAGCAGGGGTGGCAGGTAATTTCGTCCGGCCGGCGGCCGGGCATGGCCGGCGCGCGGGGGTCGGCCGGCGACCGCGCCGCGACCCGCTGGCACATTCTGCGTCACTTCCTTTGCACCTCCTCTGCTAGCCGGACAGGTTGAAGTTGCCGTTAGTACCGTAAATAGACAGCGAGACCAACAGCGTTACCGACACCACGACGATCAGCGAGGTGCGCACGGCGTTACCGGTCGCATTGCCCACGCCAGCCGGCCCGCCCGAAGCGAAATAGCCGTAGTAGGTGTGGATCAGCAGGATGGTGAGCGCCATCAGGATGGCCTGCAGGAACGACCACAACAGGTCGATCGGATTCAGGAACGTGTTGAAGTAGTGCTGGTACAAGCCCTGCGACTGTCCGAGTAAGAACGTCGTGGTGAACTGGCTGGCGACGAACGACAGGATTACGGCGATGCTGTACAACGGGGTGATAGCCAGCATTCCCGCCAGGATCCTGGTGCTCACTAAATAGGAAACCGGGCGAATGGCCATGGCCTCCAACGCATCGATTTCTTCGTTGATCCGCATGGCACCCAGCTGAGCCGTGACCCCGGCGCCGAAGGTGGCCGCCAGACCGATCCCAGCGACTACCGGTGCCGCGATGCGCACATTGATGAACGCGGACAAAAAGCCCGTCAGTGCCTCGATGCCGATATTGCCCAGCGAGGTGTAGCCCTGAATGGCCAGCGTGCCGCCCGCCGCCAGCGTCAGGAAGCCGACGATCACGACGGTCCCGCCGATCATCGCCAAAGTGCCTGCGCCCATGCTGATCTCGGCAACCAGCCGTACGACTTCGTGCCTGTAGTGGGTCGCTGCGAAAGGTATTCCGGCGAGCGACTTCCCGTAAAACTGGGTGTGGTCGCCGATCCGGCCCAGCGCGGCGACGGGCCTCTCGAACTGGCGGCTCAATCGCGGATATACGCCCCTCAGCGCCATGGCAGCCCTACTCCGCCGTCATCTTGATGCCGATCGCGGTGACGACCACGTTGACGACGAACAGGGACATGAACGCATAGACCACGGTTTCGTTCACCGCGTTGCCCACGGCCTTTGCGCCCCCACCGGTGATCGACAGGCCCCGATAGCAGGCGACCAAACCTGCGATGAGGCCGAAAAGCGCTGCCTTGACGCACGAAATGGCTACCTCGGGCACACCGGTGAGCAAGGTGATACCCGCGGCGAACGCGCCGGGATTGACGTCTTGCACGAATACCGAAAAGACGTAGCCGCCAAGGACGCCGATGATCACCACGAGGCTGTTGAGCAAGAAGGCAACCAATCCGGAAGCCAACATGCGCGGTGTGACCAACCGTTGCACTGGGTTGATGCCCAGCACCTCCATCGCGTCGATTTCTTCGCGAATTGTTCGCGATCCCAGGTCCGCACACATCGCCGTAGCACCCGCACCCGCCACGATCAAAACCGTGACCAGCGGGCCGAGCTGGGTGACGGCACCGAACGCGGCACCCGCACCGGACAAATCCGCCGCGCCCAGTTCGCGCAACAGGATGTTGAGCGTGAAGCTGACGAGGACGGTAAACGGGATCGCTACCAGCAAGGTGGGAGCCAGCGACACGCGCGCGACAAACCAGGACTGCTCCAAAAACTCCCGCCACTGGAACGGCCGGCGGAACGCGAACTTCACCGCGTCGGCCGACATTGCGAACAGCGCCCCGACCGCCTGCATGGGACCCGAGAGGTCCCACTTCAGTTTCAGCGCAGGCAATCCCGTTGACCAGTGGTCAGCGCCCTTAGTCGCCATCGGCGTCGACCCCTTCCCAAGCTACGAGACCGACAGTCTTGTTGTTGTGCAACGGCTGAGGTAGATTCGGCTCAACCAACAATCCCGAGTGAATGCTGCCGGCAATGAAATGCACGGTGGGCAGTCGAAATTCAGCGTCTATCGCTGGCGGGGCAGCATTTCCCTTCCTCACGCCTGTGTCTCCGTTCAGTCGCGCGAGTGGGCGCATCAAAACGAAGAGCCCGGCGTCTTGAAGCGTTCCGAGATTATGACTCATGCCGAGTCCAAGGTGGAGCAAAAACGCAGAATCGTTATTGCACAACCTGTAACCGCAGCGCGCGAACAGGAAGCGTCACTTTTGTTGGTGGGCTGAGACATTAAGGCTGCTCCGGTTCTACGTGACGACACCGGCCGTCTTGAGCTCGATAATGCGGTCCCAATCGAGTCCCAATTCCAGCAGGATTTCGTCGGTTTGTTCCGCGAATCCGGGTGCAGGCCCGGTTTGCGGTGCGGTGACGTCGAACTGGACGGGGTTAGCGACCAGGTCGAGTTCGCCTGCCCGAACGACATATTCGTTGGCCCGGATCTGCGAGTCATCGGCTGCCTGCAACGTGTCCTGGACCGGGGCCCATGGCCCGGCCAACGTGGCAAAGCGTTCGCTCCACTCGGCAAGCGTGCGGGTTGCGATGGCCTTGGTCAAGATCTCGACGGCTTCCGCCGTGTTGGCAGTGATCTGGTCGATCGTGGCGAACCGGGGATCGTCGGCCAGCTCGGGCAGCTCGACGTGCCGGCAAACGTCGGCCCAGAACTTCGTCGGCTGCATCATCACGAAGGAGATGTAGCGGCCGTCCGATGTCGTGTACAGCCCTACCAACGGGTTGTTGGGTGCGCCGTGCACACCGGGTGGCGGTGCCTCGAGTCGCTGGTTCAGGTGCTTGGTCAATGCGACGGTGTGTCCCATCGACCACAGTCCGCTGCCCAGCAGCGACACGTCGACGACGGATGGTTCACCAGTGCGCTCGCGCTTGAGTAACGCCGCCGCAATGCCTCCCGCCAAGTTCGTCCCAGAGATGGTGTCGCCGTAGGCGGGTCCGGGCGCCGCGATCATTCCGGGCATCCCCATCGGGGTGATGGTGGCCGCCGTTCCGGCCCGACACCAGAAGGCGGTCATGTCGTAGCCGCCCTTGGTCGCTTCTTCACCGCGCGGGCCGAGCGCGCTGCCCCGCGCGTAGATGATCGACGGGTTCACCGCCCGAATGTCGTCGACGTCGATGCCGAACTTCTGCCGGGCGCCGGGCAGGAAGCTGGTCAAGAACACGTCCGAGCGGCGGGCCAACTCGTAAAGCACTTCCTTGCCCTCGGGAACCGACATGTCGAGGCCGACACTGCGCTTGCCGCGGTTGGCGTGCTCGATGTTGGGATTCGGATCGCCTTCGACGCGCAACATGCCGGTCTGCCGAAGTCCACGCTGCGGGTCGCCCGTCACCGCGTGCTCGACTTTGACCACATCGGCGCCCCATTCGCCCAGCACGGCGCCCGCCGACGGGACAAACCCGTACATGGCGACCTCGAGAACGCGAATGCCTTCCAACGGCCTCATTTGTTGCCTCCCATGACCGGAACGGCAAACGTCTTGCGCTCCAAGAACTCTTCGAGTCCGGCGACACCCATCTCGCGACCGACACCGGACTGTTTGAAGCCCCCGAACGGACTGTCCGCCCCAAAGTAATTGCCGCCGTTGATCGAAAACGATCCGGTCCGGATCCGGCGCGCCACGGCAAGGGCTCGATCCTGGTCGCGACTGAACACCGCACCCGCCAAGCCATACACCGAGTTGTTGGCGATGCGCACCGCGTCGTCGTCATCGTCGAACGCGATCACGACGAGCACCGGCCCGAAGACCTCGTCCTGCGCGATCTCGCTGTCGGGGTCGACATTGGTGAGCAACGTCGGCGCATAGAAGAAGCCGGGATCCAGCCGCTTGCCGCCGGCGATCAGAGTCGCCCCGGCGGCCACGGCGCGCTGCACCATGCCGTCGACCTTGTCCCGCTGACGCTCATTAATCAACGGGCCCATCAACGTCTTTGGATCGGCCGGATCTCCGTGACGCACCTTGGCGAAGTTGCCCGCGATGATTTCGACGATCTCGTCGTGGTGCGACCTGGGCACCAGAAGCCGTGACGTCAGTGCGCAACCCTGCCCCGCGTGGGTGACCATGCTGAACGCCGCGAACATGCCGGCGGCAGTGAAGTCGGCGTCATCGAGCATGATCGCCGCCGACTTGCCACCCAGTTCCAGGAAGACGCGCTTTACCGTCGCACTTGCCGCGGCCATGATCTGGCGGCCAACGGGCGTCGACCCGGTGAAGGTGACCACGTCGACATCGGGGCTCGTGGTGAGTGCCTCTCCGGAGGCGGCGTCCGACGAACTCAGCACGTTGACGACGCCGTCGGGGATGTCGGTGTGGTTGGCGATCAGCTCACCGAGCGCGAGGGTGACCAGTGGTGTGTCCGGCGCAGCCTTGAGGATTACGGTGCAACCCGCCGCCAGCGCCGGCGCCAGCTTGGCCAGCGCGAGCTGATTCGGGTAGTTGTAGGCGATGATCGCCGCGACAACGCCGGCGGCCTCTTTCTCGACCCAGCGGTGGTGCTGCATGCCTCGCGATTCTCTTTCGCCGAGGTCTTCGGAGAATGCGTAGCTGCGGAGCAAGTCGGCATAGAAACGCACGATGTTGATCGGTTCGTCGAGCTGCGCGCCTTGGGTGAGGGCGCGGGTGGCCCCAACCTCCGCGATGGTGATCTCGCGCAACTCGTCGGCGTGCTCGACCAGTGCCCGGTGCAGCTGATCGAGGCAGCGGATCCGCGACTCGACATCGGTTGACCAGTTCGTGGTGTCGAAGGCGCGGCGCGCGGCCGCGATCGCCGCCTCGGCCTCGTCGACGCCGGCGTCCGGAGCATGGCCGATGACCTCGCCGGTCGCCGGATTGATCGAGGGGAATGCCCTGTCGCATGTGACGAGCCGGCCATCGATCAACAGTCGGCGGTCGACCCCCGAGCCTGCGGTTTTCCCGATCTCCGACACTGTGACCTGCGCTGGCATTCGGCTCCTCTTGTGGTGACGGTCACGAAAATTTCATTCTCTTCCCGGGCGAATCTTACATTCGACTCTCGAGAATTCAAGAAAGTCATAGGAATGGGACAGGGGCACTGACCAGCGCCGCGATGACCGGAACGACGGCGTGCGACTGGCCTCAGCCCAGGCAGCAGCCCGTTTCCTCGGCATGTTGCACGCCACTTCGGCGTGAGAGTAATGTTCTCATAATTGCGAAGGAGATTCTTTGTGACTGAGATGGCCGGATTTAGCCCAGGGGCCTTGGCGTGAAGACCGCGGTGGTCACCGGTGGCGGATCAGGGATTGGCCTGGCGGTCGCGCATCGGCTGCGTGCCGACGGCCTTGACGTCGCGACCATCGATCTGCGGCCGTCGGACGCCGAATTGTCTTTCACCGCCGACGTGACGGACAGGTCCCAGGTGGATGCCGCGCTGTCGGCAATCCGCGCGCAATTGGGACCGGTGGCGATTCTGGTCAACGCCGCGGGTCTGGATGGATTCAAGCGGTTCAGCAACATCACGTTCGAGGACTGGCAGCGTGTCGTCGACGTCAACCTGCACGGGGTTTTCCACACGATTCAGGCGGTGCTGCCCGACATGGTCGAGGCGGGGTGGGGACGAATCGTCAACATCTCGTCGTCGAGCACACATTCCGGCGCTCCCTATATGTCTCACTACGTCGCGGCCAAATCGGCGGTCAATGGGCTCACCAAATCGCTGGCCCTCGAGTACGGCCCCAGCGGGATCACGGTCAATGCGGTGCCGCCCGGCTTCATCGACACCCCAATGCTGCGCAGCGCCGAGCAACGCGGCTATCTCGGCGACATCGACGAGACCATCGCGCGGACCCCGGTGCGCCGGATCGGCAAGCCCGAAGACATCGCGGCCGCCTGCGCGTTCCTGGTATCCGAGGAAGCCGGCTACATCACCGGCCAGATATTAGGCGTGAACGGCGGCCGAAACACCTGAGCAACGTCGTCGGCGGGACTACCGTAACGCCAGCCACACCGCAGCCCCAGGAGGAGACATCGTGAAGGTCTGGGTTGATTCAGATCGCTGCCAGGGCCACACCCTGTGCGCCATGATTGCGCCGGATTCATTCGAGCTCAGCGACATTGACGGCAGTTCGTCGGCGGTCAACGAGGTGGTGCCCGCCGACCAGGAAGACCAGGTTCGTGAGGCCGCGCAATCGTGTCCGGAGCAGGCGATCATGATCACCGACGAGACCTAAAGGGAGACAGCACGTTGAGTGTCGACGACGTCGCGAGCGATAGCAACGGTCAAAAGCCGACGTACCACTTCGACCGAAACGCGCCGGAGTACCGGTCGCAGTTCAAGCAGATCACCGAGGAGATGCACGCCAAGTGCCCGATGGCGTGGTCCGAGACCTACGGTGGACACTGGGTCGCGGCAGGTAGCCACGAGGTTTTCGAGCTAGCCCGCTGCCCCGTGGTCTCCAACGACCACGACATCCACAACGAACGTAGCGGCTACAAAGGGATTTCGATCCCGACCGCCAGCCGCGTCAGCGCCGTGCGCGGCGGCATCCTCGAGATGGACGAGCCCGACCACCGCACCTACCGCAACGTGTTGAACCCCTACCTGTCGCCGGCGGCGGTCAAGCGCTGGGAACCATTTATCCACGACATCACCCGCGCCTGCCTCGACGAGAAGATCGAAGGCGGCAGCATCGACTTCGTCGATGACCTGGCCAACATCGTGCCCGCCGTTCTGACACTGGCGATGCTGGGCATTCCGCTGAAGGAGTGGAACCTCTACAGCGAGCCGGTTCACGCGGCCGTCTACACCCCGGAGCACTCCCCCGACATCGAGAAGGTCACCGCGATGCACCGGGAGATGGGCCTGGACATGGTCAACACCATGCTCGAGATTCGCGAGAACCCGCGGCCCGGCATCGTGAATGGATTGCTGCAGATGCGAATTGACGGCGAACCCGCCCCGGATCTGGAAATTCTCGGCAACCTCGGCCTGGTTATCGGCGGGGGCTTCGACACCACTACGGCGCTGACGGCCCACACACTGGAATGGCTTTCCGAACATCCCGACGAGCGCGACCGGCTGTCGCAGAATCGCGACACCCTGCTCGACCCCGCAACGGAAGAGTTCCTGCGCTATTTCACCCCGGCCGCCGGCGACGGCAGGACCTTTGCCGAAGACGTCGAACTCGACGGCAATCAGTTCAAAGAGGGTGAACGGCTGTGGATTTCGTGGGCGATGGCCAACCGCGACCCAGCACTGTTCGCCGACCCGGACGACATCGTCCTTGATCGTAAAGGCAACCGGCACTTCAGCTTCGGCCTCGGGTTGCATCGGTGCAAGGGGTCAAATGTGGCGCGTACGGTGTTCAAGTCGATGGTGACGGCGGTGCTGGACCGGGTGCCCGACTACCGCTGCGACCCCGAAGGCACCGTCCACTACGAGACCATCGGCGTGATCCAGGGCATGCGCAAACTTCCGGCGACCTTCACCCCCGGCACCAAGGTCGGGGCGGGACTCGACGAGACGCTCGAGAAATTGCAACGCATCTGCGACGAGCAGCAGCTGGCTCTGCCCGTCACCGAGCGTACGGAAATCGCCGTTATCGACTAGGAGGGCTGGACGAACCGGCCGTTGACTGCTCCGATTTTTCCGAGTAGCGCTTGTTTCTGCACGGTCGCGCTCTATATTCAGGCCAAGCTGGTGCAGAGATGGGAGACGAATCGGTGAAGACTTTCGCAGCAAGCGTTGCGCTTGCCACGGCTGCGCTGACTGTCACTCCGACCGCCCATGCGGACATGCTGTTTAGCAATTACAGGGTGGACACCAACCGGGATCCCGGCCATAGCTGGATCTGGTCGATCAACCCGTGCACTCCCACAGCGTCCGGATGCGTGAATGTGTACGCGACTCCGCAGCCCAACGGGCAAGCGGCGCCTTGGAGGGGGGACGCTCACCTGGCCAACGGCCGCTACACGGTGGCCGTTGACGTGCCCGACGGTGTGCGCTGCGTGGTCCAATTCTTTCCCTCGCACGATGTTTATTCGTGGGACGCGGTGACGCTGGCGGGTCAGGTCGACTCCACATTCGACACGGGCTGCGGCGGCGGACCGGGAGGCACCAACACCTACCCGTTCTCGCTCGTGCGATGGTAGCCGCGTGAGAAGTACTGGAGTCAGTCGCCGGCGAGGGCGACGGGAAGTAAGCAGGATGGCTGAGGCCAAGGAACCACCGCAGGATTCGGCCGCATCGAAAGCCGACACCATGGCGTTGATCGCCGAAGCCGAGGCCGAAGCCGCCGAGGCCGAAGCACTAGCGGCCGCTGCCCGCGCCCGCGCCCGCGCAGCCCGACTTCGGCGCGAAGCGCTGGCTCAGGATGAGGCGGAGACCGAGGCCGAGGCCACCGAAACCACCGAAGAGGCCGCGGTAGCCGAAGAGGACGAAACCGGCACCGCCGAGGCGAAGACCGACGACGTCACCGAAACCGACGAGGACACAACCGACGAGGGCGTAGCGGAGACCGACGACGACGCAACCGAGGCCGACGCGGAAGTCTCCGATGAAGCGCTCGAAGATGCAGAAGCAGAACCCGCCCGCTCCCGGCGACGCGTGTGGTTGCCATCGTTGTCCGTGGCATGGAAAGCGGCCGTGATCGTCCTCATCTGCGCCTTCGTTGGAGCCAGCGGATACATGGTGTGGCAGCGTCACGAATCCAACGAGCGCAGCGAGCGGACCGCGAACTTCATCGCGGGGGCCAGACAAGGCGTCATCAACATGTTTTCCCTGGACTTCAACAGGAGCAAGGAAGACGTTCAGCGAGTACTCGACAGCTCCACCGGCCAATTCAGAGATGATCTGCAGCAGCGCGCAAAGGATTTCACGACCGTCGTTGAACAGTCCAAGGTGGTGACCCAGGGGGCCGTGAATGCGGCAGCCGTGCAATCCATCGACGGAAATTCCGCGTTGGTCCTCGTCGCGGCGACATCGCGAATCACCAACGCGGCGGGCGCCAAAGACGAACCGCGCAACTGGCGGCTCAAGGTGACCGTCACCGAAGAGGGTGGGCAATACAAGATGTCGAAGCTGGAGTTCGTTCCATGACCGAGGACGACCGCAGCACCGACGCCGAAGATGTATCTTCCGAAGAGACGGAAGTCAGTGGGCCCAGCGAGTCGCGCGCGCGTCGCAAGGTGAAAGTCGTTCCCGTTGTTCTGATTTTGCTCCTGCTGGCGTCCGCTGGCGCGGCAGCGTGGCTGTACTTCAAGCAGTACCGGCCTGATCAGCAAACCGACGCCAGCGTCGCGAACGCGGTGGTCAATTCGGCGTCCGACGGAACGGTCGCGTTGCTGTCCTACTCGCCCGACTCACTGGACAAGGACTTCGCCGCCGCCAAGTCTCACCTGTCCGGGGACTTCTTGTCCTACTACAACCAGTTCACCGAACAGATCGTTGCTCCGGCAGCCAAACAGAAGGCACTGAAAACCAATGCTCGGGTGTTGGGGGCCGCGGTTCAGGACCTACACCCGGACTCGGCCGTCGTGCTGGTGTTGGTCGACCAGAGCACCACGAGTAAGGACAATCCCGACCCCTCAATGACTTCCAGTAGCGTGCTGGTGAGTTTGGCCCGTGTCAACGGGACCTGGCTGATCACCAAATTCGACCCGGTCTAGCAGACCTCAGCCGCGCGGCAAACCGAGTACGCGCTGGGCGATGATGTTGCGCTGGATTTCCGACGTTCCGCCGGCGATGGTGCCGGAAAAGCTTCGGGCATAACGCTCGAACCAGCTGGCGAAGTAGTGGTCGAGGTTCATGTGCGCGTACGGCCCGGTCAGACCGGGGTGCACGAGCCCGTCAGATCCCGCGGACGTCAGCGCAAGATCCATGCCACGCAACTCGGCCTCGGACCCGAGCAGCTTGAGCACCGAGATCGCGGCCACGTCGTCTTCGCCGCGCGACGCGCGGGCCAAAGCCACCGAACCCAGCAGGCGCAGCGCCTGCTTGTCCATGATCGTGGACGCGTACTGGTCGCGCTCGACCTCGCTGCTGGGGTGGAAGTCGTCGATCATGTTGTCGAGTCGATCGGCGAAACCCAACCACATCATCGTGCGTTCATGCCCCAACGATCCGTTGGCCACCCGCCAGCCCTGGTCGATCTCGCCGACCAGATTCTCCGCCGGCACCCGCACATCGGTGAAGAACACCTCGTTGAAGTCCAGATCGTCGACGCCACAGATCGAGGGGAAAGGCCGGCGCACCAGACCCGGGGTGTCGGTAGGGACGATCAGGACGCTGATCCCCTTGTGCTTCGGCGCATCTGGATTCGTCCGGACGAACGTCAACAAGACGTCGGCATCGTGGGCGCCCGAGGTCCACACCTTCTGCCCGTTGACCACGAAGCAGTCGCCTTCTGAATCAGACGTGCGCACCGCGCGAGTGCGCAATGACGCGAGATCGGAACCGGCGCTGGGTTCGCTCATCCCGAGTGACGCGGTGATCTCGGCCCGCAGGATCGGCACCGCCCAGCGCCGCTTCTGCTCGTCGGTGCCGAACGACAACAGCGAGGCGCCAACGATATTCACACCCTGCGGGTTGAAGCTGTGGTAGATCCGGCGGCGGCTGAGCTCCTCCAAGTACACGAACTGCTGAATGACCGTCGCATTGCGTCCACCGAATTCCGGTGGCTGGCTGGGCAGCAGCCAGCCGTTGTCGAACAGCAGCCGCTGCCAGTCGCGCGCCCACTGCGGCATGTGCGAGACCGACCGCGGACGCTCGAGCGTTTCGCTTGCGGGAGGCAGATTCTCGTCGAGAAACGCCGAGAACTCGGCCCGGAACTCCTCGGCGTCGGAATCAAAAGTCAGCTGCACGGTATTCCTCCGCGATCCGCGCCCGGTGCTCGGCGGCGCCGCCAAGCAACAGTTCGCCCGCTTTGGCCCGTTTCAGCGCGAACTGCAGGTCGTTCTCCCACGTGAAGCCCATCGCGCCGTGCAGCTGTAGGCCGTGCCGGAATACCAGCGACTGGCACTCTCCTGCCGACGCTTTGGCCATCGCGGCCGCCAGCCGGCGACGGGGATCGTCGGTGGCGATCGTCAACGCGGCGAAGTAGGCCAGTGCGCGAGCGCGTTCCACCGCGACGTGCATGTCGGCGGCCTTGTGCTGCACGGCCTGGAAGGAACCGATCGGCACACCGAATTGCTGGCGGCTGCGGACGTGTTCGAGCACCAGGTCGAGGATGCGTTGGCAGGCACCGACCATCGTGATGGCCATTCCGGTCAGCGCAAAATGATGTGCGCGCTCCGCGTCGACGGTCAGCCGCTCGCTGTCGGGCACCCGGACTTCGACGAACGACAAGTCGGCGACATGCAATACCGGGTCGAACACCGACGCGCGCCGGGCCGACACCTGACTGGACGCGACGAGGAACACCCCGGCGTCGGTCACCACGGCGAGCCGGTCCGCGCGATCACCGTCCAAAACGTGGCGCGCCGTTCCATCCAGCACCCAGCCCTGCGCGTCGCGGTGCGCAGCGACCCCGCTGTACACCGCGGTACCCGACTGGTGTGGATCGAACCGGTCGCCCGCAAGCGGTGCGAATTGGCTCAGCGTCGCCAGGAACGGCGTGGGATCGGTTGCGCGGCCGAGCTCTTCGAGCACGATGGCCAGCTCCACAGCGCTGTCCGAATCGTTCAGCTCGGTCCAGCCCTGATCGACATACGATTTCCACAGCGGGCTCGGGTCTACGCCATCCTCGGCCACGCTTCGCACCAGCGAGGGCGGGCACTGCTTTGCGACGGCGTCCCGCACCGTGTCCTGCCACAGTCGCTGATCAGCATCGAACTCCAACAGCATCGGGGCCGCCTCCTGTCGTCACCGCCCTCGCGAGAATACCATTCTCCCTTCCGGAAGTGATAATCTCGAATTCGGCGTATGACGTATCGATACGGGTTGACGGTGACGTGCCGGCCTTGTTCGCCACTCAGCCCGCGGGAGCTGCAAAAAGACCGCTGGCGGACTCGTCCCAGTGGTCCAGATTGACGAACTCGGCAAGCGGGCGGCGACGAAGCGGACCGTGCTTACCCTCCGGCCACCCGATGACGATGTGGCCCGCAATCAACCAGCCCTCGGGCACCCCGATGGCTTCCCGCAGCAGCTGCTCGCCACCATAGGAGGCCCAGCTGGTCATGCAAGCCCCGAGGCCCTGGGCACGAGCGGCCAGCAGGAAGTTCTGCATGGCCGGAAATATCGAACCGCCGAGCAGCAGTTCGGATGCCGTCGGATAGTGCTGCTGCGCGAACAGGACCGAGGTGAATTCCCCAGCCCGGTCGTGCAATTCGTAGGTTGCCCGGTAAGTACGGGCACGCCGGGTGTTGTCGTGAGCCGCGGGCCGCGCCATTCCGTAGACCGGCTCGATCACTTCCAGGGCGTGAGCAGCGGCCTTGGCCACGACCGCCCGCTGTTCCGGCGAGCGCAACACGACGAAGCGCCAGCCTTGCGCGTTGGCGCCCGACGGAGCCCACCTAGCGGCTTCCAGACACTGCGCCAGCGTGAAGTCGTCGACCGGTGCGTCGGTGAAGCGCCGGATCGTCCGGGCCGTCGACATCACTTCCCAGACGTCGGTGCTCGCTCCCGTCATGGTCACTCCCTTTCGGTGGGGCCATCAGATGCAACCTAGCGCGCGCAGGGTAGCGCCCATCACTGGGTGATGTCGTCGTCACCCATCCAGTGGACGAATCGCTGCAGCGGATACATCGCGTCGTGTGAGCTTCCCAGCACATGTGCGTTCGCGGTTCCCAAGCGGCACAATCGTTGCGCCCCTTGGCTGGCCAAGCGGTCGCGTAATTGTGCCTTGCGCTTGTCCGGATAGACCCCGATGGTTTGAGTCGCGACGTTGACGTGGCAGACGGCGTCGTCGAGCGATTCCACCAACACGACGTTGGAGGTCTTGTGGCTGGGCGCAAACTCGACCGGCCGGTCCGACAGGATCACCAAGCCGCGGCCGTCGAAGCCGCCCCACACTTTGAGATCGCCCATCGCTTCGGCCACCTGGATCTCTTCGCGCACCTCCGCCGGCAGCGCCGGGCCGACGGCCGAGGCGAAATCGCGATCCACATTCAGCCGCTCCGCGAGTGCGACGCAGAGCGATTCGACTTGGGGCCGTTGACCTTCCACGAAGGCGTAGCGGCTGGCCAGGCAGGCCTCCTGGTTGAACACGGTGGTGTCGGCGGCCAACCGATCAGCGACGTCGGCGATGATCTGCCGCGACTCGAAAACTTCACGGCCGATCATCGAGATCGATGATTTCGGGTCGAACGAGATCAGCTGAATGCCGGGCCCGAGATACTGGATCACGTTGTTGATCGCATCGCCGCCACCCCAGGCGACGATCTTGTCGAAGTACTGCGGGCGATACAAGGTGCGCTCGATCACCGTGTCCCCACCTGGCCAGTACACCGCCGACATTGACTGCACCACTGGATGTTTCGAGTCGATCTCGGCCATGGTGCGCAGCACCGCTACCGTGGTGAACGGGTCACTCGAGGGCATCTTGAACAGATTGACCGCCTTGACCAATGCCCCCTGCGCGATCGATGACACACATCCCGACGGGGCATTGCCCGCCAGCATGTGCACCATGCGCGGCGGGAAGGCCCGAACCGCCCCCTTGTTGCCGTTTCCGTCCACCCGCTCGACCCAGCCGTCGAGCGCTTCGCGGTTGGCGAAGTTCGAATCGACGATGCTCTCCAGCAGCTGCCTGTTCAAGAAGTACGGGGCCTGGCGGTACAGGTTCTCCATCACGCGCCGGGGCAAGGGATTGGTGGCCGCGATCAACTCCAGGCATTCCTGCAGGTGCGGGTTGCGATCCAGCTGTAGGCGTTCGCCGGTCTCGACCAGGAAGTCGATGATCTCGGCCAGCTTCACCTCGAGCAGCGGCGGCAGCTGCGAGCGCGGCAGCACGAGTGCATCGAGATCGATTGACGGAGTGACGAAGTCAGCACCGAGATCGCGTGACCGATAACGTACGGCGTCCCCTTCGACCAACACGCCCTGCACGAAATGAGGCGCCGGCAAGGCGGTCATGCGACACCCCGCACATAGGCATCGATGCTGCCGGCGCAGGTGATCTTGTCGCCACCCGGCAGGTCTGCGTACCGCGTGATGTCACGACCCACGGTCGGCCCCTGGTGCCCGCATGGACATTTCGCGTAACTGACACTGACCCGGTCCCCGCTGATCACCCCACCCCAGCGGCCTTCGATCGACGCATCGAAAAAGGCGGCCCGAGCTTCGATCTCGCCATCACCGGGATCCACCAAGTTCTCACCCGCGGTATCCAGTGGCAACAGCATCACCCAGGGCGAGACGTGATATCGCTCGGCACGACACAACGGGAACACCGTGTTGAGCTCGCGCATGCTGTACGCGTGGAAAAGCCGCTCTTCGGCGACGTTGAACGTCTCCAGCACGTACTCGCGGTAATCGTCCGGTAGCGCAGAGCCTTTGAGTCCACCGGCGACCATCATCACGTTGTCGGGGTTGAAGTCGTCGCCGCGGTGACCCTTCGCGCGAATTCCTTCGGCGATCTGGTAGAGAGTGGCGAACATTCCGGCGCCCAGCAGGGGCAGGTCGCGAGCCTCGATCACGGCGTCGATCGCCTTGCGGGCCGAGGTGTCCATGTCCGCGGCGCGCTGGGTGGCGATGCGTTCGAATTCCGCGACCTCGCTGGGGCGCGCGGTGCCGTCGGCGAGCTTGCGCCGCAGCGTGATGATGTCCACCATGGACCCGACCGTGATCGGTTCACCGTCGCCGAACTGGTAGGGCGGGTATCGCGACGAGAAGCAGTCGACCATGGCTTGGCGGATCGCGTCCTCGCGCGGAGCGGCGAATTGTGGCCCCAGACCAAGGAATTTGCGATCCTCGCCGCGCGTCAGGCCCGTCGCCCACAGCAGCGCCTCAATGTTGATGCGTGCCGACAGTTCGATGTCGCCCTCGGTACAGGACAGCATGGCCGGCTTGCCGGTGGTGCCGCTGGAACAGGACAAATAGTGGCCGACCGTCTCCAGCTGCTTGATCCAGTCGTCGAGAGTCTGCACGCCGGCAGTGTCCAGACCGTCCCCCGCGCGGGTGGATACGGTGGCCAGCCACTTGCCCATCCGGTCCCACTGCCCCTCGTTGAGCCAAGCTTGCGCGTAGGTCTTGTGAGTGGTGTGCGCGAAAAGCAGTGGCACCAGATCGTTGGGCCGCTTGATCTCCCGGACACCACCCGATTCGGCGCGGTTGGCTAACAGCGGAATGCACTCGGCCTGCTGCTGCAGCCGCTCGTCGGCAGCTTTCAGTTGCACCGGCAGCAGGTCGGCGGGCGCGATATCGAAACAGTCCTTCGCCGCAATCAGCCCGACCAGCCGTTGGGTCGCAGATGTCATCAGTGACTCCTCTCTGACCTCAGCGTCATTAAGTACACGTAACTGTATATTAATGCCGCCGGGCGGTCGAGACGCTGGCCATGCCGAACGTGACTTAGCTGTGCGACCGGCAGCGGTCGGCCAAGGTGGTGGCCAGCCATCCTGGGCGAGAGAACATCACGTCATGGCAGGCATCGACACAGATCATCGTGTCGACGCCGCCGAGGGATCCGATCGCGCCGAGCTGTTGGCGCGGCGACAGTGCTCGATCGGCCAGCGTCATGATCCACGTCCGCGGCACCTCGCCGGGCAAGTCGCTGCGGTCGGCCGGTTCGAAAATAACGTTCGGCGATTCCAGGCACAGTCGCGACATCGTCAGCGCGCGTTGCTCGCGGGTCATGCCATTGCAGAAGGCGAAACGTGCTATGGCCCTTGGCATTGGAAACGACCTACGAATCCGGCCCGCCGATCGCGCCAACGGGACCAGGGGTCCACGCAGCGTCTGGACCACCGATGACCCCTGCGGCGGCACGAACGCCGCCAACAGGATCATCTCGCGTACTCGCGCGGCCCCTAGCTTCGCCACGATGCCCGGTACGGTCAGTCCGCCCATCGAATGCCCCACGATCACAACATCGCGGAGGCCGGCGTCGTCGATATCGGCGACCGCGGAGTTCACCCAGTCGGTGACGGTGACGGTCGTCAGATCCGCCGGCCTGCTGCCACGGCCGGGCAAATCGACCGCGAGGACCGGCAATTCTGGCTCCTGCCGGGATAATTCGGCAATCGTAAGATCCCAGCAATCGGCGGCATGCGCTCCGCCGTGCACCAGTACCAACCCAGGCCGCGCCATCACAAGCTCAATCGCGCCGCGCGATGCCGCGCAGGAAAAGGTCCACGGCGTGTTGCAAGTGGCGCTCCTCCTCCTCCGGACTGCGGTAAATACCGCTGTCCGCCAACCGCGCGGGCAAGTGTTCGACCGCGGCGATGAAATGGCCCGCGGCCAACTCGAGATCGTCCACCTCGATGACTCCGGCGTCCTGGTGGTGGCGAAGCAAATCCATCACCTGTCGGTGGCGCGGCGACCAAGTCATCGAGTGCGCGCTGACCGCGAATTCGGGAAACCGTGCCGACTCGTTCATCGCGATCCGTTTCAAACGCACGATGTCAGGATCGATCGCCCGCGCAAGACCGGCCCGACCGACGGTGACCAGGGCGGCACGCAGGTCGCCGCCATCGATTTCTGGTGCGGCTTCGCGTTCGGTCCTGCGAGTGAGCGCCCAGGGAATCACATCAAGGAAAACCGCACGTTTGTCGGGATAGCGCGCATAGAGCGTGCGCCGCGTGATGCCGGCCGCTTTGGCGATCGCGTCCATGCTGGTGCCGTCGTAGCCGTGCTTGACGAACGTCGCGACGGCCGCAGTGCGCAACTTTTGTTGCAGCTTTTTGGATTCGGCCTGAGTCGGCCGCCCACGCCGGGTCGTCGTGACCATGGAAATATACATTAACGTGTAGATAACCGTTGGCACGACGAATCAAGTCAAGGGGTCACCGTGACCATCACACAGTCCTTCATCGACGGCGCATCGGTGGCCTCGGCTGACGTGTACGACAACATCGACCCGGCCACCGGCCGATCGCTCGGGGCGGTGGCACGCGGCGGTGGTGACGAGGTCGATCGCGCCGTCCGGGCCGCCGCGGCGGCATCCAAACGATGGCGGGCCACATCGCCGGAGCAGCGAGCCACGCTGTTGACGCGGATCGCCGATCTGATCGAAGAACACCGCGACCGGTTAGCTCGAATCGAAAGCGAAGATACCGGAAAGCCGCTGACCCAGGCGGCCGCCGATGCGACGGTCGCCGCGCGCTATTTCCGCTTTTACGGCCACGCGATCGACTCCTACTATGGCCAAACCATCCCGCTGACAACGGATCTGCACGTTTACACCCGACGGGAGCCGTTCGGAGTAACCGGGCATATTGTCGCCTGGAACTACCCGATGCAGCTACTGGCCCGGGCCGTAGCCCCCGCGATCGCGGTGGGTAACTGCTCGGTGGCCAAGCCTGCCGACGAAACACCGCGCACCACAGTTGAATTAGCGCGGCTCGCGATCGAAGGGGGCTTGCCAGCTGGCGTATTCAACGTGGTGACCGGCATCGGCGCCGAGGCCGGCGCCCAATTGGCGGCGCACCCCGATGTCGACCACGTAGGCTTCGTCGGATCCACCCAGATCGGCTCGTTGATCGCCCACGCGGCCGCCGACCGGGTCGCGCCCACCACCCTGGAGTTGGGTGGTAAATCGCCGCAGATCGTGTTCCCCGACGCGCAGTTGGAGCGCGCCGCGGAATCGGTCGCGAAGGCGATCCTGCAGAACGCCGGTCAAACCTGCTCGGCCGGATCGCGGCTGCTGGTGCATGACTCCGTTCACGACACATTGGTCGAAATGGTTTGCCATCGGCTGCAGTTGGCGACGATCGGGCCGGGGCTCGACGACCCCGATCTGGGGCCGCTGGTATCCCGCAAGCAACAGCAGCGGGTGGCATCGATGGTCGCCGGCAACGTCAAGGGCGAAATACTGTGCGGCGGTGCACCACCGCAGGACCCGAAACTGGCCGACGGTGCCTATTTCGCACCCACGGTGATCACCGACGTCGATCCCGCGGAGACCATCGCCCAAGAAGAGATCTTCGGCCCGGTGCTGACCGTGAACAGATTCGTCGACGAGGACGAGGCGATCAGCTTGGCCAACGGGACACCTTACGGGCTGCTCGGCGCGGTGTGGACGAACGACCTTTCCCGCGCACATCGGCTCGCCGCGGAGATCCGGGCGGGTCAGGTCTACGTCAATACCTACGGCGCCGGCGGCGGAGTGGAATTGCCGTTTGGAGGTTTCAAGAAATCCGGGTACGGCCGGGAGAAGGGCTATGAGGCCCTGGACATGTTCACCGCCACCAAGACCGTAGTCGTGCGCCTCTAACGCGCAGACCTCAGACACAAAGGAGAAGCCTTGGATCGCGAAATATACCAGCGGGGACTAGAGATCCGCTCTGCTGTGCTGGGGGAGGCATACGTCAACCGGGCACTGGCCGACGCCGACGACTTCACCAAGCCACTGCAGGATCTCGTTACCGAGTACTGCTGGGGCGGGGTGTGGGGCCGAGAAGGGTTGCCCCGCAAGACACACAGCATGCTCAACTTAGCGATGATCCCGATCCTCAACCGGCCGAATGAATTACGCACGCATATCAAGGGGGCGCTGACCAACGGCGTCAGTCGCGAAGAGATCTGCGAGATCTTTCTACAAGTGGCCATTTATGCCGGTGTCCCGGCCGCTGTCGACAGCTTCCGGATCGCGCGTGAGGTGTTCGCCGAATTGGACCAGACCGCGGACGAGGGCTAGTAGCCGTGACCGAAATCGGGTTCATCGGGTTGGTAAACATGGGCTTTCCCATAGCATCCCACCTTATCAGCGAAGGAAATAATGTCATCGCCTTCGACATGAGCAGCACGGCAATCGAGCGCATCGTCTCGCTCGGCGGGCACGCCGCGTCGTCGGCCAAAGAGGTCGCCGATCGCACGGAAACGGTGCTGGCCAGTCTTCCGTCGCCGGCGGTGTCACTCGAGGTCGCCACCGGGGCCGCGGGCGTGATCGGCGGCTCGCGGGTCAAGCGCTATGTCGACTTGTCAACCGTCGGCAGCCGAACGGCCGCGCAGATCCATGACCTGCTGTCGCAACGAGGCATCGCCGCGCTCGACAGCCCAGTCAGCGGCGGTGTCGGAGGGGCCGAAAAGGGCGCGCTCGCCGTCATGGTTTCCGGCCCGCGCAACGAATTCGACGTCATACGACCGGTACTCGAGGCGATCGGCCGCCCGTTCTACATCGGCGAGAAGCCCGGGTCGGCGCAAACGATGAAGCTCGCCAACAACATCCTCGCGGCCAACGTCTTGGCCGCGACATCAGAAGTCGTCGTGATGGGCGTCAAGGCCGGTCTCGACCCGGCCGTGATGGTCGAAGTTCTCAATGCGGGCTCGGGCGCAACGAGCGCCAGTCGGGACAAGTTTCCGCGCGCGATATTGCCTCGCACTTTCGACTACGGCTTTGCCACCGGGTTGATGGTCAAAGATGTCCGGCTCTATCTCGACGAGGCCAAAGCGCTCGGCGTGCCGGTCGACGTCGCCGAGACGATCGGCCGGCTCTGGGAGACCGCCGCACTCGACGAAGGCGCCGACGCGGATTTCACGACCGTCATCAAGCCGTTCGAAAAGGCGGCCGGTGTCACCGTCGACGGCCGGGGCCCGAATCAACCGGCGTGACATTGATCGGCGACTCTGTAACGCCTACGCGGTGAGCCCGGCCGCGGCGAGGCAATCGCGCCACTACGGCAGCCACCCTCCAACAAGCGTGGAGAATGGTATTATCCGGATTGAAGAACGACGATTGCTCTGATGATGGCAATACCAGCGATTACCAGGGAATATCGTTAACCGAGACGCTTACCGGAAATCCATTGATCGACAGCCGACAAGAATGTTAGATTATCTATCTTATGATCGGGCCTGGCTCACCTCGGCTACCGGAAACGAAGGGTGGCTGCCGTGATCGAACACGCTGACGGGACCAGCACGCCACTCATCGACGCGAGCGTGCATATCTTCTTCCCATCCAACAAAGCGCTCCGGCAGACCCTGCGCGAGCCGTTCAAGAGCCGCGGGTTCCCCGACTACGAGATGGACTGGTATGGCGCACCGGGTGGCGAGTACGCGCCCAACACCGAGGGCCCTAATCGCCAGTACCCCGGCTCGGATCCGGAATTCGTTGGCAATGAGCTGTTTTCGAAGCGCGGAGTCGACATTGCGGTGCTGCATCCGGCGGCCCGGGGCATCATGCCGGACCGGCACCTGGGTAGCGCGCTGCACGCCGCGCACAACGAGATGATGGTGTCGAACTGGCTGGAATCTGCTCAGTACGGTGACCGGTTCCGCGGCACCATCCGGGTGAATCCCGACGACATCACCGGAGCGCTGCGCGAGATCGAGAAATGGCGTAACCATCCGCGCGTGGTTCAGATCGGCGTCCCGCTGCAATCCCGCGAGGTCTACGGCAAACCGCAGTTCTGGCCCCTGTGGGAGGCCGCGGCCGACGCCGGCCTTCCGGTGGCCGCGCACATCGAAGTCGGCTCAGGCATCGCCTTTCCGCCGACGCCCAACGGCAACACCCGGACCTACGAGCAGTACGTCAGCTTCATGGCGCTGAATTACCTGTACCACCTGATGAACCTGATCGCCGAGGGAGTGTTCGAACGCTTCGACGGCCTCAAGTTCGTCTGGGGCGATGGCGCCGCGGACTTCATCACGCCCTTCATGTGGCGGATGGACACGTTCGGCCGGCCACACCTCGAGCAAACGCCCTGGGCGCCGCGGATCCCCAGCGACTACCTGCCCGGTCACGTGTATTTCGTGCAGGGCAGCCTCGACGGTCCCGGCGACACCGAGTTCGCCGGCGAATGGTTCGGCTTCACCGGCAAGGACGACATGGTGATGTTCGGCTCGAGTTACCCACACTGGCAGTGCGGTGATGTCTTGAAGCTGCCCAGCGCCCTGTGCGCCGAACAGCGCGAAAAGCTGTGCTGGCGCAACGCGGCGCAGCTCTACGGCATAGACATCCCTGCCGGGGTGGGCGCACAGTAGATGTAACGCGGCAGACTGAGGAGACCCAGATGACGTTGACCCATTCGCAGGAGCGGGTTCCCGCTACCGAGCGTATCTCCGTCCGATGCGTCGATTCGGATGTCCACCCGGCACCCAAGCGCGGCGAGCTCGTCCCGTACATCCCCGAGCCCTGGCGCAGTAAGTATTTCCTCACCCGCACTGTCGGTGAACAGATCTACTACGACGCCCCCGACTACGCGCACTCCTATGCGATGCGCGTGGACGCCTTCCCCGCCGATGGCGAATTCCCTTGCAGCGACCCGGACATGGCGTTTCGCCAGCTGATCATGGAGGCCGGCTCCGACATCGCGATCCTGGAACCGGCCGCCTACCCGGCGCGTCTGCCCGAAGCGCAGCACGCGATGTCGGCCGCCTTGAACGAATGGCAGGCCAATCACTGGCTGGACAGTCACAACAACTGGCACGAGCGCTGGCGCGGTTCGATTTGTGCCGCCATCGAGGAGCCGGAAGAGTCCGGGCGCGAGATCGAAAAATGGGCCGGGCACCCATTCATGGCTCAGATTCTGATCAAGGCCGAGCCGCGGCCGTCCTGGGGCCACCCGAAATACGACCCGATCTGGGCGGCCGCCACCAAGCACGACATCACCGTGAGCTGCCACCTGTCGCGCAGCCAGTTCGACGAGCTACCGATCCCGCCGGTCGGATTCCCCAGCTATAACCACGACTTCATGGTGACCTACTCGCTGCTCGCCGCGAACCAGGTGATGAGCCTGATCTTCGACGGCGTCTTCGACCGGTTCCCCACGCTGCGGATCGTCTTCGTCGAGCACGCGTTCAGCTGGATCCTGCCGCTGATGTGGCGGATGGACGCGATCTACCAGGCACGCAAGTCCTGGGTCGACATCAAGCGCAAGCCGTCCGACTACGTCAAGGACCACATCAAGTTCACCACCCAGCCGCTGGACTATCCCGAAGACAAGACCGAGCTGACCCGCGCGCTGGAATGGATGGAGTGCGAGAAGATCCTGCTGTTCTCGTCGGACTACCCGCACTGGACATTCGATGACCCGCGCTGGTTGGTCAAGCACCTGCCCAAGCACGCCCGCGACGCGGTGATGTACAAAAACGGCATCGCCACCTATCACCTGCCCGAGACCGTCCCGCTGCTCGAGGGTCAGACCCGGGTGCTCTGAGTTGACGGAAGAAACCAAACGGCCCGAGCCACGCCTCGCCCAGGGCCGCGAGCACATTGTCGCCACCGTAGATGAGATTCCGCCGGGCACACACAAGTTGGTGCCGATCGGACGCCACGGCGTGGGTGTGTACAACGTCAACGGCGCCTTCTACGCGATCGCGAATTACTGCCCCCACCAAGGCGGACCGCTGTGTTCGGGACGCGCCCGGGGACGCACGATCGTCGACGAGACGGCGCCGGGTGACGCGGTGATGGTGCGCGATCTGGAATACATCTACTGCCCCTGGCACCAATGGGGTTTCGAGCTGGCGACCGGCACCACAGCGGTCAAGCCGGAGTGGAGCATCCGCACCTATCCGGTGCGTGTCGTCGGCGACGACGTTCTGGTTCAGGCCTAACTACAGGAGAATCGCGTGCCTTCAATTGAGATCAACGGGGGAAATGTCGTCTACGAAATCCTCGGGGATGCAGGCGATCTCATTGCCCTGACGCCGGGCGGACGGTTCAGTAAGGAAATCGAAGGCCTACGTCCGCTCGCGGAGGCACTTGCCGCGGGCGGCTATCGGGTGCTGCTATGGGACCGGCCCAATTGCGGAGCATCCGATGTGCAGTTCTACGGGCAGAGCGAATCGCACATGCGCGCCGAGACGCTGCACGAGCTGGTGACGGGGCTCGGGTTCGAACGCTGCATCCTCGCCGGGGGATCTGGCGGCGCAAGGGATTCCATGTTGACCACGATGCTCTACCCCGAGATGGTCACCAAGCTCGTGGTGTGGAACATCGTCGGCGGCATTTACGGCAGCTTTGTGCTCGGTTCCTTCTACATCATCCCCAGCATTCTCGCGGTGCGAGGCACCGGAATGGACGGCGTGGTCGGAGTGCAGGAATGGCGCGACCGGATCGCGGAGAACCCGAAAAACAAGCAACGGTTCCTCGACTTCGAATCCGCCGACTTCCTCAAGATCATGCTGCGCTGGCTCAACGCCTTCGTATCCAAGCCGGGGCAGACGATCCCCGGTGTCGAGGACGAAATGTTCGATCGGATCAAGGTTCCCACGTTGATCATTCGCGGCGGCGAGAACGACATGGATCACCCCAAGCGGACGTCGTTGGAAGTCAGCTGCCTGATCAAGGGATCAAAACTGATCGACCCGCCGTGGCCCGAGGACGCCTGGGAGCGTGCATCCGAGGACCGCGCGGCGGGCCGGGTGAAGCACTTCAACATGTTCGACACCTGGGTGCAGGCGGCGCCCTCGATTCTTGAGTTCCTGGACTCGTAATGGCGCTACACGGTGCGAATGTGGACCTCACAGTTGAGCGACGCTTCCAGCGCCGTATGGACTCGGCTTTCCGGAATGCGTTCGAGGTCGGACTCCCGCAGCGTCACATGAACGATGTCGAACCCGTCGTCGCCGGGTGTGCGCACGATGTCACCGGTGAGGCCGAAGGCGGACAACACGCCGTGCGCGTCGTCGTCGGTTCCCCTGCTGACAAACGTGATCACACCAGGAACCGGCGCAGCGCCGAACACTTTGGTGCACAACCCGATTGCGGCCTCTGTGGCCGTGTCGCTGTCGTCGGCGGCGATGAGCAGCTCGATTTCACGACGGCTGACCGGCATGGACGCGAGGTCGTTGCAGACCACGTCGGCTTCGGCCTTAGCCGCGAACTCCAGGAGTGCTGCCATGCCGTCACGTAGTTGCGCGGGCGTGAGCACGCCTTCCGGGTCGACGTTGACACGGACCACCGCAGTTCGCATGTGCGCAAGCCTAACTAAGACGATGGCAGGCCAGCTTTGAACACCACCCAGACCACGACCATCACCACCGCCACCTATCCCGGGTGCACGCCGCGGCTGCTGAGTCAGCAAGCCGGTCGCGAAGACCTGGCTGCATATCTACAGCTCGGCGGCTACCGCCCGCTCCCCGACACCGATGCGTTGCTGAGTGAAGTCGAAGCCAGCGGACTCGTCGACCGCGGCGGCGCGGCGTTTCCGCTTGCGGTGAAGTTGCGCACGGTGCGCGACAACGGGCGCTTGATATCCGACAGCGGCGGCCCCGTCCTCATCGCGAATGGCGAAGAGGGAGAGCCGGCTTCGATCAAGGACCGCTGGCTGCTGCGCAACCGCCCCCACCTGGTGCTAGACGGATTGCGGTTGGCCGCGGCGATCGTGGCAGCTGACCGCGCCTACGTGTATGTATCCGACCCGGAGTCGGCACACAGCGTCGAAACCGCGCTCGGCGAGCTCGATCCCGAAACCCAACGCGTCGCGGTCCACCTGCTGACTGTCCAGCCGGGATATGTGGCCGGCGAGGAGACTGCCGCAGTTCGGGTGATCAACGGCGGCCCGGCCAAGCCGACGGACAAACCGCCACGCCCGTTCGAAGCGGGCGTGGCGGTTGACCAACGTTGGTGAGCAATGTCGAGACGCTGGCCAATCTGCCCTACTTACAGTGCAACGGCTCGGCGGCGTTCCGATCACAAGGCACGGCGCTGTCGACGGGCACCTTTTTGGCCACCATCACCGGGGGCGGTAAGCCGCCGGTTCTTTACGAGCTCCCCCACGGCCTGGCATTCACCGAATTGCTTGCATTGCACGGTATTTCTCCTGAGCAGGTGCGGGGCGCGTTGATGGGCGGGTACTTCGCGGGCTTACTCAACCGCACCGTACTGGAGGCCACCCTGGACCACGAGACGATGCGACGCCTCGGCAGCGGCCTGGGCTGCGGCGCGGTCTCGGTGATCACCGACGATTGTCCGGTCGCGGTCGCGGCATCGGTGCTGGCCTACTTCGACCTTGAAAATGCCGGGCAATGTGGATCGTGCTTCAACGGGACGGCGGCGATGGCCGCCGCCGCTGGAGCCCTACGCGACGGCGTCGCGACGAACGAAGATGTCGACCGATTGCGCCGCTGGTCGGTGCTGCTACGTGGACGTGGCGCCTGCGCGACGCTGGATGCCGCCACCAATGTGGCCGCCAGCCTGCTCGATCAGTTTCCCGCCGAAGTCGTCGCGCATCTCGACGGCACCTGCCCGGACTGCAGCGGTGGCACCTTCCGCGCCGACCGGCCCTACGAGGCGGAAGCGATGAGCCAAGCATGAAAATCCGCCTGGACCGCACCATTTGCGACGGCTTCGGCATCTGCGCCAAGCACGCGCCCGGATACTTCTCACTGGACGACTGGGGATACGCGGCTCTGATCGGTGACGGCACCGTGGCCGAAGCGGATCACGACGACGTCATGCGCGCGCTGTTCGACTGCCCGGTGCACGCGATTACCGAGATCGGTGACCGCAGAACCCGTGCCCCCCAGCCACCTCTTGCCGACGCGGACGACCCGGCCGAACATCTCAAAACCGAAGAGAACGAAGCCGAATGGGGATTCACCCGCTGAGCTCAGCTGCCCGGGTAGCCACGCCGCGTTCCAGGTCTTGTCACCCGCATAGCGATTCGATGATGTCCCGGTAGTACAGCTGGGCGAGGAAGTGTCCGCCGGCTTTCCGGTAGAGCGTCGCGTGCGGTATCCGGCGGGCAAGTTCGTCGGGCCAGGACCGGTCCAGGAGTTGGTCGTCTGTCCCCGCCCAAATACCCACCGGCACTTGGATATCCTCGGGCGCGAAGCCCCAGGGGCGCATCATAGCGCGGTACTCTTCGACAACGCCTTGGGGTTGGCGCATTGCCTCACGTGACATCTGCGCAAACGTCGTGAAACCATCGGCGCCCAGTACCGCAGCGTCGGCAGTTCCGAGTTCACGTGCGGCAAGCCAGCCGTAGAGCCGCGGAGCGCTTACGGCGGCCAGGCCCATCACGCGGAAGCACAATCGCGCCAACCATGGTGTGCGGCAAGACATGCGGATGTAGCCGCGATCGATGGCCGGAAGATCATCGATCGCGCCTGATTCGGTCAGTGGTATCGCGCCCGCAATGATCGCACTTCGGGTTACCCGCTGCGGTAGCGCGTGACTTACTGCCGCGGCGTACTGCCCGCCAAGAGACCAGCCCATCACGGCAAATCGATTCACGTCGAGTCTGTCGAGCAATTCGGTGACGTCACGCGCCCAGTCCAGAATGGTTCGGCCCGGTTGCGGGTCCGACCGGCCGACGCCTGGTCGGTCGGGGGAAATAACGCGAACTTTGCACACCTTGGCGACCGGTGCGGCGGCAGCCACGTCGAGACGACAGGCCAATCCGCCGTGCGCGTAGAGCACCGGGAAACCGCTCGGGTCGCCGTATTGGGCGTAACTCAGCTGCCGCCCATCCCGCAACCGGACAACCTGATATCCCCGATTGGCGACATACTCGGACACTCATCCACCTTCACGTTGATGGCCACGCTTCGACGGCTCCGTATAGATCGTGCCCCCTCGCAGGTGATAACGTAATTCTCTGATTTGTATAACGTCCCTACCGAATGGGTTTTCCCGTTGAGTTGTCCCGGCTCTGATTCGTAGCGTTCATGCAACTGACCTTTGACGCCGAGGTGGAAGCCTTCCGCGCGGAGTTCGTCGCCTTTCTCGACGAACATCTGCCGACGCAAGCGCAGGCCGCCCAACGACCTACCTCGACCTCACACGTGCCCGAATGGTCGCGCCGCTGGCAGCGGCTCCAGTTCGAGCACGGCTGGCTGCTGCCCGGAAACCGACCCGAATTCGGCGGCCGCAACGCCGATATCGTTCAGCAGTTCGTGCATCGCGAGGAGCTGTCGCGCCGCCGGATCTATCATTGCTTCAATCCCCAGGGCGTCGGCATCATCGCGGCATCGCTGCTGTCCTTCGGCAACGACGAGCAGAAGCAGAACTGGGCGGTGCCGATTCTGCGCGCCGATATGACCGCGTCATTGGGGATGAGCGAACCGGGAGCCGGTTCCGACCTGGCGGGGCTTTCGACAAAGGCAGAGTTGATCGGCGATCACTTCGTGGTCAACGGGCAGAAGGTCTGGACCTCGGGCGCCCACGACGCCGATGTCATCCTGACCTTCGTCCGCACCGACCCAAACGCGCCGAGGCACAAGGGAATCAGTGCGCTGCTGATTCCCACCGACGCTCCCGGGGTGGTGTGTCGTCCCTTCGCCTCGGTCTACGACCGCGACGATCTTGACTTCAACGAAGTGTTCTTCAACGACGTCCGGGTACCCGCGGAAAACCTTGTCGGACCACTGCACGGCGGCTGGCAGGTCGCGAACGGCTCGCTGGGTCACGAACGCACCCTGATGTGGCTGGCCTTCGCGAACCGGCTCGAGCAGCTTCTCGAGGACTACCGTCCGGCGGACGAGGTGAACGCGGACCACTACGCCACCATCGCGATGGACTACTACGCACTGCGGCTGCTCGGCTCGAGAGCGCTGGGTCGCGCGGCCCGCGGTGAGGTAGACGTGGCGGGCTTGTCCGTGCTGAAAGTCTTAGGTTCGGAGGCAGAACAGAGCGCACTGCGGCACGCGCTGGACGCGGCCGGCATCGATGGGTTGCGCGACAACGCGATCACCGCGCCGTACAACCCCCGCGCCCCAGGCCTTTTCACCGCCAGCTGGTTCAGCCGCTACATCAGCAGTTACGCGGGCACCATCGCGGGCGGCACCTCGGAGATTCAGCGCAATATCATCGCCCAGCGGGTGCTGGGTCTGCCATCGCGTTGATTACAGGGCGGGACACGCCGCCGAAAGAAACTCCTGGGTCCGGCAACGCGATTCGGTTCGCTGGGTTGCGTCCTTGCCCAACGGCACAATTCGCGCCGCCAGGTCGGTGACACCCGCGTCGCGATAGCGGCGCAGCCGATTGAGGATGGCCGACTCGTCGCCTGCCGCCATCGTGTCACCGACGTCCCGAGCCTCGCCGTGTTCCAGCAGTCGCACATAGTTCGGCGAGAAATCGGCGTGCCCCAGTACGTCGCTCGCGTAGCCGCGGGCATCGTCCGCCTGCCTGTCAGGGCACAGTGCGACGGGCACACCGGCCACGATCCGCGGCGTGGGCCGCCCAGCCCCGGTGGCAGCCGCGGTGATACGGGGTACGACGTGGTCGCTGATCGCCCGCTCGTCCGCCATCCACAGCAGCGTGCCGTCGGCTTGTTCGCCTGCGAGTCTCAGCATCGTCGGACCAATGCGGACAACAGAATCCGAACCTCGTAGCAGTCAGTGACATCCACCGGCGAGTGGACGGAGAAGCTGCCGTTGTCGACGTCGACCGTCCCCGGTCCGGCGAACGACGCGTCGAGCACCTCGAGGTAATCGCGCATCAGGCGCACCGGGTGCTCGTAGTCCAATCCGAGCTGACCGTTGACGATCCAATGATGCGACGGCCCGATCCCGAGCGTGAACCGCCCACCGCAACTGATCTGGGTTGTCAACGCTTGCTGCGCCATGATCATCGGGTGACGGGTCTGAATCGGGACAACTGCCGTGCCGATTTCGAAGCGATCGGTTGCCTGCCCGGTCAGTGTGACAGCCGTCATCGCATCGAGGTAGCCCGGCACCTGGGGCATCCAAAACGAGGTGAACCCGCCGCTTTCGGCCGCGGCGGCACCGGCGATCAGCCCGGCCAGCCGGTCGGCACGCGGGCGCTCCTTGTCGGAGCCAACCATCAGGCCGATGCGCATCTGGCCCACTGCTTACGGAACATATCGATCCCATTCATAGGGAACCACCGCGAAAAATGGCGCGGCAAACAAGGGTTCGATGGCCCACTGCGCCCAACGCGCCGCCAGTACCGGCCGCAGGCGCTCCGCGGTGGCGACCGGGTCGGCATCGAGAAAGCAATACGTGATCGACTGATCCCCTTGGGCGCTAGCTAAATTGGCGTCCACCTGGCGCGATAATGCGGACCAGACACCGGCGACACCCTCGACTTCGACCAACGCTTCGACCGGTGCCGCACCCCGCTCGACCAAGATAACGGCGCCTCGTACTGGCAGCCAGGGAAGCACGTCCGATCCGACCTTGACCCGCGGCGCGGCCACACGGCTTGCGACCTCGTACACCCCGCGCTCCACCGGTGGCAGCAAGGAGAGTTTGCGGCCGGCAGTTCCGAGCGCCGTTGACAGTTGGTTGAAATCACCAAGTCCGTCCACGTCGGTGAAGAAGTACGTCATCACGTGGTCGACCGCGTCCAGCGGCCCGTCGCCGACCGCGCGGACGGCGCGGCATGCCGGGGTGGACACCAGCCGCAACGAAGCACGCACCGCGGCCAGCCGGTGTTGCTCAGGACGGTGGTCCAGCGTGTGCCAGCGCAGGTAGTCGGCGTCCGTTCCGGCGGGATGACGAGTCGCCATGGAGACGAACAGCGTGGTGATCGCTCCACGCCCGGCGGCGAGGATCTCGGTGACCTCGTCCGATGGCGTGCCGGGCAGCTGCATCGCGTACGTCCTTAGGTCTTTGTTGAATCATGCTGGGGCAGTGAAATTTCCGGGTGGCGGGCCGCGACCATGCGCCGGAAGCCGTCGCGCCAGGGCACCTTCGTACGGCCAAGCACCTCGTGCATGTGGGTGACGTCTGGCCACAGCGGCGTGTGCGCCTCGGCGGAGTATTCGAAGATCGGCTCGACACCGACCAGCTCACCCATGAACGTGCAGTAATCCTCGACGCTGACCGTCTCGCTGCCGGCCCAGTTCACCACGACGGGCGGTACCGCGGCGACTTCCATGGCACGGATGCCGTGGTCCACATAGTCGTCTTCGTAGATCGGGTTGTAGTTGTTCGGCTTGTCGGGATGCAGCCGAATTGGCTTGCCCGCCAGCATCGCATCGAGACGGTCCGCGGGTGCGCCGCCCTGCGGACCATACGTCGAACAGATCCGGATGATGGTGAGCGGAATCCGGTACCGCCGGGCGATCCAGGTGCATACCGCCTCCGCGGCAACCTTGGACATGCTGTAGTTCGCCCGCAGTGGCACCCCGGGTGGGTCACCCTCGGCCAGCGGCCGCCGGCCCTGGTAGGCGTAGATAGATCCGGTGGAGCAGAAGACGAAACCCTTGGCGGCGCGGCAGTGGTAAAGCAATTCGCCGGAGGACTGCGCATTGGTTTCGATGCACCGGTTCCAGTCACCCGAGCCGGGGTCCACGGCCGCATGGAAGACGTAGCTGAAATCGTCGGGCAGACCGGAGAAGTCGCCGGTGCCGATGTCCAGTGCGACGGGTTTGACGCCGGCTTCGGCCAGCTTTTCCCGGGCCGCGCGGTCTTTCAGGCGGGCGGCGCCCCATACCTCGTTTCCCGAGGCGGCCAGGGTGCGCGCGATGGGGAACGCGATCTTGCCCGTCGCCCCGGTGATCAGGATCTTCTCGGCGTCGAGCAACAAGCCCTCCCAATGTGAAGTACTTGATATTTTGTTCGGAGCATAACGCTCGGCGATCGGAAATCGCACGGCTGGGCGGGCCTCGATGTTGCGCCGCCCGCCGATGTCGTTTACCTGGTCGTGGCGGTATCAACGGAATAAGCTGAAGAATCGAGGTCGGGACGGCCAATGAGAGGCCCATCATGAGGTGGTTTGTTCGTCGTTCGGCTGCCGCAATCGCGGTCGTCTTCGTGGCGATGGCAGTTGCGGTGATCGCGACGCCGGGTATCAGCGCAGCGCAGTGCGACCCCAACATGTCGTGGAATCAAGCGACCGGCGAGTGCAAACGGCCAACCGCACCTCCGTTGTGGTACACGGCTCCGCCGGCATATGCGCCGTCGTTCGCCGGGCAGGACGTGCCACCGCCTCCCCCGCAACCCTGGTGGTCACCGAACGCCCCAATGTGGAGTGTCGGCTTTCACCAATGGGGCGCCTATTTCGACGGCGCCTGGGTGCCGTACTGACGGCAGGCGCCCCACCTGAGCCGGGTACACGGCACCAGCACGGCCAACGCGCCTGGATCGCGCCTGTTTGGAGTGATAACGTAATTCTCCAATTTGCATAATGGCCCTACCGGGCCGGCCGTGCGACACTCGGAGGTGACGTGTCAGCAGCACCGCGCCGCCCGCTGCCCCAGCTCACGCAGGAGAACGAATTCTTCTGGACCTCGGGTGCCGACGGAAAGCTACGGCTGCAGGAATGTAAATCCTGCGCAGCCTTGATCCATCCGCCGGCGCCGGTGTGCCGTTATTGCCGCTCCCTGGACGTGGGGGTGCGCGCGGTTTCGGGCAAGGCGACGCTGGCCGGATTCACCATCAACGAGCGATTCAGTCTGCCCGGGCTGGCGGCGCCCTACGTGATCGCGCAAGTGGCGATCGTCGAAGACCCACGCGTGCGATTGACCACCAACATCGTGGAGTGCGATCCCGACAGGCTGGAACTCGGCCAGCAGGTCGAGGTCGTCTTCGAGCAGGTCGAGGACGTGTGGTTTCCGCTGTTCCGACCGGTACCAGACGCCGCCGAGCCCGGTGAGCTGCCGATCGACGAGATCGCGCCGGAGCGCTTCGGCGAACATGTCCGGCCGATGCTTACCGCGGAGAAGTTCGAAGACAAGGTCGCGCTGACCGGGATCGGCATGTCAGCGATCGGGCGGCGGCTGATGGCACTGCCGCTGTCACTCACGGTGCAGGCGTGCCAGGCCGCCATCGCCGACGCCGGCCTGACGTACGCCGACATCGACGGCCTGTCCACCTACCCCGGCGCGATCAATGTCGGCGGATTCGGGGAGGGCGGCACCACCGCTCTCGAGTCGGCGCTGGGCATTCGGCCGACCTGGCACAACGGCGCCATGGAGACGTTTGGCCCGGGCGGTTCGGTGATCGCCGCGATGCAAGCGGTCGCCTGCGGGCTGGCGCGCCATGTGCTGTGCTTCCGGACGCTGTGGGAAGCCACCCACGGCGAGCTGATGAAGCAGGGCAAGATCACCGGATCGATGGGCCGGATGTCGGGCTGGCAGATGCCATTTGGCGCCACGTCCGCGGCACATACGTTGGCGATGAACGCGCAGCGGCACTTTCACCGTTACGGCACCACCAAAGAAACGCTGGGCTGGATCGCATTGAGTCAGCGAGCCAACGCCGAACTGAACCCGACGGCCATCTACCGGACGCCGATGAACATGGACGACTATCTGAAGGCACGGCCCATCACCACGCCGTTCGGCCTGTACGACTGCGACGTGCCCTGCGACGGCGCGATAGCCGTGATCGTCTCCGCCGTCGACGCCGCGCGCGACCTGGCCAAGCCGCCGGTTCTGGTGGAGGCGATCGGGACGCAGATCGTCGAGCGGCTCGACTGGGACCAGAGCACGCTGACCCACGAGCCGCAGGTGCTGGGCCAGGCGGCGCACGTGTGGACCCGCACCTCGCTGCTGCCGGCTGACGTCGATGTCGCCGAGCTGTACGACGGGTTTTCCTTCAACTGCCTTTCCTGGATCGAGGCGCTGGGCTTCTGCGGAATCGGTGAGGCGAAGGAATTCCTGGACGGCGGCAAGAACATCGCCCGCGACGGCCAGCTCCCGCTCAACACCCACGGCGGTCAGCTCTCCCACGGCCGCACCCACGGTATGGGCCTGCTGCACGAGGCCCTCACCCAGCTGCGCGGCGAGGCCGGCGACCGCCAGGTCGCCGGGGCCCGGGTCGGCGTGGTCAGCAGCGGCGGTTTGACACCGAGCGGCGTGCTGCTGCTGCGGGCCGCGGAATGAGGCGAGCATGACTGCCCAGCCGCATCCCCGATTGGTGATCGTCGCCGGGGTGCCGATGTCGGCGATCGTCGCCGAAGCTCCAGACCCCAAGGCCGTGATCGTGGCCATCCACGGCGGCGGCACCACCGCGGTCTATTTCGACTGCCCCGGCCACCCGTCGTATTCACTGTTACGGGCCGGTCCGACAGCGGGATTCACCGTGGTGGCCCTCGACCGGCCGGGCTACGGCAGTTCGGCGCCTTATCCCGAGGCGATGGTCTCCGGCGACCAACGCGTCAACCTGGCTTACGGGGCGGTCGATCGCATCATCGGCGAACGACCAAGCGGTGCAGGACTATTCGTGATGGGCCATTCGGGCGGATGCGAACTGACGATGCGGATGGCTGCCGACGAGCGCGGCGCCGATCTGCTCGGCATCGAATTGGCCGGGACCGGCCGGCACTATCACCCCGCGGCCAAGGAAATACTCAAAACAGCGACCCGCGAACGCCGCCCGTCGGGCATGCGCGACCTGCTGTGGAGCCCGGAGCACCTGTATCCCCCCGAGGTCCTCGGCGGTGCGACGGTTTCCCCATCGGCTCCCTCCTACGAGGACCAGATGGTGTCGGACTGGGCACGCCAGACCTTCCCGACGCTGGCACCGGCCGTGCGGGTGCCGGTGCACTTCAGCATCGCCGAGCACGAAAAGGTCTGGCAGGCTGACGATTCGGCGGTAGCCGAGATCACCGCGATGTTCTCCGCCGCGCCGCGCTTCACCCTGCACCGGCAACTGGGGGCGGGGCACAACATCAGCCTCGGCCACACCGCCGCGGATTATCATGCGCAAATTCTCTCGTTCGCCGACGAGTGTGTAGCCGCGCGTCCGGCGGACGAAGAGGAGGCCGGCTGATGCGGGTGGGATTCATCGGGTTGGGCAGTCAGGGCGGACCCATGGCACGGCGGATCATCGAGTGCGGGTTTTCCACCACGCTGTGGGCACGCCGGCCCGCATCGGTTGAGCCATTCGCCGACATCCCGGTGAAAATCGCGCAGTCACCGGCCGAACTCGCCGCGGCCAGCGATCTGGTCTGCCTCTGTGTTGTCGGCGAAGCGGACATCGAAGAAATCACCAGCGGCGAGCACGGGCTGCTAGCGGGGATCGCGCCGGGCGCCGTGATCGCGGTGCACAGCACGGTGCACCCCGACACTTGCAAAGCGCTCGCGAAAAGGGCTAGCAGCAAGCGTGTTTCGGTCATCGACGCACCAGTCAGCGGCGGCGGTCCGGCGGCCGCCAAGGGCCATCTGATGGTGATGGTCGGTGGGCAGACCGATGTCGTCGAGAGCTGCCGTCCGGTCTTCGAGACCTATGGCGATCCGATAGTCCACCTCGGCGAACTAGGCACCGGACAGACCACCAAACTGCTCAACAACTTGCTGTTCACCGCCAACCTCGGTACCGCAGCCACCGCCCTGGCACTGGCGCAGTCCCTCGGTGTCGCACCGGACCGGCTCGTCGAAGTCGTCTCGCGCGGCAGCGGAAACAGCTTCGCGCTCAACGCACTTGGCGGTGTCGGCGGTCTGGACCGGCTGGCTCCCCTGGCGGGACCGCTGCTGCAGAAGGGCGTCCGGCTGATCGTCGACCTCGCCGAGGCGGCCGCCGCGCGCGGGGGCGCTGTCCTCGATGCCGCCGACGTCGCGCTGGCGATGATGGGTAATCCCCGATGAAGGCGCAGTGAAAGTCGGGTTCGTCGGCGCCGGTCGGATGGGCGGCCCGATGGTCGCGCGTCTCGCGGCCCCCGGCCACGACGTCCGGGTGCAGGTTCGCGATCCGGCCGACCACGCGCAGGCCGGCGCCGTCGACGTCGTCGATCCCCCGGTCAGCGGCGGCCCGCACGACAGCGCCACCAGCCGGGTACGCGACATTGTCGCTGCACGAGGCTCCGTCGCAGGGTTCATCGAGGTTGCCGGAGAACTCGTCGGCAAGGACGTCGCGGTCGTCCGCAGCATCGCCGAAGGCCTCGGAATAAGCCTCGGTGCCCTGCAAGACGTCCTCGAAGCCCTCGATGTCAGCGGAAAGGTCTGACATGACGCCACTTCGGTTCTTTCCGGTTCGCCTTGAAAGCGCTACCGTTAGCGTTACAGTCAGGCATTCAATCGTAACGGTTCCAGCCCGCCCCAACCCTCGCCGCTGAGGAGCATGTCAGTGACCAAGCCGAAGCTCATCTTCGACCCGTACTCCGAGGACTACTACAACAACCCGTTCGACATATATCGGCGGATGCGCGAGGACGCGCCGCTGTACTACGACGAGAAGGAAGACTTCTACGCGCTGACCCGCCATGAAGACGTGGCGGCGGCGTTCAAAGACTTCGAGACGTATTCCTCGGCGCGCGGCTGCGACCTGGCGATGGTGCGCAGGGGTATCTCTCCCGAGCAGAAATCGATCATCTTCATGGATCCGCCGGACCACCGGCACATGCGCAGCTTGCTCAACAAGGCCTTCACCCCGCGGGCGATTCAATCGCAGCTCGAGACGATCATCGAAGTGATCGACAAGTACCTGGGCGCCGTCGACGCCGTCAATTTCGACGTCGTGCAGGACTTCTCCGGACCGTTCCCGGTCGAGGTCATCACCCGGATGGCCGGGGTGCCAGAGGAATACCGCCAGCAGGTGCGCCACTGGATCGACACCAGCCTGCATCACGAACCGGGGCAGATCGAGGTCAGCGAAGCCGGCATGCAGGCCAACATCGACACGGCGATGTACTACTTCGGCCTTATTCAGGAGCGGCGCGCGGACCCGCAGGACGACATGATCAGCAGGCTGATCGCGGCCGAGATTCCGGGCGAGGACGGTCAGTCCCGCCAACTCGACGACATCGAAATCACCGGCTTCGCGACCCTTTTGGGCGGGGCGGGCGCCGAGACCGTCACCAAGCTGCTCGGCAACGCGGCGGTCATCTTCGCCCGTCATCCAGACCAGTGGCAGAAGTTGCAGGACGACCCCGGCAAGATCCCCGGGGCGGTGGAAGAACTACTGCGCTACGAGGGACCGGTCCAATACAACGTCCGCTACACCCTTAAGGAAGCACACGTCAGCGGCGGCGTGATTCCGCCATTCAAGCCGGTGTTCCTCTGCGGCGCCGCGGCCAACCGCGACCCGGAGGCCTTCACCGACGCCGATACATTCGATATCGAGCGCGACCAGACCGAGGCGCAACACCTCGGCCTCGGGTACGGAATTCACAGCTGCCTGGGCGCGGCGCTGGCCCGGCTGGAAAGCAGGATCGCGCTGGAGCGGCTGGTCGCGTTCATGCCGCGCTACGAGGTGGACTGGTCCGGGTGCAAACGGGTGAACATGCAAAACGTCGCGGGCTGGAAGAGCGTGCCCGTCAAAGTGCTTCGATAAGGGGGCCGCGATGACGAGGAAAATTGAAGTCGATTGGGGACTCTGCGAAAGCAACGGCGTCTGCATGGGCATCAATCCGGACATCTTCGAACTCGGCGACGACGACATGCTGACCGTCCACACCGAAGAAGTCACCCCGGAGAACGAGGCGGACGTGCGCGAGGCGGTCCGTCAATGCCCCCGGCAGGCAATCGCGATCGTCGGCGACGAGTAGCGATCAGAATCCGGAAAGGATGACCGCGTTGCAGTCGGCGGCCGCTTGGCGCAGTTTCGCCGCCTGCTGGTAGCCCTCGGATTCGTACCATGCGCGCGCGGCGTCGACCGACTCGAACTCCAGCACCACGGTCTGGTCGCCGTGCCAGTTGCCCTCAATGACTGTGGGCGCGGTGTCCACCGCGAGAATGGTGGCACCGCTCATCGCCGAACCGGCGGCCTTGCCGTAGGCCTTCATGCCCGCTGGGTCCTTGATGGCCTCGGTGAGGATGACATAGCCTTTTGGCACTCGAATCTCCCTACTCGCCGGTGTATTTCGTTACTTCTCGCGGATGGCCTGCTCCGGACAGCACTCGATGGCCTCCGCAGTCGCGGCTTCCAATTCCGTTGGGATATCTGAATCTATCGCCTCGGCGTAACCGTCGTCGGTCAAGCTGAACACGTCGGGACACAACGTGAGACACATGCCGTGACCGCGACACCGCTGATCGTCTACCCAGACCTTCATGCCAGCGTGAACTCCAAATGCAATTCGGTCAGGCCTCGCAGTATGTACGTCGGAACATATTGGTAGCGACGATCATTCGCCGGGCCATGCATGTCCTCGTTGATCCTGATGTCGGTGGTGCGGTCCAACAGCCGCTCGATCGCCACCCGGGTTTCGGCGCGCGCCAGCGGCGCGCCGGGGCAGCTGTGAATGCCGCGGCCGAACGAGATGTGCTGGCGGGCGTTCTTGCGTTCCGGGTCGAAGGTGGTGGGGTCGTCGAACCGGCGTGGATCACGGTTGGCCGCCGCCTGCACGATCATCACGGTGGTGCCGGCCGGCAGGTCGACGCCCCCGACGCTGACCGGCTTACGGTTCATCCGGAAATCACCCTTCACCGGGCTCTCGTGACGCAGCGACTCTTCGATGAAGTTCGGGAGCAGGCTGCGGTCCTTGCGTAACTGCGCCTGAATATCGGGGCGCTCGCCGAGCGTTTGCAACGCGGCGCCGAGCAGCCGCACGGTGGTCTCCTGGCCCGCCGAGAAGACGTTGGCCGCGACGCGGGCGACGTCTGCGACGTCCGGTGTGGAGCCGTCGGGGAAAGTAGCGGTCGCCAGGCCGGTGAGCACGTCGTCGCGGGGCCGGGCGCGACGGTCGGCGACATAGTCGGAGAACAGTCCGTAAAGGAATTCCAGCGGACTGTGTGACAGCGACTCCTTACCGGTGCCGCCAATGCCGCCGCCCGCATGCTCGGCAATGCCCTTGACGAACTTGTCGCGATCTTCCATGGGCACGCCCAGCAGGTCGGCAATGACCAGCAGGGTGAACGGGCCGGAGAAGCCCTTGATCCATTCGCCGTAACCGGGCGCCAGGAAATCGTCGAGTGCCTGGTCGGCGAGCGCCCACATGGCGTCCTCGTTCTCCTTGAGGCGCTTGGGGGTGATCAGGCGCATCAGCAGGGAGCGGTGGTTGGTGTGGGTCGGCGGATCGAGCGTGGGCAGCTGGTCGCTGAACGGCAGTTCGTCGCGATGCTCTTCGATCAGGTCGGTGATGTCACTTTTTTCCAGACCTTCGAGGCTTACCGGGAAGCCGGGAAACGGTCCGGTCACCGAGATACAGGACGACCAGGTCTCGGCGTCGTTGAGGACGGCGCACGCCTCTTCCCAGCCGGTCACCATGGTGACCCCGTGGTGGTCTTCCCGGGTCACCGGACACTGTTCCCGTAGCGACTCGTAGTAGGGGTACGGGTCCGCGATGAGCTCCTTGCCGCGGAAGAAGTCCAACTTGGAGAAGTCGTTCGCCATCTTGCTCCGTTCCAATCTCAGCAGTGAGAATGATCCTGTCAGAGATGAGTATTAGATTTCCACACGGCGTGTTCGTCGTCAACGAGAGGTGCCGCTGTTCGGGGTGCGGGGCGGGCGGTGACGTGTTGGCCGGAGACCGCGTGATTTAGCTGGCCGGGACCAGATCGGCAGCCACCGACGGGCATGCCAGCAGCCCGCTCCGAAAGTTTTCGGCCTGACCGATCGAGTACGCCGGGACGGCGGCGGCGGCCAGCGCCTTGCCCTTGAACATCTGCGCGGCCATGCTCAGCCGGTGCTGGACCAAGCCGACGCTGCCGTCGAGCTCGGCGGGCCAGGTGTCCCCCCACAGCGTGACCTCGGTGACGCCGTGATCGAGGGCCTGCAACACCCCCTGCCGCACCCGCGAATCGCACCCCACCAGATCCGCCGCGGCCGCCAGGGCCTGCGGGCGGGGACGATCCTCGACCGACACGATGGCGTATTCGAGGTCGAGGGTGCGGGCTCCAATGATCTGCAGTGGCCGAATATCCGGGTGGTCGGCCAGGTCGGTGAGCAGCACGGTGACGTCCCAGCCGGCCATCGACCGGTCGAACAGCCACCCTCCGGCGAACCGCACCACGTCGACCACGCTGGAGGCGACGACGTCGAGCCGATACCTCATGTCGTGCTCAGCGGCTTGTGGGGCGGCGTGAAGTCCCGCGCCAGCGTCTCGGCGTACTGCTTGAACACCTCGGTCAGCGGTATCGAAGGATCGAGCAACCATGTGGTTTCCATTCCGTGGACGAAGGCGAGTATCTCCACTGCCTTGATGGTGGGGTCTATGTCCGAGCGATAGCGGCCATCGGCCTGACCGTTGCGGATGAGCTGGGCGACGATGTCGACCGCTTGCCGGTGCCGGTCGAGCATGCGGTCGTGCAGCGGGGCGTCGGGCAGGATGTTCTCGACGAGCAGCACCGTGAACGTGCCGACCAATTCGGGCGCCCGGTGGAACCGATCGGCGACCGCAGAGATCTGGGCCATCAGGTCGCCGGCGCGGTCAGCATGGGAATCGTCGTCTTGATCGCGGGCGTCCAGGACCGCGTGCAGCAGCTGTTCCTTGGACTCGAAGTGGTGCAGCAGCCCCGCGGGGGTGACGCCGGCCTCGCCGGCGATCTGAGCCAGTGTGGTGTTGCGCCAGCCGTTGCGCGTGAGGAGCCGTTGCGCGACCGCGAGGATCCGCTGCTTGCGGTCCTCACCTTTGGCGAGAAGCGTGTCATAACGCCGTGCGTCGGGCACCGGACTCCTTTGACCGATTGGCGGGCTAAACCAACCTAGTGAATACACAGTAGGTAGGTTTGGCCGCTGTGACAAGGGTCTCAGGCGGACTCTTAAAGAGCTCTTCGCCCGGTGTTACGCGACCAATTCGACCAGGGTGGCGTTGGCGGTGCCACCGCCTTCGCACATGGTCTGCAGCCCGTAGCGAATGCCGTTATCGCGCATGTGGTGGGCCAATCGGGTCATCAGCACCGCACCGGAGGCGCCGAGCGGGTGCCCCAGCGCGATCGCGCCGCCCAACGGATTGACCAAGCCCGGGTCCGGACCAGTCTCGGCAATCCATGCCATCGGAACCGGCGCAAAGGCCTCGTTCACCTCGAAGGCGCCCACTTCAGCGAGCGAGACGCCCGCCTTGCGCAGCACCTTTTCGGTCGCCGGAATGGGGCCGGTCAGCATCAGCACCGGATCCGCCCCGGTGACCGCGCCGGCCCGGTACCGCACGATCGGGGTCAGCCCCAGCTCGATCGCCATTTCCGAGGTCGTCACCAGTAGCGCTGCCGCGCCGTCGGAGATCTGCGAGGAGTTGCCCGCGTGGATGACGCCGTCTTCGGCGAACGCGGGCTTGAGCGCGCCCAGCTTCTCCACCGTGCTCCCCCGCCGCACGCCCTCGTCGGCGGTGACGACGGCTTCGTCGTCGGTGAAGACGGGGACCATCTGGTCGGTGAAGGCGCCACTGTCCTGGGCCGCGGCGGCCCGTTCGTGGGATTGGACGGAGAATTCGTCGAGCTGGCTGCGGGATAAGCCCCACTTCTTGGCGATCATCTCCGCCGACAGGCCCTGGTTGAAGGAGAAGTCGTCGTAGCGGGCCAGCACCTTCGGACCGTAGGGCATGCCGATCGCCCGGGCAGACCCCAGCGGAACGCGGCTCATCACCTCGACGCCACCGGCCACGACGACGTCTTGCTGGCCCGACATCACCGCCTGCACCGCGAAGTCGAGGGCCTGCTGGCTGGAACCGCAGGCCCGGTTCACCGTGGTCCCGGGAATGCTCTCGGGCCAGCCGGCAGCCAGCACCGCGTAGCGCCCGATGTTGCTGGACTGATCGCCGACCTGCGACACGCAGCCCCAGATGACGTCGTCGACGATCTCGGGCCCCACACCGGCGCGTTCCAGCACTTCGTTGAGCACGATCGCGGACAGGTCCGCGGCGTGCATGCCCGAGAGCCCGCCATTGCGTTTCCCGACCGGCGTACGCACCGCCTCGACGATGACCGTCTCCCGCATATCCCTACTCCGAATCCTCGTCAGATTTTGATAGCGCCCACCGGCCAGTAAACGACGGCTCCCGTCGCTCGCTGAAGGCGGCATAGGCGGCGGCCGCATCCGCGGTCGCGAAGTTACCGATCTGAGCTCGCGACTCGTTAGCCAGCGCGTCGCGCAGCGTGCGGTCGGCACCCTCGTTCAACAGCGCCTTGGTTTGGGCCAGCGCGACGGGTGGACCCGCCGCGAGCCGGCCGGCCAGATCCTTGACGAAGGCGTCGATCTCCGCGGCGGACACCACCCAGGTGACCAGGTTCAGCGCGAGCGCTTCCGCGGCATCGATCGTCTCGGCAAGCAGCGCCAGCCGCTTAGCTTGTTGCAGGCCAACGAGTTTCGGCAACAGCCAGGAACCACCGAGGTCGATCGACAGACCACGCTTGGAAAAGATCTGGGAGAACGTCGATTCCGGCGTCGCGACCACCAGGTCGCAGCCCAGCGCCAGGTTCCATCCGGCGCCGACCGCGACGCCCGTCACCTTGGCCACCGTCGGGATCGGAAGTTCGTGCAACGCCAGTGCCACATCGGTCAGCCGCGCCAGCTTGTACTTCGGATGGATGTCGTCCGGAATCCCGATGTCGGCACCGGAGCAGAAGGCCCCGCCCGCACCGGTGATTACCAGTGCCCGCACGCCGCGGTCGCGACCGGCGTCGTGCAGCGCGTCGCGCAAGGCGATCCACAGCTGGGGGCTGATGGCGTTTTTGCGCCGCGGCCGATTCAGGGTCAGCGTGCGTACCCCTTCGCTGTCGTCGAACAGCAGCACGGGGTCTTCGGTCGTGGTCAATAGCTCCTCGGCAGTTTCAGGACGTTGGCTCCCAGGAAGTTCAAAATCATCTCTTGGCTGACGGGTGCGATCTTCATCAGCCGGGCCTCACGGAAGTAGCGCGTAATGTGGTATTCCTCCGCGTAGCCCATCCCGCCGTGAGTTTGCAATGCCCGATCCGCGGCGGTGAAGCCGGCATCGGCACACAGATATTTTGCGGTATTTGCCTCGCGCCCACAGGATTTGCCGTTGTCATAGAGCCAGGTGGCTTTGCGCAACATCAGTTCAGCGGCGTCAAGCCGGGCCAGCGAATCCGCGAGCGGGAACTGCAGGCCCTGGTTCATGCCGATCGGCCGGCCGAAGACTTCGCGCTCATTGCCGTACTTCACCGCTTTTTCCAGCGCTACCCTGCCGATACCGAGCGCCTCGGCGGCGATCAGCATTCGCTCCGGATTCAGGCCGTCGAGGATGTACTGAAATCCCTTGCCCTCCTCCCCAATTCGGTCCTCAACGGGCACTTCGAGATCGTCGATGAACAATTCGTTGGAGCTGACGGCGTTGCGGCCCATCTTGCGAATCGGGCGGACGTCGACACGGCCGCGGTCGAGGTCGGTGAGGAAGAGCGTCATCCCATCGGTCTTCTTGGCCACCTCGTCGAGGCTCTTGGTGCGGGTGAGCAGCAGGATCTTGTCGGACTCCATCGCTTTGGAGATCCACACCTTGCGGCCATTGACGATGTAGCGGTCGCCGTCGCGCTTGGCGAATGTGGTGATCCGCGAAGTATCCAGCCCGGCACCGGGTTCGGTCACTCCGAAGCACACATGCACGTCGCCCTTCGCCACCGGGGGCAATGTGCGCGCCTTGAGTTCGTCGGACCCGTGCACCACGACCGGCTGCATGCCGAAGATCGAGAGGTGGATTGCGCTGGCCGCGTTCATCGCGCCACCGGACTTGGCGACCTCTTCGAGTAGCAGTGTGGCTTCGGTGATTCCGAGGCCGTGACCGCCGTACTCGGTCGGAATCGTCATACCGAGCCAGCCGCCGTCGGCTATGGCGCGATAAAACTCGGTCGGAAACTCGTGCGCCAGGTCCTTTTCCATCCAGTACTGGTCGTCGAATTTCCGTGCCAGCTCGGCGACCGACCTGCGGATCAGCTCCTGGTCATCGGTCAGCGAAAAATTCATTCCATCGCCGGGCACTGCTAGTTCTCCTTCATCAGTTAATGCACCGGCGCTCAGGCTGGTCCGATGGTGTGGTCAGTCCTTGTTGCCGGTAAGGGCTTTCGCGTTGGCTGCGAAATCCGCGAAGGACGCGCCGCCTCGGCTGTCCTTTTCGTGGCCCGCCGCCTTGATGGACACGTCGTGTCCCTCGGCGGCCTTGCGCAGTGCACCGACCGTCGCCTGTTCGCGAGAGATGTGGGTGAACGGGTCGAACGAGTACCACCGCATGGCGTTCTCGTAGGTCATCTTGTTGATCTCGTCGCCGGGAACGTTGTTCAGCGACAGCACTTCCCATAGTTCTTCGGGCGCACCCGGCCACATCGAGTCGCTGTGCGGGTAGTCGGCTTCCCAACAGATGTTGTCGATGCCGATCATGTTCCGCAACGCCACACCGACCTTGTCGCTGATGAAGCAGGTCAGGAAGTGGTCGCGGAAGACATCGCTGGGCAGCTTGCCCTTGAAATCCTGGTGCGTCCAGGTGGAGTGCATCTCGTAGGTACGGTCGGCGCGCTCCAGGAAGTAGGGAATCCAGCCGGTGCCGCCCTCGGAGAGCCCGATTTTGAGGTCGGGGTACTCCTTGATCGGCCGCGACCACAGCAAGTCGGCGGCGGCCTGCACGATGTTCATCGGCTGCAGCGTGATCATCACGTCCATCGGCGCGTCGGGCGCGGTGATCGCCAGCCTGCCCGAGGAGCCGATGTGCACGTTCATCACGGTGTCGGTGTCGCACAGGGCTTTCCACAGCGGGTTCCAGTACTCGTCGTGGAAGCTGGGGTAGCCCATGGCGGCCGGGTTCTCGGTGAAGGTGAGCGCGTGCACGCCCTTCTTGGACACCCGGCGCACCTCGGCGGCACACGCCTCGGCATCCCAGATCACCGGGATCGCCATCGGGATGAACCGCGCGGGGTAGGCGCCGCACCACTCGTCGATGTGCCAGTCGTTGTAGGCCTGCACCAGCGCAATCGAGAAATCGTGGTCGTCGGTGGCGAACAGCCGACCCGCAAAACCGGGGAACGACGGGAAGCAGATGGAGGCCAGGATGCCGCCCGCGTTCATGTCCTTGACCCGCTCGTCCACGTTGTAGCAACCCGGCCGGATCTCGTCGAGCCCGGTTGGCTCGATGCCGTACTCCTCCTTCGGCCGGCCGGCGACCGCGTTCAGCGCCACGTTGGGAATGACGGTGTCGCGGAACTTCCACATGTCCGAGCCGTCATCGTTGTGCACCAGCCGGGGCGCGTCGTCCTGGTACTTCTTCGGCAGGTTGTTCTTGAACATGTCGGGTGGCTCGACAGTGTGGTCGTCGACGCTGATCAGCATCATGTCTTCTTTGTTCATGAGCGTCCCTCTCCATCGGATCCACTTGCAGTCTGCGCCCAGTGCGCCCAGGCCGTCATCTCGCCCCGCTACCTCTGAAAACTAGCTTCTCGCCATTTGAGAATCAACATCCACAGCGCCGCCCGGGTAATTCCGGACACTGTTCCGGTATACCTCATCTTGCCGCGGATGGCCCTCTCACGTGCGACTACGCGATCACCGAAATGCCAGCACCCGGCATTCGGCCCGTGAAAACCAAAAATTTGTTACGCATCGGGGCGATGCGCTCGCCCGCACTGCGGACAAACCCCCGCGCAACCGCGCACGATTCGGCCGGCGGCGGCTCACTACCCGCTGGCATTGACCCGCAGAGCGAATCGTGCAAGTCTGTTAGTTGTAAATGAGAATCTGATTCTCTTTCGCCGAGAGGACTCCGTCGATGCGCTTGAAGCCGCTGCCGGCTGATCAGTGGGACGAGGCTACTCAGCAAGCGCTCTCAGCAATGCGCGGCGCGGACACCAACAATGCGCTTTCCACGCTGGCTCACCACCCGGCGTTGGCCAAGGCGTTCCTCCGATTCAACGTCCACCTGTTGATGTCGTCCACGCTGCCGCCACGCATACGCGAGCTGGCCATCCTGCGGGTCGCCCACCGTCGCGAATGCCCCTACGAGTGGTCTCACCACGTCAGCATGGCCAAGGCGGAAGGAATCACCGACGACCAGATCGCCGCGGTGCAGTGTCCTGCCGGCGAGGACGCCGGCCGCTTCGACGCGTTCGATCGCGCGGTGATCGCCGGGGTCGATGAACTGGACGAGCAATCGCAGTTGTCGGATGCGACCTGGGCGGCACTCGGCGAGCGGCTGAACGACCAGCAGCGCATGGACTTCGTCTTCACGGTCGGTTGCTACACCCTGCTGGCTATGGCTTTCAACACTTTCGGCATTCAGCTCGAGCACGCCGAACAGCACTGACAAGAGGAGCAAGAACGTTGCCGCACTTCCCGAAGCCAGCCGCCGGCAGCTGGACAGAAAATTACCCCGAGTTGGGGACCGCGCCGGTTGATTACACCGACTCGATCGATCCGGCATTCTTCGAAGCCGAACGTGAGGCGGTCTTCAAGAAGACCTGGCTCAACGTCGGCCGGGTCGAGCGACTCCCCCGCACCGGCAGCTACTTCACCAGAGAGCTGCCGTCGGCCGGCAAGGGCACATCGGTGATCATCACCAAGACTAAGGACGGATCGGTCAAGGCGTATCACAACGTCTGCCGGCACCGCGGAAACAAGTTGGTGTGGAACGACTTTCCCAACGAGGAGACTTCCGGTACCTGCCGGCAGTTCACCTGCAAATACCACGCATGGCGCTACAGCCTCGACGGTGACCTGACCTTCGTCCAGCAGAAAGAAGAGTTCTTCAACCTCGACAAGGGCAACTTCGGCCTGGCATCCGTCCGGTGCGAGGTGTGGGAAGGCTTCATTTTCATCAACTTCGACGACAACGCGGCACCCTTGATCGACTACCTTGGGCCGTTGGCCAAGAGCATCGAGGGCTACCCGTTCGGAGAGATGACGGAGACCTACTCCTACCGGGCCGAGGTTGGCAGCAACTGGAAATTGTTCATCGACGCCTTCGTCGAGTTCTACCACGCGCCGATCCTGCACCAGGGGCAGTACACCAAGGAAGAAGCCGCCAAGATCCAGAAGTTTGGCTATGAAGCGCTGCACTACGAGGTGGCCGGCCCGCACAACCTGCAGTCGACCTGGGGTGGTCAGGCACCACCGCCGGACATGTCCATGGTCAAGCCGTTGGACCAGGTGTTGCGCAGCGGGCTGTTCGGCCCGTGGGACAAGCCGGAGATCATCCAGAAGCTGGAACTGCCCCCGGGCGTCAACGTGAAGCGGGTACCGCAGTGGGGCATCGACTCGTGGCTGTTCTACCCGAACTTCATGCTGCTGATCTGGGAGCCGGGCTGGTACTTGACCTACCACTACTGGCCGACCGCGGTGGACAAACACATCTTCGAGTCGTCGCTGTATTTCGTCCCACCGCGCAATGCGCGGGAACGCCTGGCGCAGGAACTGGCCGCGGTGACGTTCAAGGAGTACGCGCTGCAGGACGCCAATACGCTGGAAGCGACCCAGACCATGATCGGCACCCGGGCCGTCAAAGAGTTCCTGCTGTGCGACCAGGAAATCTTGATCCGTCATCTGCACAAGACGACCGGTGACTACGTGAAGGAGTACCAGCGCAATGTCGCTACCGTCTGAGTTCGCGGCTCTGCAGCCCCATTTGGATTGGGATCTGGCCACCGAGCCTGAGCGCTACGCCAAGCGGCTGGCCTCGACGATGCCCGAGATGCAGGCTTTCTACGACGTCGCGTTTCCGCTGCTGCCCGAGGTCATCGAGTACTGCGACAAATACTCGCTAGACGACTTGCCGGACGACGCCAAGACCTTGATGCACATCATGCAATCGTTAGTCATGGTGTCGTTCCCGATCGAAGCATGGAAGCAGCCGCGGGTCCCCGACAGCGGCGCGGCATGGGTCGAGGTGCTCCGGGAGCCGGTGATCTAAGCGGTGCTGACGCTCAAGGCCGCCGGGCTGCTCGACGTCGACTCCGGTGAGATCATTCGGCCCGGCAACGTGGCGATCGAGGAAGACCGGATCGTCGGCGTCGGCGCAGATCCCGAAGGCGAGATCATCGATCTCGGCGACGCGATCCTGCTGCCCGGCTTGATGGACATGGAGGTCAACCTCCTGATGGGCGGGCGCGGCGAGACGCCCGGGCTGTCTCAGGTGCAGGACGACCCCCCGACGCGGGTGCTGCGCGCGGTCGGCAATGCCAGACGCACGCTGCACGCCGGTTTCACCACCGTGCGCAATCTGGGTCTATTCGTGAAGACCGGCGGCTACCTGCTCGACGTCGCCCTGGGCAAGGCAATCGACGCGGGGTGGATCGAGGGGCCGCGGGTGGTCCCGGCCGGCCACGCGATCACGCCCACCGGCGGGCACCTGGATCCGACGATGTTCGCCGCGTTCATGCCGGGCGCACTCGAGCTCACGGTCGAAGAGGGCATCGCCAACGGAATCGATGAGATCCGCAAAGCCGTGCGATACCAGATCAAGCACGGCGCCCAATTGATCAAGGTGTGCGTTTCCGGCGGCGTGATGTCCTTAACCGGCGAGGCTGGCGCACAACACTATTCAGACGAGGAACTGCGCGCAATCGTCGACGAGGCGCACCGTCGCGGCCTACGCGTCGCGGCGCACACGCACGGAGCGGAAGCGGTCAAGCACGCGGTCGCGTGCGGGATCGACTGCATCGAACACGGCTTCCTGATGGACGACGAGGCCATCCAGATGCTGGTCGATAACGACCGCTTCCTGGTGACCACCCGCAGGCTCGCCGAGGCGATCGATGTGTCCCGCGCTCCGAAGGAGTTGCAGGACAAGGCCGCCGAGATGTTCCCCAAGGCGAAGACCTCGATCAAGGCCGCCTATGAAGCCGGCGTGAAGATCGCCGTCGGCACGGACGCGCCGGCGATCCCGCATGGCCGCAACGCAGACGAACTCGTCACCCTGGTCGACTGGGGCATGCCGCCGCTGGCGGTGCTGCGGGCGGCGACCATTACCGCGGCCGAACTGATCAACTCGACCGACCGGGGGCGGCTCGCGGCCGGTCAGCTTGCCGATATCATCGCGGTACCGGGAAACCCATTGGAAGACATCACCGTTACCCGCAACGTCAGCTTCGTGATGAAAGGCGGCAAGGTCTATGTCAACTCCTCAGCCGAGTAGAACTGACGATCTGGTCGAGATCCAGCAGCTGCTCGCCCGCTACGCCGTCACCATCACCCAGGAAGACATCGACGGGCTCATCGGCGTGTTCACACCCGACGGAACCTACAGCGCCTTCGGCTCCACCTACCGCCTGGACAGGTTTCCGGAGCTGGTGGCCGCCGCACCAAAAGGCTTATTCCTCACCGGAACTGCCTTGGTCGACAACATTGACGGCGATTCGGCGAGCGGCACCCAGCCGTTGTGCTTCATCGACGGCTCCACGCATGACATGCGGATCGGCTACTACCGCGACACCTACTCGCGGACCGCGGACGGATGGCGATTGAAAACTCGCGCCATGACGTTCATTCGCCGCAGCGGCGTGCACGACTCCGGGCGTCCGCACGCCATCGGCCGCCCCACGCCGTGAACGTCGAGGAGTTCCGGTCGGGTCTGCGTAAGTGGCTCGACGAGAACGACTTAACGCCAGGACCCGACCACTCGCTGCAGGGCCACATGCAGCAGTTCCTGCGGGTCAGCCGAGCGCTATACGACGCCGATTGGATGCGCTACGGGTGGCCTGTCGAGGTTGGCGGCTTGGGCGGCCCCGCGCTGCTGCGCGCGATCGTCGGCGAAGAAGTGGTGGGCCGGCGACTGGCCGAGCCCGGCCCGTATTCCATGCTCGAGGTGCTCACACCCACGATGATCGATTACGCCCCCGCAGAACTCGCCGCGGAGATGGTCCCGCGGCTGCTGCGCGGCGAGGAGCAATGGTGCCAGGGCTTTTCCGAGCCGGGGTCGGGCAGCGACCTCGCGTCGCTGAGCACTCGTGCCACCCAGCAGGGCGATGACTGGATAGTCAACGGGCAGAAGGTCTGGACTAGCTTCGCCCAGTTCTGCACCCGCTGTATCCTGCTCACTCGCACCGGACCCGACCACAACGGAATTACCGCGTTCTTCGTCGACCTCGACACCCCAGGCATCACCGTCCGCCCGCTGCGCACGATGCACGGCGTCGACGAGTTCTGCGAGGTGTACTACGACGATGTGGTAATCCCCGGGAGCCGGATGCTTGGCCAGCCGGGCGACGGCTGGCGGCTCGCGATGGACCTACTCCCCTTCGAACGCTCCACCTGTTTTTGGCAGCGGATCGCCTATCTCTACGCCCGGTTCGATGCGCTCATCGCGGAGGTTTCCGGTGGCAGCCGGCACGGCGGCCACGACGAATACGAGCTTGGCGCAGCGTATCTCGCTCTGCACACGCTGCGCTGCCGGTCCCGCGCTACGCAGTATCGGCTGCGCGACGGAGCACGCCTGGGCCCCGATACCTCGATCGACAAGGTGCTGCTGGCCTCGGCCGAACAGCGGTTGTACGACACCGTCCGCGACCTGCTGTCCGGCGACCTCGAACTTGACGACACACCCTGGCGCTCGGAGTACCTGTACTCGCGCGCGTCGACCATTTATGGTGGCACCGCCGAGATTCAGCGCAACATCATCGCCCGCCGGCTTCTCGATCTCGGGAAGGAGTGATCATGGACCTGACCACAGACTCCGAGGAACTTCAACTGCTGGCCGACTCAATACGCACCGCGATGGGCACGACTTCCGGCGCCAGGCTCGATACGGCGCTGACCGACCTCGGCTGGCACGACATGCTGGACGAAATCCCGCATTTTGCAATCCCTCTGGTGTTTCGGCTACTCGGCGAGACCGGTGCGCACGCGCCAGTGCTCAACGACGTGGTGCTGCGTGCGGCCGGCAAGACACCGGGCGGTGTCACCCCGCTTCCGTTCGCCGGCGGCTCCTGGGTGGTGTGGAAACGTGAAGACGCTCCAAGTTCGGCGATAGACGATCAGCTGCCGATACATCCGGTGGCAGAGGGGGATTCAGCTTCTGAGGCCGGACTTGCCGCCGGGCGGCGGGCATTGGGCTGGTGGCTGGTCGGCGCCGGCCGCGCGATGCTGACGCTAGCGCGCCAGCACGCCCTGGATCGTGTCCAGTTCGGCCGCCATATCAGCTCGTTTCAGGCGATCCGGCACCGACTGGCCGAGACGCTGGTCGCGATCGAGGGCGCCGAGGCGACCCTGCACGCCGCCGGCACGGCATCCGATGATCCGGACGACCTGGCCAGCTTGCTGGCCAAGGCGGCGGCCGGCCAGGCGGCACTGACCGCGGCGCGTCACTGCCAGCAGGTGCTCGGTGGTATCGGGTTCACCGCCGAACATCAGTTGCACTGCCACGTCAAACGGTCGCTGATTCTGGACAGCCTGCTCGGCAGCGCACGAGAACTGACCGGGCAGGCCGGAGCGGCGTTGCGGGCCAACGGATCTGCACCACGGCTGGTGCAGCTGTAGCAGCTGCGGAAGCGGACTGCCTAGAATTGGCGCACATGCGCTACCCCGTAGAACCCCGAAATCAGGCCGGCGCCGCGTCGGTGATCCTGGGCGGGTTGGCAGTGGCCACCTGCTGGCTGCTGCTGGGAGTGCCCTTGGGTATCGCGGCCCTGCTGACAGGCGACATCGCCCGGCGGCGAGTCAGCCGCGGTGAAGCGACGAATCACCGGGCCGCAATAGCCGGCATGGTGTTAGGGACGGTGGCGATCGTGGCCGGGCTCATCGCCATCGGCTACTACTCCTGGCTGGACTCCCAGGATCCGGGCCGTCTGCAGCGGTGCCTGGACAACCCCGCCACCACCAACTGCTAACCGCGGGGCAGCCCCAGGACGCGCTCGGCAATGATGTTGCGCTGAACTTCGGAAGTGCCTCCCGCGATGGTCGCGGCGAAGGTGCGTGTGTAGCGGTCGAACCAGCTGCCGTAGTGGCTGTCCAGGTTGAGTGGCGCGAACGGGGCGGTGACCCCACGCAATACCAGGCCGTCGCCCCCCTTGGCGCCCAGAGCGTCCTCACAGGCACGTTGCATCGCCTCCGAACCCAGCAGCTTGAGCACCGATTGGGCGGGTACGTCCTCTTCACCGCGTGCGGCCTTGGCCAGGGTCGCCGACCCCAGTAGCCGCATCGCGTAAAAATCCATCACCAGCGTCGCGTAGCGATCCCGCTGCACGGAACCCGATGGGCTGGACTCGACGGTCATCGCGTGCAGCATGTCCTCGTAATCCAGCCAGAGCATGGCGCGCTCGTGACCGAGCGAACCGGTAGCGACGCGCCAACCCGCGTTGAGCTCCCCCACCAAATTCTCGGCCGATACCCGCGCATCGGTGAAAAAGACCTCGTTGAAGTCGACGTCCTCGATGTCACCCACCGAGGCGAACGGCCGGCAGACCACACCGGGAGTGTCGGTCGGAATCAGTAAAGCGCTGATGCCCTTGTGTTTTGGTGCGTCCGGGTCGGTGCGCACGAATGTCAGCAGCACATCGGCGTGATGGGCACCCGACGTCCACACCTTCTGTCCGTTGACGACGAAGTGGTCGCCGTCAAGTACCGCCCGGGTTTTCAACGACGCTAGATCCGAACCGGCTCCGGGCTCGCTCATACCCAGCGATGCGGTCATCTCCGCGCGCAGAATCGGCACCGCCCAGCGCTGCTTTTGCTCCGGCGTGCCGAATGACAGCAGCGAGGCTGCGATGATGCCCACTCCCTGTGGATTGAAACTCTGATAGATCCGCCGTCGCGACAACTCCTCGAGGTACACGTATTGCTGCAACAGCGTGGCGTTGCGCCCACCGAACTCCGGCGGGTTGCTAGGCAGCAGCCATCCGTTGTCGAATAGCAGCCGTTGCCAGCGGCGGGCCCACTCCGGAATGTCCGAACTCGACCGCGGCCGCTCGCCTGTCACCGCCGCGTCGAGAGGATTCGCGTCGAGGAAAGCCGCAAATTCCGCACGGAACTCCTCGACATCGGAGTCAAAGGTCAGCTGCACAGCACTCCCTGAGATATTCGCTAAGCGCGTGGGACATCGGTAGATCCGGGTTTCCGCCGACGGCGCGGTTCACTCTTGCTAATCCGCTTCTATACACACGTGTAGGAGAATAGTATTCTCGTGGCAAGGAAGTTACAATCTCCGACATATGTTCCGTGAGGGGGTCGAGCGCACCGATGTCACGGCGTTCTCCGGTAGAGTCCAACCATGTTCTCCCCTCGCGGCAACCGTCCGAGTCCTCGGTGACCAATCCAAGCGAAGAGCCGGCCTGGAAGCAGCGCGCCGTCGAGCGATCCATAAAGACTGCGAAACTGCGCGCGGCACAGCGCGTTCAGCGCTTCCTCGATGCGGCTCAGGCGATCATCATCGAGAAGGGCAGCACGGACTTTACCGTCCAGGAGGTCGTGGACCGCTCGCGCCAGTCGCTGCGGAGCTTCTACCTGCAGTTTGACGGTAAGCACGAACTGCTGCTCGCATTGTTCGAAGATGCGCTGAGCCGCTCGGCCGACCAGATCCGGGCCGCGACTGAAAGCCATTCCGACCCGCTCGAGCGGCTCCAGGTTGCCATCGAGCTGTTGTACGAGGCCTCCCGACCGGACCCCGAAGCCAAGCGGCCGCTGTTTACCGACTTTGCACCGCGGTTGCTGGTAACACACCCGGCCGAGGTCAAGATCGCACACGCACCACTGCTTGCGTTGCTGACCGAGCTCATGGAAGCCGCCTACGATGCCGGCAAGTTGCGCGACGGACTCAATCCCCGCCGCATTGCCGCGATGGCGATGCAAACGGTCATGTTCATCGCGCAGTCCAGCGGCGGCCCCGACGACGCGACGATCCACCCGATCACCGCCGACGAGGTATGGGATTTCTGCTCGGCCGGATTCGTCGGCTAGCACTCACCAGCGCGGACCCCGAGAGGCCCGCCTCGCCCCCTTTGACCTGAGCAAATAACGCACGCGATTTGCTTGATGAGAATATGATTCTCTAATATTTAGAATTACAAATAGCCAAAACGGATTCGCCGTTGACACCTATTGCCGGGTGATGACAGAGTTCAGTGGCGGCACCCGCCCCACTCCCCTGGGAACGTGGCGCACGCGGTTCCTGCGAGCGCGGCAGTTCTGAGCGCAGACGTGCCGGTGCGATCAACGAATTGAGGTAGTGATGACTGGACGTGTTGAAGGCAAAGTTGCTTTCGTCACCGGCGCGGCGCGTGGTCAGGGGCGTGCACATGCGGTGCGGTTGGCCCAGGAGGGCGCCGACATCATCGCAGTCGACATCTGCAAGAAGATCGACACCGTGGATCTCATCGCCGCCTCCACGCCGGAGGATCTGGCCGAGACCGCAGATCTGGTGAAGGCACACAACCGTCGGATCTACACCGCCGAGGTCGACGTCCGGGACTACGACGCGCTCAAGTCCGCTGTGGACACCGGCGTCGAGCAGCTCGGCAAGCTCGACATCATCGTCGCCAACGCGGGCATCGGCAACGGCGGCCAGACGCTGGACAAGACCAGCGAGACCGACTGGACCGCCATGATCGACATCAACCTCGCCGGCGTATGGAAGACCGTGAAAGCCGGTGTGCCGCATATCCTCGCGGGCGGCAACGGCGGCTCGATCATCCTCACCAGCTCGGTCGGCGGCCTCAAGGCATATCCGCACACCGGCCACTACGTCGCCGCTAAGCACGGTGTGGTGGGCTTGATGCGCACCTTCGCCGTCGAACTCGGCGCGCAGAACATCCGCGTCAACTCCGTGCACCCGACCAACGTCAACACCCCGCTGTTCATGAACGAGGGGACCATGAAGCTGTTCCGTCCCGATCTGGAGAACCCGGGACCCGATGACATGAAGGTCGTCGGCCAGCTGATGCACACCCTGCCGATCGGCTGGGTCGAGCCCGAGTACATCGCGAACGCGGTGCTGTTCCTGGCATCCGACGAGGCGCGTTACATTACCGGCGTAACGCTGCCCGTCGACGGTGGCAGCTGCCTGAAGTAGCCGCTAGAACGGGCTGCTGTTGGACTGCCATTCGGCCTCTTCCGGCCGCGGCCCGTAACGGCGGGCGTAGTCCTCGTGCATCCGTGCCTGTTTCTGGCGGTTGATCACATCGACCAAGTTCGGGTCCAGTCCATGGACTGCCAGTCGGTGCCGGCGCCAAACCTTGTTCAGCGCAAAGGTTATCACCAGCGCCCAGGCGTAGAGCGGTACCGTCATCTCGGTGTGCACGTAGAGCGAGGCGGGTAGCAGCCAGAACGGGGCGAGGACGAACAGGGGCGGTATTGCCCACCTGATCATGTGCCGGCGGATGGCTCCCTCGCCGGCCAGGTCGTGGGCGACCCAGCTGTGCATCGAGTCGGGTAGGCGCCGGCCGTAAGCATAGCCGATGCGCTGCCAGAGACTCGGTTTCGCGGCGGTCATGATGACTCCTCAGTATTGCAGTGCGCCCGCCGCCACGGCGGCGGCGTTGATTCGGGTCAGGACCTGATGCAGGTTCTCGAGTTCAGTCAGCTCGACACCCAGCCGTGCGACGACGGCGGGTGGAATCTCAAGTGCGTGCTCGCGCAAAGCAATTCCGCGTTTGGTGAGCATGACGTCGGTGCTGCGCTCGTCGGAGACATTCTTGGCGCGGTTGATCAGGCCAAGTCCGTCCAAGCGTTTGAGCATCGGCGAGAGCGTGGCCGAGTCCAACTGCAACGCGGCCGCGATCTGCTTGACCGACAGCGGCGACTGGTCAGCCCCGGGAGTCTTGCGGTGATCCCACAGCGCCAGCATCACCAGATATTGCGGATGAGTCAGGCCAAGCGGCTCCAGTAGAGGTCGGTACACCGCCAAAACCGCCCGGTTGGTCGTCGCCAGCGCGAAGCACACCTGGTGCTCGAGTGCCAGCGGATCGATCTCACGTGCGGTCAGCCTCGCCACGCTTACATCGTGCCCTAATAGTTCGTGTCCTATCAATATGGGTTCTCTCACATTGGTCAGGCGCAGGGTTGGACCGCGGTCAGGGCGTCGGGTCTGGAGTAATACTCTCGCATTCCATGGACGGATTTGTTGGGCGCGGGGCAGTCATCACCGGCGGTGCAAGCGGAATCGGCTTCGCTACCGCCACCGAGTTCGCCCGCCGCGGAGCCCGCGTGATGCTGGCCGACGTCGACAAGGCAACGCTGGAGCGTGCCGTGGCACACCTAAAAGGCGAGGGCGTCGAGGCCTACGGCGTGGAGTGCGACGTGCGGAATCTCGACGAGATGGTTCACCTCGCGGACGAGGCGTTCCGCCTGCTCGGTCAGGTCGACATCGTTTTCAGCAACGCCGGCATCGTTGTCGCGGGCCCGCTCGTGGCGATGACGCACGAGGACTGGCGCTGGGTGATCGACATCGATTTGTGGGGCTCAATCCACGCCGTCGAGGCGTTCCTGCCGAAGTTGATCGAGCAGGGCAAGGGCGGACACATCGCCTTTACCGCGTCGTTTGCCGGGCTGGTGCCCAATGCCGGCCTCGGGGCGTACGGCGTTGCCAAGTATGGCGTTGTCGGCTTGGCCGAGACGTTGGCCCGCGAGGTCAAGGACAACGGCATCGGCGTCTCAGTGCTCTGCCCGATGGTCGTGGAAACCAAACTGGTCTCCAACTCCGAACGTATCCGCGGCGCGGATTACGGTCTCGCCTCGGCACCCGACCTGACAGAGGGGTTCGGCCCGCTCCCGCCGACGCAGGACGAGGCAGTGTCGGCGGACGACGTGGCGCGGCTGACCGCGGACGCGATTGCGGCCAATCGGTTGTACATCCTGCCGCACGAGGCGGCCCGGGCCTCGGTCAAGCGCCGGTTCGAACGCATCGACCAAGCCTTCGACGACCAGGCCGCCCAGGGGTGGAAGCGCTAGTCCCCTTGGGCCATATTGCCCTTGAACTCGTCAACACAGCGCCTCGTTCAGTAGGTATCGGCTGCGTCGTGCGAACGCGCCGGAAGGGGCGAGCATGCATTCTCATTCGGCAAACAGCGAACTACTGCACCGAATCGCAGCAGGAACCGCCAGAGAGGCGTTCGAGGTGTTCGGTCCCAGCGTCGAGTTCGTAACTTGGTCCGACGATGAGCACGGTCAGTTCTGCGTCATGCGCGGCGTCATTCCGCCCGGCACAACCGTGCCAATCCACAGCCATCCCGACGCCGAGGATTTCCTTATCCTTTCCGGTACCCAGCAGGTACTGATCCAGACCGACCATGGACTCGAGTGGCACGATGCCCAAGCCGGGGATTACGTGCGGATACCCGGCGGAGTGCTACATGCGCACCGCAATGTGTCGGACGAGCCGGTAGTGGATCTTGTTGTGACCACCTTGCGACTGGGCAATTTCTTCAAAGAGGTCGGCAAAGCGGCGACGGGCGAACCCGTTCCCGTCACGGCCGAGCGCCTCGAGCATTTCATCGCCACCACAGAGAAATACGGCTACGTGCTCGCCAGCGCAGCGGAGAATGCGGCGGCGGGAATTGACCTGCCAGTGTTTTCTGGCTGACGGCGCCAAACGCCGGCGGCATTGATTCAGATTGACGCACTACTGAATCGCCGGTCAGCTCCCCGTACGCATCGCCGGTGCGCTACCGATCACGCCGTCAGCTTCAAGGTGCGCGATCTCTGCGGGGCTCAGGCCTAACTCGGCCAGCAGCTCGTGGTTGTGCTGCCCCAGGGTGGGTGCGGGATTGGCGTGAAACAGCTCCGGCCCGCCCGAGAACCTCATCGGGATGGTGCCCAGGCGGGCTCGGCCGCTCACCGGATGCTCGACTTCTTCGAAGAAGCCGCGAGACGCCAACTGCTCCAGCTCGGTCTGCCGATGCGGTTGCAGGACTTTGGCCACCGGCACGCCGGCCTCCCAGAGGACCGCGACGATGTCGTCGCGGCTGCGGCTTGCGCACCAGGCGCTGAGGTGTTCGTCGATCAAATCGTGTTGTGTGCTCCGGCCGGCCTCGGTGCACAGATCGGGATTGGTTGCCCAGGAAGGTGATCCGAGTGCCTGGCATAACTTATGCCACTGCTCGTCGGTTGCCACGGCGACGGCGACCCAGCTGTCGAGCCGGCCGAATTCGTCGATGTCGGCGCTGCGGTACAAATTCTGGGGCGCGGCCGTTGGTCCCCGGTTACCGTCGCGCTCCAGCAGCGCCCCGTACGCCGAGTACTCGATGATCTGCTCGGCGGAGATACTCAGTGCCGCATCGACCATCGCGGCTTCGACGAACACGCCCTCGCCGGTGCGCCGACGGTGTTCCAGCGCCAGCAGTATCGCGTTGAGCACATGCACACCCGCGTTCGGATCACCGATCGAATAGGGGTCATACGGTGTGCGGTCCGGATAGCCGGTGAGCCAAGTCACGCCGGCCGCAGATTCGATGACGTAGGCGAATGCCGGGTTGTCGCGCCATGGCCCTTCGAGACCGAAACCGGGCATCCGCACCATCACCACGTCCGGCCGAATCGCTTGAATGGCAGCGAAATCCAGGCCCATCTGGTCCAGTACCCGCGGCGTGAAATTCTCCACGACCACGTCGCACGTTGCGATGAGCTGAAGTAGCAGCTCTCGGCCGCGGGGACTCTGCAGGTCGAGTGTCAGGCCCTTCTTATTGGTGTTCAGTGCCTCGAAGATGGGCGACTTTTCCCACCACTGGTCCTCGGTGACCGGTATGCCGGCGATCAGCCGAGTGCCATCCGGGCGACGGGTGGATTCGACGTGGATCACCTCGGCACCAAGCATCGCCAGAAAGTGGGTTCCGCAGGGGCCGGCCCAGAACGTCGTCATGTCCAACACGCGAAGATCGCTGAACGGCAATGCTTTTGCAGCCCCGGCCGGTTCGTGCCGCGGCGGCAGATTCGCGGTGCGATAGTGCTGGGTGTGCTCCCCCAACCGCGGCGCCGGATGTGGCTGGCGCAATTGCGCGGGCCACATCCGATAGGGGTGACTCGGCTGCTGGAAGCCGTAGCGCGGATTGCGGACGAACGAACCGCGCTCGGCGAACTGATCGAACGACGTCACATTGGCACCGTTGGCGACGGGCGCGTTGGGAATCCGGAACGCCGTCGCCAGTTCCCGGATTTCGTCGACCGGCGTGGCGGCCAGCCAGGCGAAGACCTCGTCGGCGTAGACGTTGGCCAGTTCGGTGATCGACAGCGGCGACTCCTCGTCGATCCACTCCGGGTGACCGACCATCGCACACAAGTCAAACCACTGCTGCGCAGTTCCACACCCGAGATCCACCAGGCCGTCCTTCGCCTGAGCCACTCCGGGCACCGTCGGCCGCCGGGCATCTCGCCATGGCCGCCCGAGCAGTTCGAAGTAGGTGACCGGGTAATACGTCAGGCACAGGATCTGGGTTTCGAGCATCGACAGATCCAGCAGTTCGCCTGTCCCGCCGCCGATTCGGCGGTACCGAGACGTCAAGGTGGCCACGCTTGCGTAGGCGCCGGCCAGGTACTCGCCGACCTGACCACCGATGAAGACGGGCGCCCGCTCCTGCTCGCCACGGCCGAGCCCGACAATTCCGCCCGACCACGCCTGCAGCGTGAACTCGGTCGCGGCGCGGTCGCGCCAGGGGCCGTCGAGCCCGAAGGGCGTAATCGCGGTGACGGTGAGATAAGGATGGCGGCCGCGGACGGCGCGCGGCGTAAAGTCCGGGTGCTCAGTGACTTTCGAACCGACAGACCAGACCACCGCGTCCGCCGACGCCAGCAGACGGTTCACGAGTTCGGCATCCTCGTTGGGATCGGCGACCACGCTGTGTTTTGCGCCGGACAGGAAACTGAATAAGGCGCCGTCACTGCCGGGCGGGATTGCGGCACCCGAAGCCGACCACGCGCGCAGCGGATCACCTTCTGGTGATTCGACTTTGATGACATCGGCGCCGCCGTCGGCGAGCAGCTTGGTGCAGTACGCGCCCGCGATACCGGTGGACAGATCGATCACCCGGTATCCGGTCAGTGGCGGCTCGACGTGGTGGGCCGCCACTATTTCCTTCTCTTCGCTTTGGCGTCCCTGCCGGCCGCCGGCTGGACGGGGTCGGGCATGGTCAGGGCTGCCAGAACGGGCTCGCGGTGAGCACTTCGGAGCCGTCAGCGGTGATCAGGACCGCTTCCCGGCCGAACACCGCGCCGACTCCCTCTTCCCACACGTAGCCCGTCACTGCGAGCACCATCCCCGGCTCCAGACGTTCCCGCACCGCGGTTGCGGGTAGGTGCTTGGAGACCACCGGCGGGTCGAATCCCATGCCCAAGCCGCGGGCCACCGGCATCGGCGGCTCCGGCTCTCCGGCTGCCTGGTAGGCGGCAAGGAGTTCGGCGGCTCCCGCACCAGGGAGGCAGGCGGCGATCAGCTTGCCCCACAGGCTCTCCCAGCGACCGTACAGCGCCGCGGCGCCGTTGGGGACGTGCCTGCGGTCCGCCGGCCAGGTCCGGCCGACCTCACCGACATAGCCGCCCGCCAGGACTCCGGCGGAGAATGCCACCAGATCGCCATCCTGGATACGACCGTCACCATCGGCACGTCGCCAGGGGTGCGTCCGTGAAGTCACCCATGCCACATCTTGATTCGACGGGGTGCTCACGCCGCCGGCCGCCGAGGCCTCCAGTAAGACACCGGCCAGCGCCGGTTCGCGTACGCCGGGCCGCAACTCGCAGACCGCGGCCGCCAGAGCCGCTTCGGCCACCGCGACGGATTCCCGCAGCGCCGCGATCTCCTCGGCCGTCTTAATCCGGCGGGCGGACCGCATGGCCAGCTCCCCGTCGACCAGTTGTGCATTGGGAAACGCTGTTGGCAGCAGCTGAGCCATCACCGGTGAAAACGCATCGGTTCCGACCCGCCAGGCGGTTACCGCACCGTCGATGCGGCTCAGCGCCGCCATGGTGTTCACCGGATTCCACGAGATGCCGTAAAGGTTCTCGTGCGGGATGTCGTCGGGAACGCCCTCGTCCCAGGTGCTGAGGAGGTGCACGGCGCCGGTCTCGCGCACCAGCACACAGGTCGGCCCGAACGGCCGGGTACCGGCGACCCACAGTTGCGGCGCCCCCGTCACGTAACGGACGTTGGCCTGCCGGCCGAGGACCAAGACATCGAGATCGTGTGCCGCCATTTGGTCTAGCGCCCGCTGGCGACGCCCCAAGCGCAGCGTGCGCTCGTCGGGCAGGACTTCAGTTCCCATAAGGGTCATAGGGGTAGTTGGTCAAACGAATCCAGCCTTCCTCGGTAATCACCAGCACCTCTTCGCTGCGATAGCCGCCGGTTCCGTCTTCCCAGACCACCGGCTCGAGAACCAGCACCATCCCGGCTTGCAGAACGAAATTCTCGTCGAAGTCCTGGCCGAGATCTGTTCCGATCATCGGCATTTCGGCGGCGTTGACTCCGATGCCATGACCCAGATAAAAGTGCGGCAGCCACGGCTTGGTGCCGCCGTTGGCCACGATGGCGGCCCGGCCCAGATCTGCGGCGGTGGCACCGGCCTTGGCGACACCGAGCACCGCGCTGACGATCTCGAACCATTTGTCGAATTGCGCCTGCTGACGCGGCGACGGGTCACGGCCAACGATCCAGGTGCGCCCGAAGTCGGAGCAGTAACCCTGGTAGGTGATGCTGACGTCGGTCCACAGCACGTCACCTTCGGCCAGCTCACGCTCGGTGGTCAACAGTGGTAGCGCCAGATCGCCGTGCGTGGTCCACACGCCCTCGGCCTTGCTCGACGGCATCACCTGCCAGATTGGTTCGAGCATGCTGGCCGTTGCCCCCAACTCGAAGGCGCGGCGCAAAAAGCGTGCCGACAAATCGATCTGGCGGATTCCTGGGGCCAGCTGCTTCTGGACTTCGACCATGGCTTCGTCGGTGATCCGGATCGCGGTGCGCATGCACGACAATTCATCCGGAGTCTTGACCGACTTGGCCGCACTGACGATGGCCGCGGCATCGACGGGAGCACCGCCCGGGAACAACAGATTCGCGGCACGACACATCGCACCGGTGCACTCGTCGACCGCGATCACCGCTGCGGGCGGAATCAGGCCGGCGATCGTGCGTGCGAAATTGGCTACGCCTTCTTCGAATTCGAGATAGACCGGCCCGTGCAAGTGATCGGCGGGCAAGTCGGACTCCTGTGACGCTCCCGCGCGGAACGGCAGGAACAGGTGTGGCCACTCGTCATTGGCGACCACCACGGCCACCGGTCGCTCGACGTACGACAGGCCGGCGTCGCCGAGGGGCCAGCTGGCACCGGTGGCGTAGACCACGGCGTTGTTGCCCAGCAGGATCATCGCGTCAACGCCACGGGCGGCCATGGCCGCCCGCAACCGCGCCCCGGTCTCGCGACGTAGGCGAGGAAGGTCTGGTGTTTCGGGAATCACCAGGCCGTTACCGGTGCTGGTGTCCAGTCGCGCGAATGTCGTCACTACAGACCCAAGAACTTCGTGATGTTGTCGCTGACGATTTTCTTCGCGTTCGCCGAACCGACCGCGTCGACAACGGCTGTCAGCGACTTCTCGGAATAGCCGTAAGTGCTTTCGTTGTGCGGATAGTCGCTGGACCACATCACCCTGTCCACCCCGATCTGGTCGATCAGTTGCAGGCCCAGCGGGTCAACCATGAACGATGCGCTCATGTGGGTGTCCCAGTAGTAGCGCACATCGTGCTCGAGCGGCCGGTTGAACATATGCTGGTAGGACGCGACCAGATGCTCGGCATCTTGCAAAGCCCAAGGCACCCAGGCGATCCCACCTTCGAACCAGCCGATACGCAGGCTGGGATGGTCATCGAGAATTCCGGTGAAGAGATACTTGGCGAACTGCTCGCGGAAGCCGTCGACGTTGATCATCATGCCGACCACCACGCTGTTGAACTGGCATGGAGTTTTCGGCGGCGTCTCGCCGATGTGGTGCGTGATGGGCAGGCCGGCGGCTTCGATCTCGTCCCACACCGGCTTCATCGCGGTGCAGCCGTAGTCGATCACGTTGCCGTCGTCATCCTTGCCCGGATTGAGCGGCAGCAGGAAAGTCTTGAGCCCCAAAGACTTCAGCTCTTCCAGCGTCTTCCTGGTGCCCTGCGGGTCCCACCAGTTGATCAGGCCGGCTCCGTAGAAGTGGCCGTTCGAGCGTTCCTGCAGCTCGGCGATGTACTCGTTGTAGATGCGGAACGCGAGTTCGCGAAGTTGCTTGTCGGGGTAGTGAAACAGCGCAAGTATCGCGTTGGGGAAGGCCAGTTCCTTCTCGACGCCGTCCTCGCGAAGCTCTTGGATCCGGGCCTCGATGTTGGTGCTCGCGGCACCGGGCAGGTCGTCATACTGCATCAGCACGGCGCTGAAGTCGCCAGGCAGGAACGATTGCCCCTTACGGCCGACTTGGTAGGCACCGTCCTCGTACCAGATCCGCGGCGCCTTGTCCTTCAGGTCTTCCGGGAAGCGCTCGTAGAAGATGTCGTCGGCCAGCGAAATGTGGTTGTCGGCAGAGAAGACCACGGTCCCCTGCGGCAGCCCGACATCGCTGTCTGCGGCATGACCGCGGCGATCCTTCGGGGCGCCATAACCTCCGGGCGGGTAAAGCGAAGCGGTGGTTGTCGGCGTTGACATTATTGACCCTCCATTTGGATCGGCATTTCAGAAGTGATCATCGGGCTGTTCAATGGATTTCGCTCACCAGGTAATTGGGAGCTCGTAGACGCCGTAGGCGAGTCGATCGTGTTTGAAGGGGACGTCTTCGAACGGCACGGCCAGTTTCATGGTCGGGACGCGCCGCACGAGTGTCTGGAACACGATCTGCAGTTCCGCCCGCGCGAGTTGCTGACCCACGCATTGGTGACGGCCGTAACCGAATGCGACATTGCGGTCGGCCCCGGCGCGGTGCACATACAGCCGGTCGGGCTCGGGGAAGGCGTCGGCATCCCAGTTGGCGGGGGCGAGGTCGATGATGATGCCTTCGCCAGCACGAATGGTCTCGCCGGCGATGTGGATGTCGTCGACCGCGACGCGACGCTGACCGTTCTGGATGATGCTGAGGTAGCGCAGCAACTCCTCCACCGCGCTGGCAAGGACTTTCGGGTCTTCGGCGTCACGGATCACCGCGAGCTGAGTGGGATTCTCCAGTAGGGCAAGCACTCCGAGACCGATCATGTTGGCGGTGGTCTCGTGCCCGGCGATCAGCAATCCGGTGCCGAGCTGCGCGGCTTCTTTGACGCTGAGCTCGCCGGCCTTGACGCGTTCGGCCAGGTCGGAGATCGCATCCTCGGCGGGGTTCTCCATCTTTGTTTCGACCAACTGAGCCAGGTACTTGTGCAGGCTCATCGCACCTTTCATGGTGTCCTCTGCAGCGGCGAAGCGCGCGAGGCCAACATTGGCGTGGTGCTGGAACATCTCGGCATCCTCGTAGGGCACGCCGAGCATCTGGCTGATCACCAGGGATGGGACCGGAAGCGCAATGCCGGCAACGATATCCGCGGGCTGTGGGCCGGCCAGCATCGTGTCGATGTGGTCGTCGGTGATCTGCTGGATCGTCGGCCGCAGGCCTTCCACCCGCCGGAAGGTGAACGGTTTCGACAGCATCCGCCGATAGCGGGTGTGCTCGTCGCCGTCGGCGGTGAACACCGATCGGGGCCGCTTGTGCACGGTCGACAACATGCCTTCGTTCCAGTGCGGGAAGCCGGACACCCGGTCATCGACGCTGACCCGGGAATCGGAAAACAGCTCGCGCACTTGCTCGTAACCCGTGATGAGCCACGGCGTGCTGCCGTCCCAGATGCGAACCCGGGACAGTGGCCGCTCTTGTGCCAGGGCCATGACATCCGGGGGCGGGGCAAACGGGCAGCCCTCGTTGCGGGCCATCGGGTAGTCCGGAATCTCGGAAACGGCCGCGGCGGTCGTGCTTGTCAGTGCATCTGACATTTCATTCCTCGATGTAGATGGCCTGCGCAGGGCACGCCGCGGCGGCCTGGCGCACCCCGTCGGTCTGGTCGGCGGACGGCTGCTCAGTGAGCAGCTCGACGACACCGTCCTCGTCACGCTGGTCGAACACCTCGGGTGCATTCATCACGCAATTGCCCGAGGAGGCGCAAATGTTCTGGTCGACAGTCACTTTCATCTGAATGCTCTTCACTTGTACGGAGTTACCGGCGCCAGCCACAGGCCCACGATCGCGTCGATGAGGCCGAATGCGGCTGCGCGCCAGGAGGGCTGGGCCATCGCAGAGCCCGCGGCAAGCGCACGTTCGCGGTCGGCGCAGGTGTGCATCAACAGGTTTCGGGCCATGATGTTGCGTTCGAAGTGCACATCGGCCGGCAGGTTGGGCAGGCAGCGGTTGAAGCCATCGACCACCTGAACCAGCGATGGTGAGCTCAGCGCACCCTTGACGACGATGTTGTAGTAGGCCGGATCCGTCATCGCCTGCGCGGCGAAGCGCGCGTACCAGGTGGGGTTGCCGAGGTCGTCCAGGTGGTCGGTGAGTGGGCGCACCAGGCAAGCCACCCAAGCTCGAAGTTCGCCCGACCCGCCCGACGCCTCCAGCTCGGTCACCATCTGCTCACGCAGTTCCTCGACGGGCCCGCGGTGCTTCTCCTCGATGGCGCGCACCAGATCGGCCTTGGTGCCGAAGTGATAGCCCACCGCGGCGTTGTTGCCCTGCCCCGCGGCCTCGCTGACCTGCCTATTCGATACCGCGAACATGCCGTGCTCGGCGTAGAGGCATTCGGCCGCGACCAGGATCGCCTCCTGGGTGGAGCTGGCCCGTTCGGTCCGAACGGCCCTGCCTACCGCGGTCATTGGCCCAGTCAACCCCACGGGCTCGTTTAAGTCAAGCGATTGATTTAAATGTTTCGGCCGCGGCCTCGAGCGTGACGCTGCAGTCACGCTGGGCGCCGAACGTGACTGCAGCGTCACGCTCGAGCCGTTCGGTCATCCCTCGCGCTTCCTGGACTGGACGACCTTGCCCGCGACCGTCCCTCCGTCCACCGGCAGCACCGTTCCGGTGACGTAGCGCGACCGGTCGGTGGCGAAGTACAGGGCCGCCTCGGCGACGTCATCGGGCGTGCCGTCGCGCTTCAGCGGACGGTCGTCGCGCATGCCCTGGCGAATCCGCGCCTCGAATTCCTTCAGCTGCTCCGGGTCCATACCGGCGGCCGACTTGCCCAAAATCGGCGTGGGAATGCTGCCCGGTGCAATGGCATTGACCCGAATCTCGTGGCGCGCCAGCTCAATTGCCGCGGACTTGGTGAACTGAACGACCGCCGCCTTGGATGCGCGATAGATCATCACGCCGCCGCCGGCCTGGATGCCGCCGATCGAGGTGATGTTGATGATGGATCCCCCGCCGTGTTCGGCCATGTGCCGCGCGGCATCTCGGGTGCCCGCCATCACGCCCAGCACGTTGACGCCCATGATGCGGTGGAAATCGGCGAGGTCGTCGTCGATTTCCACCGCAGGGCGCTGGACACCCCGGCATTGTTCACCATCACGTGCAAGCCTCCGAGTTTCTCGACGGCAGCGCCCACCAGCGCCCCCACCTGGTCGGGATCGGAGACATCCGTCGCCTGGAACACAGCGTTGGCGCCAAGGTCCGCGACAAGAGCCGCACCCCGGTCGGTGTCGACATCGGCGATCACGACCCGAGCGCCCTCGGCCACAAACCGCTCCACGAGGCCGCGACCGATGCCCGACGCCCCGCCGGTCACGATGGCAACCTTGCCGTCCAATTCATTAACCACACGACGAGTTAATCGGCGCCCACAGCTTTAAGTCAAGCAGTTGATTTAAGCATGCGATCGTTACGGTAAAACAGCAAACTTTTGGCATCGTCGGCTCCAGGTCTGGCTAAGGTTTGGCGCATGAGTGAGCGGCGTCGATGAATCCCGATACCTCCTGCAGCTCCGATCAATGGAGCATGATCGCGTCGGCGTCGTCGACGTCGCAGCTCGCCGGTGTGCTCGGCGGCTTCCTGATCACCGCAATCGCCTTGCTGTTCGACCGCAACAGCCGAGAAGGCGTACACACGCTGGCATTGTTCTCGTCGGCGGTGCTGATCCTGATGCTCGACAGCTATCTGTTCAGCTTGATCAGCGGCACCCACCCGCCCGACAACGGTGATCGGCAGGCCATCTGCGCGATCGCCTGGACCCAGGGCAATTTGGCGACCGGGATGCTCGCGGCAGGCACCACCGCACTGTTCGGGGGGCTGGGCTGGATGCTCGCCAGTCACGCGGTAAACAAGGTGCCTACCGATGACCCCGCCGACATCCGCGCCTCCTGCTTCCTCGCCGACCTCGGCGGGTGGCTGACCTTCGGCGCCGCGATGGCGACAACGTTGATCATGAGCGAGACCAGCATCGACTACCTGCATTTTGTTCTCGGCCACCCGCCCGCGCTCTGGCTGACGGGAACGATAGTGACGTTCTGCGCGCTGGCCATCCTGCTCGATCTCGCGGTGGTCTACATCCGCACGAAAAACCTCAACCGCTCGCTGGCCGACACCACCGAGCCGACGCAGTTGGCGCTGCGGTCGATCAAGGTCGCCACGGTGGGAACCCTGTTCCTCGCCGTCGCAGCGTCCTGGCTTGCCGTGAGCCTGGCCCGCTTTCCGATCGGCTGGCTGACGACACCTAACCGTGCGTTCGTCATGTTCGTTTTCGTACTCTCACTTCTCGTGCCGACGATCGTTTCGACCGCGGCCTGCTACTCGGTCGCCAGCACCGACGACGGGCTCGCCCGGCGCTTCGCCTAGCGGCTGTCGGGGGTTTCGCGCAGACGGCACAGACGCCATGCTGAACAGACCAGTTCATCGGGAAACTCGAAAGGCGCACTCATGAAGGTTTTGGTGGTCGGTGGCAGCGGGCTGATCGGATCGCAGGTTGTCGCCATGCTGACCGAGCAGGGCCATGAAGCTGTCCCGGCATCGCCGAGCTCGGGTGTCAACGCCATCACCGGGGAAGGCGTCGCAGAGGCCGTCGCCGGTGTCCACACGGTGGTGGATGTGTCCAACTCACCGTCCTGGGCCGACGACGACGTGTTGGAATTTTTCACCACCTCCACCCGCAACCTCCTCGAGGCAGAGCGCGCAGCAGGCGTAGCGCACCACGTCGCGCTCTCGATCGTCGGAGCCGAACGGTTGCCCGACAGCGGCTACATGCGGGCCAAGGTCGCCCAGGAGAAGGTGCTCAGGGAATCGGGATCTCCGCATTCGATCGTGCGGGCGACGCAGTTCTTCGAATTCGTTGGCGGCATCGCCGATTCGCTGGCCGACGGCGACACGGTCCGCGCGCCGCACGGGGCATTCCAGCCCATTTCGTCCGCGGATGTCGCCACGGCCGTCACCAGCGCGGCGACCGGCGATCCGACCAACGGGGTGATCAACATCGCCGGTCCCGAAAAGCAAGGCATGGACGACTTCATCCGGACCTGGTTTGCCGCAACTGGCGATGCCCGGCAGGTGGTCACCGACCCCGATGCCCGCTATTACGGTGCGGTGCTGGACAACCGCAGCATCGTTCCCATCGAGGGCGAAAAAGTGACCGTCTACCCCACCAACTTCAGCGATTGGATACCTTCGCGGGCTTGAACCGGCGCAGGCAGGCCAACACTGGCATGTCAATGGTTGCGTTCTGGCTAACTCCCTAGCACGGTATAACTCGCCAGGCACGTATCGACCGACGACAAGGAGCCATCAATGCCGCTACCCACCAGTTGGGGTCCCATCGACGGGGGGCGGCTTACCCGGCGCGGCTTCATGGCAGCCGGTATCGCGGGTGGATTGACGCTGGCGGCCTGCGACCACTCCAAGCCTCAGGCACCCAGCAGTGCCAACAAGATGGCGGACGCGATCGCTGCCGCGGAAGCGGCGCGCCCGCACCGCGGCCGCACGGTGACCGCTAGTTTGACTCCGCAACTGACACAGATCGACCTGGGCGGGCCAGTCGTCCGAACGCTGGCCTTCGGCGACAAGCTGCCCGGGCCGCTGATCAGGGCCACCGTCGGCGACGAGCTTGTGGTCAAGGTCTCCAACAAACTCGACCATCCGACATCGGTGCATTGGCACGGTATCGCGTTGCGCAACAACATGGATGGTGCGGAGCCGGCCACCCCGAATATCGAGGCCGGTCAAGAATTCACTTACCAGTTCTCGGTACCGAATTCGGGCACCTACTGGGCTCATCCGCACACCGGCCTCGACGAAGACATGGGCCTGTACCTACCGGTCGTCATCGAGGATCCGACTGAGGGCGACTACGACGTCGAATGGGTTGTGGTCCTTGATGACTGGACCGACGGTGTCGGGAAGAGCCCGCAGCAGCTCTACCAGGAGCTCACCAACCCGAACAAATCCGGCATGCCCGGTATGCCCGGTATGTCCAACATGCCGGCCGCACCCGAGACGACGCCGACGTCCCCGACCACCTCGACAAGCCCGACCACCTCGACGACGTCCACGTCCGAGACGACGTCGACAACCGCGACCACCTCGACGAGCCCGCCCACGTCGGCAGCCGCGATGCCGCCGGCCAGGGTCGGTAGCAGCGAGCTACTTGGCGGCGACGCCGGCGACATCCCCTATCCCTACTATCTGATCAACGGCCGCATTCCTGCGGCTCCCACCACGTTCAACGCGAAACCGGGCCAGCGAATCCGGATCCGTTTCATCAACACCGGCTCCGACACCGCATTTCGCGTCGCGTTGGCCGGCCACACCATGACGGTCACCCACACCGATGGTTTCCGCGTCGTGCCCAGGCAGGTCGACGCCCTACTCATCGGGATGGCCGAACGGTACGACGTGATCGTGACCGCCGCCGACGGTGTCTTCCCACTGGTCGCGCTCGCGGAGGGCAAAGGTTCGCTGGCGCGCGCACTGCTGTCCACCGGACAAGGCAGCGTGCCCGATCCACTATTCCAGCCGGCCGAACTCACCAAACGCGTGGGAACCATCGAGATGTTCACCGCCGCAACGTCGGCCATGTTGGGCCGACCCGAACCGGGTGTCAACCTACCGGTCGTCCTGGGCGGCAACATGGCCCAATACGACTGGACGATCAACGGCGAGGCCTACAGCCGGACTAATCCGCTACACGTCCAGCAGGGGCAACGGCCCACCATCACGTTCGACAACACCACGATGATGTATCACCCAATCCACCTGCACGGGCACACATTCCAGCTGATCAACGCCGACGGATCTCTCGGCGCCCGCAAGGACACCGTGATCGTGCTACCTAAACAGAAGCTCCTCGCGGTTCTGGTGGCCGACAACCCTGGCGTGTGGCAGATGCACTGCCACAACACCTACCACCAAGTCGCGGGAATGATGACCCGATTGGAATACGTCTTCTAGGATGCGGCGCGGAGAAACTCCAGCAGCAAATCGTTGGTCGTCGACGCCTGCTCGATCTGCGGACAATGACCGGCGTCGGAGACCACCGCCGAGCGGGCGCCGTCAATCTGCTTGGCGATCTGCGCGGCCCAGCCCGACGGAAGCAGTTTGTCCTCTCCGCCTTCGATGACAAGTGTTGGCACACTGATGCGTTCGTAGGCTCGCGTGGCCGACGGTGCCGGGGGCCGCGACGAGCCGGGACGGCGGAATCGAGCCGCGGACACCGCTTCCCACGCCCCCGGCGCGGTGCTCGACTCATAGCGCCGGCTCACGTATTCCTCATCGTCCGGATACCCGGCGTCGTGGAAGAGCGCCTCGACTATGCGCCGCATCCCCGAACGCGTCGCGTCGTACTCCTGCAGCGCTTCAAAGTGTTTGTTCTGCTGGATATCTCCGCCTCCGCAGATGATCATCAAGCTGCGGACGGGCAGTCGCGGCGCCTCCGACGTGGCATCGTTGAGCAGGTTGATGGCGCCCATCGAGTTGCCGGCGAAATGCGCCGAGTCGACGCCGAGGGCCTCGCAGAAGCGAGCCACATGCCGAATCCGCATCCCCCGACCGTCGACGAAGTCGATCACCTTCGCCGAATTGCCATACCCCAGCATGTCCGGGGCCAGCACTCGATAGTGCGCGGCCAGTGCGGAAATGTTGTGCTCCCAACCGAGTTCAGCGCTGGCTCCGAACTCGCCGCCGTGCAACAGCACCACCGGATCGCCTTCACCGGCCTCTAGGTAGCCGGTGGTCAGGCCGTCAACCAGCATGCTCCTGCGCTCAAAGTCCATCACTTGATCGCGATCGGATTGACCGGGGAGCCCACGGCCCCGACGACTCTCAGCGGCGGTGCGATGAGCTGGAATTCGTAGACGCCGTCGGCAGCACAGTCCTGCGCCAGCGCGGTGAGATCCCAGTATTCGCCGAAGATCATCCCCATGTCGCGCAGGCAGAGCAGGTGCAGCGGGAATGTGATCCCGTCGACCCCGGATTCCAGGTCTTCGACCTGAAGGTTGTCTGCGGCCACGGCGGCGATCTGGTGATCGTGTAGCCACTGGGCACACCGCCAGTCCAGTCCCGAATAGCCTTCCATGTTGTTCCCGGTCATGAGAAACCTTGTCCACCAACCGGTCCTGATCAGAACAATATCGCCTGGCCCGATGGTGACGCCCTGCGCACGGACCACGTCGTCGAGTTCTTCCGGGGATATCGGGTTGCCGGCCTCGAGGAAGACGTCGGCCCCCCGATGGCGAACCAAGTCCAGCAGCACACCTCGGGAAGTGATGCCCTTGACGTCGACCTTGTCGATGCCGCAGTGGTAGGCGCCCAGGCTGGTCACCGAATCCGCCGGGAACCCGTTGTAGAGGTGATCGTCGTAGTAGACGTGGGACAGTGCATCCCACTGGCTTGCCGCCTGCAACGGCATGATGATGATGTCATCGTTGAACCGGAACGGGTTGTCGGCAGTCATGTAGCTACTGAGCTGCTGGGCCACCGGATTACTCGGCCAGCTCGTCCCGTACTTGGCCAGCGTGTTCACATCTCCGCCGTCGACGGTCATGACGTGCACCGGGTTGTGCCGGAACTCGAAGGCGCCCTGCGGCCCGGAGGCGCCGAAGTCGACCCCGAGCGGAAACACCTTGCCGTGCTTGACCAGGCTCGCCGCTTGGGCGACCTTGTCCGCGGTGATGAAGTTCAGCGTGCCAAGCTCGTCGTCGTTCCCCCAGCGCCCCCAATTGGAGACGTCACTCGCGACCCGCCGGAAATCAGTCAAGTCGGCCATCGGCCCGTCCTTCCTCGAGTTCACGGGCGATCGCGGCACCCACGTTTCCGCCGTCGACCCAGAGGACCTGTCCCGTGATGTAGCTGGCTGCACGACTATTCAAAAAGAGCAACACCGCGGCCTGCTCGGCGGGGCCGGAAACACGGCCCAGGGGCTTGGGAATACCGTCGAGGAAGCCCTGCCCATATGCGGCTCGCAGCTGATCGAGGATCGGGGTCTCGGTGACCCCGGGGCCGGAGCAATTGATGCGGATACCGTTGGCGCCCAACGGCGTGGCGCTGCGCATGGTGTAAAAGATGATCGCTTCTTTGGACAGTTGGTAGCCGTTGCCCAGCTCGTCGGGATGGGCGTGACACCAGTCGATGCCCTGTTGCATCGTCGCGGTATCCAGCAACGGCACCACCGCGTCGGCATGCTCCCGATAGCCGGCCGCCGCGAGCGAGGAGACGCTCACGATTGAAGATCCCGCGCCCATCTTGGGCACCAGCGCCTCGGTGACGCGCCGCAGGCCCAGGAAGTTGATCGTGGCGACCAGGGTCGGATCGCCGATCCCCGACGAGACTCCGGCGACGTTGAAAAGCGCGTCGACCCGCCCGCCGATGGATGCTACGGCACCTTCGATCGACTCCGGGTCGGCCAGGTCGACCTGATGAAACTCGTTGACCTCGAACGGCGGTCGGCGTATATCCAGCCCGATGACTTCGGCGCCGAGGTCGGTGAGCTGTCGCCCCACATGTTCGCCGATGCCCGACGCACACCCGGTGACCACGGCACGGCGGCCGTCATAGCGCCACAGCTCGTCGATGTCTGCCAAGGCCGTCTACTTCTTGTTCTGTTCTTCCTTTGCCCGCTGCGCTGCCTGGACGCGACCCTCGTTGATCTCCGCCATGGCCTCGGGGATCTCGCTGGCAGTGAACTTACCGCCACGACCGGTGGGCAGGCCGCCAAAGGAGTAGTTCTCATCGAATTTCGGTGCGGTCGACTTGGGCCGCCGCGCCTCGACCTTCTCGATGACGGGCGCCAGGCGCTTGGCTTTCTCCGCCACCGCCTTCTTGTCGCGCTCGATGAACTCGGGCAGCACCTCTTTGCCCATCAGCTCGATGGACTCCATGCTGCCCTCGTGGCTGCGCGGATTGAGCAGCAGGATGATCTCGTCGACGCCGCTCTCCTCGTAGCCGCGCAGGAACTCGCGCACGGTGGCCGGGGATCCGATCGCGCCACGGCCGGGCCCATAGGCCAACGTCGGGTCTTTTTCCACCTCTTCGAGGTAGCGCTTCCACACTCCGGTCCGCCCGGGGGTGTGCACGCCGGTCATGTAGTAGTGCATGATGCCGAACGAAAAGAATCCGCCACCCTGGCCGAGGCGTTGCAGAGCCTGCTCGTCGGTCCTGGCGACCATCATCGACAGGTCACCGCCGATGGCCAGGATGTTCGGGTTGATCTGCGGCGTGACCGGCACGCCGTTTTCCTCGAATTCCTTGTAGTAACCGTTGACCCGCTCGGTCAGCGGACCGGGGCCGGTGTAAGCGAAACTCAAAGCACCGATGGCTTTTTGGGCAGCCATCTGCACGCTGGCCGGCCTGGTGCAGGCAACCCAGACGGGGGGATGCGGCTTCTGTAGCGGCTTGGGCACCACGTTGCGGGCCGGCATCTGGACGTGTTGGCCTTCGAACCCGGAAAAGGGCTCTTCGACCATGCAGCGGATCGAGACCTCGAGCGCCTCTTCCCACTGCGCGCGTTTGTCAGCGGGATCGATGTTGAACCCGCCCAGCTCACCGACGGAGGAGGATTCGCCGGTGCCGAACTCGACGCGTCCGTTGGACAGCAAGTCAAGGGTGGCAATGCGTTCGGCTACCCGCGCGGGGTGATTCACCAACGGCGGCAGGTGCATGATGCCGAATCCGAGCCGGATGTTCTTGGTCCGCTGGCTGGCCGCGGCCAGGAATATCTCCGGCGCGGTGGAATGGCAGTACTCCTCGAGGAAGTGATGCTCGGTCAGCCAGACGGTGGAGAATCCCGCCTTGTCGGCGGCTTCCACCTCGTCCAGGCAGTCCTGCAACATGACGTGCTCGTCCTCCGGTACCCACGGGCGTGGCAGGGCGAACTCGTAGAACAGTGAAATTTTCATTGTTACCTCCTCAAGAGATTAGGCCTGGCTGGCAAGGTGTTTCGCGGCGACAAAGCCGAAGGTCATGGCGGGACCGATGGTCGCTCCGGCGCCCGCGTAGCTGCGGCCCATCACCGGCGCGGAGGTGTTTCCCACCGCATACAGGCCGGGGACGACGGTGCCGTCGGGACGTACCACTCGGGCGTATTCGTCGGTCAGCAGGCCACCCGAGGTTCCGAGATCGCCGAGAACGATTCGGAACGCGTAGTAGGGCGGGTCACCCAGCGGATACAGATTGGGGTTGGGCAGGGTCGGATCGCCGTAATAGTTGTCGTAAACGCTGTCCCCTCGGTTGAAATCGTCGTCGTGACCCTTGCGCGCGAGTTCGTTGAAACGAGCCGCGGTTGCCCGAAGTTCGGTTGCCGGGACGCCGATCTTTGCGGCCATTTCGTCCCAACTGGTCGCCGCCTTCACCACGCCGGATTCCAGCCAGGCCGACGGAACCTTGCGGCCGGTGGGCACCGGGGCGCCGGGGATTTTCGGGATCGGCAGGTGGCCGCCGACGACGTAGCGGTTGAAGGATCGGTGATCGGTGATCAGCCAGCACGGGATGTGGGTGACCCCGGATTGCTGCCCGTCGATCATGGCGTGGCCGAAGTCCATGTACGGGGCGGCCTCGTTGATGAAGCGCTTGCCGTCGCCGTTGACGATGAATTGGGCCGGCATCATCCGCTCGTTCAGCATGAATTGCATTCGGCCGTCCGGCCATTGGATGGCCGGGAACCACCATGCCTCGTCCAGAAGATCGGTTGCGGCGCCCACCTTTTGGCCCGCACGGATGCCGTCGCCCATCGCGGCCGGATTGCCGAAGCTCCAGTCCTGGTCCACGACTGGGAGCTGCTCTTTGCGCCAGGCAAGGTCATGATCGAAGCCGCCAGAAGCCAGGATGACACCTCGGCGCGCGCCGATGCGCTGCTTGGCACCGTCGCGTTCGAGCACCGCTCCGGTCACCGATCCTCCTGCGTCGGTGACTAACTCGGTCATCGGCGCGTCCAGCCACAGCGGGATGTCGCTCTCGCGCATCGCCAGCCGCAGCCGGGCGGCCAGCGACTGCCCGATTGCGGCCATCCGCTCATCGAGGACTCTCGCCTTGACCATTCGCCAGATCAGTTTCAGTAGTACGCCCTTACCGGCCCACGACTGCCTGATCCGATAGAAGATCCGAAGGTCTTTGGGGCCCAGCCAGATTCCCCGCGGAGCAAGCGCCAGTGGCGCCAGCAACGTCTTCTCGTCGGCGCCCAGCTTCCGCAGATCGATGGCCGGCACGTTGATGGTGCTACCGAGTTCCGAGCCGCCGGGCAGCTCCGGGTAGTAATCGGCATAGCCGGGCTTCCAGACGAATTCGAACCATCCCGAAAGCTCTTCGAGAAACTCCAGCATCTGGGGGGCCGACTCGACGTACTGCCGGATGCGCGCCTCGCTGACCAGACCCTGGTGATCTTGAGCAGGTATTCGACCACGCCCTCGGGATCCGGACAGTAGCCGCCCCGGCGTTGCGAGGGCGCGCCAGGTACCCAGATGCCGCCCCCGGACAAGGCGGTGGAACCGCCGAAGTGGGAGGACTTTTCGACCACCAACGTGTCCAGCCCGGACGCATGCGCCGTCAGGGCCGCAGCCATGCCGCCACCGCCGGACCCGACGACCAACACGTCGACGACGTGATCGAAGCCGTTCATCTCCGCGCCGGTCATGTCGGCATCGCGGTCCTGATCGCGAAGCCGGCGATCAATTCTTCGGCCGGCTTGTAGTAGCGCAACGCCGTCTGATACTCGCCTGCGGTTTCCAGCGCGGCGAAAGCCGCTATCCACGTACGCACTTCGTGCGCGGAGGTACCGCCCTCGTAGAGCACGAACGAGTTCGACCAGAGGTCGAACGCGGTGAGTCGGCCGTTGTCGATGATCTCCAGGAAGCGGTGGTCCCACGCCGGGTTGAGAGGTTGCAGGTCACTCTCGCCACCGGCGAAGGCCTTGGCCGCCTCGATGACAGCGGCCTGCCTGGCCTGCCGCTGCTCGCGCGTCATCGGCCGGCCCTGCACGATCCGCTCCAGGACCGCTTCAGGCGCGGTCGCCAATGTCGGCACCGGAGGGCTATGCGAGAGTCCACCGGATCCGATCACCAGGACCCGCTTATCCAACGTGGCCAGAAAGGTGCCCACGGCCGCACCCAGCGCCCGGCACCGATGCAGCGGTCCCAGCGGCACCGCGACCGCATTGATGAAGACCGGTATCACCGGCCGCGAGAGTGCGTCCCCGAACAGCTTCTCCAGCGGCTGGACGGTCCCGTGGTCCACGTCCATGCTGGCCGACACCGCAATGTCGATGCCCGCCTCGAGCACGGCTTCCGCACACTGCGAGGCCACGTCCGTCGGAACATCCAGCGGACCGGCATGCGTCCCGTAATCACCAACTCCGTTGGCGTTCAAGCCGATACAGAAAGGAGGCATCGCCTTGTAGAAGAACCCGTTGTAATGATCCGGAGAAAAGATGGCCACGAGCTCGGGATCGTAATCGCGAACGAATTCCCGAGCCTGCGCGATCGCGCCTTCGATATCGTCAAGCAGGTCCGGCGACGGCCCCGGAAGATTCAGGAGCGGGCTGTGGGACATACAGCACAGAGCCATTGCCACTGTCGACATCACCCCCTCCCGGGATGAGCGTGAGGGCGTCCAGCAGTGATGCGCTGAGCTCGGGGGAGAGCTGGGCGATACAGGCACCCGCGATGCAGCGATCGGGACGCAGGAACACCACCGATTCGGAGTGCACATCGAACCAGGACTTGAGCCCGCCGGTGCGATCGCCCACGACGATGACATCCGGATCGTCGTGCCCAGGCCAGTTCAGCTGAGTCAGCGGCCGCAGCGCGACAAACCGTGCGCCCAGCGCTTTCCACTTCCCAAAGGCCTCGTCGCCGAGAATCTTGCGCGGGTTGTTGTTCCAGCACAGCACGGCGAACCACGGGCCCAGCACATCGTCCAACAGGACATCTTGCTGAGCGCGGGTATCGACCCGTGGCTGAATGAACAGGGTGCCGACGGGCGATTCGGTCCGCTGCCCAGCCGAGTGCACGACTGCCCCGTGCTCGTAGCGGGGCATCGGCTTGAACCGCATCTCGAGCACGTATCGCTTGAGCGTGGGCACAATTGAGGCCGACCGCACCAGCAGGTCGCGTGCGGTGGCGACTCGACGGTTGGTCGGCGAGATGACCCGGCCCACCATGGTGGATAGGTCGATCATGGCCCGCGCGTGCTTACGGCGCTCCATGTCGTAGCTGTCCAGCAATTTGTCGCCGGCCCGGCCGTTGACCACGGCGGCCAGCTTCCAGCCCAGGTTCGCCGCATCCCGGATACCGCTGTTGTAGCCCTGCCCCTGCCACACCGGCATCAGGTGCGCGGCATCGCCGGCCAGCAGCAGCCGGCCGCTGCGGAACGCCCCGGCGATTCGCGAGTGGTGGGTGTACACGCGGCGCCGGATCACGTCGACCCGGTCGGGACGGGGCACCATGCGGGCCAGCATCCGCTCCAGGAAGGCGGGGTCCTCTGCCTGCTCGTCGGTCTCGTCGGCGTGAATCATGAACTCGAAGCGGCGAATTCCGTGCGCGATCGAAATCGACGCGTACGGACGTTCGGGGTCGGCACCGACCTCACTGTTCGGATGGCCCAGCGGATCATTTGCGATGTCGACCACCAGCCAGCGCGTCGACGACGTCGTCCCGTCGAAAGACACCCCCATCATCCGGCGCGTCATGCTGCGGCCGCCGTCGCAGCCGACGACGTAGCGGGCCCGCACCGTGCTGGGATCCGCCTTGCCGCCAAGCTCGACCGTGACCGCGTCGGCGGTTTCCTCGCAAGTCGTCATCGGGTGGCCCCAGCGCACCTCGACGCAGTCGAATCTGTCTAGACCGGCCAGTAATTCGGCGTCGACGAGCGGTTGGACGAATCCGTTGCGCTTCGGCCAACCGAAACGCGCATCGGGCGGGGCCATTTCGGCAAGCACCCGGCGCTTGCCGTCGAAGAAACGCAGAATCTGGTTAGGAACCGTGTGCGGCAGGACGCGCTCGACCAGGCCGATCGACTGGAAGGTGCGCAACGACTCGTCGTCCAGGCCGACCCCGCGCGGGTAGTCGATCAGCGTGTCTCTTTCGTCGACCAATAGCGTTCGGACACCTTGCTGGCCAAGGATATTGGCCAGGGTCAGACCGACCGGACCGGCGCCGACGATGACTACGTCGACATCGAGTCCTGGTGTCTGGTGCCCGTCGGTTCCCATCAGCGGCCTAGCAGGAAGTCGAGATGCAGTTGGTTGAAGGTCTTGGCGTCCTCGTACTGCGGCCAGTGGCCGCAACCGGGCATCACCTCGAACCGGGCGCCCGGAATCATCGACGCCATGCGGCGTCCCTCGGTCACGTCGGCGGTGGGGTCGTCACTGGTCCACAACACCAGCGTCGGCGCGACGATCGACCCGTATTCGTCCGGGCCGAGGATGTTGCGGGCCCGAATCTCGGGGTCCTGCAATGCCATGATGTCGCTCATCGCGGAGACGAATCCCGGTTGGCGATACACCCGTTGGCGACTGGCGACCAGGTCGTCGTAGCCCCTGGACTTGTCGGCCATCAGCCACTTGATCCGCGCCTGCACGGTCTCCCAGGTCGGGTCCTCGGCGGCGGCCATGGACAGCGTGATGATCCGTTGCATCACCACTGGATCGGCCTGGGAGCCGCCGGCGGTGTTAAGGACCAGTCGCTCAACCACATCCGGGTGGTCGACCGCGGTACGGGCGGCCACCCAGCCGCCGAGCGATTCGCCGCTGATGAATGCGCGCTCGACCCCGATGGTGCGCAGCACAGCCATCAGGTGCTCGACGTAGTGGCTGACTTCCAGCGGGTGGCCCGGCTTGTCGGTGTACCCATGCCCCAGCATGTCGATCGACCAGGTCCAGAAATGCTCGGCGTGCGCGCCTAGATTGCGCACGTAAGCCTCGGCGTGGCCGCCGGATCCGTGCAGCAGCATCAGTACCGGCTTACCGGGATCGCCGGCGCGCAGGTAACGGGTCTTGACTCCCCCGGCGTTGAGATAGCCCTGCTCAAACGCGACACCCTGAAGATCGCTCCAGATGCTCTCGAACTCGGCCACGGTTCCTCTCTGCCTACTACTGGTGGAAATCTTGTTCTCGTTTTAGACTTACCTGATTTGCGAATATCGCACACTAGCGTGCGTTATATATTAGAGCTTCGCTCTCGCTTGGAGGTATGTCAAGGCTGTGACGGGTTCGGGCACCGGCTCGCAGACGCTGGCCAGGGGAATCACCGCGCTGCAAATGGTGGCGGACTCCCCCACCGGGTTGACCGTGCAGCAGCTCGCCGACCAGGTCGGGGTGCACCGCACCATCGCCTATCGGCTGCTGTCGACGTTGGCCCAGTTCCGCTTGGTGGCCAAGGGCGAAGACGGGCGTTACCGGCCGGCCGCCGGGCTCGCGGTGCTCGGCGCGTCGTTCGACCGCAATGTGCGCCAACTGAGTCTGCCGACGTTGCGCACCCTGGCCGACGATCTGGGCACCACGGTGTCGTTGCTCATCGCCGAGGGCGATCAACAGGTCGCGATCGCGGTGATTGTGCCGAGCCACGTCGCCTACCAACTGTCCTTCCACGAAGGCAGCCGGTACCCGCTGGACCGCGGCGCCGCCGGAATCGCCCTGCTCGCAAGCCTTCCGCCACGCCCGGGCGAGCGGGACCTGGTGTCGCGAGCACGCGAGCGCGGCTGGGTGACGACCTACGGAGAGATCGAACCGAATACCTACGGCCTGGCTGTGTCGGTCCACCGCCCGGCACCGTCTCCGCCGACATGCATCAACCTCATCTCCCACCGGGAAGACGTCGTGCTGCGCGGCAGGGATGCGGTCGTCAAAGCCGCGAACCAGTTGTCCGAGCTGCTGAGCTGAAGGGATAGCCGTTGATGTCTTGGGACTCCGAGGCCGATGTCGTCGTGCTCGGCACCGGCGGGGCCGGCCTGACCGCCGCACTGTCCGCGGTGTCTGCCGGCGCCTCCGTCGAGGTGTTTGAGAAGGCCCCGACCGTCGGCGGCACCACCGCGGTGTCGGGTGGCGTCGTGTGGATCCCCGCCCATAATCGTTCTCCCGACGGCGAATTGACTCAAGACGCCGCGCTGCAGTACCTTCGCGCGCAGTCCGTGGGCACCATGGACGACGCGCTGGTCGAAACGTTCGTGCGGACCGGCCCGGCCATGCTGGAATTCGTCGAGGGGCATAGCGGCCTACATTTCGGGATCGCGGCCGGCTTCCCCGACTACCGGCCAGAGCTGCCGGGCGGCCAGCCGACCGGAGGCCGGTCGCTGAGCGCGGGGCCGTTCGACCTGAACCAAATCGGTGAGTGGGGCGACCGGATCACCTCATTTCCCGCCGACTGGTCCAACGTCGGTTTCGATGCCGAAACCCGGGCACGCCTGCACGCGGCGATCGAGGAGGGCAGCGACCTGTGCGTCGCAGGCACCGCGCTAATTGCGGGGCTACTCAAGGGATTACTCGACGCCGGGGTGACACCGCACACCAACGCCCGGGCCGAGGAACTCGTTGCCGAAGACGGCGAAATCGTCGGGGTGCGCATCGCGATGTCCGGACAGCGCATCAACGTGCGAGCGCGCCGTGGAGTCGTTTTGGGTGTCGGCGGATTCGAATGGGATCCGGGCTTGGCACAGGCGTTCCTTCGCGGGCCGATGCACGGTGCGGTCTCGCCGCCGAACAACACCGGTGACGGGCTGCGCATGGCGATGGCGCACGGTGCTGATCTGGCGAACATGAGCGAAGCGTGGTGGGTGCCGGTCGTACAAATCCCCGGCGACACCATCGAAGGCCAACAGCGCAGCCGCAGCGTGCGGTTGGAGCGAACTCGGCCGCGGAGCATTATTGTCAACCTGGCCGGGCACCGATTCGTCAACGAGGCCTGCGATTACAACTCGATGGCCGGCGCGTTCCACTACCTGGATCCTCGGGGCGGATACGTCAACGATCGCGGATGGATGGTCTTCGATTCAGTTCACTTGCAGCGCTATGGATTTCTGGGCATCGCGCCCGGTGAGCCGGTTCCGGACTGGTTCTGCGAGTCCGCGGACCTGAGCGAACTGGGTGCCAAGACCGGTATCGATGCCGAAGGCCTGATCCGCACGATCGACGAGTGGAACCGCCACGTGGCGAAGGACGCCGACCCCGACTTCGGCCGCGGTTCCAGTGCGTACGACGGCTATTGGGGCGACGACAGCGCCAGCACCACGGCCGGGAAGACACTCGGCCCAATTGACACCGCGCCGTATTACGCGGTTCCAGTGTGTATCGGCGCGATGGGCACCAAGGGCGGGCCGCGCACCGACCACGACGGCCGGGTGCTCCACGTCAGCGGGGAACCTATTCCGGGCCTGTTCGCTGCGGGCAACACGATGGCCGGCGCGACCGGACGTGCCTATGGCGGTGCAGGTGGAACCATTGGTCCGGCAATGGTTTTCGGATATCGTGCGGGTTACGCTGCCGCCACCGGTAAGTCGGTCGACCTGCAATAGCTGTTCACGACTTCAGCGGCACTTCCACGCAGATGTGGGTGCCCACCGCGGTGTCGAGGAAAACGAACACGCCGCCGGCGGCGTCCACCCGGGCGCGATGCGACGCCAGACCGATGTGGCCCTCCCCCAACCGGCGTGCCATGGTCTCGGTATTGAATCCCGCCCCGTCGTCGATCACATGCAAAACACATCTGTGGTCGGTGACCCCCAGCTTGATCGATGCCCGGCGGGCGTGCGAGTGCTGCACGACGTTCGACACCAATTCCCGAACCACACCGAACACGATCGGGTCGATCTCATCGCGGTTCGGGTAATCGATCTCGGTGGAGATCTGGATGCCCGAGCGCTGTGCCGAATCCGAGGCCAACTGATGCACCGCTGCCGCCAGCCCAACCTGTTCGAGCACGGCCGGGTGTAGCTCGAAAGTCGCCTGCCGCAGGCTGTGTGACGCGACTTGCAGACCGGCCAGCGCGCGCTCGACGCGCTCGTCACCCGGGAGCGTGGTCTCCAACTCGACGAGTTCGTGACGCACCGCCAGGATGTCTTGCAGCGGTCCGTCGTGAATGGACTCCGAAATCCGGCGCTGCAACACATCCGACGCCGTCATCGTCTGAGCAAGCAATTCCTCGCGCAGCACGCTCAGGCCGGCGACCGAGCGCGTATGCCGATCTGCGATACGGACCGCCATGTATGCAGTGGCACATAGGAACCCGTACAGCACAAAGCGAAAAGCGGCCTCGAACACCCCGATCGAGCGCAGCATCTCCGGGTCCTGGAGCACCGCGATCGCGAACCCCACCATGGAGAAGATCAGCACCAGCGCGGCGCGGCGCGAAGAGACGTCAAGGCCCAACAGGATGGGCAGCATGGTCATGATCAACAAGGGATAGACCGCACCAGTGGACAGCAGCTGGAAGACGGTCAAGGCAATGACGTCGATGATGGTGAAAGCAACTGGTTCCAGCGCCCCCAGCGCAACCCATTGACGAAACGGGAAAAATGCGAGCGCCGCGGCGCACAGTGCGATGACCGCGTACACCGCGATCAGTACACTCTGCTGCAGCCACTCGGACCGGCTGGTGCCGATCATCATGGCGGCGACCATCAACCCAACTACGCCGATCCGAACCACAGACGCGATTCGATACGAGCGCAGTTGGTGAATCCCGCGTACCCGATGCAACTCTGCATCGCTGGTATCCGCCACGCGAACACAGTATTCATCTGTACTCGCCACTCTGGGGCTAAATGGCAAAACCCGCATCAGGTTGTCCCCAATAGCAATCTGCGCAGGTACGGCGAACCGCTAGACTGTCCGCCATGGCCGGCGCAGCAACGCCCGAGAAGGTCCGCGTCGTTGTCGGCGATGATCACCCGCTGTTCCGGGAAGGCGTGGTACGAGCCCTGGCTCTCAGCGGCGAGGTAAACGTCGTCGGCGAGGCGGATGACGGCACCCAAGCGCTGGAACTGATCAAGGAGCACCTTCCCGACGTCGCATTGCTCGACTTCCGGATGCCCGGCATGGATGGCGCTCAGGTAGCCGCGGCGGTGCGAAGTAACGATCTGCCCACCCGCGTCCTGCTGCTGTCGGCGCATGACGAGGCCGCGATCGTGTATCAAGCGCTGCAGCAAGGTGCAGCCGGCTTTCTGCTCAAGGACTCGACGCGCACCGAGATCGTCAAAGCGGTGCTCGATTGCGCGAACGGAAACGACGTGGTGGCACCCTCGCTTGCCGGCGGGCTTGCCGCACAGATTCGGCAGCGAGCGGAGCCGACGGCTCCTGTCCTCAGCGCCCGGGAGCGCGAGGTGCTCAATCGGATCGCTCGCGGTCAAAGCATCCCCGCGATCGCAGGCGAGCTGTTCGTCGCACCCTCCACGGTCAAAACGCATGTCCAGCGGTTATACGAGAAACTCGGAGTCAGCGATCGCGCAGCTGCTGTCGCCGAGGCAATGCGGCAAGGTCTACTCAGCTAGCGGCAGGCCACACCTCCGGCTCCCGAATCGGCGCCGGCTGGTCATCCCACAGGATGACCTTCGCGAAGACCTCAGCCTCGGCGACCAGGTGACGGGCTCGGCGCTCCACCTCGTAGAGGTGGGCGGCACTGACGCCGGCGTCAATCAGCCGCTCCCTTTCCAGAACCAGTGGGCCCACCCAGACGACACCATCCTCGCGCTGGGTCATCGCGTGAACCAGAACCGGACCTCCGCCCGCGCTCGCGCATCGCACGGCGCCGGCGACCGAATCACGAACCACCGCAACGTCGTTGCCATCGATAGAAATCACTGGCAACCCGTGACACTCGCTTACGTTGGCTTCCTCACGCGCATTCTCGACAACGAACACCACCGGAAGCTGCCAGGACAGGGCGATGTGCGCGGCCTCGGCGAAGTCTGCCGATTTCGCGTCACGACTTTCCATGACACACACCGTGACCCCGCCATCGTCCATCAGTTGCTTACCGTAGGCGTGCCCGACGGCCAGCAGCGGTGACTGCTGCAAAGTACTTGAGAGAGAACACAACCCACGAACAGAAGCCACGAACGGGGCTTCCTCGTCGCCGTCAGGACCGAAATCCGGGCTGCTGAGCGCCGCGATGGCCGGGCCCAGCGGCAGCGCGCAACTGATCTGCTGGGCGTGCTGCATGTGGATGATGGCGGTGGTCATGAAGTCGCCGGGACGAAGTGCCGCGGCGGTGCCGATTGCCACCGCCTCTTGGCCGAGCGCGGCCTGAACGGGTTGGTTGAGCCGACCGTCGATACGCATCTCCTCCACTGCCATGTCGAGCAGGCGCAAGACCCACATTTGGCGGTACAGCTCCAGTTGCTCACGCAACCATGCCGCTGACAGTTCGGGTGTGCGAGTCATGTTCGGTGGCTCCTAACTCGTCGTGGATACGAGAGTTAAGTTATGCGGGTGGCGCTGGGCCAACCTCCGCCGATCGGGTCGCAATCCAGATGAATTCCGTTCCCCCCGATTGGGGGACAAGCGACCTCAATCCCTGCCCTGACCTGCGCCTAACAGCAGCTGCGCGGCCGCCGAATACGGGTCGGCCTGGCCGTCGACCACCGATTCCGCGAGCCGGTCAAGATCCGGCTGGCTGCGCAGCTGGGTTTGGGCCAGCGAAAGGATTTGCGCGCGGGCGCGAGTCACCCGGCGCTCACGGCTGTCGGTGCGGTGATGGTCGTCGATGGCGGCGACGAGATCGGCGACACCATCGCCCCGCGCGGCGATGAGGCTGACGATCGGGGCCTTGGTCTCGGCGCGCAGGTCCCGCACGGTCTGTTCGGCACCGTCCCGGTCGGCCTTGTTGACCGCCACGATGTCGGCAACCTCCAGCACGCCCGCTTTGGCGGCCTGGATCGCATCACCCGCACCGGGGTTGAGGATGACGATGGTGGGGTCGGCTACCGCGGCAATCTCGATCTCCGACTGCCCCACCCCGACGGTTTCCAGCAGCACCATGTCGTAACCGATCGCACCCAGCAAACGGATGGCCGCAGGCACCGCGGCGGCCAGACCCCCGAGATGACCGCGGCTTGCCACCGAACGAATCAGCACGTCAGAGTCGTTGATATGGGCGGCCATTCGAATTCGGTCACCCAGCAGCGCGCCGCCGCTGAATGGCGACGACGGGTCCACGGCCAGCACGGCCACCCGGCAGCCACGCTCGCGGTAGGCACCGACGAGCGCCGCGACCGTTGTCGACTTTCCTGCGCCGGGCGGTCCGGTGACACCGACGACACGCACCCGCAGCGCGCTTGCGGGACCAATGCTGGCCAGCACCTCGTCGCGACGTTCGCCTTCGACGAGGCTGAGCAGCCGACCCGCCGCGCGCGGAGATCCGTTGCGCGCTCCGGCAATTAGGTCGGCGATCGTCATGGACACATTATGGAGCCGGGACCTCGATGACCGTTGCGGAACCCATGCCGCCGCCGGCACACATGGCGGCGACACCGATTCCGCCGCCACGCCGCCGCAGTTCGTGCACCAGGGTGACCAGCATCCTGGCTCCGGTGGCCGCCACCGGATGTCCGAGACCGCAGCCGCTACCGCTGACGTTCACCTTCTCGGGATCGAGTTCGAGCATCTTGATGGTCGCCACGCACATCGCCGCGAACGCCTCGTTGATTTCGAACAGGTCCACATCGGAGATCGAAATACCGGCACGGACAAGGGCTTTCGGTATCGCATCGACGGGCGCCAGACCGGTGATCGCCGGGTCGACGCCGACCGACGCCCAGGACCGTACGGTGGCCAGCGCGGCGCGCACGCTGGCCGCCGCGCTCTGCACCGCCGCCTGCCCGGCCGCGCAATGCCGATTGTTGGCCAGACCGGGTACGTGGGACAGCCCCGCCGTAGAGCCCCTCACCCAGGATCACGTCGTCGACCTGCGCCGGATCCAGGTCTGTGGCCGCCTCGGAAACGACGTGGTGTGCGAGGTCGAACGCGCTGGTGTCGCGCAGCGTTCCCTTCCGGGCGGTGCCGATCGGGGTGCGCGCAGCGCGGACACGATGACAGCTTCAGGCACGGGTTTCTCCAGTTCAGCCAGCGCGGTGCGAAACGTCGAGAGTCTGCCCCACGTTCATGAGAACACTATTCTCTCATTTCGAGAGTCTCAGTTGCAAGATGATCCGCCGCCGCCCGGCTCAACGCCGGACTCACCGACTACGATTTCGTGCCACTGCTCATCAGAGGTAGGAGGCGGCGACCAGCCATGACTCAGTCGGAGGGGACCATCGCGGTCCCGGGCGGGAATGTTTGGTTCAAGCGCGTCGGCGGTGGGCCTGGTCGTCCGCTGCTTGCCATTCACGGCGGGCCCGGCGTACCGCACAACTACTTGCTTTCGCTTGAACGTTTGGCCAACGAGCGCGAAGTCATCTTCTGGGATCAGCTTGGCTGCGGAAATTCCGAGTGCCCGTCGAACCCTGACCTTTGGACGATCCAGCGTTCGGTCGCCGAAATGGACACCGTCATTCAGGCTCTTGGCTTACAGCGCTTCCATCTGTTCGGCAACTCGTGGGGTGGCATGCTGGCGCAGCAGTACGTACTCGACATCCCGTCGACCGCGGCCAGCGTGACCATCTCCAACAGCATCGCGTCCATACCCGCGTTTGCCGGCATGGTGGAACGGCTGAAGCGCGATCTCGACCCGGCCACCCAGTCCGCCATTGACCGCCATGAAGCCGCCGGTACGACGTACTCACCCGAATACCACGACGCGATCCGCACCTGGAACGAGACGTATCTGTGCCGGGTACGCCCGTGGCCGCGCGATCTCGAGGAGGCATTCATGCGCATGGGAGCCGAGAGTTTCGAAACGTTGTTCGGCCCCAGCGACTTTCACATCGTCGGGACCATTCGCAGCTGGGATGTGTTCGACCGATTGAGCGAGATCGCACTGCCCACCCTCGTGATCGCGGGCAGGTACGACGAATGCGCCCACGAGCACATGTGGGAAATGCATCAGCGGATCGCGGACTCGCGGTTCGAGTTGTTCGAGTCGAGTTCGCACATGCCTTTCATCGAGGAGCCGCAGCGCTTCGACGACGTGATGCGGGACTTCTTGCGGCACCACGACGACGGCTGAACTTCCTGGATTTCACCCGGCGATCGTCGCGGCTGCCGCGACACACCCACCCGACACGCCGAGCGCCGGGGAGTCACGGCCAGTCACACGGCCGCAGCGGTGCAGGCAGACGCCCACAGTGACCGACCCCACACCGGTGTCATCGGTTTAGACGTTGCTGCGCCGGACTCGTTGGGTACGGGTCAAAGGACCGACAACTTCACGATAGGAGTTCCAGCATGAGTGAGCGCGACAATGGACTCGTGGAAGGCATCAAGGGCGTCATCGAGGACGCGATCGGGAAGACCAAAGAGATCGTCGGCATCCTGATCAATCACGAGAGTCTCCGCAAGGAAGGCCGCGCCCAGCAGGACAAGGCGAAGGCACAACGCGATGTGGCCAAAAAAGAGGCTCAGGCCGAGGCAGCGCGCGGTGCCGCGAAGACAGCCGAGGCCCGCGAGAAGGCCGCGGCAAAGAGCTAGTCACTCCCCGTCGAAGAACTGGGCCGCGAGTGCGGCTCAGTTCTTCGACGCGTTGAACTTGGCGACGTTGGCCCGGAAGTCCTCGGTCATAAACGACTGACTCTCGGCCGAGAGGGCGTAGTCGAGGCTGGCGAGTACCGCGCGCTCGAGATGAATGTTGAGCACCCGCTTGGTGCTCTCGACAGCCTGCTGAGGTAGCTCCAAAATCCTTTTGGCGCAGGCGATTGCCTCGGCCACGGGGTGGGCCGCCACGTGGTTGGCCAGTCCCAGTTCGACGGCGCGAGGGGCTTTGATCCGGGCACCGGTCAGCGCGTATTCCTTGGCCAGCAGCAGGCTGATGTGCAGCGGCCAGGTCAGCGGCCCGCCGTCGGCGGCCACCAAGCCCACCTGTACATGCGGATCGGCTAGGTAGGCGTCTTCGGCGATGTAGACGATGTCGCTCAGCGCAACCAGGCTGCAGCCCAGACCGACCGCGGGGCCATTCACGGCTGCTACCACCGGAATTCGGCACCGCGCCATGCCCAGCACGATCTCGCGCCCATCCCGGATGGTCTTGGCCCGCAGGTCGGCGTCGTTCGCAAGTTCCTCGAGATAGCCGAAATCGCCGCCGGCCGAGAATGCTCTGCCGGCACCGGTGATCACCGCCGCGCGGGCGGTGGGATCATCGGTCAACCGCTGCCAGATCCGTGCCAACCCGGAGTGCAGATCGTCGTTGACCGAGTTCAGCGAATCCGGCCGGTTCAGCGTGATGATCCGTAGTGCACCGTCGGCACGCACGTCGATTTCAGCAGGCATGTCGTACACGTCAGACTCCCAATCCCAGGATTCGCGAAGCGATGATGTTCTTCTGTATCTGTGATGTCCCACCCATGACGCTCTGCGCACGGCTGTACAGGTAGGCGCTGAGCAGATCTGGATCACGGGTCCCGGTGACCGCCAATGCGGCGTGCCCCACCGATTGTTCGACCCAGGTCATCAGCAACTTGTCCAGCGAGCCTTCCGACCCGTGCGACACCCCATCCAGCTGTTCGGACAACCGCCGACGCACGTGATGCGTCAGCATGTCCGACTGAACCGCGGCCCAGGCCAGATCTTCGGACACCTCGCCGTCGTTGCGTGCCAACAGTTCTCGGACAAGCTTGCCGTATCGCGCGGCGTAGCCGAGGGTGGAGGGCTCGCGTTCGTGTCCGACGACGGTCATCGCCACGGCCCAACCGTCACCGGGTGCACCCACCATCCGGTCGGCCGGCACCGTGGCGCCGTCGAAGAATACTTGGCCGAATTCATTGGTGACGCCGTTCATCATCTGTAGCGGATGTTGTTGCACCCCAGTCTGTTTCATGTCGAGCACGAATGCCGACAGGCCACGATGCCGCTTGGCATCGGGATCGGTGCGGGCCAGCAGCAGACAGTAATCGGCGACGTCGGAGTAGCTGGTCCAGATCTTGTGTCCGTGCACGACGTAGTTGTCGCCGTCCCGGGTGGCGGTGGTGGTCAGCGACGCCAGATCCGAGCCGGCACCTGGTTCGCTGAAGCCCTGGCACCAGCGTTCGGTGCCGTTGATAATGCCGGGCAGGAAGCGTTTCCGGAGCTCGTCGCCGCCATGCGCGCCGATGCCGTACACCAGATAGCCGACGCTGGGGCGCGGCGGGGCGCCGGCGCGTACCAGCTCCTCGTCGACGATGACGTCGTACACCGGCGCCAGGTCCTGGCCACCCCAATCGCGTGGCCAGGACAAGCCGGAAAAGCCGTTCTCGTACAGGGCTCGATGCCAGTCGGCCATGCGCGCCCAGTACTCGTCGCCGGAGCCGGAGAATTCCTTGGCATGCTCCGAAAGCCAGGTGCGCAGCCGCTCCCGGAACGCCGCCTCGTCAGGTGAGTCACGAAAGTCCAAGATCGATCTCCTTCAACGTGACGGGCCACAGCTCTGTCGATGTCAGGGCGCGGCGCAAGTAGACATGCGCGATGCACTCCCAGGTATTGCCGATACCGCCGTGTACCTGAACCGAGGTCTCGCACACGGTTCGGGTGGCACGTGCGCAGTAGACCTTGGCGATTTGGGCGGCTCGGATGGCGTGCGCGGCTTCAAGTTCGTCGACACCCCACGCGGCATGCCGCAGCACGCTGACCGAACCTTCAATCAGGGCAAGGCTTTCGGCCAGCAGGTGAGCGATGGCTTGATACGAACCGATCTGCTTGCCGTACTGCTCGCGGATCTTCGCGTAGTCGCAGGCGACGGCCTGTGCGCCCCGGGCGATTCCGACCAGGTCCGCCGATGTGGTGACCAGCGCCAGCGCGTACCACCGGGCCGCCGCCTCGTCGGGCAGCTCTCCGAGTGTCTCAGGAGATCCCCCCAATTCGGCTTCGGCTCTGGTTAAGTCGGCACCGTCGCGCACGGCCCCCAGCTCCGTGGCCAGCGCCGTGTTGCCGGACAGCGACAAGGCACGCCGGGCACCGCGCGCGTCGACCGCGCGGTCATCCACAGCAACCGTCGCCGCGTCGGCATCGGCACCGACGCGGTGTGCCAGGTCGTCGGCCAGCACCGGGCCGAGGAACGGCGTATCGACAAGCCGGCGGCCGAATTCCTCGGCGACGATCGCGACTTCGACGCCGGATGCCCCGTCCGAGCGCAGCGACCTGAAGCCCGTCGCCGCAATCTGCTTGTCCAGACGTGCGATTCGACTGTCGTCGGCGAGGTCCGCAACCGTGGCTGGACCCAGATCATCGGCCAGCTTCGCAGCGGCATCACGCAACTGTTGCTGTTCAGCTGTCAGACGTACATCCATAGCGCTCCTTCAGCACTCGGCGCACCACCTTGCCCGACGGCAGGCGAGGAATATCAGACACGAACACGACCCGGCTCAGGTGTTTGTAGGAGGCCAGCCTCTCGTCCACCCGGGCGGTGAGGTCGGCGGCGACCGCTTCCATATCGCCGGGAGCCTCAGTGGCGACCGCGGCAACGACGGCTTCACCGTTGATCCCGTCCGGAACTCCAAACACAGCACAGTCTTTGACGGCAGGATGACCGTGCAACACCGTCTCGATTTCGGCTGGCGCGACTTGAAACCCGCGCACCTTGATCATCTCTTTGAGGCGGTCGGTGATCCGCAGCCAATTGTCGGCGTCGAGGCACCCGACGTCACCGGTGCGATACCAGCCGTCGCACATCGCCTCACCGGTCGCCTCGGCCGGGAGATAACCGGCCATCAGCGAGGTCGACCGTGCCTGGATCTCGCCGACCTCCCCCGGGCCGACCGGCCGGCCGGTCTGCAGCGAGATGACCCGCAGCTGGACCCCCGGCACCGGGCGCCCAACAGTATCGAGCCGCGGCTTGTCCGGCGGATTGCAGGCGATCACAGGCAGTTCCGTGGTGCCGTAGGCCGGAACCCAGCCGACGCCGGTGCGCCGGGTGACGGTCTCGGCGACGCTGGCGCTGACCGGCGTCGCTCCCCACATGATGAAGCGCAGCGACGACAGATCGTATGACTCCAGCGTCGGGTGTGCGGCGATAGCCATCGCGATGGGTGCGACCGCCATTTCGATTGTGATGCGGTCTTTTTCGATGTGATGCAGCATCCGGTCGATGTCGAAGCGTGGATGTAGCCGCAGCCGGGCGCCGGTGCGCAGCGCCGTCACGATGTTGAGCAGGCCCAGGATGTGCGACGGCGGAGTGGCGACCTGAATCCGGTCTCGCCGGGTGAGTTGCAGCGCGCCGCGCCAGTGCCGCACGGCATCGGCCAGGGCGGCGTGGGTGTGCCGGACGGCCTTCGGTAAACCGGTGGTGCCCGAGCTGAACACCAGCACCGCATCGGCGCGCGGCAACCGCGACATCGGAATCTGCTCCACGGGAGCGACCGGGTCGTCGAGGTGCAGCATCGGCATCAGCCCGGCCAGCACCGGATGGTCCCCGACCGCGTGGCTGGCGCTGGTCAGCGCCAGCGCGTGGTCGACCTCGTCGTGCTTCCAGGCGGGGCTGATCAGCACTGCCGTGGCACCGAGGCGCCAGATACCCAGCAGGACGGCGACGAACTCCGGACGGTTGGAGGACATGATGGCAACCCGCTGGCCCGCGACGACGCCGCTTTTGCGCAGGGCCGCGGCCAGACTGTTGGCTAGCGTGTCGAGCTGAGGCAGGCTGAATTGCCGTTCCTCGAACACGAGCGCAGCCGGCTCGGTCACGTCCTGTCCTTCCCCGCAGGCCAGGCTGACCCGACATCGGCGCAGTAGAGAAGATGCTATCGCTTAGTGAGAAGAGTATTCTCTATACTGAAGAACGCAAGTACGGGCGGGGCGCCCACGATGGGACCAGCGCGCGGCGGTCACCGCGACAATCGAGGAGACTCCAAGGGTGGCAGATCCCACATCAAACGGTGCCGAACCCGGCACGGTGACGATTTACCTGGACCGCAAGAAGGCAACGGTGCCCCTGGTTGCCGGCGAGACGCTCCTGGAGTGTGCCCGCCGGGCGGGGCTGGATCCGCCGTTCAACTGCGAGGCCGGCAACTGTGGCACGTGCATGGCCCGCCTTGAGAGCGGGCACGCGACGATGCGAATTAACGACGCTCTCGACGACGACGAAGTGGAAGACGGCTACATTCTGACGTGCCAGGGCGTACCCGATACGGATTCCGTCACGGTGCGCTACGAATAGTCACGAAAGAGGTGGCTCCAAATGTCCAAGATGGCCAAGGGCATCATCCTCGTGGAGAGTCGGCCCAGTTCGCCCGAACGCGACCAGGAGTACAACACCTGGTACGACGAAGTCCATTTGCCTGAACTTGTGGCCCTCGACGGATTCGTCTCGGCGCGACGGCTGCGTCCGGTCAACGGCGAGGGGCCATACGTCGCCATCTACGAAATCGAAGGCGACAACCTGCAGGCCGTGCTGGACAACATGATCGCCAACGCCGGCCAGCTGACCATGTCCGATGCATTGCTGCTGGATCCCGCGCCGATCCCCCGACTGCTGGAAACGACGACCGAGTGCGACGGGTAGCCGAATTCGGCTGCGCCGCTGTGTGGGAGAGGAAAGCTTGATGGATGTCGACGACCTGATCCTGGTAAGCATTGACGACCACGTGGTCGAGCCGCCGGACATGTTCCTGCGTCACGTGCCCGCCAAGTACAAGCCCGAGGCCCCGATCGTCGTGGTTGACGACAAGGGCGTCGACCAGTGGATGTACCAGGGCAGGCCGCAGGGCGTGAGTGGACTGAACGCCGTGGTGTCGTGGCCGGCCGAGGAATGGGGCCGCGATCCCGCCGGTTTCGCCGAAATGCGGCCTGGCGTCTACGACGTTCACGAACGCGTTCGCGATATGGACCGCAACGGCATCCTCGCGTCGATGTGCTTCCCGACGTTCACCGGGTTCTCGGCTCGTCACCTCAATATGCACCGCGAGGAGGCGACGCTGGTGATGGTGTCGGCCTACAACGACTGGCACATCGACGAGTGGGCCGGTTCCTACCCAGACCGGTTCATCCCCATCGCCATTCTGCCGACGTGGAATCCGGAGGCCATGAGCGCCGAGATCCGCCGGGTAGCCGCCAAGGGCTGCCGGGCGGTCACCATGCCGGAACTACCTCACCTGGAAGGACTTCCGAGCTACCACGACGACGACTACTGGGGCCCGGTATTCCGCACCCTGTCCGAAGAGAACGTGGTGATGTGTCTGCACATCGGCACCGGATTCGGCGCGATCAGCATGGCCCCCAACGCACCGATCGACAACATGATCATTCTGGCGACACAGGTGTCGGCAATGTGTGCGCAGGATCTGCTGTGGGGCCCCGCGATGCGCAGCTACCCCGATCTGAAGTTCGCCTTCTCCGAAGGCGGCATCGGCTGGATTCCGTTCTACCTGGACCGCAGCGACCGCCACTACACGAACCAGAAGTGGCTGCGCCGCGACTTCGGCGACAAGCTGCCCAGCGACGTCTTCCGCGAGCACTCGCTGGCCTGCTACGTCACCGACAAGACTTCGTTGAAGCTGCGCCACGAGATCGGCATCGACATCATCGCCTGGGAGTGCGACTACCCGCACTCGGACTGCTTCTGGCCCGACGCGCCCGAGCAGGTGCTGGCCGAGCTGAACGGCGCCGGCGCCGACGACTCCGACATCAACAAGATCACCTGGGGCAACGCCTGCCGATTCTTCGGCTGGGATCCGTTCGCACGCACACCGCGTGAGCAAGCAACCGTTAAAGCCCTGCGTGCCAACGCGACTGACGTGGATGTATCCATCCGGCCGCGTGCCGAGTGGCCACAGCTCTACCAGCAGAAGCAAGCCGCCGCAGTGCGGTAGCGGCCGCCTGACGCCGAACGTGACGGTGCAGTCACGTTGGCGGCCGAATGTGACTGCACCGTCACACTCGGCGGCAATGGGGGCTAGGCGTGCGGCAGATCCGGGGGCGGTCGGTACTCGGGCTGATATCCGGAGACGTGGATCGGAGAGCCGACTAGGCGGAAATCGCCGGCCGTGACAATCACTTCCGGCGTTGCTTTGAGGGCCTCGGGCAACGTCCGCACCGCCGCGGCGGGCACGCCCAGGGGGCACAGCCGTCGTTCCCAGCTCGCCGCGGTGTCGGTCGCCAGCATCGCGGTGACGACGGCGAGCACCTCGTCGCGGCGGGCCACCCGCTCGGCCATGGTGTCGAAGCCGCCGATACCCGCTTCGGTGGCGAAGGATTTCCAGAATCCATCGTGGGTGATGAACAGCGCCAGATATCCATCGGAGGTCGGAAAAAGCTGGGCTGGAACGTAATACGAGTGTGCACCGTTCGGTCTGCGCTGTGGCTCGACGCCGCTGTTCAGGTAGGCCGACGCGTGATAGTTCAGCTGCGAGAGCATGACGTCGCGCAGCGACACATCGACTTGCCCGCCGGTTCCCGAAACGACCTTGGCTAAAAGTCCCAGTGCCGCGGTCATTCCGGTGGAGTTGTCGGCTGACGAGTAGCCCGGCAGCGTCGGCGGGCCGTCCGGATCGCCGGTCAGAGCGGCGATACCGTAGCCGGCCTGAACCACATAGTCGAACGCCGGGTCGTCGCCGCCGTGCAGGCCGAAGCCGGTGATTGCGACGCAGACGATCCGTTCGTTGTGCCGCCGCAACTGGTCGTAGGTGAGCCCCAGACGACGGATGGCCGACGGTTTCAGGTTCACCAGCAACGCATGGTTTTCCGATACCAGCTCGCCCAGGCGCTGCTGTCCCGCATCGGAATTCAGGTCTAGGCAGATGCTGGACTTGTTTCGGTTGAGGCTGGCGAAATAAGGGGGCCCGACACCGCGCGAGATCTCGCCTCCGCGGGGTTCGATCTTGGTGACCTCGGCACCAAGATCGGCGAGCAGCATCGTGGCATAAGGTCCGGCCAGCATAGTGCCGACCTCAAGGATCCGTATTCCCGCGAGCGGCCCCAGGGAAGTCACCGCAGTTCCGTTGCGAGCGCTGCGATCATCTCACGCGTCCGGCGCTTGGAGGCGATCAGTTCATCCCGGTTTTCCCCGATGGGCAGCAGGCGCACCGACAGGTCGGTCACGCCGGCGTCGGCGAAAGAGCGGAATCGCGACAGAATCTGTTCCGAGTCGCCGGCCGCACACAGATCGCCGACGTCGCGCGCATCCCCACGGTCGAGCAAGCGCTGGTAGTTGGGCGACACCTCGGCCTCACCCAAGATACGGTTGGCCCGCTCCTTGGCTGCATCGACTTGTGCAGGCGCACAAAGGCATACCGGTATACCCGCGACGATCCGCGGCGCAGGCCGACCGGCATCCGCGGCGGCCTTGGTGATCTTCGGCGCGATATGATCGCCGATCGCGCGCTCGTCAGCCATCCACAACACCGTGCCGTCGGCGAGTTCACCGGCAATCTGCAGCATCATCGGTCCCAGCGCCGCGATCAGCACCGGCATCGGGGTATCGGCGCCGATCGCCATCGGGTTATGCACCGTGAACGAATCGTTCTCGACGTCAACCGACCCCGGACCGGCAATCGCGCTGTTGAGCACCTTCAGGTAGTCACGGGTGTAAGCGGCAGGCTTCTCGTATGGCAAGCCGAGCATGTCCCGGATGATCCAATGGTGTGACGGCCCAACGCCCAGCGCCAACCGCCCGGCGGCCACCGCATGCGCCGAGAGTGCTTGGCGGGCAAGGGCGATCGGATGCTGAGCCTGCAACGGCACCACCGCGGTCCCCAGCTCGATGCGCGAGCTGTGCGCGGCCATCAACGACACCATGGTCAGGCAGTCGAAGTCGTTGGGCACCTGCGGCATCCACGCGGTGTCCAGGCCCGCAGCTTCGGCCCATTTGATATCGGAGGCCAGTTTGTCCACCTTGCGGGCCATATCGCCACGCTCGGCGCCGATCATCACTCCGACGCGCATGGTTCCTCCGTGGCGGGTTGCATCGGTTCAACTTCCTCCGTGCCGGTGAGTGCGCGGATTTCGCGCACCAGGTTGTCCAGCGGTGTCCCGGTGGGGAATACCGCAGCGGCACCGGCGGAGAGCAGTTTGGACACGTCGGCGTGCGGGATGGTTCCACCGACGACGACGGCGATGTCCGCGGCGTCGGCGGCGCGCAACGCTTCGACGGTCCGGGCGGTGAGCGCCAGATGCGCGCCAGACAGGATGCTCAGGCCGACGACGGCGACGTCTTCCTGGACCGCGATGGAGGCGATGTCCTCGATGCGCTGCCGGATGCCGGTGTAGATGACCTCGAATCCGGCGTCGCGCAACGTGCGTGCGACGATCTTGGCGCCGCGGTCGTGTCCGTCGAGGCCGGGTTTGGCCACCAGAACTCGCACCGCCATTTAGAACACCACCGGTTGCTGGAATTCGCCCCACACTGCTTTGAGTGCGGAGGCCATTTCCCCTACCGTGCAGTAGGCGTTGGCGCAGTCGATCAGCTTGTGCATCAGGTTGTCGTCTCCCTCGGCAGAGCGCGACAGTGCCGCAAGGCAGGATTGCACTGCAGCCGAATCTCTTTCGGCCTTTACCTTGGACAATCGCTTGAGCTGCAGGTCGCGTCCCTCGGCGTCGAGCTCGTAGCTGACGACGTCGTGTGCCGGCTCCTCGGTCACGAACCGGTTGACCCCGACGACCGGTCGGCTGCCGGCTTCGACGTCCTGATGCATCTTGAAGGCTTCGTCGGCGATCAAACCCTGCAAGTAGCCGTCCTCGATGGCATGGACCATTCCGCCGTGCCGGTCGAGGTCGGACATGATCTCGATGATGCGAGCCTCGGTGGCGTCGGTGAGCGCCTCGACGAAATACGATCCGCCCAGCGGGTCGGCGACGCTGCCCACGCCGGTTTCGTGCGCCAGGATCTGCTGGGTGCGCAGCGCCAGCGTGGTGGTTTCCTCGGTGGGCAGGGCGAACGGCTCGTCCCAGGCCGCGGTGAACATCGACTGGACACCGCCCAGCACCGCGGCCATCGCCTCGTAGGCCACCCGGACGATGTTGTTATGGGCCTGCGGCGCGTACAGCGATGCGCCGCCACAGACACAGCCAAAGCGAAACATTGCCGCCTTGGCCGTCGTCGCCCCGTAGCGCTCCTGCACGATGGTCGCCCAACGCCGGCGCCCCGCACGGTATTTGGCGATCTCCTCGAAGAAGTCTCCGTGCGTGTAGAAGAAGAAGGAGATCTGCGGTGCGAATTGGTCGATCGTCATGCGGCCGCGCTCCACCACGGTGTCGCAATAGGTCACCCCGTCGGCCAGGGTGAACGCCATCTCCTGTACCGCGTTGGCTCCTGCATCGCGGAAATGCGCACCGGCCACCGAAATAGCGTTGAACTTCGGCACTTCGGCCGCGCAGAACTCGATGGTGTCGGCGATCAATCGCAGCGACGGCTCCGGCGGCCAGATCCAGGTGCCGCGCGAGGCGTACTCCTTGAGGATGTCGTTCTGGATGGTTCCGGTGAGCTTCGCCCGCGGTATGCCTTTCTTCTCGGCGGCGGCGACGTAGAACGCCAGCAGGATCGCCGCCGTTCCGTTGATCGTCATGCTGGTGCTGAGCTTGTCCAGCGGAATGCCGTCGAACAAGATCTCGAAGTCGGCCAGGGTGTCGACCGCGACACCGACCCGGCCGACCTCCTCGCCGAACTCCGGATCGTCGGAGTCGTACCCGCACTGGGTGGGCAGGTCGAGCGCGACTGACAGCCCTGTTCCACCCTGGTCGAGCAGGTACCGGTAGCGGCGGTTGGATTCCTCGGCGGTGCCGAAGCCGGAGTACTGCCGGAACGTCCACAGCTTGCCGCGATAGCCGGATGCGAAGTTGCCCCGCGTGAAGGGGAACTCCCCGGGCGCCGGAGGCTCCGCGCTCCTATCTGCCGGCCCGTATACGGGCTGCAGCGGGATACCGGAGGGAGTGTGGGCCGTATTATCCATCGATGAATAACGTACTTGCAAAAAAAGAGAATGCCAATACCACGTGGTTGACCAGGCTAAACATGTGACTGGTCTGGACAAAGGAGACTCCAATGGCCGTCAACAAGCTCGCCGACCGCACGGTCGTGATCTCCGGCGGCAGCCGGGGCATCGGACTCGCGATCGGACTCGGCGCCGCCCGCCACGGCGCCAACGTGGTGCTGCTGGCCAAGACCGACACCCCGCATCCCCGACTGCCCGGAACGGTGCACACCGCGGCCGCCGAGGTCGAAGCCGCCGGCGGCAAGGCGCTGGCGGTCGTCGGCGACGTGCGCCGCGAAGAGGACATGCAGCGGGTGGTCGACGCCGCGATGCAGCGGTTCGGCCGGATCGACGTCTGCGTCAACAACGCCAGCGCGATCGCGGTGGAACCGACGGCCGTGCTGGCGGCCAAGAAGTACGACCTGATGCAGGAGGTCAACCTGCGCGGCACGTTCCTGCTGACCAAGGCGTGTGTGCCGCACTTAAAGAAATCGGCCAACCCGCACGTGCTCACCATCTCGCCGCCGGTGAATATGAACCCGCGCTGGCTGGGCGCCCACCCGGCCTACACGCTGTCCAAGTATGGGATGACGCTGCTGTCGCTGGGCTGGGCCGCAGAATTCGCCGACGACGGGATCGGCGTGAATTGCCTATGGCCACAGACCTATATCGCTACGGCCGCGGTAGCGAACATGGCCGACGGTGACCGGTTGGCCGAGTCGTCGCGCAACCCCGAGATCATGGCCGACGCCGCCGTCGAAATCATCTCTCGGCCCGCCCGGGAAGCCACCGGTGAATGCCACATCGACGCCGACGTTCTGCAGTCGGCCGGGGCCACGGATCTGTCCCGGTACGGCGGCGGAGATCAGCCGATTCCGGACCTGTTCTTGGACTGAAGCGTCAAATCATGTGCGGCAGATGATTTCGCCGTGCGGAATCGCTAGCCAACCGTCTTTCGCAGCGGCCCACTGCCCCCATGCCTGCGAGATCTCCTCGAGCTGCACGGTGGTGGCCAGGCCAAACCGCAGAATGTCGCGGGCGATCCCGGAATGCAGGATTCGGTCGGCCCACATGCCTCCCCACCATTCACGGGTCTCGGGCGTGGCATAACACCAGAGGCTTCCGGTGGGTGTGACGTCGTCGAACCCCGCTTCCAGCGCCCACGACAGCAGCCGCCGGCCGGCGTCCGGTTCGCCGCCATTGGAGCGCGCGGCCTGTTGGTAGATGTCACGCCAAAAGTCCAGTGCCGCAACGTGTGGATGCCAGACGAAGCCCGCGTAATCGGCGTCGCGAGCCGCCACGATTCCGCCGGGCTTACACACTCGGCGCATTTCCCGCAGCGCCTGCACCGGATTCGCGACGTGCTGCAGCACCTGGTGTGCGTGCACGACGTCGAAGGTGTCGTCGGGAAACTCGAGCCGCTCCACATCGGCGGTCACGAATGAGACGTTGGACAGATTGTGCTGCTGAGCCTCTTCGCGTGCCACGTCGAGCACATCGGCGAACTGATCGATGGCCGTGACCGATCCGGGCGCGACCCTGGCGGCTCGGTCCACGGTGATCGTCCCGGGACCACACCCCACGTCGAGCAGCGTGCACCCCGGCTTCAGATACGGCAGTAGATAGCCCGCGGAGTCCGCAGCGGTGCGCCGCTGATGACTGCGCAGCACCGACTCGTGATGTCCATGCGTGTACTTGACGTCGCTCATGACGCAGAGCCTACTTGCGTCTGGCCACAATATGAAACTAGTGTCTCACTATATGAGATATTAGTTGACCGGGACGTTGAGAATCGGACGGTCGACACCGGCCCCGGGGCCGTCGAAATGCCACCACTCACCGGAATACGGGGACAATCCGCCGTACTTCATCGCGTCGCGCAACCGAGCCCGGTTCGCCTGCGCATCGGCACTGACACCTTGCGTTGCGAATGCCGTTGCGCGCGGGGAGAAATCGTCGAAGTCGGTACCCATGTCGGCTAGGCAGAGCCCGCCCGCGTGACTTTCCGGCGGGCACTGCGGGGGCACGCTGGTGAACGTGACATCGACCGACCGCCCCGACTCGTGGCTGTGTGCAAACGATCCGGGCCGTGCCACCCAGGCCGGATTGGGGACGACGTTGAACATCCTGACCTGAATATCGTGCGGCCGGTAGCAATCCCAGAACACCAATAGGTGCCCCTGCGCGCGCAGCGCCGACGCGGCATTCGCGAGGCCTTGGGACATGGATTGGTGCACCAGGCACCGGGCGTCGGAGGGATACAGCTGCGTGCCGGTGAAGTTGTTGGTCGTCGCGTAACGCAGGTCGACGATCGCGTCGGGAACGACGGTGCGGATGTCGACGAATCCGGCCGCGCGCGCCGCGTCGCTGACGGGCGGCACGTCGGGACTGGCCGGCGCGACGGCCACTTCGGACAGCGCGACGAAAGCAGCCAGCAGCAGCGGGAGAACCAGGCACATGCGACGCATCCAGCCATTGTCGCGGCTAACCGCCGGTTAGCCCGGTAAGGCAATGGCCGAAAACACGCCCTCGGGGTCGAACTGCTCCTTTGCGGCGCACAATCGCGCGGCGTTGCTGCCGTAGGCATGTGCTATCTGTTCGCGCTCGCCCGGCCCCAGCATGTTCGGATAGCCCCCGGGCAGGGCGTGCGGAGCCAGATCCGCGTCGAGGCGACCTGCCCAGCCGATGTGTGCGGCGGCGTCATCGCCGGGCTCCCAGGCCGCCACGATCTCGATCATGCGGTGCGGTACGCGCAGGCCGAACGCCGTGCTCGCGAGGGGCACCCGAGTGGCGGCGCCGTGAAAGTGATGCACTACAACGCCTGAGTACCTTGATGTTTGACGTTGACCCGCGTCGATCAGCGCCGCGATGACTTCCGGCGTGAAGTGGCTGACGTTTCGGGTCCGTGCTGCGTAGTGGCGCCCGTCGGTGACAAACGAGTCGAACTGCCGCAGCCTTGCCAGGTAGCTGGTCGGTGCGACGCTTGTCGCCAGCGGTGTACCCAGCGATCGCAGCGGCGCGATGGCGCGCTCGCCGTCGGGCCGCTCGCCGCACCAGACCGGCGACAAGAAGACCGTCGGACCCCCGTCGGGGCCGGGCAGGATGCCGGTCTGCACGGTGAGCGCGTCCGGCGCCTCGGCGAGGATATCGTCCAACCGCGCCCACACCCCGGCGGCGGCAGACCACGGATACACGATGAGGCCCGCCAGAAGTTCGGGAACTGGATGCAGCCGCAGGCTTACCGACGTGACTACGCCGAAATTGCCACCGCCGCCGCGCAGGGCCCAGTACAGCTCGGGCTCCTCCGACGGCGTGGCCGTGACCGCGCGGCCGTCGGCGAGCACCACCTCGGCGCCGAGCAGGTTGTCAAGCGCCAGGCCGTAACGGCCCAGCAGCGGCCCGTAACCACCGCCCAGGGTCAATCCGGCCATGCCGACTCCGCCGACGGTGCCCGCCGCGGCGGTCAATCCATCAGGCGCCGCCGCGCTGATCACGTCGCCGGCGGTGGCGCCGCCCTGCAAGGTCGCGACCCGGCTTTGCGAGTCCACGATGACGTGCGCCATCGCGGACAGGTCGATGACCAGCCCGCCGTGGCGCAGCGCCCGGCCTGCCCAGTCGTGTCCGCCACCGCGGACCGACAACGGCAGATTGTGCTGCCGCGCCGCAAGGACTGCGATTTGCACCTCGGCGCGGGTGCGCGGACGCACTATCAATGCGGGCACGTGATCGATGGCGCCGTTCCAGATCCGGCAGCTCTGGTCGTAGGCGGGACCGGTTAGCAGGCGATCGCCGGGGAGCCGGCGATTGAGTTCGTCGGCGACGGCCGCTGCAGCCGCAGTCGTCGAAGGGCATGTCGACATGGGGCTTCCTTTCCTCGCCCAACCGCAGGTTGGAGCACTACTTCAAATATTAGAGTGTGACTCTAATTAGCCAGGTTAGTGCTAGTCTCACTGGAGTGCAACTCCAACGAAGGGGCCACTGAACGTGACGGATCGCAAGGCCACAGCGACGTCGAGCCGGGTCGTCAGCCGACGAGCGGAGTACGCCGAAGCGACCCGCCAAGCAGCCGTCGACGCCGCCCGTCGCCTGTTTCGCGACAAGGGTTACTTCGCCACCACTGTCAACGAAATCGCGGCCGAGGCAAGGGTTTCCCCGGCCACCGTGTATGCCGTCAACGGCGGCAAGCAGGGGCTCCTGCGCACGCTGATCGACGTGTGGTCGGCCGCGCCGGTGGTCGCGGTGGCGGCCGAACACATCGCGGGCCTCGACGACCCCGCGGAGATTCTGCGCTACCTCACCGCGCTGACCAGGCAGATGCGGCAGGACTATGGCGACATCATGCGTGTCGTCATCGCCGCCGCCCCGCACGACAGCACCGCTGCCGAGGGGCTCGCCCTGGGCACGCGCCGTTACCGGGAAGGCAATGGGATCGCCGCCCGGCGCATCGCCGAATTGGGCGGCCTGCGCGACGGCATGGACGCCGCGGCGGCGCTCGACATTATGTGGTTCTACCTCGGCTATGCCGGGTTTTTCACCCTCGTCGACGACAACGGATGGAGCTATGCCAAAGCCGAAGAATGGCTTTGCCACACCGTCAGCCAGGCGGTGCTGAAGCCCCACGACGACTGAGACAACGCCGCCACCGGGCGACGCGGCAGCCATTGATGAACCGCCGCCGATCACTTATCGTCCTGGATCGCCGATCGGCTAGCCTGTGGTCGACGGCTCGGAGGAGCTGTGGCGATGGCGAAGTTCGGCGTGGGTGTCATGCACAACACGATCAATTCGCGTTTCGGCCCAAAGCCTTTGATCCATGCCGATTACCTGACCGGACTAGCATGCGGAGCCGACTCGTTCTGGGTCGCCGACCATCTGAATTCGGTGCTGCCGCCGTCGATGTGGAAGCCCAAGCACGTCGGCGCCGCTCGCGTCATCCCGAAGATGGACGCGCACCTGGAGCCCTGGACGATGCTCGGCTACCTCGCCGGGCGCAACAAGGCCCGGATGCGACTCGGCGTCGCCGTCACCGACACCGGCCGCCGCAACCCCGCCGTCACCGCGCAGGCCGTGGCGTCGTTGCACCTGTTGACCAAGGGCCGGGCGGTGCTGGGCATCGGAACAGGCGAGCGCGAAAGCAACGCACCCTACGGCGTCGACTGGTCGAAACCAGTGGCACGCTTCGAGGAAGCGGTGGCCACCATCCGAGCGCTCTGGGACTCCGGCGGTGAATTGGTCACCCGCGACTCGCCGTTCTTCCCTTTGCACAACGCGACTTTCGCGCTTCCGCCGTACCAGGGCAAGTGGCCCGAGATCTGGATTGCCGCCCACGGGCCTCGCATGATGCGCGCCACCGGCAGATACGCCGACGGCTGGTTTCCCGGTACCACGCGCGCGACCGAATACGGTGAGCAACTCGAGATCGTGCGCGCCGCGGCGTCGGATGCCGGGCGCGACCCACAGGCCATCACCCCAGCCCTCATTCGGTTCATCGTGACCGGACGGTCCCGCGACGAAATCGATGAGGTCGTCGATTCCGATATCGCCAAGGTGTTCACCCTCAACTCCCCCGCCAAAGACTGGGAACGCCACGGCGCGCAGCATCCGCTGGGGGCAGACTTCACCGGAGTCCAAGACCTGATTCCACAGTTGATCGACGAGCAGACCGCGCTGTCCTACGCGGCGAAGGTGCCGCGGTCGCTGGTCCAGGAATTGTTCGCGGTGGGCACACCCGATGAGGTCATCGAACAGATCGCGGAGTTCCGCGACCATGGGCTGCGCTACCTCGTGGTGGGCAATGCCGGTGCGATTCAACCGAGTATGCGCAAAAGCGCGTCCACGACCACGCCGTACGTCAAGGTCGTGCGAGGCCTGCGGAAGCTCTGAGCAAGGAGGCGGTTGGCAATGCCGATGATCGACCTGACGTTCGTGCGTGACTCCGTCGACGAGCCTGCGCTGCGCCGGCTCACCGACGAGTTGGTCACCGCGCTGCTACGCGCCGAACGTGCCCCTGACACACCGTTTCTGCGCGACAACACCTTGGTGTACCTGCATCCGATGGAGCCCGCCCAGCTCTCGGTCGGTGGCCGCGGCACCGGCGAGCCCCGGTTCCGAGTCGACCTGACCGTATTCGCGGGCGCACTCGACAAGGACCATAAGGAACAACTCACCGCCGATGTGCACACCGCGGTGTGTGTCGCGGCCGAAATCGAGCCGAAGGGTCCGCGGGCATTTCACGTCTGGACGCTGATTCACGAAATCCCCGAAGGCAATTGGGGTGGCGGCGGCAAAGTCATCTACTACCAACAAGTGAAAGGCCTTGCCGCCGAGGACTAATGCCCGAGTGAACGGTTGACCTGGGCAATGATTTGATTATCAGTAAAAGCTCGCACCCACGCCGTGTGTGAGCTGGATTGCATCCTGCCGGACATGTGATTTGCCTAACTGTCGGCTCAATTATAGGCGTCGACGTTCACTACCTTTGGTACGTTCGCGGCCTTAGCTTTCGCCTAAACAATGGGTCAGGAAAAAATGCAAAGAATCATCGCGCTGTTGTTCGTTGGCGCCAATATGCTTGCGACGGCGACATTCTGGGGCGCAACGGGCGTCGCCACGGCAGATGCCAGTTCCGCGGGCTCAGTCGTCCCGCTGACTCCAAAGTTTCGAGCCTGCGACTTCACCTGGTCGGAAAATGTGCCGACCATGGGTAAGGGCAGCGGCCAGGCCGTCATTAGCAAGGCGGCATCCAACAGGGTGGTCGCGCAGGTGCAATTAATCGCGGCCGAACCGCAAGCCCACTACAACGTCAGGCTGATTCAGTCGCCCCGAAATTCCGCGGGCTGCGGGGCCGGAGATATCGGGGTCACCGCCGGCGGTATCGATACCGACGGCACCGGTGCGGGCACGATGACGCTCGAAGGCGCAATCTCTGCGAATTCCACCGGCGTCTGGGTTTTCGTTGACCGTCCGTCGGCGCACTCGCAAACACCGATTGATTTCTACACATCAGAAATCATCACGCCGATCTAGTTGTGCCAGAAGGCATTGCGCTACAACGCCTAATCGATCCACTGCGCGGATCGCTACCATGGATTTCATGGCTCCCAAAGCGGCGACCGCGGACACGGTCAGTCTTTCCCAACTTCTCGAGTTCATCCGGCCGCGACACAAGATGCTGCTGACCACTTTTCGTTCGGACGGTTCGCTGCACAGTTCGCCGGTGACCGGAGGCGTGGACGAGCAGGGCCGCCTAGTGATCGCGACCTATCCCCAACGCGCCAAATGCGGGAATCTGCGCCGCAACCCGTCGGCGAGCGTGCTGGTTCTCTCCGATGAGTTCAACGGAGCCTACGTGCAAGTCGATGGGGAGGCCGAGGTAATCGACCTGCCCGACGCGGTGGAACTGCTGGTCGACTACTACCGGGTGATCGCCGGCGAGCACCCCGACTGGGCGGAATACCGCCGGGCCATGGTGGACCAAGGCAAGTGTTTGATTCGCGTGACGCCGCGCCGCTGGGGGCCGGTTGCCACCGGCGGTTTCCCGCCGAAGTAGGCGCGCAATTCAGCGTGGTGGCCAGGGGCGGGATCGAACCGCCGACCTTCCGCTTTTCAGGCGGACGCTCGTACCGACTGAGCTACCTGGCCGGAAGGCAATATGTGCCTCGCCGTTTTGGCGACCCTGACGGGACTCGAACCCGCGACCTCCGCCGTGACAGGGCGGCGCGCTAACCAACTGCGCCACAGGGCCTTGCTCTACTGCTCGCTCCGACGTTGCCGCCGCTGCGCGTACCCCCAACGGGATTCGAACCCGTGCTACCGCCGTGAAAGGGCGGCGTCCTAGGCCACTAGACGATGGGGGCCAAAGTCCAACTACCGTTGGGAGCCACGCCAGCTTAGGTCACCGCGGGCCTAATCCTCAAACGAGCGCCGTTCGAGCCGCGTTTGGAGCCCAAGTATCCTGAACGTTCGCCGCCCCTATAGCTCAGTTGGTAGAGCTACGGACTTTTAATCCGCAGGTCCTAGGTTCGAGTCCTAGTGGGGGCACAGACCGGGGGGCACAGACCAGACGTGTGGGGTGTGTCAGAGGCCGAAGGCCCCACCCTCAATCAGGATCGTTGATCCGATCCCGATCAGAACGACGGGCAGGATGATGTGGCTCCACCGCGCCAGCAGCGCGGCGACGGCCTGTCTTGTCGCGAAGAACCACCCGGCGACACACCACAGGCCAACCCCGAGCAGGAACACCCCCATATAGGTAGCCGCTCCAAGCACATCAGCTAGCGCAAACACCGGCACGTACAGACTGATGTTGTCGCCACCGTTGGCGAAGGTCACCGCCGCTACCTGCATGCCGCCCGCACCACGCGCGGATCCCTCAGCCGCGGGATCGTCCTGCGCGCGCTCGCGCCACAATCTCCGTGCAGCTCGCAGACCCAACAGCAGCGGAACGAGGCCAAGGTAAGGAATTGCCGACGCGGGCAGCAGATTCGCACCGAAGGCGCCAATCACCGATACCGCCAGGATTGCCGCGAAGCCTAGGTACTGGCCAACGATGACGCGCGCAACTCCCGATCGGGTCCTCGACGCCGGGCCGAAGAAGACCGCCAGCACCACCAAGTCGTCGATATTGGTTACGGCGAATATTGCCGCCGCTTTGCCGACCGTTGCCCAATCCACTGGTGCGAGCTCTCCTCAAGATCCGTGTCTGGCGTGCCCGCCGTGCAGTGGACGCATGGCCGCGCGCGGTGTCGCCGAGATCGAAGGCAGTCAGGAGATCGCCGCCGCCCTAGTCTGCCGCACTGCACGGCGATGGGTCAGCGTGGTCGCCGCCGAGGCTAGTCTGCTGGCCGAATTCACCGCACCAGGGCTCGTTTGGCGCCAAGGGCTCGGCAGGTGCCAGGGACGCTGGGGGCATCTGCGCAGGGCGGCCTAGGTCCGAGATCGCGGGCGGATGCCACTAGGACGGCCTGCCGGGCGACGTTGGCTATGCTTCGCCACGTGAGTGTCGATCCGGCCTGGCAAAACGCGCCCGCAGCCCTGGTAACGATGGAGATCCGTCACCCCGCAACGGACTCCCTCACCGAGGAGTCGAGCCGAGAGCTCAAACACCTCCTCAGCGACGACCTGCCCATCGAACGCCAAGCCCAGGACGTGGCCTGGGGAGTGGGCCCGGGGGGCAGCCCGGCTCCGGCGGGGGGTGAGCAGTTCGCCCGCTACGTCAACCGCGACGGCACGCAGGCCGCCTCGATCAAAAGCCAAGCCATCGTCATCGAGACCACCGCCCCCTACAGCTTCGAGGAGTTGTCCGACATCACGATGCGCGTCGTCGACGCGCGCTCACAGGTGTCGTCGATCGTCGGGGTGGAGCGCATCGGTCTGCGCTACCTCCTGGAGATCCGCGTTCCGTTGGATGCCGACGGTCGCGTCGACTGGGCTGAATGGATCGCGGAGTCCCTGCTTGGGCCCCAGCGCATCGCACCCGGCGGGTTGGCCCTGACCGAATGGCAGGGTGCCGCCGTCTACCGCGAAGAGCAACCGGGCAACTCGATGATCGTGCGCTACGGGCCGGGCATCGGCCAAGCGCTAGACCCCAACTACTACCTGCGCCGGACCCTGCCGGCGCAGCCGGGGCCGTATTTCCAGTTGGACATCGACAGCTTTTGGACCCCGGTCGCATCGATCCCCGAATACGACCGGGACACGGTTCGTGCGACTTTTCACAATCTCTACGAACCCGCTAGCGCAGTGTTCCAGGAAATACTCACCAACCGCCTCAGGGACAGCCTGCTCGGCTAAGGCCGACTGCTATCGCGCGAGCACCGCGCTGCTGTAGGTCACATCGGCGAAGGCCTGCGCGACCTCGTCGTCGGGGTAGTGAAATCCATTGGCCGCGTGCAGCTCCTTGACCGTGTGCGATGACACTTCCCAGCCACGCTGCTTGATGTGGTCGACGAGGTGGCTGCGGTGGCCGTGGTAGACCAGGTCGTTGAAGTCAACTTCGAAGCCGAGTTCGCTCATCCGGTCGTGGTGTGCACGCCATCGGGGGTCGGCGAAAATCGCTGTGTCGGGCACGAATTCGAAGGCCAGCTGGCTGCCGGGAGCGCTGAGCTCGGTGATGTTGTCGAACAACGCGTCCTGAGCGTCGTCCGGGAGGTACACCAGCAGGCCCTCCGCACTCCACACCGAAGGCGCCTTCGGGTCGAATCCCGCGGCCACCAGCGCGGTGGCCCAGTCGTCGCGCAGATCGATCGCGACGGTGCGCCGCTCGGCGGTCGGGTCCGCGTCGAGATCGGCCAGGGTCAAGGTCTTGAACTCGATCACGTCGGGCATGTCGACCTCGTAAACGACGGTGCCCGCCGGCCACGGCAAGCGGTAGGCACGTGCATCCAGACCCGAGGCGAGAATCACCGCCTGCGTGACGCCGCTGCGGGCGGCGGACAGGAAGAACTGGTCGTAGAACCTGGTGCGACACGCCATCCCCTCGGCCATCCGGCGGGGGTCGAATTCGGTATCCCCACCGACGGGAATCTCGCCATTGACCAACCGGACGTACACATCTATTCCGACCGCCCGCACCAACGGCGCCGCATACGGGTCGTCGATCAGCTTCTCGTCGTTGGACAACGCCCGCTGAGCGGCGATCATGGTTGCCGTCGCCCCGACGCTCGTCGCGAGATCCCAGCGATCGCTATCGGCGCGCGCCATGGTCCTCCACTACTCCGAATTCCAAACAAACATAGATAAGCTAGTTAATACCACAGCACCGATGCCCGAAACTGCCGGGACTACCCTCCGAATTATCAGCTGCTCACGCGCCGGAGGACCCGTGACCGATTTTGCCCAACGGACCATCGACCTGGCCCGCCGAAACGTCGCCGAAGGTGGCCGCCCGTTCGCGACGGTGATCGTCAAAGACGGCGAAGTGCTCGCCGAGAGCGCCAACAAAGTCGCCCAGACCAACGATCCGACCGCCCACGCCGAGATCCTGGCGATCCGAGAGGCGTGCATGAAGCTGGGCACCGAGCACCTCATCGACGCCACCATTTACGTGATGGCCCATCCGTGTCCGATGTGCTTGGGCTCGCTCTACTACTGCTCACCCAAGGAAGTCGTCTTCTTGATCGAGCGCGAATCCTATGAGCAGTACTACCTCGATGACCGCAAATACTTTGAGGTCTCAACGTTTTACGATGAGTTCTCGAAGAGCTGGAACCAGTGAAGGCTGCCCATGCGATACCAGCCCCAAGACGCCGCGGTGGACGTCTACCGGTTGTGGAATGAGCACAACGGCGGCGAACGCAAATCGACGGTCGTCCCGGCGGACTGAGGTCGCGTCCTAGGAAACCTTGGGGCAGTAATGCATTGGGTTGTCGCGCTCGTCGGCCGGCGGCAGGTTGCGCGCAGGTGTGTGCACGAGCGGCGCGTCGACCGGGATCCGTCCGGACGCCCGATCCAAACCGGCCCTGCCCCGCGGGTGCTTGCGGAATCGTGCTGGCACACAAGCGAAGACGAGACGAACGAAGTCACCCAACCGCCGGTGCAACCATTCGTCGCGGCGCGACCACTGGTAGCCCATCAGTTGCCGCACTGGTGGATCGTAGAGACCGACGGTGAACCAGACGAAGAGCGGTGCCACGATTTTTCGTTGCGCCGCCCACAACCCATCCGGAAGCCATTGGGCGAAAGGAGGTTTGGGGAGCTCAGTCAGATCGAGGACGGCGCGGGCGGCCCAATTGTCCTCCAACACGTTGCTGCACATGTGATCCCAGTAGGTCTGAAATTCCTCCCAGGATGCCGGCACCGGGCGCATGCTCATGCCGTACATCCGGTACCAGTCGACGTGCTCGTCGAACAGCTGACGTTTCTGCGCCTCGGTCAGCCCGCCGCAAAACCGTTCGGCCACATGGATTGTGCCGACAAAGAATGTGGCGTGCGCCCAGTAAAAGACGTCGGGGTTCAACGCGTGATAGCGGCGGCCCTGTTCGTCAACACCCTTGATGTCGACGTGATAGTCGCGCACCTCGGCGCCAGTGACCGGCGCGCGGTCTTGGTCGAAGACGACTCCGCCGATCGGATACAGCGATCGCAGCAGTCGGGGCCAGCGTTCCCGGAAGAACGTCGAGTGGTCGATAACTGCCGCGCCCAGTTGCGGGTGCATATTCTGCATCGAGCCCGCCCACGGACCCTGCAACATGCCACGCCAATCGCCGAAGTACCGCCACGTCAGGGAATCCGGGCCGAGCGGGACCGGCGGCGCCTCATATCCCGACGGGGACACCGGACACCCGCTGGCGGCGCCGTCTGGCCCATCGAGAGAAATTGCCACCTCGCCGACAGTGGTCGCGTCGCTACCAGCTTCGGCGCTGGTCAGTGGGCAGGCTTCGGACGTATGTTTGGTCACTGTTGGGTTTCCTGTAGCTAGCAGAAATTCTGACTACGTACGTTATCAATCCAAAGCTTAGGAGCGATGTGCAGTCCGGTCAACGACGGGGCCGTTGGTCAGGCGTCCCCCTGGAAAGTCGTCACGCCCTTCGCCGCGACAACCTCATCGCCGCTGGCGTGCAGTTATTGGGCAGTGAGCGCGGACCCGCGCTCACCGTGCGTGCCGTCTGCCGCAAGGCTGCGCTCACCGAACGGTATTTCTACGAGAGCTTTTCCGACCGTGACGAATTCGTGCGTGCGGTGTACGACGACGTCTGCGCGCGGGCTATGACGGCGCTCACATCGTCGGACACCCCTCGCGAAGCGGTCGAGCAGTTCGTCGAGCTGATGGTCGACGACCCGGTACGCGGGCGCGTGCTGCTGCTGGCTCCAGCCGTCGAGCCGATCCTTACGCAGTCGGGCGCGGAGTGGATGCCCAGCTTCATCGATCTGCTGCAGAAAAAGCTGTCCAACATCGGCGATCCGGTACTGCAGAAGATGATTGCCACCAGCCTGGTCGGCGGCTTGACGAGCCTGTTCACCGCGTATTTGAACAGACAGCTCGGGGCTACCCGCAAGCAATTCATCGATTACTGCGTCAACATGCTTTTCAACACGGCCGCGCCGTATGTACCGCCCCCGGAAGGGGTATCCGAGTAGCAATCGGTCGCCCGGCCGTCACCACCCAGCATCACGACGCCAAGTTGTGATCCGGCGCGCCCGAGTGGGAACTTGATGCTACTGACCGACACAGATATATTGACTGCAACCATTAGACACAGATAACTGGGGGCGTCATGTCAGCCGAAATGACCGACCTGCAGCTTTTGCATGAGCTTGAGCCGGTCGTCGAGAAGTACCTGAACCGACACCTGACCATGCACAAGCCCTGGAACCCGCACGACTACATCCCATGGTCGGACGGGAAGAACTTCTACGCGCTCGGCGGGCAGGACTGGGACCCCGAGCAGAGCAAGCTCTCCGACCTCGCCCAGGTGGCGATGGTGCAGAACCTGATAACCGAGGACAATCTGCCGTCCTATCACCGCGAGATCGCGATGAACTTCAGCCTGGACGGTCCCTGGGGCACCTGGGTCAACCGCTGGACCGCCGAAGAGAACCGGCACGGGATCGCGCTGCGCGACTACCTTGTGGTGACCCGCGCCGTCGACCCCGTCGAATTGGAGAAGTTGCGCCTCGAGGTGGTGAACCGGGGCTTCAGTCCGGGCCAGAACCACCAAGTTCGAGCCGATCTGTTCGCCAGTAGCCTCTTCGACTCGGTCATCTATGTCACGTTCCAGGAGCTCGCGACCCGAATCTCGCACCGCAACACGGGTAAAGCCTGCAACGAGACGATCGCCGACCAGCTGCTGGGCAAAATCTCCGCCGACGAAAACCTGCACATGATCTTCTACCGGGACGTCAGCGAGGCCGGGTTCGAGATCCATCCCAATCAGGCGATGAAGTCGCTGCACAAGATCCTGCGCAACTTCCAGATGCCCGGCTATCAGGTGCCCGAGTTCCGGCGCAAGGCCGTGTTCATCGCCGTCGGCGGCGTCTACGACCCCCGCATCCACCTCGAAGAGGTCGTCATGCCGGTACTCAAGAAGTGGCGCATCTTCGAGCGCGAGGACTTCACCGGTGAAGCCGCCGCACTGCGCGACGACCTTGCCCTGCTGATCAAAGAACTCGAAGAGGCCTGCGACAAGTTCGAGGTGTCCAAGCAACGCCAGCTCGACCGGGAAACCCGCACCGGCAAGCGAACCACCGCAAACGAGCTGCACCAGACCGCCGGCAAACTGGTGATGAGCCGCCGGTAGTACTGCATGCGCATCGGTCCGATCACGCTCGCCAGCCCGGTGGTGCTGGCCCCGATGGCAGGCGTAACCAACGTCGCGTTCCGGACGCTCTGCCGTGAACTAGAGCTGGCCAGGGTCGGCACGGTCAGCGGACTCTACGTCTGCGAGATGGTCACCGCGCGTGCCCTCGTCGAGCGGCATCCCGTCACGATGCACATGACGACGTTCTCTCCCGAGGAATCGCCGCGCTCGCTGCAGCTCTACACCGTCGACCCCGGCACCACCTACGCGGCGGCCAAGATGATCGCCGACGACAACCTCGCCGACCACATCGACATGAACTTCGGCTGCCCGGTGCCCAAGGTCACCAAGCGCGGCGGCGGCGCGGCGCTGCCGTTCAAGCGCAGATTGTTCGGCCAGATCGTGGCAGCTGCGGTGCGCGCCACCAAAGGCACTGACATCCCGGTGACGGTCAAATTCCGCATCGGCATCGACGACGAACACCACACGCACCTGGACGCCGGCCGCATCGCCGAAGCCGAAGGCGCGGCAGCGGTCGCGCTGCATGCTCGCACCGCGGCGCAGCGTTACTCCGGCACCGCGGATTGGGAGCAGATCGCCCTGCTCAAGCAGCAGGTACAAACCATTCCGGTGCTCGGCAACGGCGACATCTACGACGCCAGCGACGCGCTGACCATGATGGCCAGCACCGGATGCGACGGCGTGGTGATCGGCCGTGGCTGCCTGGGCCGGCCCTGGCTGTTCGCCGAACTGTCGGCCGCATTCACCGGTAGCCCGGCCCCCACTCCGCCAACCTTGGGCGAGGTCGCCGACATCGTGCGCCGGCACGGCGCATTGCTCGCCGCCCACTTCGGCGAGGACAAGGGCATGCGCGACATCCGCAAACACGTCGCCTGGTATCTGCACGGCTTCCCGGCCGGATCGGATTTGCGGCGCGCACTGGCTCTGGTCAAGACGCTCGATGAACTCGACGAGCTGCTGGGCAGGCTGGACGGCACCGTCGCATTCCCGGAGGCGGCGGCCGGCCCGCGTGGCCGTCAGGGCTCGCCCGCCCGCGTCAGCCTGCCCGAAGGCTGGCTGAACGACCCCGATGACTGCACGGTGCCGGCGGGGGCCGATGTCATGCACTCCGGCGGCTGAGCGAACCCCGTTCGAAATCGCGCCCAACGCGATAAGTCAGTACGATGTGGGCCTTGCTGGATTGCGCTTGAGCGGCGGTTGGTTGTCCCGCTGCGCAGGGGCTACTGAATACGCGCGACCCAACGGGTAGCGAAGTTGCAGCGCTGTCAGCGCGGCGCTGTGCTGAATTGGCGCACGGACATCACTGACGGCGGCATCAGAGCTTCGGAGGCGGGTGAAATATGAGTGACGGCGAGGTAGACGCCACTTTTGGCCACCGCCGCTCTCCCGACCGCCAACCGGTCACCCCGACCCCTCCCGTCGCACGCAGCGCCGCACCGTGGGAGCGGTTCTCCGAATCACCCGCCGACGGTAGCATCCACCGTTGGCAGATCGAGCCCCGTCACCAGACCCACCCAGAAACACCCGCGGAGCTCTTTGCCGAGGCCGTCGAACCCCCACCCCGCAGCTCCGCCAGCAGCGGAAACCATTCCTCCGGCGCGGTCAGCGTCGCCGACCTGATCGCCAAGGTCGGCACCGGCGCCACCGGAACCCGTCATCGCCGCGCGGCCCTCGACGATGAACCCGCCGAACCCGATCCGGAGTGGTTCGTCGACCAGCAGGACACCCAGGTCATCGATACCCCGGCCTACTCACTCGACGTCGTCTCGGAGATTCCCGACCTCGAGCTCACGAACTACCCGAACGGCGACGACTCCGAGTCCGAACTCCCGGCCGAGGAAGCGAGTACATCACACCCGGTCAAACCGGAGCAGGCCCGCCGACCGAAATCTCCGGCAAGCCTGGCGCCGAAGCTCAAGTCCCGCCGTCGGCCGATACTGCTGGCACTTCGATCGCTGACCGCACTGTTTGCCGGGCTGGCGTTGGCCCTGACCGGGGGCGCATGGCAGTGGAGCGCGTCGAAGAACCACCGGCTCAACATCGTTAACGCGCTCGACCCGAACTCCGGCGACATCGTCGACCCCAGCGGTCAGTACGGCGATGAAGACTTCCTGATCGTCGGTATGGACTCCCGCTCCGGCGCCAACGCCGACATGGGCGCGGGCGACACCGAGGACGCCGGCGGCGCACGGTCGGACACCGTGATGCTGGTGAACATCCCGGCGAACCGCAAACGCGTGGTGGCGGTCTCGTTCCCCCGCGACCTGGCGATCACCCCGATGCAGTGCGAAGCCTGGAATCCCGATACCGGTAAGTACGGACCCCTCTACGACGAGAAGACAAAGACCTGGGGTTCCAAGAATATCTACACCGAAACCAAACTGAACTCGGCATTCTCCTTCGGCGGTCCGAAATGTCTGGTGAAGGAAATCCAGAAGCTGTCCGGCCTGAGCATCAACCGGTTCATCGCCGTCGACTTCTCCGGCTTCGCGAAGATGGTCGAGGCACTCGGCGGTGTCGAGGTGTGCAGCAAGACACCGCTGCACGACTACGAACTCGGTACCGTCCTCGAACATTCGGGACGCCAGCTCATTGATGGCCCGACGGCGCTGAACTACGTACGGGCCCGGCAGGTCACCACGGAGTTCAACGGCGACTACGGCCGCATCAAGCGCCAGCAGTTGTTCTTGTCGTCGCTGCTGCGTTCGCTGATTTCCGAAGACACTTTGACCGACCTGAACAAGCTCAACAACGTCGTCAACATGTTCATCAGCAATAGCCGGGTGGACAATGTCGGCACCAAAGACCTTGTTCAGCTGGGGCAGTCGCTGCAGGGCATGGCGGCCGGTCACTTTACGTTCGTCACGGTGCCCACCGGTGTGACAGATCAGAACGGCGATGAGCCGCCGCGCACGTCCGACATGAAGGCGCTTTTCAACGCGATCATCAACGACGATCCACTGCCTGAGGAGAACGACCAGAACGCCGCGAGCCTGGGGACGACGCCAACCTCGGGGCCGACAACCGCGCCCACGACCAAGAAAGCACCGCCGCCCAGCACGACTCCCGAAGCGCGACGCGAGCAGGTGACAACAACCTCGCCCGACGAAGTCACCGTGCGGGTGTCCAACGCGACCGCACAGAGCGGGCTTGCCGCGACCGCCACCACCGCGCTCAAGCGCAACGGGTTCAACGTCATGTCGCCCGATGACTATCCGAGTTCGCTGACCTCCACGACTGTGTTCGTCTCGCCCGGCAACGAGCAGGCGGCCGCGACGGTTGCCTCGGCGTTCGCTAATTCGAAGGTTGCGCGGGTTTCCGGCTACGGTCAGGTCGTCCAGGTGGTGCTGGGTCCCGACTTCAAGGCGGTTACCGCTCCCGCACCCAGCGGCTCGTCGCTCAGCGTCCAGATCGACCGCAGTCCGGGCAGCACGCCAACCAAATTGCCGGACGATCTGACGGTGACTAACGCCGCCGATACCACCTGTGAATAACCATAATTCGCTGACGTAGGCCGCCGTTTCCGACGCCGAGTAAGTAGGCTTGGCAGCATGCGGACCGCCTACCACGAGCAACTCTCGGAATTGTCCGAGCGCCTTGGCGAGATGTGCGGACTGGCAGGGGTAGCCATGGAGCAAGCGACCCAGGCACTCCTGCAGGCCGATCTCGTCCTCGCCGAACAGGTGATCTCCGGCCACGAACAGATCGCGACTCTGAGCGCCGAGGCCGAGGAGAGCGCCTTCGTCCTGCTGGCACTGCAGGCGCCGGTGGCCTACGACCTGCGGTCCATTGTGAGTGCCATCCAAATGGTGGCCGACATCGACCGGATGGGCGCGCTCGCGCTGCACGTTGCCAAGATCGCCCGCCGGCGCCACCCTCAGCACACATTGCCCGAGGAAGTCAACGGGTACTTCGCCGAAATGGGCAGAGTCGCAGTCGAATTAGGCAACGGCGCGCAAGAGGTTGTGTTGTCCCGCGACCCGGAAAAAGCGGCCCGGATACGCGAAGAAGACGACGCGATGGACGATCTGCACCGGCACTTGTTCTCGGTGCTGATGGACCGCGAATGGAGGCACGGCGTGGCCGCGGCCGTCGACGTGACGCTGCTGGGCCGTTTCTACGAACGCTTTGCCGACCACGCGGTCGAGGTGGCCAGACGGGTCATCTTCCAGGCGACGGGTAAATTGCCCGAAGACGAAGCGACGCCCCCGGTCGCCGCAAGCTAGCCGAAGCGACCGGAGATGTAGTCCTCGGTGGCCTTCTGAGACGGATTGGAAAAGATCTTCTCGGTATCGTCGATCTCAATGAGCCGGCCCGGTTTCCCCGCTGCTTCCAGGTTGAAAAACGCCGTGTGATCGCTGACGCGAGCGGCCTGCTGCATGTTGTGCGTGACGATGACGATGGTGTAGTCCTGTTTGAGCTCGCTGATCAGTTCCTCGATCGCCATCGTCGAGATCGGGTCCAGCGCCGAGCACGGCTCGTCCATTAGCAACACATCGGGCTGCACGGCGATCGCCCGCGCGATGCACAACCGCTGCTGCTGCCCGCCCGAAAGCCCGCCACCGGGCCGGTTCAGCCGATCCTTGACCTCATCCCACAGGTTGGCCCCGCGCAGTGAGTGCTCGGCGACGTCGTCGAGCAGTGTGCGATTACGCACCCCTTGCAGCTTCAGGCCGGCAACCACGTTGTCACGAATAGACATGGCGGGGAACGGGTTTGGTCTTTGGAACACCATGCCGATGGCTCGGCGCACGCCGACTGGGTCAATACCGGAGGCATAGATGTTTTCGTCATCGAGCAACACAGTGCCCTCGACCCGCGCGCCCGGGATGACCTCATGCATTCGGTTCAGTGTCCGCAGCACGGTCGTCTTACCGCAGCCAGAGGCACCGATGAATGCCGTCACGCTCCGCGGCAGAATCGACAGCGTCACCTCGGCGACCGCCTGAAACGATCCGTAGTAGATGTTGACGTCTTTGAGATCCAAACGCTTTGCCACCCAGCACTCCTCCCTAGGACTTTTTGGGAGCAAACATCATCGAGGCCACCCTGGCTCCGACGTTAATCACGGCGATCATCAGGATCAGTGTCAACCCTGCGCCCCACAGCCGATCCGTGGGGACCGGGTTGACGCCCGCGCCCGCCGCTGTCTGGTTGAACATCATGCCAGGCAGCGTCCCCATGAACCCCTTGAAGATGTCGAAGTTCATCGCTTGTGAATAACCGACCAGAATCAACAGCGGAGCCGTCTCGCCCATCACCCTGGCCAGCGCCAGCATGATCCCTGTGACGATGCCCGACAACCCCGTCGGAATCACCACCCTGACAATGGTTTTCCACTTCGGCACTCCCAAGGCATAACTCGCCTCGCGGAGCTCTGTCGGAACAATCCGCAGCATCTCCTCGGTTGACCGCTCGATCACCGGCAGCATCAACAGCGCCAACGACAACGACACCGCGAACCCCGAACGGGGGAAACCAAGCGTAGCCACACATAACGCGTAGATGAACAATGCCGCAACGATTGAAGGCACGCCGGACAGGATGTCCACCATGAACGTCGCCACACGCCCAAGTCGGGTACCACCGGAGTACTCGACCAGATAAACCGCGAGCATGACGCCGATCGGGACGGAGATCGCGGCGGACACCAAACCCTGCAGAACGGTGCCGACAATCGCGTGGTAAGCACCTCCCCCGGCGACGAAAGCCGTGGTACCCGCTTGGGAATGCGTCCACCACGAGCTGGACGCGATCGCCTTGAACCCCTTGGCGACAACCTCGATGAGCATCCACATCAATGGCGTCAGCGCAATCAGCATCGATAGCGAGACCAATACGGTCGCAACGATGTTCGAGATCCGGCGACGCCTGCCGAGTCCGGACAGCCGGCGCGCTTTGAGGGGGCGGTCGAAGATCGAAGTCATCGCCTGCCCCTCCTGGTTCCGGCAACCGCACCGCGCGCCACCGCGTCGACCACAAAGGTCAGCACGAAAAGCACCAGCCCGGCTGCGATATAGGCGCCGGCCTTGTATCGGTCGTCGAATTCCCATGCGGTGGCCGCGATCTTGGTCGCGAAGGTCGAGCCACCATCGAATAGCGACCAACCGAACGCCTTTTGAGTGCCGCGCAAAATGATCAGCAGTGCAACCGTTTCACCCAGGGCGCGGCCCAGACCCAGCATCGCGCCGCTGACGTACCCGGACCGCCCGAACGGCAGCACCGTCGTCTTGACCACCTCCCAGCGGGTGGCGCCGAGCGCCAGCGCGGCCTCGACCTGCTCGTGTGGTGTCTGCACGAAAACCTCGCGGGTGACCGCGGTGATGAACGGCAGGATCATCACGGCCAGCACGATGCCGCCGGTGAAGAGGGTGCCGCCACCGGCCACCGACGCCGTGCCGTCGGCGAACAGGAAGCACCAGCCCAGGTTCTGATTCAGCCAGGTCGCGACCGGTTCCAGTTGCGGGGCCAGTACATAGAGGCCCCAGGCGCCGTAGATGATCGAGGGAACCGCGGCCAGCAGATCGACGGTGTAAGCCAACGGCCCGGCGAGCCGCCGCGGTGCGTACTGGGTGAGGAAGATGGCGACGCCCAGCGCGACCGGCATGGCCAGGATCAAGGCGAACACCGAGACGAACACCGTCACCTGCAGCAGATCGAGGATGCCGAAGTGCATCGTCGAGGTGTTGGTCGTGACCCAGTTGCCGCGGTAGGTGAAGAAGTCCTCTTGATTGCGCTTGAACGCCGGTGCCGCACGCAACAGCAGGAAGCCGCCGATCGCAACGACCACGACGGCGATTAGTACCCCCGAGGACTCCGCCAATTTGCGAAAGATCCGGTCCCCGAAACGGGGCTGAGCGCCGTTCCATGAGCGGATCGGTACGACCGGTGCCCCCGCATAGCGCCCAGCAACGACCGCACCCGAAGCCGCCCGGGCCGGATCTGGCGTAGTCACTGTGAATCCATCACTGCTGGTTTTGCTGTCGCTCCTTGGGCCCGGGGGCTACTGCATCGCATCGATCGCGGCGACCAGTCGCTCCTTGACCTTATCGGTCAACGGGATGTAGCCGACCGACGAGAGGTTGGCCTGACCGGAGTTCGCGGCCACGGTCAGAAACGACTTGATCGCGGCTGCGGTCTCTGCGCTGTATCCCCTCGAGCAGACGATCTCATAAGTGACCAGCACCAACGGGTAAGCACCCCGCTGGGCGGTGCTGTACATCGAGTCCAGGTTCAGCACCAGGTCGTTGCCGGGCGCCACGAAGGTGCTGGTGTTGACAGCGTTGGTGGCCGTCTCATTGGTCAGCGGAACCACTCCATTGCCCGTGTCGAGTTGCGCGTACGGAACGCCTGCCTGGTCGGCGAAGCCTTTTTCGACATATCCGATGGCGCCGGGGGTGGTGCGCACCGCCTGGATGACACCAGACGACTTCGCTGCCCCTTCGCCGACACCGCCCTGAAATTCGGTGCCGACACCTTTGGACCAGGTCTCGGGTGCGGCGGCCGTCAGGTACTTCTGCAAGTTGTCGGTGGTTCCGGATGAGTCCGCCCGGTAAACGGGCGTGATATTGCTGCCGGGCAGCGCTATCCCGGGGTTGAGCGCCACCAGGATCGGGTCGTTCCAGACGGCGATCGTGCCGGTCAAAATCCTGGCCAGCGCATCACTGTTGAGGGTCAGCGTAGGTATCCCGGGCAGGTTGTAGACCAGGGCCACCGATCCGAATACCAGTGGCAGGTCCCACGCCGGGTTGCCGTCGCAGCGTTTGGTCGCGGGCAGGATCTGGTCGGCGACCAGCGGCGAGTCCGATCCCGCGAAGTCGACATGGCCGGCGATGAATTGCTCGCGGCCCGCACCCGAGCCGGTCGGGTTGTACGAAACCGATTTGCGCGGGCAGTACTGGCCCCAGACGTGGCTGAACACGGCGATCGCGTTCTGTTGGGCGGTCGACCCTTCCGCGGTCAGTTCGCCTTTGCCGGTACAGGTCACCGTCCCGGCGGGTCCGGAGGCGGCTTGCGCCGGATCGCGGCGATTGTCGTCGTTGCCGCAGGCGGTCAACCCCGCACTGGTCATCGTGATCGCCAACACCACTGCCGCCAGCGTCTTGCCCACGCTGTCCAGGCTCACCGATCTCGCCCTTTCTGACCCATTGCCCAAGTGGTGAACGTGCGGTGAATAGTCAACGGGCACACCACTGCTGCCTATGCTTTCTGCTCAGCTCGCCGTTGGCGCCGGCGCGTAAGCGGTATCGACGCTGTAGGTGGTGAATCCCTGGCGCTGGTAGGTCCGCAAGGCGGGAACGTTGTCCGCCTCGACGTAGAGCAGCACGGTCACCTCGTGTGCGTTTGACGGTCCGGCCAGGTGTCGAGCCAACCACTCGATGCCGACGGCCGTCAGCAGCTGCCCGAGCCCGCGGCCCTGCGCCGAGGGATCGACACCGAGGACATACACCTCGCCCAGGCGCGGTTGATCGAGGTGCACTTTGGTCCAGTGGAAGCCGAGCAGCCGGCCCGCTTCGTCGCTTTCGGTGTTGCCGAACGCCAAGAACAAACCCGCGGGGTCGAACCACGCCTCGCCGCGCCGCTCCGCCAGATCGGCCGCGGTCCACCCGCCCTGTTCCGGATGATCGGCGAACGCGGCGTTGTTGACCCGCAGCAGCTCGGCGTCATCGCCGGTGCCCGCGTAGCTGCGGACCCGCACGCCGGGCATCGGGCTTACCGGATCGGGGATCTCGCGAAGCGAGAGTCGCATCTGGACGAGTTCCCGCACCGGGACCAGACCCAGCGCGGACGCGGTCGCCCGGGCCGGCTCCAACGTGCCATGCGCCCAGAACCTGTTGCTTCCACCGGTTTTGACGATCGCCGCATGTCCCATCGCCGTGCCGATACCGCGCCGGCGGGCCTGCGGGTGCACGACGAGTTCGGCCATCCCGTTCCCGTCGTCCCGCGGCGGGCTGAGATTGAGGTAGCCCTCGACCGTGTTACCCGAGGCGCTGGTGACCAGCAGATGATCGGTACGGTTGTGCCCGAGTTCCCGCAGAACCTGCTCTCCGACGGGTGCTATCCCATCGAATTCTGTTGCCGCCGAAACCAATTCACGCACACGCTGCTGCTCATCGGTGGTCAGTGCGGAGCGCCAGTCGGGCGCGATCACTGACTGTGGAGCGGGTCGGCCAGCGGGTCTTCGAGATTCTGCACGTCGTGCTCGTCGCTTTCGGCGGCCTCGTCGGGCGCTGCGATCGGTGCTCTGCCGCGCGCCGGCCGGACGGCCTTGTAACCCACGTTGCGCACGGTTCCGATCAATGCCTCGTACTCGGGGCCAAGCTTGGCCCGCAACCGGCGCACGTGCACATCGACCGTCCGGGTGCCACCGAAAAAGTCGTATCCCCACACCTCGTGCAGCAGCTGGGCGCGAGTGAACACCCGGCCGGCATGCTGGGCCAGGTACTTCAGCAGCTCGAATTCTTTATAGGTGAGGTCGAGCGGGCGGCCGCGCAGCCGCGCGGTATAGGTGCCTTCGTCGATCACCAGCTCACCGAGACTGACCTTGCCGGCACTTTCCTGGTCGGCCAGCCCGCCGTGACGACCCACCACCAGCCGGATCCGGGCGTCGACTTCTGCCGGCCCGGTGCCGGGCAACAGAATTTCGTCCAGCCCCCAATCCGCGCTGACCGCCACCAGGCCGCCCTCGGCCACGACAGCAATGACCGGCACCGACCGGCCGGCCGTGCTCAGCAGCCGGCAAAGCCCACGCGCGGCCGACAAATCGGTGCGCGCGTCGACCAGCACCGCGTCCGCGGTCCCCGCCTCCAGCAGCGAGGAAGGTTCGGGCGGCGCCGTCCGCACGGTGTGGGGGAGCAACGACAACGACGGCAGGACCGGGTCGGGATGCAGCTCCGAGGTCAGTAGTAGTAGCTCCAACAAGCCCCTCCAGCTCGTGGGAAAGGCATCTCCCAGATTCATGCAGCCACGTGGCGTTAGTGGCCAGGTCGTCTAACGATAACGTGCTACCTGGCCTTTGTACGTGTCGTTGTCAGTTACTGTGAGCCCCACCACGAGGCGGGCCTGACCGCAATCCCCCGCCGCGCGCCGCGGCGAACTGCGCCACAATATGCGGATGCGCAGGGTGTTGATCAGTGTGATCGTCGCGGTGTCCGCCGTGGCGGTGATCGTCATCGGTGCCGTCGGCGCGGACTACGGAGCCAGCATCTATGCCGAGTACCAGCTCTCGCGCACCGTGCGCAAGGCGGCAAACCTGGGGTCGGACCCCTTCGTGGCCATCCTGGCCTTCCCATTCATCCCACAGGCGATGCGTCGCCACTACAACGAGCTCGAGATCAAGGCCAACGGCGTCGACCACGCGATGACCGGTAAGGCCACGCTGGAAGCAACCATGCACTCGATCGGCCTGACGGATGCATCGTGGCTGATCAGACCCGATGCGAAGCTTCCGGTCGGCAAGCTGGAAAGCCGCATCATCATCGACTCGACGCACCTGGGCCGATACCTGGGCATGGGCGACCTGATGGTTGAGGCACCACCCGCCGAGACCAACGACGCCACCGGTGGCACCACTGAATCGGGGATTTCCGGCAACCACGGACTGGTCTTTAGCGGTACACCGAAATCGGCCGACTTCGACCATCGGGTAAGCATCTCGGTGGACCTATCCATCGCCGCCGACGACCAGGCGACACTCGTGTTCACGCCGACCGGCGTCCTCACCGGACCGGATACCGCCAACCAAACCGTTCCCGATGACAAGCGCGACGCGGTGCTGCGCGCCTTCACCGCCAGGCTGCCCAATCAGCGACTTCCGTTCGGCGTGGCGCCTCACACCGTGGGAGCGCGCGGCTCGGACGTGATAATCGAGGGCATCACCACGGGAGTAACCGTGACCCTCGCGGGGTTTAAGCAGTCATGACCCGCGCCGGAGACCTTGCAGCGCGAAACAACGAGATGGAGCGGCGCCAGTGACCACCGTCATCGTCGCGATCGCCGCGGCGCTTGCCTTAGCGGCAGTGGTGGGCTGGTTGCTGACGCGGCGCTCGGGAGCCATCAAAGAAGTCGGTTCCAGCCCGGGCCAGGGCGACGACGCCGACACCGCGGGCCTGGGTCTGTCCCGCAGCGGACCGACCGTCGTGCATTTCAGCGCACCGTGGTGCGGACCCTGTGATCGGGTACGCCGGGTGGTCGACCAGGTCTGCGAAAACCTCGGCGATGTAGCCCACGTCGAGGTGGACATCGACGCCAACCCGGGCGCGGCACGCCAGTTTTCGGTGCTGTCGCTGCCGACAACCTTGATTTTCGATGTCGACGGACGACAGCGTTACCGGACATCGGGTGTCCCCAAGGCCGCCGACCTGCGGTCTGCCCTCGAACCGCTGTTGGCTTGATCGCAATGTCATTGGGTAAGCTAACCGACGTGTCATCCCGCATGGAGCCCATGCTCACCAACCGTCGCGCAGTCGATCTGTGCCGCATCGCGGGTTGTTGTTGTTGCTGTTGCTGTAGCTGCTGAGTAGCCGCGCCCGCCCGCGCAGCACTCGGAGCAGCCCGGAACACCACCGTGGCATGTCCCCACCGTTTCCGTGCAACAGGCAAATAGGAGTCTTTCGTGTCAAGCAGCAATACCAGTGCCGCGCTGGATCGCGTCGACGTTCGTGGACCCAGATTCGCGGCCTGGGTCACGACGGCGGTGCTGGTTGCGACCCTGATCGTCTCGGCGCTGAGTCCGTCGGCAGCCGCGATCATTCTGGGCCTGCAGGCCGTGGTCTTTGCGATCGGCGCTCTCGGCGGCCCGCGCCGGCACCCCTACGGCCGGTTGTTCGCGACCCTGGTGGCGCCGCGGCTGAGCCCGGTCAAAGAGCGCGAGCCGGTGCCGCCGCTGAAGTTCGCCCAGTTGGTCGGCCTGATCTTCGCGATCGTCGGTGCTGCCGGATTCGCCGCCGGCGCGCCTTTGGTGGGTGTCGTCGCAACGGCCTTCGCCCTGGTGGCGGCCTTCCTGAATGCGGCCTTCGGCATCTGCCTGGGCTGTCAGCTTTATCCCCTCGTGGTTCGCTTACGACCGACCGCCGGTACGGCGTAACCGCAGTTCATCGAAAGTTATCGAAAGGAATCCCTACCATGGCACGTTCCGACGTCCTGGTCTCCGCCGAGTGGGCTGAGAAAAATCTCGACGCCGCGAACGTCGTATTCGTCGAGGTCGATGAGGACACCGGTGCGTACGACGGAGGCCACATCGCCGGCGCGATCAAGCTGGACTGGCGAGACGACCTGCAGGACCAGGTCAAGCGCGACTTCGTCGACGCGGAGCAATTCTCCAAACTGCTGTCCGACCGCGGCATAGCCAACGATGACACCGTGATCCTCTACGGCGGCAACAACAATTGGTTCGCCGCCTACGCCTACTGGTACTTCAAGTTGTACGGGCACGAGAAGATCAAGCTGCTCGACGGCGGTCGCAAGAAGTGGGAACTCGACGGACGCCCGCTGACCAGCGACGAGGTGAACCGTCCGGCGACCTCCTACACCGCTGCCGCGCCGGACAACACCATTCGCGCCTTCCGCGACGAGGTGATCGCCGCCATCGGCGCCAAGAACCTGGTCGACGTGCGCTCCCCCGACGAGTTTTCCGGCAAGATCCTCGCTCCTGCGCACCTGCCGCAGGAGCAGAGTCAGCGGCCGGGGCACATCGCCAGCGCCATCAACGTGCCGTGGAGCAAGGCCGCCAACGACGACGGGACCTTCAAGTCCGACGAAGAGTTGGCCAAGCTCTGCGCCGACGCCGGCTTGGACGGCACAAAAGAAACGATTGCGTACTGCCGAATCGGGGAACGTTCGTCGCACACCTGGTTCGTTCTGCAGGAATTACTCGGGCATCACAACGTCAAGAACTACGACGGCAGTTGGACGGAATACGGCTCCCTGGTGGGCGCCCCGATCGAGTTGGGAAGCTGATATGTGCTCTGCACCTAGGCAAGGACAGACGTTGCCCGCCAGCGTCGACCTGGAGAAAGAAACCGTGATCACCGGCCGCGTCGTGGATCGCGACGGTCAGGCCGTCGGTGGCGCGTTCGTCCGGTTACTGGACTCGTCAGACGAGTTCACCGCCGAGGTCGTCGCGTCGGCCACCGGTGACTTCCGCTTCTTCGCGGCACCGGGAGCGTGGACGCTGCGCGCCCTGTCCAAAGCGGGCAACGGCGACGCCGTTGTGTCACCGTCGGGCGCGGGCATCCACGAGGTGGACGTAAAGATCGCCTGACCGCCTGCGCCGCGGCCGGATCCCCGGGCACGCCGCGGACGGAGCGAGGCGAATAGACTCACTATCGTGGTGCTCTTTTTTGAGATCATTCTGGTCGCGGCAGTACTGGTCATCTCCTGGTTTGCGTTGTACACCCTCTACCGACTCATCACCGACGAGTCGTGACTCACGCCGAGGCCCCTGAGGGTCCGTCCGGTTCTGCAGGCTCCGGCGACCGCGCGGTGGCTGCCGCCGCCGAACGAGCCAAGGTGACCGCCGCGCGCAATATCCCGGCCTTCGCCGATCTGCCGGTCCCGGCCGATACCGCGAACCTGCGCGAAGGCGCCAACCTCAACGACGCACTGCTGGCTCTGCTGCCGCTGGTCGGCGTGTGGCGCGGTGAGGGCGAGGGCCGCGGACCCGATGGTGACTACCGTTTCGGCCAGCAGATCGTGGTCTCGCACGACGGCGGCGATTACCTGAATTGGGAAGCCAGGTCCTGGCGGCTCGACAACGACGGCAACTACCAGGAACCCGGCCTGCGCGAGACCGGCTTCTGGCGTTTTGTCCTCGATCCCGACGACCCGAGCGAGTCACAGGCCATCGAGCTGTTGCTCGCCCACTCGTCCGGCTACGTCGAATTGTTCTATGGGCGACCGCGTAGCCAGTCGTCGTGGGACCTGGTGACCGACGCTCTGGCCCGCAGCCGAACCGGCGTGCTGGTCGGGGGCGCCAAGCGGCTCTACGGCATCGTCGAAGGCGGCGACCTGGCGTACGTCGAGGAGCGGGTGGACGCCGACGGCGGACTGGTCCCGCACCTGTCGGCGCGGCTATCACGATTCGTCGGCTAGCGGCCCGCTGCTGTTGCCCGACTTAGGAACTCGGGAGTAGCTAGCGAGTAATTCGGCACTCGCACGAAACCATTGCTTTCGGCCGACCTTTTGCGTGTACTGTTCGACGTCCGAACAGCCGACACCGCGCGAAGGGAGATCGGCGGATGCGTCCCAACAGGGCACCCTCGCCCACGCTGCGATGGGCCCTAACCGCGGTCGGCCTGCTCCTGATCGTCTATCTGGCTGTGCTGGATCTGAGGCCCTCGATCACCGACGCGTTGCCGCGAGGTGTGCGATAGTTCGGCCAGCCGGGATCGATGCCGACGCTCGCGATCGTTGTCATCGTGCTGATCTGGGCATCGGTGCTGACCTTCCGCTCGGGCAGCAGCCACCGAGTGGTGGGTGTTTCGTTCACCCTGATCGCAGCCCTTGTCCCGATGACAGCACTTTTGGGGCTCACCTCCTATTGGGGATGTCACGACGCCAACCACCCCGCCTTGTTCACTCCGCTGATGGCGACGGCCAGTCTGGTCAAGGGCGGCACCGGCGACTTCTCGGTGGGCGGGCGAACCTGCCCGAACCCCACGCCCGTCGGCCTGGAACTGGCCCGAATCGCGGCGTTGTCGGCGATCTTCACCGGACTGGGCGGCGTCGTGGTCGGAGTCTTCCGATCCCAAGTGGATCGGCTGCGCGCCAACGTCGCCGAATCGGTCACGGCCGTCGTCGGTGTCGACGCCGACACCCAATCGATGATCAGCGCCGTCGCACGCACCCTGGACCGGCGCAGCACCCTGGTCGTCATCACCGGTGCCAGCGACGACCGCGTGCAGCGAGCCCGTAGACAGGGCGCCCGGGTGGTGCTGGTGGACTTCAATACACCGTCGACCCTGGTATCACTCCGTTTGTGGCGCAACCTATCTCGTCTCTACCTGATGGCTCCGGACCCGGCGGTCAACCTGTTGTGGCTCGACCTGATCAGCCGCCGGCTCTCCGAGGTCGCCAACAAGCAGCGGTTGCCCCTGATCGTGCGGATGGACGATCCCTGGCTGGCCCAGGCGTGGCGCGCCCAGCAGTTCGGCGGATCGGACACCCGCTGGGCTGCCGACGTCGTCGGCAAATACGAGGTGACCGCGGGCCGGCTCCTCGACAGCGTCATCGCAACGGAGCGAACGAAGCACGTATTTATCTGCGGCACTTCACAGTTGACATTGGCACTGTGTGCGGACCTGACCCAGCGCGCCCTGGAACGCGACTTCTACACTCCGCCCGGTGCGGTGGCGCTGCCCGCGCTGACCCTCGTCGAAAGAGACGCCGAAGAGTACCTGCGCGATCACGAATTCCACCGTCAGCAAGCGGGATTCGCCTCGGAGGGGCCGACGATCGACGCGGTCGCCGAGGCGCCGACAGTACCGACCATGCTGAAGCTGATCGGCGACGCCGAGCCGGCAACAAGTGCGGTGATCTTCGTGGACGCCCTGGCCGGGACAACCGCGGCAAGGCTGGCCGCCCGCTTCCCCGACATGCCGATCTACGCCTCGGATCTCAACACCAGCATCAGCGACGACTCCATCCAGGTCGTCGGCCGGCTGCAGTCTTACTCGCTGGTGCTCGACACCCGGGAGGGTCAGGTCCAAGACGCGTGGGAGCGTGCGGCACGGCTGATTCACGAGCGCTACGTCTCGACGATCGATCCGGAAGGCCCCCGGTCTCCGGCCGCGATGCCGTGGACCGAGCTCAACGAGTTCTACCGCGGTTCCAATCGGCGCCAGGTCCGCAACGCGTTGTGGATGGTGGAGCAGATCGCGGGACACACCTGGAATACCTGGGGCAGCCCACCCGCCCAGCTGTCCGGCAGCGAGATGGCGGGATTGGCTCCGGCCGAACAGCTTGCGTTAATGGGCTTCGACCATGACTCCGCGCTGCGCATGGCCCAGGCAGAGCATGAGGATTGGTGCCGTTACTACCGCCGCAACGGCTGGAAGTACGGCTCCCCGCGCGACGACTCACGCAAGATTCACAACAAGCTCGTCGACTGGTCGGTGGTGGAAAGCGACCCGGATCTGCTCAATGCCGCGGTGCGGAGTTTGGCGGGCACGCTGTGGAGCCTGCGCCAGCTGGGTTTCCGGTCGCGGCCGCTGTGGCAGTCCTACACGCGGGTGGGAACGGTCATCGCCGAACAACGAAGCGCGCCATGGACATGGAAGTCGGACTCGGGGCACACAATGCGCGCCGCCGCCGGTGACTGGGAGATCCACGAGGACGCAAAGGTGTGGTCGGTGCGCGACGACATCTTCCGGGACACCTACGAGCCGGCGGGCGACGGGCAGTGGCAGCGCAAGGGGCGGGTGCAAGCTCGTCCGGCCTATCCGGGCGAGACCGTTAACACTTTGGAGGGTCCGACGACCGCCGCGGAGGGCGACTGGGTGGTACGTGGATCCAGCGGCGAGCAGTGGCCAGTTCCCGGGGAAGAGTTCGCGCGGCGCTACGCCGAATCTCGCTGAAAATTTGCGCATCCCGAAGAGCCCCAACACTGATACGGTATCGGCGCATGTGCGTACGGGTCGCGCAGGCAGGCTTTCGCCCCCTCTCGTTCGCTCCGCTTGACCCTAGGAGACTGCGATGGCGCTGTTTATCAGCTACTCGAGCCAAGATCGGACGACGGTCGACGCCCTGACCACCGCCCTGCGGCGCGGGCAGAATCAGGTGTGGTTCGACCAAGAGCTCGGAGGCGGCGACTCCTGGTGGGCCAAGATCCTCGAGCAGATCCGCGACTGTGAAGTGTTCATCGTCGCGCTCTCGAGTAACTGGCTGCAATCCAAGCCGAGTCAGGCGGAGTTGCGCTACGCCCAGGCGTTGGGCCGTCCGATCCTTCCCGTTCGGATCGGTGACGTCGACAGCATGCGGGTGAATCCCCTTGCCGCATTGCAGATCATCGACTACCGGGAACCGACGGTTGACGCCGGCATTCAGTTAGTCACCGCGGTGCACGGGCTCCGCAGCAAGCCGGTGCCGCTGCCCGACCCGCTGCCCGAAGAGCCGCCGGTGCCGTTCGGTTACATCACCCGGATGGGGAACACCCTCGCCGAAAAGGAGCTCAGCCCCCAGCAGCAGATCCAGCTCCTGATCGAGTTGAGGTCGGGGTTCGACGAAGACGGCGACGATCCCAGCGCGCGCAGCGACATCGCGCAGCTTCTGCGCATGCTGCGCCTACGGCACGACGTCACATACCGCACCCGAAGCGAAATCGACAACGTGCTTGCCGAAATCGAGGCCAAGGACGGGCCACCGGGCAGCGCCGCCAAGGTCCCACCGCCGGCGGCCGCGGCCACCCAGCCCAGCGGCTCGACCGCGGTCACCGTCCCGACCACGGTGAGCGGCGGAGCGAGGACCGGCGGCGGGTCTAACAAGCGGCTGATCCTGATCGGCGGTGCCGCGGTGGCTGTCATCGTCGCGATCGCGGTCGTCGTGATGCTGACGACTCAGGGCGGCAAAACCAAACCGGCTCCGAAAGCCTCCAACTCGAATTCTGCTCCGGCAGAGCTTAATTCGGGTTCGAACTCATCGCCCGGCTCGGGGAAGCTCGATTCCTATCTGATCGGAGCCGCGGAAGTCGGCACCGTCGTGGGTGACCCGAACATGGTGGCCGGCGAAAAATTCAGCCAGCTACGCAATCCCAAATGGACACTGTCCGACCCGGCCTGCGCTGGCAGCTACGAGCCCGCCCTGGCGGCGGTGTACCAGGGCGCCGGCGGCTTCAAAGCGGTGGGCGGACTGGTTGTGCACACGGCCGGGCAGGACCCGCCGAACCGGATCATCGAATCGGTCGCCGAGTTCTCGTCACCCGATGCGGCCAGCGCATTCGTCCGGGAGTCCGCGGAAAAGTGGAAGACCTGCGCCGGAAAAACGGTGACGGAGAAGCTCAATGGCAACAGCTACGACTGGGCTTTCGCGGAAGTCGGCGGCACCGTGCCGAAGATCGCGCAACAGCGCACCCGGGGTGACAACGCTAAAACCTGCCACCACGTGCTGCATGCGCAGGGCGCCACGGTCATTGACGTGACGACGTGCGGCCCGAATGCGGAGCCCGGCCAAGCGGGCAAGATCGCCGAGCAGATCGCCGGAAGAGTCGTCCAGTAACAGCGGATGACATGGAGCGGCCCCCGAGTAAGGCGCCCGGTTGGACAGACCGGGAAGCTCGGGGGCCGGGTGACTACCGGGAATTCGCCAGCGCGCGTAAAGGCCACTAGCTCTTCGGAAGCCAGTGCAGCTAGCGGGTAGCCACCTCACATGTCCATGAAGCTATCAATTTCGCGGACCACCTCCTTCCCTGTGTACGGCCGACCGTACCCGCCGTTCCCCGAGCCGACAACACAATTCAGCGCTCAGCGATCGCTGACAATGGCCGCGTCGACCAGCTCGGCGAACTCCTCTGCAATGGGTGATCGAAGTAGCCGCCGACCGTCAAGCGTGTGCACGCGGGCGGCCAGGGTCATGCTTGATACCAGCCAGATCCCTTGGGCAGCTTGCAAGTCCGCAACCCTTAGCGCGCGATAGTCGCAGTCGTAGCCCTTACTGCGCGCCACCTCGAACAGGGCCTGCTGCGTGGTGCCGCGCAAAATGGGATACCAGGGCGGCGGCGTCAGCAGGCAGGGACCCGTATCGGAATCGGTGGCGATCACCACCGTTGAGCGCGGGCCTTCCAGGATGTAGCCGTCCGAGCTGACGAAGATGACGTCACCGGCACCCTGCCCCGCGGCGTGCCGCAGCGCGGCCATATTCACCGCGTAGGACAGGGTTTTGGCGCCGGCCAGCAGCCACGGCATCTCGCCGGCACCGATCGCGGGTAGTCCCCGGTCCAGCGTGATCGCGGCGACCCCGTCGTGGCGAACCGTGGCCACCCTTTCGGGGACACCGCTGACCATCACATACGCGGTGGGTGCCGAACCGCTCTCCCGGCCCCGGCTGTAGATCAACCGCAACGCGCCCTCGTCGGTCGAGCCGTTGGTCCACTGCCGGGTAGCGACGTCGATCGCGCGCCGCCAGCTCGGCAGGTCGGGTGCCGGCAGATCCATGAATTTTGCCGATTGCGTCAGGCGCCGCAGGTGCGACTCGACCAGACAGGGACCGCCGTCGCGGACCAACAGGGTCTCGAAGGCGCCGTCACCGCGGACCGCCGCGAGATCGTCAGCGTGCAGCAGCGGAGCATCGGGTGGATGTATTTCGCCGTCCAGAGTGACGATCACACCCGTCTGACCTGCCATGCCGACAGAGCCTAGCCGTCGACGTCAGGGGCGTAGCCGGGCGGCCGAATCCGTAGAGTTGACAGGTGAGCTGCGCTCGCGACGATGCAGAGCCAAGCGATGAGGAGGAGCAGCGCACATGAGCGCAGTACCCGCACCCGATTCCGGACCCGACGCCGGCGCTATCTGGCACTACGGCGATCCGCTGGGCGAGCAGCGCGCGGCCGAGACCGACGCGGTGCTCGTCGTCCGCTCGCACCGCGCGGTCCTGACGCTGACCGGCGCGGACCGTCAAACCTGGCTGCACAACATCTCGACCCAACACGTCAGCGAGCTTCCCGACGGGGCCAGCACGCAGAATCTCAGCCTGGACGGGCAGGGCCGCGTCGAAGACCACTGGATACAGACCGAGTTGGGCGGCGTCACCTACCTCGACACCGAACCGTGGCGCGGTGAATCGTTGCTGAGTTACCTGAGCAAGATGGTGTTCTGGTCGGATGTCACGGTTGCCGCCGCCGACACCGCGGTCTTGTCGCTAATCGGGCCGCGGTTGGCCGATCAGGCGGTGCTCGACGTGCTTGGCCTGGACGCGCTGCCCGACGACTTGGTCGCAATTGCGCTGGCCGGCGGTGGCTTTGTGCGGCGGATGCCTTCGTCGGTCGCCGGTCAGATGGAACTGGAACTGCTGGTGCCGCGCGACGAGGCGGCCGGCTGGCAAACCCGCTTCACAGAGGCGGGCGTGCGACCGTCCGGGGTGTGGACCTACGAATCCCACCGGGTCGCGGCGGTGCGTCCGCGCCTCGGCGTCGACACCGACGAACGCACGATTCCGCACGAGGTGCGCTGGATCGGTGGTCCCGGTGTCGGGGCCGTCCATCTGAACAAGGGCTGCTATCGCGGGCAAGAGACCGTCGCTCGTGTGCACAACCTGGGCAAACCGCCCCGGATGCTGGCGCTGCTGCACCTCGACGGCTCGGTGGACCGGCCAGCTACCGGTGACGCGGTGCTCGCCAGCGGTCGCGCCGTGGGACGCCTCGGTACCGTCGTCGACCACGTGGATCTGGGGCCGATCGCGCTCGCGTTGCTCAAGCGCGGGATACCGGCCGATACCGAATTGGCGACCGGTCCCGAGGCCTCGGTCGCGGCCGTCATCGACCCTGATTCGCTGCCGCCGACCGAGCAGATCGGCGCCGGGCGTCTGGCCGTCGAGCGGTTGCGGGGCGGCACCAGATAATGTCCGCTGAAGTCCAACACGGCGGGCAGGGGGCACCAACGCTCGTCCATGAGGCACGGTAAGCTGTCGGCAGGACAATAACGACACCAAGAGATCGGAGCCGCCTACTTGTTAGGCCGCTCCGTTATTGCGCGAGGGGGTTCCCCCATGGGCCGCGGCCGGGCTAAGGCAAAGCAGACCAAGGTTGCTCGAGAACTTAAGTACAGCTCCCCGCAGACCGATTTCGATCGGCTTCAGCGCGAGCTGGCGGGGACCGGTGAGGACGGATCCGGCGAGCTGGATAGCGACGACGACTCTGCGGAACACGACGACTGGCGCCGCTAGAACTTCCTCCGTGCCGATGCTGCATGCATCGGCACAATGTTGTTCCCAGTTAGACGCCGGCTTTTAAAATCTGGGGTGCTGCCCAACCAGTTTTGCGCGTGGGCCTTCTTTTCCGCCCTTGCAGATTGTCCCCAACACCCAGCAGTTCAGATGCCGTGCGGTCAATATCGCCAACGCGCGGTCGGTGTCTTCGGGCGCGACGACGGCGATCATGCCGACACCCATGTTGAAGGTCTTCTCCATCTCTACGCGGGTGACCCGGCCGCGCTGGGCGATCATCGCGAACACCGGCGCGGGCGTCCAGGTCCCGCGGTCGACTTCAGCGGTCAGCCCGTGCGGGATGACGCGCTCCAAATTGCCCGCCAGTCCGCCACCCGTGACATGGCAGAACGTGCGGACATGGGTTTCGGCGGCCAGCGCCAGGCAGTCTTTGGCGTAGATCAGGGTGGGCTCCAGCAACTCTTCACCCAGGGTGCGACCGAACTCCTCCACGTAGCCGGCCAGGTTCATCCGATCGATCTCGAGTAGCACCGTGCGGGCCAGCGAGTATCCGTTGGAGTGCAAACCGGAGGATCCCATCCCAATGATGACGTCGCCGGGTTTGACCCGATCGGGTCCCAGCACATTGTCGGCCTCCACCACGCCGATCCCGGTAGCCGAAATGTCGTAGTGGTCGGGTTCCATCAGCCCGGGATGTTCGGCGGTCTCACCACCTAGCAGCGCGCACCCCGCCCGCATACATCCCTCGGCGATGCCGCCGACGATCGCGCTCAGTCGCTCCGGCACGGTTCGGCCGACCGCGATGTAGTCCTGCAGGAACAGTGGCTCGGCGCCGCACACCACGAGGTCGTCGACCACCATCGCCACCAAGTCGAGGCCGACAGTGTCGTGCTTGTCCATCGCCTGCGCGACCGCCAGCTTGGTGCCGACGCCGTCGGTGGACGCCGCAAGCACCGGCTCGCGGTAGTCGCCGCGCAACGCGAACAGTCCGGCGAATCCGCCCAGCCCGCCACGCACCTCGGCTCTGGTGGCTTTTGCCGCCAGTGGCTTGAACAGATCGACCGCGCGGTCACCGGCTTCAATATCCACCCCGGCCGACGCGTAGGTAATGCCCTGGCTGCCCGGTTCTTCTCCGGGGCTTTTTCCGGGATCGGTCATCGCGATAAAGGCTACCGGTAGGCGCTTCGCGCCGGTGTCAAACGTCTTTGAAGTACCGGGGCGAATTCCGTCAGCGGTCGACGGGAACCTCGTCGGCCGCGAGATCGCCCAGCTCGACGCCGCGCGCCGCGTTGGCGAGCATGTGCTCGATGACGTTCTTGCCCAGTGCGGTTTCGCTGGGCAGCTCGATCGGATACTTCCCATCGAAGCAAGCCGAGCACAGTCGTGAGGCCGGCTGCTCGGTCGCGGCGATCATGCCCCGCAGGGAGATGTAGCCCAGAGTGTCGGCGCCGATGGCATGCCGAACCGCCTCGAGCATCTCGTCCTCGTCCTCGACGGCGTTGGCGATCAGCTCGGCCGGCGACGGGAAGTCGATGCCGTAGAAGCACGGCCACTTCACCGGTGGCGAAGCAATGCGCACGTGCACCTCGACGGCGCCCGCCTCGCGCAGCATTCGCAGCAACGCACGCTGAGTGTTGCCCCGCACAATCGAGTCGTCGACGACGATGAGCCGCTTGCCGCGTATCACCTCGCGAAGCGGGTTGAGCTTCAGCCGGATACCCAACTGGCGGATGGTCTGGGACGGCTGGATGAATGTTCGCCCGACGTAGGCGTTCTTCATCAGGCCCTGCCCGTACGGAATCCCGGACTCCTGCGCGTATCCCACCGCGGCGGGGGTGCCGGATTCCGGCACCCCAATCACCAGGTCGGCGTCGACGGGGCATTCGCGGGCCAGCCGGCGGCCGATCTCGAGCCGGGCGCCGTGCACCGACCGGCCGCCGATCGTGCTGTCCGGCCGGGCCAGGTAGACGTATTCGAAGACGCAACCCTTGGGCGTGGGGTTGGCAAAGCGGGTGGACCGCACTCCGTCCGCATCGATCGCCAGCATTTCGCCCGGTTCGATGTCTCGCACGAACGAGGCACCGACGATGTCGAGCGCGGCTGTTTCAGAGGCCACCACCCAGCCGCGATCCAAGCGTCCAAGCGAAAGCGGCCGCACCCCGTGGGGGTCGCGGCAGGCATACAGCGTGTTCTCGTCCATGAACGTCAGACAGAAGGCCCCGCGCACGGTCGGCAACAGTTCCAGCGCCGCCTGTTCCAGGGTGGAGTCGGCCGCGCCGTGGGCGAGCAACGCGCCCAGGATGTCGGAGTCCGTCGTCGCTGGAGCCGGGCAACGCTTGGCGATCAACCCCGCGTCGCGAGCGCGTGCGGCAAGTTCAGCGGTGTTGACCAGATTGCCGTTGTGACCCAAGGCAACCCCGGTGCCGGCCGCGGTGTTGCGGAACACCGGCTGGGCGTTCTCCCAGGTGGTATCGCCCGTGGTGGAGTAACGGCAGTGCCCGATGGCGACGTGACCCGGCATGGCCGCCAGCGTCTGCTCATCGAACACCTGGCTCACCAGGCCGAGGTCTTTGAAGACCAGCACCTGAGACCCATCGGCGACGGCGATACCGGCGGCTTCTTGGCCGCGATGCTGCAGCGCGTAGAGACCGTAGTAAGTGAGTTTGGCGACTTCCTCGCCCGGGGCCCATACCCCGAATACACCGCACTCTTCGCGGGGTGAGTTCAGGTCCTGCTCGGATTCCTGGACGGTCACAGTGGGCGGCTCCCTAGCGAGGGGTAGTGACGCTACGAAGTTTACGGCTACGTAAGGCCCCCGCACGAATCTGTTGGGCGTGTTGAGCGTCGAGGTTCTCGGCGTGTCACCCTAAACCTGCAGTTCAGAGTTATATTCGGCTCGCATCGAACAACGGCAGCCAGTGGTCAATTTCACCCGCCCGAGAGCCCGACAGCGTTAGCAATCCGTTCGCCTGTGCGTCGGCGAGCGTCAACATGCCGGTGGCCAGCCAGGTCCTCGGGTCTGTCTCCACAACGTTGGGCGGCGTGCCGCGGGTGTGCTTCGGCCCGGACACACACTGCACCGCGACGAACGGCGGGACCCGGACTTCGACGCTGGCACCGGGCGCCACGGTGGCCAGAGTGCGCGCGGTGAGCCGTACCGCCGTCGCCAGTGTGGTGCGGTCCGGTGCCCGGCGCGTCTCGTCGCGCAGCCAATCCGCAACGTCCATCAGGACCTGTCGCGTCTGGACCGGATCAGCACTAGCGCGGGCGGCCATACCTTAGGGTCTCAGAATCATGGAGCCGCGCCACGGGCCGCCGTACAAGATCGTCGGCCTCGTGACGATCGCGGTCATGGGGCTCATCGGGTTGGCCCTGTACTCGGAGTTTCGTGGGGATCTCACACCGAAAACAAAGTTGACCATGGTGGCGGCCCGGGCGGGTTTGGTGATGGATCCCGGCTCCAAGGTCACCTACAACGGTGTCGAGATCGGCCGGGTGTCCGGTATTTCCGAGATCACCCGGGACGGCGAGCCCGCCGCCATGTTGGTGCTGGACGTGACGCCGAAGTACGTCAGCATGATTCCGGCCAACGTGGCGGCCGAAGTGAAGGCGAGCACGGTGTTCGGCAACAAATACGTTGCGTTGAGTTCGCCGAAGTACCCAGCGCAACAATCGATTACACCATCAACCGTAATCGACGCGACGGCGGTGACGACCGAATTCAACTCGCTGTTCGAGACGATCACCTCGATCGCCGAGAAGGTCGACCCGGTCAAGGTGAACCTGACGCTGTCCGCGGCGGCGCAGGCGCTGACCGGGTTGGGCGAGAAGTTCGGCGACTCGCTGGTCAACGGCAACGCGATCCTCGACGACCTCAACCCACAAATGCCCCAGATCCACTTCGACGTCGCGCGCCTGGCGGCGCTGGGCGACACGTACGCCGATGCCGCACCGGACTTGTTGAATGCGCTCGAACACGCGGTGGCCACCGCGCGGACACTCGACCGCCAGCAAAGCGATCTGGACGCGGCGCTGCTGGCGGCGGCGGGATTGGGCAACAGCGGTGCCGACGTGTTCAGCCGAAGCGGCCCGTATCTGTCACGCGGGGCAGCCGATCTGGTCCCCAGCGCTGCGCTGCTGGACGAGTACAGCCCCGAGATCTTTTGCACCATAAGGAATTTCAACGAAGTCGCACCAAAGATCCACAATGCGCTCGGCGACAACGGCTATGCATTGGGAGCTCACTCGTCGGGTTCCGTTGCGGGAGCACCTAATCCGTATATCTATCCGGAGAACCTACCGCGGACCAACGCCAGGGGCGGACCCGGCGGGCGACCGGGATGCTGGCAGTCGGTTACCCGCCAGCTCTGGCCCGCCCCCTATCTCGTGATGGACACCGGCGCGAGCATCGCCCCATACAACCACTTTGAGGTCGGTTCACCGCTTTTCGCCGAACATGTGTGGGGACGCCAACTCGGCGACAACACCATCAACCCCTGAATCAGACCGCCGCTGAGCCAAAGAAATGCGGCAGCACCGCTTCGGACGTCGCGCGCAGTTCAGCCAGTGGCACCGTGAACAAGCCTTGAAATTCCACCGCGTCCGAGCCCTGGTCGACGACACCGATGCGCGCGGCCGGAAGTCCTCGCGCCTCGCACATCGAACGGAACCGACTCTCCTCGGTGCGCGGCACCGCAACCAGCACCCGGCCCGCCGATTCGGAGAACAGCGTCACGAATGGGTCATCACCCTCGGGAAGCACAATGCGGCAACCGGTTTCACCCGCCAGCGCCGATTCCACGATAGCCTGGGCGAGGCCGCCCTCGGACAGGTCGTGGGCTGCGGTCACCAGCCCGTCGCGTGATGCCGCGCTCAGCACCTCGGCCAGCAGCTTCTCCTTGGCCAGGTCGACCACGGGCGGCAGACCGCCCAGGTGATCGCCGGTTACCTGGGCCCAGATGGACCCGTCGAACTCGTCGCGGGTGTCGCCGAGGAGAAGCAGGGTCTCGCCCGGGTCGGTGCCCAGGGCGGTGGGGATGCGCCGATCGACATCGTCGATCACGCCCAGGACTCCAACCACCGGGGTGGGCAGGATTGCGTCCGATCCGGTTTGGTTGTAGAAGCTGACGTTACCTCCGGTCACTGGAATCCCCAGGGCCACACAGCCGTCGGCGAGTCCTCGGACCGCTTGAGCGAACTGCCACATCACCCCGGGATCTTCGGGCGACCCGAAGTTGAGGCAGTTGGTCACCGCGACGGGGACGGCGCCGGTGGCGGCGACGTTGCGGTAGGCCTCGGCCAGCGCGAGCTGGGCTCCGGTGTAGGGATCCAGCTTCGTATAGCGGCCCGACGCGTCGGTCGACAGGGCGATGCCGCGGCCGGTGGACTCGTCGATACGCAACACCCCACCGTCGGCGTGCTCGGCCAGCACGGTGTTGCCGCGTACATATCGGTCGTACTGTTCAGTGATGAATGCGCGGCTGCACAGATGCGGGCTGCCCAGCAGCGCAAGCAAAGTCGCACGCAACTGGGCACCGGTGACCGGCCGCGGCAGGCTGCTCGACCGGTCGGCGTTCAGCGCGTCCTGCGATTCGGGGCGAGCCACCGGACGCTCGTACACCGGGCCTTGATGTGCCACGGTGCGCGGCGGCACGTCCACGACGGTCTCGCCATGCCAGGTGATGCGCAAGCGATCTCCATCGGTGACCTCGCCGATCACCGTGGCCAGCACTTCCCACTTGCGGCACACCGCCTGGAAAGCCTCGACGTTGTCGGGAGCGACCACCGCGCACATCCGCTCCTGGGACTCGCTGGAGAGGATCTCGGCGGGGGTCATGTTGGCCGCCCGCAACGGGACCGTCTCCAGTTCGACACTCATGCCGCCATCACCAGCAGAGGCGAGTTCCGAAGTCGCACAGGATAATCCGGCGCCACCCAGATCCTGGATGCCGATCACCAACCCGGCCGCGTACAACTCGAGGCAGCATTCGATGAGCACCTTCTCGGTGAACGGGTCGCCGACCTGCACCGAGGGCAGCTTCTTGCGGCCGGGACCGCCACCCTCGTCGCCACCGAACGTCTCCGACGCCAGCACGGACACTCCACCGATGCCGTCGAGGCCGGTGCGCGCGCCGAACAGGATGATCTTGTTGCCGGTTCCCGAGGCGAAGGCCAGGTGTAGATCCTCCTTGCGCAGCACGCCCACACATAGCGCGTTGACCAACGGGTTGCCCGCGTACGACGCGTCGAAGACGGTTTCACCACCGATGTTGGGCAGCCCCAGCGAGTTGCCATAGCCGCCGATCCCGCGGACCACGCCGTCGAGCACCCGGCGGGTGTCCGGCGCGTCGGCGGCGCCGAACCGGAGCTGATCCATCACGGCGACCGGTCGTGCGCCCATGGCCATGATGTCGCGCACGATGCCGCCCACGCCGGTGGCCGCGCCCTGGTAGGGCTCGACGTAGGACGGGTGGTTATGCGACTCGACCTTGAACGTGACGGCCCAACCGTCACCGATGTCCACGACACCCGCGTTCTCGCCGATGCCGGCCAGCATGGCCGCGCGCATCGCGTCGGTGGTGGTCTCGCCGAAGTAGCGCAGATGAACCTTTGACGACTTGTACGAGCAGTGCTCGCTCCACATCACCGAGTACATCGCCAGCTCGGTGTCGGTGGGCCTGCGGCCGAGAATCTCGCGAATCCGCTGGTACTCGTCGTCTTTAAGGCCCAATTCCCCGAACGGCTGCGGCTGGTCGGGGCTGGCGGCTGCGTGTTCGACGGTGTCGGCCACGTGAGTACGGGCGCCCGCTCCGGAGACAGTCACGCAGAACAGTCTAAAGAGCTACTCGCCGCGCAGCAGTCGGGCGCTTTGAGCGTCAGCCGCACAGAACAATTCCACGGCCAGTTCGGCGAGCGTGACGTCGAGCGGTGTGCCAAACGTCGTTAGAGTGGTGAACATCGATAGCCGTTGGCCGCCGCCCGCATCGAGCACGAACGGAACGAGCAGCGACGCGCCGTCCGCTGGCGTGCCCCACGCTTTCGCGGCCGTCGTGACGTCGCGATATTCGCGCACCTCTTCATCGAGGGCCCGCAACACCGGGTGGCCGGTGAGCGCGATCGAACGCCGCAGCTGGTGCAGCAAGTAGCCCGCCCATTCGGGAAAATTCACGGTCCGCCCGGCGAGGCCGTCTGGATGTAGGGACAACCGGTAGATGTTGGCCGGCGAGCCGAGCAGTTCCTCGGGCAGGCCGGCCGTCAGCGCGGACGCGGCGGCGTTGGCCCCCACGATGTTCCAGCACCGATCGATGACCACGCCCGGATAGGGATCGTGCGCATCGAGGAGGCGCTGCACGGCGTCCCGGGCCGGGGAGAGCGCCGCATCTTCGAGTCGGCGCGACTGGTAGCGCGGGGCGAAGCCGGCGGCGAGCAGCAACGCGTTGCGCTCACGCAGCGGGATATCGAGGCCCTCCGCCAGCATAAGTACCATCTCCGGACTCGGACGGGAGCGCCCGGTCTCGATGAAGCTCAGGTGCCGCGCGGACACGCCCACGCTCAGCGAGAGGTCGAGGTGGCTGACCCGTCGACGCGTCCGCCATTCGCGCAACAGGGCACCGACCGGCGCGTGGCTCACGCCCTAACGGTAGTCACGATTGCGTACCTACGGCGATGACCTCGGAGGTAATTGTGCTGCCGCACGACGCCGGGACACGCTCGTGAGCGATCGCGCTCAATCGGAGCGTCTGCCGCTGGAGGAATCATGACCGACATCGCATCCGCCGCCCCGAAGTTCAGTGCCGAGCTGTTTGCCGCGTTTTGGGCCGCTCCCGCTTTGTCGCGTGGGTTGGACATTCTGTCCGACGACGTCATCGGCTACTGGCCGGGCGACCCGGAGCCGGTCCGAGGGATCGACGCATACGCCGCAAAGATCGCCGAAATACTATATGCCGCACCGGATCTGCAGCTCGAAGTAGTCGACAGCGCGACGGTATCCGGTGCCGCCGCGGGCGAGCAGCTGGTGTTCTTGCACTACATTGGCCGGGGCACTGGCCCGGCCGGCCCGTTCCCGATCCGCGGGCTCGACCGGGTTCGCACCCGCGACGGGCTGGTCGTGGAAAACGTGATCCGATACGACCCGCCCTTCCTCGACCAGCTCTGAGCGGGTTGGGGCGGCCAGCGCCGTTGAATGACCCAACGCGACCCGATCAGAGGTCCGCCCGATCTGCGGGCCTGGCTCAACGAACACGGCGAGTTTTTGGCCGAACCACCCAACGCCGCCTTAGTGCGAGCTCTCGTTGCTGCGGCCGCTGCTCGCCCGGGCGACGGCGAGGACCTCTATCAGCAATTGAGCGCCCCGCAGCTCGCCGGGATGACGACGCGACTGCGCCAAGCCATCGACAACGGCGGAGCTGCGGGGCGGTGCGGATGTCGGTGCCGTCGCTAGTGCACTCGTCGGCACGCTGCTCTTGGCACGCGCTCACGCGTTCGGGCGAGAGCATGGGCGGAGTCGACGAGCTCGTCGACGCGGCTGGACGGGATATCGAGTTACTGACCCGTCACGCAAAACGCGTTGTCTTCGGGGTCGGCCAGGACTACCCAGCGAAAGTCCTCACCGAACTGATTCCGGCTCGCCTCGGTGGCTCCCGCGGCCGTCAGCCGCGACACTTCGCCGTCGAGGTCCTGGGCAGCGAAATCGAGGTGCACGCGATTCTTTCCCGGGGTGCGATCGGGGACGTTCTGAAATCCCAACTGCGGCCCATCCGACCGGGTAACCACAACGAACTCACCCGGGATCAGTTCCTGTGTGGTGCCTCCGAATTGGTCGGCCCACCAACTGGCTAGCTTCAGGGCATCGTCGCAGTCGAACGTGATCATCTCCACTTTGAGCGTCATACCAATCGACTCTATGCGCCGGCCAGCCGACCGCACCACGTCACCCGGGCGCAAGAAATGCACGCATCGCTGCCGAGTAGGCGGACACGTCGTGTGCGCCCATCAATTCGCGTGCGGAGTGCATGGCTAGCTGCGCGGCACCGACGTCGACGGTGGGAATACCGGTTAGCGCCGAGGCCAGCGGCCCGATCGTGGAACCGCACGGCAGGTCGGCGCGATGCTCGTAGCGCTGCAGCGCGACCCCGGCCTGATCGCAGGCCAGCGCGAATGCCGCCGCCGTACGTCCGTCGGTCGCGTACCGCAGATTCGGGTGCACCTTGAGCACCGGCCCCGCGTTGATCTCGATCAAGTGGCCGGGTTCGTGGCGCTCCGGGTAGTTGGGGTGGGTGGCATGCGCCATGTCGGCCGAGGCCAGTAGCGACGTGGGCAGCCGCCGCAGGAAGTCTTCCCGGCCACCGCCGGCCGCGAGCACGATGCGTTCCAGCACCGTGCTCAGCAGGTTGGACTGCGCGCCGTGGTCCGACGACGACCCGACCTCCTCGTGATCGAACATCACCAGCACCGCCACGTTGCCGCGCGGCTCGGCCGCAAGCAACGCCTCCAGGCCCGCATAGCAACTGGCCTGGTTATCCAACCGGGGTGCGCTGAGCAGGCCGGCGTCCGCGCCGATCACCGTCGACGGCGTCAGGTCGTGGGTCATCAGGTCGGCGGCCAGCACGTCGGCAGGAGCCACCCCGGCCCGCTCGGCGACGTAGTCCACGAACGCCCGCGCTTGGGGTCCAGCGCCCCAGACCGCATTGACGTGCCGCTGCGGATCCAGGGTCAGCGACTTGCGATCCTCGGCCAGATGGATGGCCAGCTGCGGGATCCGCAGAATCGGCTCGTCGATTCGGATCAGCCGATGATCCAGCCCTGAGCCGGCGCGCACCGACAACCGGCCGCTGATCCCCAAGTCGCGATCGAGCCAGGAGTTGAGCCACGCCCCGCCGTAGGGCTCCAGCGCCACCACCTGCCAGCCGGCGACCACCCGGTCCGGATGCTGCTTGACCCGCAGGTTGGGACTGTCGGTGTGCGCGCCAACGATCCGGAATGGACCGTCGGGACCGGTTGTGTTCCAGGCGACCAGTGAGCCGGCGCGGACGGTGAAGTAGCACCCCGGTTGCCCGGGCCAGGGGTCGGCTTCCCGGAGTTCCGCGTAGCCGGCGGCGCCCAGTCGGCCGGCGACCGTGGCGCAGGCATGAAACGGGGACGGGGAGGCGTCGATGAATTCGCAGAGGCCTGCGGCGCTGGCCGACATGTTCAACATCATGGCTGTCCGCGATTACACAGTTAACGATAGGGTCGGCCATGTGTCCCCGGTTCAGCCCCAGCCCATCCTGGCGCCGTTGACGCCCGCCGCGATTTTCTTGGTGGTCACCCTCGACGACGGCGGCGAGGCGACGGTACATGACGCGCTGCCCGACATCTCGGGACTGGTGCGCGCCATCGGCTTTCGTGACCCGACCAAGCACCTTTCGGTGATCACCTCGATCGGCTCGGAAGCTTGGGATCGATTGTTCGGCGGCCCGCGACCCGCTGAACTGCATCCGTTCATCGAGCTGAGCGGTCCGCGGCACTTTGCACCGGCCACCGCCGGCGACCTGTTGTTCCACGTCCGGGCCGAGACGATGGACGTGTGCTTCGAACTGGCCGGTCGCATCCTCAAGTCGATGGCCGGCGCGGTCACCGTCGTCGACGAAGTGCACGGATTCAAGTTCTTCGACAACCGAGACCTGCTCGGCTTTGTCGACGGCACCGAAAACCCCGATGGCCCAATCGCCGTCAGCGCCACCGCAATCGGCGACGAGGATCCCGACTTCGCCGGAGCGTGCTACGTACACATCCAGAAATACGTACACGACATGTCGTCGTGGGATTCGCTGTCGGTTACCGAGCAGGAACGGGTGATCGGCCGGACCAAGCTGGAAGACATCGAACTCGACGACGACGTGAAGCCGGCCGACTCCCACCTCGCGCTCAACGTCATCGAAGACGACGACGGCAACGAACTGAAGATCGTGCGGGCCAACATGCCGTTCGGCGAACTCGGCGCCGGCGAATTCGGCACGTACTACATCGGCTATTCGCGCACACCGGCAGTCACCGAACGGATGCTGCGCAATATGTTCATCGGCGATCCGCCCGGCAACACCGACCGTATCCTGGATTTCTCCACCGCCGTCACGGGCGGACTGTTCTTCTCCCCCACCGTCGACTTCCTCGACGATCCACCACCCCTCCCCGCGCCACTCGAGACGGAGCGACCGGACCCGCCCACCGCACACGACGGCGCAGTTTCGATCGGCAGTCTGAAAGGAACCACTCAATGAAGAACAACCTCTACCGCGATCTAGCGCCGATCACCGACCTCGCTTGGGCCGAAATCGAATTGGAGGCGACGCGGACGTTCAAGCGACACATCGCCGGGCGTCGGGTGGTCGACGTCAGCGAGCCCGGCGGTCCGGTCACCGCGGGGGTCAGCACGGGGCGCCTGGTAGACGTGCAAGCCCCCACCGACGGCGTAGAAGCGCACCTGCGCACCAGCAAACCGCTTGTCCGCCTGCGGGTTCCATTCACCCTGTCGCGCGACGAGATAGACGACGTCGAACGCGGCTCGCAGGACTCCGACTGGGACCCGGTCAAGGCCGCCGCCAAGAAGCTGGCCTTCGTCGAAGACCGCGCCATCTTCGAGGGCTACCCTGCCGCGGAGATCGACGGGATCCGCAATTGCAGCTCGAACCCCGCACTAATGCTGCCCGACGATCCTCGCGCGATCCCCGACATCATCACGCAGGCGCTGTCCGAGCTGCGGCTGGCCGGTGTCGACGGCCCCTATTCGGTGCTACTGTCTGCCGATATCTACACGAGGGTCAGCGAGACGACCGAGCACGGGTATCCGATCCTCGAACACATCAACCGGCTGGTGAACGGTGACATCATCTGGGCGCCCGCCATCGACGGTGCGTTCGTGCTCACCACGCGTGGCGGTGACTTCGATCTGCAACTGGGCACCGACGTCTCCATTGGTTACACCAGCCATGACGCCGACTCAGTGCAGCTATATCTGCAGGAGACCCTGACGTTCCTGTGCTACACCGCCGAGGCATCGGTCGCGCTGGGCGTTTAGTAAATCGGGCTAGCGCAACGGCTTTCGCTTCCTCAGAGATCCAGCACGAGGTCGCTGTCCGGCGCCGCCGAGCAGATCAGCACGCTGCCCGGGCCCGGTGCCTCCAATGGCGGCTGCACGTAGCTGGTCGCACCCGCGACCACTCCGGTCTCGCACACGTGGCAGACACCGCTTCGGCAGGAGAAACGGGTCGGCACGTCGCAGGCTTCCGCGAAATCCAGGATGCTGCCGTAGTCCGAGGACCACTGGACGGTAAGCCCGCTGCGGGCGAAGGTGATCGACGGGCCGGTCCCCGGCGGGCCGGGCGGCACGTGTGGTGGCTTGCGCGCCGCGCCATCGACGATGCCGGGGTTTATCGGTGGCAGCGCACCGAAGAGCTCGCTGTGGATGTGCGTACCGTCGAGCCCGGCGGCCACCAGCGCCTCGCGCATGTCTGTCATGAATTGGGTTGGGCCACAAAGGTATGCCGCGGCATCAGTCGGCAGTCCCAGTGCCGCGATGGCCGGCTGTCCCAAGCGCCCTTGGGTCTGGGTGTAGAACACGAGCTCTCGAGCCTGGGGCAACGACTCGACCAGAGTCGTGACTTCGGCCGCAAAAGCCTGGGTTTCGCGATCGCGGGTGGTGTGCAGCCACCATATGTCGCGGCTACTGCGGGTCGCGGCCAGCGCATGCAACATCGCCAAAACCGGAGTCACACCGATGCCCGCCGAGATCATGACCACCGGTCGGTCGTCATCGATGAGGTAGAAATCGCCACGCGGAGCCACGGCTTCGACGATCGAACCGGGTTCGATGTGCGCGTGCAGCCACCGGCTCACCAGTCCGTGGTCTTCGCGTTTGACGCTGATGCGGTAATCGCTCGCCGCCGAGGATAGGGAGTAACTGCGCAGCGGCACCGGATCGCCGGCGCCCGGGAGCCGCACCGTGAGGTATTGGCCCGGCAGTGCCGGTGGCAGCGCGGCCCCGTCTTCGGCCTGCAGACCAATAGACATCACCTGTGGGTTCTCCCGGCGTATCTCGCTGACCCGCAACGGGCGAAAGCCGTTCCACCCCGGCTCGAACCCGACGGTCGGCGCCGGACCTTCTTGCGAGGCGAGCATGTCGCGGAATGACTGCTGCCAGCCTGGGCTCAGCGCCGGAACCTCGACGACCTTGCGGAGTTGTTCGGCATTGCGGTCCGGCAGGTACAGCAGCGCGTCGACGTCGGCGACACTGAGTTCGTGACGGCCACGCCGGGTCCGCACGATGTCGTCGCCGGCCTGGACGCACCCCTCGGTGATGACACGGAAATAAAAGCCTGGACGTCGTTGCGACACAAGCAGGTTCGGCATTTCCGGTTCGTCCAGCCGCACGCCGACCCGAAAGCAGGTGACCCGCGGCTGGGTCACCTCGAATTCGGCGTTCCCGATGCGGTAACGATCGCCGATGCACACATCGTGATCGGGCAACCCGGCGATGGTGAAGTTTTCGCCGAAGTGGCCGGGTTGCAGGTCGTCGCGGTTCAGATAAGCCTTCCAGAAGTCGTAGGACTCCGTCTGGTAAACCATGACCGCGCGTTGTTCGCCACCGTGGCCGCCGAGATCGCCTTGACCGTCACCGTCGATGTTGAGACGTCGCACCATGATCGGGCCTTCGACCGGCGTCTTCCAGATCCCTGTATAGACCGTCTTGTCGCGCCATCGTACGTTTTTGGGCATGCCCACATTCACCGAAACAAGCCTGCCCATCACTTCTCCTTTTGGCCGTTCCAGAAGCCTAAATCAGCGGCTCGCCGCCGTCGATCTTCAACGTCATACCGGTCATGAACGTGTTGGTCATGGCGAACAGCACCGCGTTGGCCACATCCTGCGAGGTCCCGATCCGCCGCACCGGGTTTCCGGCAGCGATGTGCTGGAAATAATCACATTTGCCGTCCTCGCCCAGCGAATCCCAGGCGCCGGTATCGATGACTCCCGGCGAGATCGCGTTGACCCGCGTCGGTGCGAGTTCGACCGCAAGCCAACGGGTAAGGAAGTCCACGGCTCCATTGGTGATACCCACTCCGAGGTAGCCGACGTTCAGCTTGAAGGCATGAACGCCCGAGAACAAAACGAACGAGCCGCCCGGGTTAATTTGCGGTGCAACATATTTGGCTAGCATCGTCGGACCGATGACTTTGGTGTCGAACGATAGCGCAAGGTTTCCGCGCTCAAGCTCGGCCAGGTTCCCCCGGGCACGCGCCGACGCGGTCGATACCACGTGATCCACCGCACCCAACCGATCGACCATAGCGGCAATCGACGCGTCGTCGGTGAGGTCGACCACCTCGGCGGTGACGTCGGTGTCGCGGTAGGCGGTTGCAAGTTTGCCCTCGTCGCGCCCTGCCACGACGACGCGTGCACCTTCCGACCGCGCCAACAAAGCGACCGCTCGCGCGATCCCGCTGCCGCGTCCTACCACCACGACGGTCTTGTCCTGCAAAGTTTTACCCACGAAAGCTCCTCGCCGTGGCACAGAATTGGGATAGTTGACCCAGAATATTCCCGGTTAATGGAGCGGTCAACTCCAGCGGGGGCTATTGCGAGCCGGTGGATTTGATGCATACTGGGATGTATATCCCAAAAGTGCGAGTGGGTCGGCCGACGTCCAGGCTCACCTGGCGCAGGAGGAATCTCATGTCCGCTGTCCATCATCGTTACGCCACCGTCGACGGCCATCAGCTGTTCTTCCGGGAAGCCGGCGACGCGGCAGCCCCCACGTTGGTGTTGCTGCACGGATTTCCGACCAGCTCGCACATGTTCCGACGTCTGATTCCGGAGCTCGCCGACCGCTATCACGTGATCGCGCCGGATCACCTGGGCTTCGGACTCTCCGATGCTCCGGCTGTCACGGAGTTCGACTACACCTTCGATGCGCTGACCGACCTGACAACGGGCCTGCTGCGCAGCCTGGGAGTCGATCGGTACGCGATGTACGTGCAGGACTACGGCGCCCCGATCGGATGGCGATTGGCCCTGCGCGACCCGTCGACCATTACGGCGATCATCAGCCAGAACGGCAACGGCTACGACGCCGGCTTCGTGGAGGATTTCTGGAAGGTCGTGCGGGCTTACCAGTCTGAGCCGACCGCCGAGACCGAGGCTCCGGTGCGCCAATTCCTCGGCCTGGACGCGACCCGCTGGCAATACCTCACCGGCGTACCCGACGAGACGTTGGTCGACCCCGACTGCTGGCATCACGACTACGCGTTGCTGTCCCGGCCCGGTAATGACCTGGTCCAACTAAAGCTATTCCGCGACTACGCCACCAACGCGCCGATGTACCCACAAGTGCACGAGTACTTTCGCGCCAGTAGGGTCCCGCTGCTGGCGGTGTGGGGACGCGGTGACGAGATCTTCGGACCCGCCGGTGCCGAGGCCTTCGCCGCCGACCTGCCCGATGCGCAGATCCATCTGCTCGACGGCGGACATTTCCTGTTGGAGTCCGCACTCGATGAGGTCACCGAACTGATCCGCAACTTCCTCAAGGACCGCGTACCCCCCTGACCGGGGCCCGCGGGCGTCGCAGCCAGCATTGGGCCACAGATCCCATAATCGGCGGTGCTCGCGGGTTAGCCTGACGCGATGGCCCATCCCGATGTTCGCGACGAACAACGGTTGACCGCCAAGGGGCGTGCCACCCGCGACAGGATTGTGCAGGCCGCCGCCCAACTGATCGTCACCGAAGGCCTTTCGGCCTCGAATATAGAGAACGTGCGTAAGGCCGCGTCGGTCAGCGGCTCTCAGCTCGCCCATTATTTCGCCGACAAGGGCGCCCTGATTCGCGCGGTGATCAGGAGTCAGATCGGGGTCGTTCTGGACTTCCACCGCCAGCCCCAGCTACGGGAGCTGGACTCATTCGACGACTTCGAGCGATGGATCGACCTCAACATGCGCTACCTCCGGCGCATCGGAACCTCCGGTGGCACACCCACTTACCACGCGCTGACCGCGCAGTTGGCCAAGTCCGACGACGCTACCCGCACCACCCTGGCGGCCGGCTACTGGCAGTGGGTGGACTTGCTCGAGGCGGCCATCGGGCGGATGAAGGACAACAAAGTCGTGACGGCGAGCGCCGATCCACGACGGCTGGCGCTGGCGATCATCAGCGCTCATCAAGGCGGCGCCACGTTGGCGTTCACCTATCGGGCGGAATGGCCGCACGCCGACGCCACCCGATTTGCGGTCAACTACCTGCGAATGTTTGCCGCCGATCCCGATGAACGCACGCCACGGCCGCCACGGCGTTCTCGGGGTAGGCGCGCGAAGCCAAGGGCGGCAACATGACTGAAGACGGCAAGCCGCGCTTCACCCGCAAAGGACAGGCGACGCGCACTCGCATCATCGATGTCGCGGCTCGGCTGATGTTCGAGCGTGGCGTGGCCAACACCAGCATCGACGAGGTTCGTGCTAGCGCCGGGGTGGGCGGATCGCAGATCTCGCACTACTTCCGCGACAAACGCGACCTGACTCGCGAGGTCATCGCCGCGCGCCGCGACGACGTCATCGAGTTTCACAGCCAACCGCGGCTCGCTGCGCTCGACAGCATCGAGGCGCTGCAAGCCTGGGCCAACGCTTGCGTCGACGACATCGACACCGTGTATCGGCTGGGCGGCTGCGTCTACGGCTCACTGGCGGGCGAACTGATCGAAGCCGACAACGAAGTTCGCGACGACCTCGCGCGCGGCTACGACCAATGGCTGGAGCTGTTCCACACCGGCCTCATCGCGATGCGCCAGCGCGGCGGTCTGCGCCCCGACGCCGACCCGCGGCACTTGGCGGCCTCGCTGGTCATCGCGCATCAGGGTGGTGCGATGATCACGCACGCCACGGGTGACGCCGAGCCCTTACGGGTCGCCGTCAACGCCGCAGTCGACTATGTGCGTTCGTTCGCGGTCGATCCCGGGACCGGTAAAAGGGGCGCCAGGCCGTCTGCGCAACGATCGCCTCGATGACGCGGCGGCACGCCCCGCTTAGAGCAGTGGCGTCAAAGTCTCTTCAGGCCATGCACGACCTTGTTGAAAGCAAGCGTCGTAGCAAGGCCTTTGCGAAGACTCGGCTGCAGCACGCTGATATTTGCCACCACCAGATAGCGCAGGCCCTGAGCGCGCCACTGCGCCGCCTGCTCGACGACTTCGGAAGGCGTTCCGCACAGATGCGCTTGTCGCACCACCGAGACCGGGACTGCGGACGCGTAAGACCGAGCAGACTCCTCGTCCATGATGTACGGCTGAATATCCTGCAGACCGGAAAAGTCCTCTCCGAGAGGATGTATGGCGCCGCAGTCGGCGAACAGTTCGCCCGAGGCCGTCAAAGTCCAGGCTTTGACCAACTCGGACTCCATCACTTCGTTCACATCATCGCGGTTACGCCCCGTGATGACCATTGCCAACATGGCCGGAAGCACGGCCATCGGATCCCGCCCATAGTCAGAGGCCGCAGTGCGGACGATGTCAAGATGCTGGGCGTACCGGCGCGCGACATGCGGCGAGTAGGGAAACCACGCGTCGGCAAAACGACCGGTAAGCCGCAGCATGCGAGGACCATGCGCGGCCACCCATATTTCAGGCCATTTCGCAGCATAGGGCGGCAGATCGAACACCGCGTTCCGCAATGGAAAGTAGGGCGACTCGCGATTGACGAGTTCACCACCCGAGTTCCACAGCGCCCGGATGGTGGCCAGTGCCTTCTCAAACCTGGCGACGGGCTTCGACCAGTCCACCCCATAGGGCTCATTGCCTTCGCGCTCACCCGTGCCGATACCAAGAATGGCTCGTCCCTTCGTGAGCAGGTGCAAAGTGGTCACGGCCTGGGCCGTAACCGCTGGGTTGCGCCGGCCCGCATCGGTGACCGCGACGCCGAGGCGGAGTTGACCGAGCCGGTTACGAGCGGCCAGGTAACCAAGCGTCGTCCATGCCTCTAAGTGCGCGTCGCTTCGCGGAATCAGCTTCGCGGCTCCACAGAATTCCGGCTTCCACAATGACCGCGGCAGTAGACCGTTGATGTGGTCGGGGCCCCAAAATGAGTCGACACGAGCAGCCGCGGCGGCCAAGTAGTTGGATCGCATCAGTACGTCGACCGCCGGCCGTGCAGCCAGAGCCGTGTCCATTACGCCAACCCGAAATCCGGTCAAAATGATGGCCTTTCGTCGCTGGGTATGGATTCACGGAGAAAACTGTTGTTACCAAAGCGTTTTCTAACCCGCGCCGCTACCCGGCGGGGTGCATTTGGCATCGCCGCGATTCTCTAATCTTGTTGCCAGGCTACTCATCTCGGGAACCACAGGGTGATTCGACGACATGAAATCCTTGGTGTCGACGGCCAGAAATCGCGAATGTCAGTTGCGCGGCTGCCCGGGCAGCTGGCATTCGCACTACTTACTCAAACCCGCGAGGATCTTCATATCGCCGAATCAAGCGGCGGGAACCCGTGGCAGTGGCTGCCGCCGTTGCGAGCGACACGACTTGACCCGGGCCGGCAACGGCCTGGACATTTTTGGGTCTATCCGCCCATAATAATGGGTTATACAGCCCATTATGTCGATATGGACACCGGGGCATAATGCAAGATGCGGCTTGTCCGCGAAACCTCTTGGGAGGAAATTTCGATGGTGACCGCCAGCAACACGCTGCCGACTGCGCCCGCCGTGGTACGCGAGGAATCCGGCGGGGAAACGATGCGGGCGATCATCCTGTCGGGGTTCGGAGACCTCGATCGCCTGGTGTACACCGAGATCCCCAAGCCACTGCCCAAAGACGGCGAAGTGGTGATTCAGGTCAAGGCCTTCGGCATCAATCACGCCGAAATACACATGCGTAAAGGCGAGTGGGCCGAAGCCGCCGAAGTCAGCGGCATCGAATGCGTCGGCATCGTCGACTCGTGCCCGGGCGGAGAGTTCCCGGCCGGGGCCAAGGTCGCCGCCCTGATGGGTGGCCTGGGGCGAACCATCAACGGCAGCTATGCCGAATACACCCGGGTCCGCGCGGCGAATGTCACCCTGATCGAATCCGATCTCCCCTGGTCGCAGCTGGCGGCGCTGCCGGAAACGTATGCGACGTCCTGGACCTGCCTGTTCCGCAATCTCAAGCTGACGGCCGGACAGACGCTGGTGATTCGTGGCGCGACGTCGGCGCTTGGCCAGGCCGCACTCAAGATGGCAGTCATCACGGGAGCCCACGTCATTGCGACCGCGCGCAGCCAGGGGCGTTTTCGGATGCTGGAGAAACTCGGCGCCGCTCGCGTCGAGGTGGAGCGGTGCGACCTGGCCGCCCATATTGCCGAGGCCAAGCAGATCGATGCGGTCCTCGATCTCGTCGGCAACAGCACTATCCTCGATTCGCTGGACATGCTGCGCGTCGGTGGCACTGCCTGCCTGGCCGGATGGCTGGGCGGTCTCGCGCCCATCGCTGACTTCAACCCGTTGGCGCGGATGGCCAGCGGTGTGAGCTTCAGCTTCTTCGCCAGTCCAGTCTTCGGGAATCCGGGTTTCGAGGTATCCGGCATACCGCTGGGCGAAATCGCCCAGCAGATCGCCGACGGCAAGCTCGACGCGAAGCCGGCGCGCGTCTTCTCGTTCGACCAGATTCGCGAAGCTCACCGGGTTGCCGAGTCAGGAGAGGCCGGCGGCAAAATCGTCGTGGTCATGGACTGACCCGCGCGGGCGCCGAAAGATAGGATACGGCAATGGGATTGGCATGGCAGCAAGGTCCGCTGGCGACCGGATCGGTGGGACACTTCCTCACCGAACAGCCGTTGCCACCTCGCCTGCTGTACGCGGAGCCGTTGCGCCGTCGGATGCGGGTCCGGTTCGCGGACCGGTGGATAGCCGACAGCGAAGACGTGGTGTTGTTGCACGAGCCGGGGCGGTATCCGGTCGCCTATTTCCCCCAGCATGACATCGAAGACGGCATCCTGGTCGCCGAGGATCGCGTCACCACACACAAGGATCTCGGTGACACCCAATGGTTTACCGCCCGCGTCTTGAAACAGCAGGCGAACCACGCGGCCTGGCAGCACACCGGACTGCCCTCACATGCCGCGGTGTTGGGCACACGGGTGGCGTTTGCCTGGCGCGCCATGGAGGCTTTCTACGAAGAAGACGAGCGCATTGTCGGGCACGCGGCCGACGCCTATCACCGCGTCGATATCCGGTCTACCTCGAGGCATCTCGTGGTTCACGACGGCGACCGCGTGATCGCGGACACCCAGCATCCATTGGCTCTGTACGAATCCGGCTTCGCGCCGCGCTGGTATGTGCCGCGTGAGAATATCGACGAATCAGCGCTCAAACTCGCTGAGGGGCAAACTTTCTGCCCCTACAAGGGCATCGCCTCGTACTACGACGTCGGCGACCGTAAACGCGCGGCGTGGTCCTACGTCAACGCGTGGACCGAAGTGGATCGAGTCAGCAACCTGGTGTCGTTCGAACCCGACAAGATCGACGTCTACCTGGACGGCAAGCAGCTGCACCTCGAGCCCGGTCAGACCGTCATTGCGCACGGCGTTGACCGCGGACTCGACACCGATGAGGTGCTAGGGAAAACACCGCCGGGAAACATCTGATGGCTGAGCCTAAGGCCGGCGCGGAGCGCGTACAGGCGTTCTCCGACGGCGTCTTTGCGGTCATCATCACCGTCTTGGTATTGGAGCTCAAGCCGCCCAGCGCCCACACCTTCAGCGCCCTGCTGCCGCTGTGGCCCACGGGGCTCAGCTATGTGGTCAGCTATCTGTTCATCGCGATCGTCTGGGTCAACCACCACCACTTGTTCGGCCATGCGCAGACGGCGACGCCACGGTTGGTGTGGTCGAATTTCGCCCACCTCTTCTCGGTCTCGCTGATTCCGTTCACCACCGAGTGGATAGCCGACAGCAGGCTGGCCGACGCACCAGTGGCGCTGTACGCGTCCGTCTTCGTCCTGGTCAACATCACCTACATCTTGCTGTGCACCGAAATCGTCGATCGTCCTGCGCACGAAGATGGTTCACATCGCCTGCGCAGGCTGTTGCGGATGAGATCGTTCATCACGATCTTCGTCTTCGTCACGGCGGCGCTCATCGCACTCAGATGGCCGGTCATCGCGATGGTGTTGATCTGCGCGTGCCTGATCGGATATTTGCGACCAGATCTTCCGAACCCGAAGAAGGCGCAGGAGTAGGCATGCCGACGACACCGTCCGTACTTGTTTTCGACGTGAACGAGACGCTGATCGATATCGAGTCGATAGCACCACTTTTCGCGGAACTGTTCGGCCAGGAGGAGGTGCTGCACGAATGGTTCGCTCAGCTCGTTCTGTACTCGATGACGGTGACCCTGGCCGACCGCTATGTGGATTTCTTCACGCTCGGCCAAGGCGTATTACACATGCTGGCCGATGCATATCGGGTAGAGATCACCGATGCCGACGTTGGCCGGCTGCAAGAACAGATGCGCACCATGCCGGCGCATCCGGATGCACTGGAGGCACTCACATCGCTGCGCGACAGCGGTTTTCGTCTGGTCACCCTGAAGAACTCACCACACCGTTCCGGCGTCCCGACGCCGCTGGATAACGCCGGGCTCGCGGACCTGTTCGACCAGCAGCTCAGCGTGGAATCGTGTCGCGCGTTCAAGCCGTCGCCAACGGTCTATCAGCATGCGTGCGAAGCGCTCGGTGTGGTGCCCACCGATTGCATGATGGTTGCCGCCCATGTGTGGGATCTCCTCGGCGCCCAAAATGTCGGCTTCAGTACCGCTCTCATCACGCGGCCGGGCAATCCGCCACTGCCGGTGCAGGGCTTGCCGCAACCGACCCTGGTGGTCGGCGATCTGCACCAACTCGCCGAGGAACTGATCGCCGCGAGCTGACCCGCGCAAACCACCGGCGACTCGGTTACTCTTCGACGCGTGCGGGGCACTCCCCTCCCGGTTGCGCGGAGCTCCGCCGGGTGCGGGTTGGCGCGCTCGGTCGTGGCCCTGTGCGCGCTCGTTCTGGCCGTCTGGCCCAGCGATGACCCACTCTCGGTGCGGCTGGTCACCGAGGCGGTGAAAGAGCCGTTGCGCGGGCTGATTTCGATGGGCGCATACAAGTTCGCACCCGTGCTGGGCGAGCCCGAGAACTCGCTGGACACCGTGCGGCAGAAGGACGGCCTGCTGCAGGGCATCGTCATCCTGGCGTCGTGGCGTTCGCTTGAGCCGACCGCGACGTCCGGTCTCGCCGACAACAACGAGATCGATCAGGGCCTGGCCAACGTGCGAAAGTACAACCAGGACAACCCGAATGCGCCGCTCGCCGTGAAGATCCGGGTATGGGGTGGTTTCTGGGCACCCGACTGGGTGATGCAGGACAGCGGCGGCAAGATCCCCGTCGTGCACACCAACTTCCGGGGTGTCGCGAAGGACCGCACGCTGGGTCACGTGTGGGACGATCGCTACCACCTGCGCTGGGCGCACCTGCAGGAGCTCCTGGCTGCCAAGTACGACGGCGATCCGTTGGTCCATGAAGTCGCGGTCACCTCGTGCATGATGTTCACCGCCGAGCCGTTCTCCATCGACACGCGCCCGGCCGCGGTGGGTCCCCTCCGGAAGGCCGGAATGACCGACGCGAACTACAAGACCTGCCTGAACAGGATCGTCGACGACTACGCGCCGTGGAAGACGACGCGTTTCGAGACACCACTGAATCCGTTCAAGGCCACCGACAGCGGCAAGCCGGTGCACGATGTGGATTTCACGCTGGCATGGATGGCCGACTGCCGAAAGCGCGCGGGCGACCGCTGCGTGTTCGACAATCACGACCTCGACGTCCCGGCGAGGGTGGACAACGACCTCCGCAAGATCTACGCGGCGATGAAGCGCAGTGGTGCCGAGGTGGAGTTCCAGACGGGCGGGGCGTCGCCGGCGGATCTGGCAGCCGTGATCGGCTACGGCGTCGAGATGGGCGCGACCAGCATCGAGCTCTACCAGGACTACGGAGGTTTCACCCAGGTGCCGGACGACGACCTGCGCAAATACGCCGCGATGCTCGAACACAATTGAGGCAGCGGCATACCCGGGGAGAAAACCGGGACAATCAGCACCATGGCAACCACAGATGGATTTCACCCTGATTTCGCCGACGCCGAGCAGCAGGCAACGCGCAGCCGGGTGCACCACATCAAGGCGTCGGACATCAGGTCCGACACCGCACAATCGGAAGGACTGCGGCGGTTCTCGGCGCTCAGCGGCAAGTCGGTCGGCGCCGAGAAGCTGTGGATGGGCGAGACACACGCATTACCCCAGACCGTCTCGTCCAACCATCATCACGGCGAATCGGAGACCGCGATCTACGTGCGAAGCGGCCACCCGGAGTTCGTGTTTCACGACGGCGTCGACGAGGTGCGCATCACGGCCGCGCCCGGTGATTACGTCTTCATCCCGCCGTATGTACCGCACCGGGAGGAAAACCCCGATCCGAACATGATTGCGGAGGTGGTGATCGCGCGCAGCAGCCAGGAGGCGATCGTGGTGAACCTGCCCGCGCTGCGTCCGCTCGAAAGCGGTCAGTAGACGGCGATTTCGACGAGATTGCCGTCGATGTCCCGGCAGTAGTGCGAAGTCATCGGCCCGAGCGCACCGGTCCTGGTCACCGGCCCCGCGGTGATCTCGACCCCGCAGTCTTGCAGGTGAGCACGGACCTCGTCGGCAGTGGAATCGGCGATGAAGCACACGTCTTCGGAACCCGCCGCTTCCACGGACCCGGTGACCCAATCGGGGTCGTCGGCCAGCGCCCCGACAGGTCGTAGGTTGATCTTCTGATTTCCAAAACTCAGCGCGGTTCTGCCGGCCGGCCCGAACGCCTCACGCTTCATCCCCAAGACACGCTCGTACCACGCCGCGATCGCCGCAATATCGTTGCAATTGACCACGATATGGTCGAACCGTTGCACCGCGAAACCCATCTTTGGCTCTCCTAGCGTTGTGTGTCGAGTGTGCATTCAGAAATTTCAGTGTGCGCTCACGGCGCCGCACATGCACACGCGCCACCCAGAGCGCACACCCGATGCCGCCATCGCACAGTCCGGAACGTGTTTGCCCTGATGGCCTTGACCGCGCACGTACGCTAATGCTAAGCAGGTGCTCAGCACGCCTTGCTGGGGGTTGAGGAGGACACATGGCAACCGCGCACCTGGTCTTCGATCCGTTCTCGGAGCAATTCTTCACCGACCCGTATCCGACGTATCGGCGGATGCGCGAAGAGGCCCCCGTCTACTACGACGAGCGACACGACTTCTATGCGCTGACTCGCCACGAGGACGTCAGCGCAGCATTCAAGGATTACCAGACCTATTCCTCGGCGCGCGGGATCGACCTGGCCATGGTCAAGAACAACGACCTACCCCAAGAGTCCAAGTCGATGATTTTCATGGATCCCCCCGAGCACCGGCGAATGCGCACTCTGGTCAACAAGGTCTTCACCCCCCGCGCGATCACCTCGCTGAAAGACACCGTCACCGAGCTGATCGAGTACCACCTGTCCCGGATCGATCCTCACCGATTCGATGTGGTCGCCGACTTCTCCGCGCTCTTTCCCGTCGAAGTGATCAGCACGGTCCTTGGCGTGCCCGCCAAGCACCGGCAGCAGATCCGTCACTGGGTGGACACCTCGTTGCACCGGGAACCGGGACAGATCGAAATGGGCGAAGCCAACTGGGAGGCGGTCACCCAGATCGGCACGTTCTATTACCACCTGATCCAGGAACGCCGGAAAGCGCCGCAGGACGACATGATCAGCGGCCTTATCGCCGCGGAGGTGGAGCGCGAGGGCGGCGGCACCACACAGCTGGACGACTTCGAAATAACCGGCTTCGCAACACTTCTGGGCGGCGCCGGTGCCGAGACCGTTACCAAGCTGGTTGGCAATGCAATCGTGCAGTTTGCGCGCAACCCCGACCAGTGGCAGAAACTGCTCGACGACCGCGCCAAGGTGCCCGCCGCGATCGAAGAGGTGCTGCGGTACGAGGCTCCGGCGCAGTACAACGTGCGCTGCTCGCTCAAAGATGTTGCGCTGCACGGTGTCACGATTCCAGCAGGCAAGCCGGTGTTTCTGTTGGGGGGCTCGGCCAACCGCGATCCCAATGCCTTCACCGATGCCGACAAGTTCGACATCGACCGCGATCGCACCGAGGCGCAGAACCTTGGCTTCGGATACGGCGTGCACAGTTGCCTGGGCGCCGCGCTGGCCCGCCTGGAAAGTGCGATCGCGCTGAACAAGCTGCTGGACCTGATGCCGCGCTACGAGGTGATCTGGGACGACTGCAAGCGGGTGAGCATGCAGAACGTCGCCGGCTGGTCGAACGTCCCGGTGCGCGTGTTGCCCTGAGGTAATCCGTGTTGACCTGAGCGACAATCGATCGATGACAGTCGCGGTCACAACGCTGTACCCGGCCCGGCAGGTGATCACCATGGAACCGGGTTCGCCCGCCGCCACCGCGGTCGCGGTATCGGGCGACCGGATCGTGGCCGTGGGGTCATTCGAAGAACTGCGCGACGACGGCAACGCGGTCGTCGACGAGACGTTCGCCGACTCGGTGGTGTGCCCCGGGTTCATCGAGCAACACCTACATCCGGTTCTTGGAGCCACCACATTGGTCACCGAGGTGATCGCGACGGAAGACTGGGTCCTGCCCGACCGCACGTTCCCGGCCGCACACTCGGCGCACGAGTATCGGCACTCGTTGCGAAACGCGGAGCGCGCGCTGAGCGATCCTCGGGCTTGGCTGATCTCCTGGGGCTACCACCGGCTGTGGCATGGCGCGCTCGATCGCACCGTGCTGGACAGCATCAGCCGTGAGCGTCCGATCGCGGTGTGGCACCGCTCTTGTCACGAATGGTTCCTGAATTCCGCGGCCATCGATGCGTTGAGCATCACCCGCGACGAGATGGCCGGCCACGGCCCGGCTAGCGCCATGGTCGATCTCGACGGTGGGCATTGGTGGGAGACCGGGATGAACCTGCTGCTGCCCAAGCTGGCACCGATGTTCATGAGCGCCGATCGGATGAGCGCCGGCCTTCGTCAACTGGTCCGCTACCTGCACGGCACCGGAGTCACGGCATTCAACGAGCCCGGGCTCATGTGGCAGCTGGAGCCGTGGGAGCTGTCTCAGCAGATCCTCGGCGCCGAGAACACCCCGTTTCTCTCGACGTTTCTCGTCGATGCCCGCAGCCAAGCCGACGCCGCATGGATCCCGCCGACGCGGTGGCCGACGCCGAGGCTCAGATTGCCCGCGCGGGTACCGGCAAAGTGAAGCTGCTACCCAAGCACGTGAAGTTGTTCGCCGACGGCGCGATCATCAGTCAACTCATGCAGATGAAAGACCCTTACCTCGACGACGCCGGCCACCCTGACCCCCACCATCACGGTGAATGGATGATGCAGCCCAACATTTTTCGCGCTTTCGCCAAGGTGTATTGGGATGCCGGTTGGCAGCTGCACGTTCACGTCAACGGCGACGCCGGATTGGAGCTGGTGCTCGACACCATCGAGGAGTGCATGGCGGCGCGACCGCGTGCCGACCATCGAACGGTGATCGTGCATTTCGCCAACTCGACCGAAGAACAGATCGACCGGATCGCTCGCGTCGGGGCCATCGTCTCGGCGAACTCGTACTATCCGGTCGGATTTGCGGACAAGTACTCCGCGCACGGCCTTGGCGCGGACCGGGCCGACGCGATGGTGCGATCGGTGTCGGTGCTCCGGCGCGGTATCCCGTTGTCGTTTCACTCCGACCTGCCGATGGGTCCAGCCGATCCTCTCGCCCTGGCCTGGTGCGCGGTGAATCGCCGCACTCCCAGTGGACGGATCGCCGGTCCCGAACAACGCATTTCAGTCCATGAGGCGTTGCGTGCGATAACGATCGAGGCGGCGTACTCCTGGCGGATGGAGCACGAGCTGGGCAGCATCGCGATCGGAAAACTCGCCAGCTTCACCGTTTTGGGCGAGCATCCCTACGTCGTCGACCCGGAACGGCTGAATCGTATTCCGGTGCGGGGCACCGTCTTCGCGGGACGCTGGTACCCGTTGTCTGCCAGCGCGTGACCGGATCGTGACAAACTCAGCGAATTCTCACCAGATTCTTGGGCGACGCACTGCTCGGCTCAAAGCAACCGTAAAGCCGCAGGCATCATCATTTATTTCATGACGACTGAAGCGTTGTCCGCAAACCTGATCGAACGCTACCTGTGCACCCGCGGCAGCCGGTACTTCCGCGGCCAGCACGACGGCGAATTCTTCTACGTAGCCAACACCCGTCCGCGGCGGCTGCACGTCCACCTCGGGATCTCCCGTTGGCACGGCGACGAATTCACGATTCAAGTCACGCCTGGCTGCTTCTTCCCCGCCGCCGACGGCGTTGAACTGGCGGAGCTTGCCGATGCATGGAATCACGCCAACCGCGACGTTGTGGTGACCGTCCGTGGATCCTCTGACCCGCAGCGGATCGGCGTCGTCGCGCGCAGCTCCCGCAAGGTCCGCGAGCCCGTCGCCTTCGAGGAGTTCGCCACCTACATCGACCACAGCATCGCGGCGGCGATCGAGTTCTTCGCCGAGCTGGGCTCGGTCGCCGCATGCGCAGTGCAGCCATTGCTGCTGGACGCCGGCTAACCGGCGTCAGTTGCCGTCGGGCCGGGGCTCGCCGAATTCGGCGCGGATCGCGCCCCAGGGGTCGGCATAGTCTCCGGACGAATTCCGGTAGGCGTCACGGCGTTTGAGGAACTGGCGCGCGATCGGAGAGACCAGCCGCATCGGATAGCGCTGCCATCCCGCCGCCGCGCGCATCTCGGCCAGCATGTCCGGCCAGGGATGGCGCTGGAAACGCAAAGCCTGTTGCGCGCGTGCGGTATCCATCCAATCCGTCACGTACCAGTCGTCTTCGCTGTCGGGGTCACCCGGCCGGCCCGCGGGCAGCACGTTCACCAGACCCCTGCTGGCCGCCAGCGTCTTGCCGACATCTGACTGCCGGAGCAGATGCGACTCGTCGCCCCCGATCAGCAAGGTCTCACCGATCACATCTGCGGTGGTCGCATTCGAGAACGCGACCGCGACATCGCGCACATCGACGGTGTGAATTCGTCCGTCGGTCGGCAACGCGCTCTCCAAAAAGGGTGCATCCATACTTAGCGGCATCGCACCAAGATCGACGCTCATCACACCGGCGAGACGCAAGATCACCCAGTCCAGACCCGAGGCCCGGACCAGCTGTTCCGCTTCGACCTTGTGGGCGCCGTAGAGGTCCGCTGGCCGAACCGGGGTATCCGCGCGCAACCACTCGCGGTGCCGGCGCGGATTGCGGGAGCCGTGCACCGCATTGCTCGAGGCCTGGATGAAGCGCACCGGGCGCGGGCAGGCCTTCGCGGCCCGCAACAGCGCCGCGGTCGCGTCGACGTTGACTCGCCTGGCCAGCTTCGGGTGGCGATAGATCCCGGGCGGGATCATCGCGGCCAGATGAATGATCGTCGCCGGGGCCGTCTTGGCAACGAGACGGCCGACCTCGGCCGGGTCGGTCAGGTCCGCCCAGTACGGCGCGGCTCCCGCGGGCAACGACCTGGCGGCCTTGCGCTGGGCAGACGTGCCGAGGTCGGACGCGACCACCCGATGGCCGTCGGCGACCAACTGACGCACGGTCTGCGAGCCGACCAACCCGAAACCACCGGTAACCAACCAGAACATCTTCGGTCATTTCCCCCTCGATGCACGGCTACCCATAGCAAACGGATATGACATTCTCCCGAACAGAGAGTACTCTATGTCACACGCGGTGTGCCCTAGGGGATCGGCCTCGCGCTGGCAACGATAGGCAGGAACATAACCGCGGGGGAATCGCGATGGGCAACGCGCAGGCAGACAATCACGAAACCGCCAAATGGGATCCGGCGTTTACCGAACAGGTCAAGAACACGGTCGGCCCGGTGGTCAACCGCTGGCATCGGGCGCAAGTACGAAACCTGGAGAACGTCCCTTCGGCGGGCGGCGCGCTGGTGGTGTCCAACCACTCCGGCGGCATCTTCACGCCCGACGTACTGATCTTCTCGTCGGCCTTCTACGACAAATTCGGGTACGACCGGCCGGTGTACACCCTGGCTCACTACGGGGTGTTCATGGGGCCACTGGACGGCTGGCTGCGTCGGGTGGGGGTTATCGAAGCTAGTCGCGAAAATGCCGCCACCGCACTGCATTCGGGAGCGGTAGTGCTGGTGTTCCCGGGCGGTGACTACGACTCTTACCGGCCCACGCTGAACGCGAACAACATCGACTTCAACGGACGCACCGGCTACGTGCGGACTGCCATCGAGGCCGGAGTACCGATCGTGCCCACTGTTTCGATCGGCGGGCAGGAGACCCAGCTGTTCCTCACCCGCGGCAACTGGCTGGCCCGCAAACTGGGAATCACCAAAGCCCGCATGGACATTCTGCCGGTGAGCTTCGGCGTTCCGTTCGGGCTCAGCGTCATCTTCCCGCCGAACCTGCCGTTGCCGTCCAAGATTGTCACCGAGGTGCTCGAGCCGGTCGACGTCGTCGCCCAGTTCGGCAAGGATCCCGACATCGACGAAGTGGACGCACACGTGCGTTCGCTGATGGAAACCGCGCTCAAGCGGCTGGCCGGCCAACGCCGGTTCCCCATTCTGGGCTGACCCGTAGCAAACGCGGAATCACTACGGCGAGGTGACGTGTGAAAAGACTCAACGGCATGGACGCCATGCTGCTGTACAGCGAGACGCCCAACCTGCATACCCACACGCTGAAAGTAGCGATTCTCGACCCGTCCGATTTCGACGGTGAGTTCGACTTCGAGGCCTTCCGGCACCATGTGCGCCGTCGGCTGCATCTGCTGGAACCGTTGCGCTACCAGCTCGTCGACATCCCGTGGCAGCTGCACCACCCGATGTGGCAAGAGGACTGCGACGTCGATCTGGACTACCACTTGCGCCGAGTGCAGGTGCCCGCCCCGGGTGGCCGGTGCGAACTGGACGAGGTCATCGGGCGCGTTGCCTCCACGCCGCTGGACCGCAGCCGCCCGCTGTGGGAATTCCACTTCGCCGAAGGCTTGACCGGCGGCCGGTATGCGTTGATCGGCAAGGTGCACCACGCGTTGGCCGACGGCGTCGCCTCGGTCAACCTGCTGGCGCGCGCAATGGATCTCGAGGGCATGGTGCAGGACGAGCGCGACAACGACGAGGTGGGCAGCACCGCGACGAGGGGCGATCTGCTGCGCGCGGCCGCGCGCGACCATGCCCGGCAGATCGCCGAGCTGCCCCGGCTGCTCATGGACGCCGCGGTGGGGATGAGCCGGGTGCGGCGCCGGTCCAAGCAGCGCGGGGATCACCCGGATCTAGCCGACGCCTTCGACGCACCGTCGACCTTCCTCAACCACGTGGTGTCCCCGCAGCGGCGGTTCGCCAGCACCACGGTGCCGCTGGCCGAGGTCAAGGCGACCGCCAAGGCGTTGGGCGTCACCGTCAACGACATGGTGCTGGCAATAGCCACCGGCGGGCTGCGCACGCTGCTGTTGGACTACGACGGCCAAGCGCAGCGCCCGATCATTGCTTCGGTGCCCACCGCGACCGACAAGTCGGGCCGCGTTACCGGCAACGAGATCAGCGGTCTGATGATCTCGCTGCCGGTACACATCGCCGATCCCGCCGAGCGGGCGCGGCTGGTCTCTTTGGCGACCCGGATCGCCAAAGAGGACCACGAAATCATGGGCCCGGAACTCTACGGGCGGCTGATGGCCTATCTGCCCACAGCGTTCGCTCCGGCCGCCTTCGGCTGGCTTGGCCGTCATGACGTGCCGAACAAGCTGATGAATGTGGCGGTCTCCAGCGTGATCGGACCGCGCGAGCGAGGGCATTTCGGCGGCGCCACGGTAACCGAGATCTACTCCACCGGGGTGCTCTCACCGGGCGCGCCCGTCAACATCACGGTGTGGAGCTACGTCGACGGACTCGGCATCGCGGTACTCACCGACGACCAGACGTTCAAAGACCCGCATGAAGCAACCGATGCAATGACCAAGGCCTTCGCTGAATTACGCAGTGCCGCGGGAATTCCCGCGCAGAGTACGTCAGGCGGCGAGAACGGCATCCAGCGCTGAGTAGAACAAACCCAGACCGTCGTCGGAGGGGCCGGTCAACGCTTCGATGGCATGCTCGGGGTGCGGCATCAACCCGACGACGCGACCATTGGCCGAGCTGATGCCGGCGATGCCGCGCATCGAGCCGTTGATGTCGTCGTGATACCGAAACACCACGCGGCCCTCGCCCTCGAGTTCGTTGAGCACGTTCTCCGGTGCCACATAGCGACCCTCGCCCGATTTCAGCGGAACCAGCAGGTCCGCGTCGGGCTCGAAGCGCGACGTCCACGCCGTCGAATTCGATGCCACCCGAAGCCATACGTCGCGGCAGATGAAGTGCAAACCCGCGTTGCGGGCCAGTACCCCGGGCAGCAGCCTGGTCTCACAAAGCACCTGAAAACCGTTGCAAATTCCCAATACCGGCATACCGCGGCTCGCCGCATACACCACTTCGGACATCACCGGGGCGAATCGGGCGATCGCACCGGCCCGCAGATAGTCGCCGTAGGAAAACCCACCCGGCACCACTACCGCGTCCACCGCCTTGAGGTCGGCATCAGCGTGCCACAGGCTGACCGCTTCCGCGCCGACACGGCGCACCGCACGCGCGGCATCCACGTCGTCCAGCGTCCCGGGAAAGGTGATGACCCCGATCCGCGCTGTCACAACACTTCCCGGCTGATCGTCCAGTCCTCGATGACGGTATTGGCCAACAGCGACTCCGCTATCTCGGCGAGCGCGGTGTCATCGACGGTGTCGTCGACTTCGAGCTCAAACCTCTTGCCCTGACGGACATCTGAGATCCCGGGATGTCCGAGTCGGCCCAGCGCGCCGACAATCGCCTGGCCCTGCGGGTCGAGAATCTCCGCTTTGGGCATCACATGAACGATCACCCGCGCCACCGGCGTTCCTCCTCCTCGGATCTTTGTCGGCGCCAACTCTACCGGCGGCAGCTACCGGGTGCGGCTCACGGGCACGAGGCGATATAGGCCTCGCACAGCGGCGCCGTCAGCGAGTCCAGCACCTGAGCGTCTGCCATCGACGGCCAGGGCACCTGCGGCGGCGCGGCAGACCACAGCGTCAGTTCGCTGATAGTGCTGCTTGAAGCGTGTGCGACCAGGTAGGTATGCATGATCACCGGCCCGCTGATCACGGCGGCCATCCGGTTCGGCTCGTCGGTGGTGATCGACGGCGACTGCAATGGCGCCCCCTGCTGGCAGCCACGCAGCACCGCGACGGCATTGCCGAACACCGAGGACGCGATCGAGCCGCCACGGGCCGTGTCGCCGCGCCAGTGCACGATCTGGGCCTGCAGCTGCCATTGGCCGTCCGGGTGGACCACCGTCGCGCGGGCCGCGACCGCCGACGCGCGTGGGTCCTGCGCTAGTGGCTGCGTGCCACACAGCTCCTCGAACCGGAAACGCGGGCCTGCCCCGACGCCGGTCACCTGCACCGCCAGGCCCGCCAGCGGGGGCCAGTTGTAGGTCGAGTTCAGTGGCACGGCGCGCTGCTGTATCCAGGCGGTGGCCGGGATTTGGTCGCAGACCGGTGGGCAGCTCTCCGGTTCGGCCGGTGCCGGGACAACGAAAACCAGGGCGGCCACCAAGCCGCCGGCGACCAGTATCGTCGCGAAAACTACCCGCACACGACCACCCCCGTCAGGGCACAATCGTAGACATGCAATTGACGCATTTCGGCCATTCCTGCCTACTTGCCGAGTTCGACCACACTAGCGTGCTCTTTGATCCCGGAACCTTCGCGCATGGTTTCGAGGGAATCACCGGGCTGGACGCCATCCTGATCACACACCAGCACCCGGATCATGTCGACCCGGCGCGGTTGCCGGCGCTTATTGCGGCCAACCCCGGGGCCGCGCTCTACACCGATTCGCAAACCGCGGCACAACTGGACGCGCCCTTCCGGGCGGTTCACGCCGGCGACGAGCTGACGATCGGTGAACTGACGATTCGGGCGCTCGGCGGGCAGCACGCCGTGATCCACCCGGAAATCCCTGTGATAGAGAACCTTTCGTATCTGGTAGGCGACGGCGACCACCGCGCCCGGTTGATGCACCCCGGCGATGCATTGTTCGTGCCCGACGAACCGGTGGATGTACTGGCCGCGCCGGCGGCGGCCCCCTGGATGAAGATCTCCGAGGCCATCGACTACCTGCGCGCGGTGGCTCCGACACGCGCGGTTCCCATTCACCAAGGCATCCTCACTCCCGAGGCCAGGGGTATCTACTACGGCCGCTTCACCGAGATGACCGACACCGACTTCCAGCCGTTGCCCGAAGAAAGCGGCGTCACCTTCTAGCTCGCTCAGCGCACCAGGGCTAGGTTATGTCGTCGGCGGTGCCGCGGCCCGCTGCCCGGCCGCTGAAAATGCAGCCGCCCAGGAACGTGCCCTCCAGGGCCCGGTAACCGTGCACACCGCCACCGCCGAACCCGGCCACCTCACCGGCCGCATACAGGCCCGTCAGCGGCGTGCCGTCATCGGTGAGAACTCGCCCAGCAAGATCAGTCTCGATGCCGCCCAGCGTCTTTCGTGTCACGATATGCAGTTTGACCGCGATCAACGGCCCGGCTTTCGGATCGGTCAACCGGTGCGGCGCCACCACCCGGCCCAGCCGGTCGCCCAAATATCCGCGGGCGGCGCGGATCGCGGTGATCTGACCGTCTTTGCTGAACTTGTTGGCCACCTCGCGATCGCGGGCGGTGACCTCGGCCTCCACCGTCGCATAGTCCAGTGGGACCACATTCGGCAGCTTATTCATGCCGGTTACCAACTCGCGCAACGAATCTGCGCTGACGAAGTCCACACCCCGATCGATGAAGGCTTGAACCGGGCCGGGCGGGCCGGAGCGGGCCCGGTTACGTAGCAGCGCGCGCACGCTCTGGCCGGTCAGATCGGGGTTCTGCTCTTGCCCCGAAAGCGCAAATTCCTTCTCAATGATCTTGGCGTTCACGATAAACCAGGTGTAGTCGTACCCGGATTTGGTGATGTACTCACATGTGCCCAGCGTGTCGAAGCCGGGATACAGCGGAACCGGCAACCGATTGCCGTCCGCATCCAGCCATAGCGATGACGGGCCGGGGATGATCCGGATGCCGTGCAGCGGCCAGATCGGGTCGTAGTTGGTGATGCCCTCGGTGTAGTGCCACATCCGGTCGGGATTGATCACGCGGGCCCCGGCCTGCTGGGAGATGCCGATCATCCTGCCGTCCACGTGGGCCGGCACGCCGCTCAGCATCTGCTCGGGCACACGGCCCATTCGCTTTGGCCAGTTCGCGCGCACCAGATCGTGGTTACCACCGATACCGCCGCTGGTCACGAGCACTGCGGACGCACGAAATTCGAATTCCCCCAATGCCTTTCGCGATGAGGATACGCCGCGCGGTTCGGTCGATGGCTGCAGCACGGTGCCCCGAACGCCGGTCACCGCGCCACCCTCGACGATCAACTCATCGACTTGGTGCCGGTGGGCGAAGCGGACGGTCGAGCGATCGCGCAGCTGACGCGCGAAAATGTCGACCAGGGCGGGCCCGGTGCCCCAGGTGATGTGGAACCGCGGCACCGAGTTGCCGTGCCCCTGCGCGTTGTAACCGCCACGTTCGGCCCAGCCGACCAATGGAAAGATCTTCAGACCCCGGTCGCGCAGCCAGCCGCGCTTCTCCCCCGCCGCGAAATCCACGTACGCGTGCGCCCACTGCCGTGGCCAGTAGTCTTCTTCCCGATCGAAAGCCGCTGTGCCCAGCCAGTCCTGCAACGCAAGCTCATGGCTGTCCCGAATGCCCAGCCGACGCTGCTCGGGACTGTCGACAAAGAACAGACCGCCAAAAGACCAGAACGCCTGTCCACCCAGATTGGCGCTGTTCTCCTGATCGAGGATCAGCACCCGCAAGCCGCGGTCCACCAACTCGCAGGCGGCCACCAAACCAGCCAGTCCCGCTCCGACGACAATCGCGTCAGCGGCGAAGCCTGCCGCCGAAGAATCGCTCATGTCGCACCAGGGTAATGCCCCCGATCAAGCGATTAATCAGATGGCTTAGTCAGGCCGCGTCGAGAACCGCCCTGTCGGGTCGCCAGCGATACACCGTCGGCGTGCACCCGTGCATCGACGCGAGGTCGACGGCGTCCAGCATCGCCTGTAGCGGACCCGGCTTACGTAACTGACGGGCCGCGACCGCCACCCGCACGATGCCGCCGCGACGGGCGATCCGCTCAGCGGACAGCACCACCAAGCGGCACCACCACGGCTCGGTGAGGAACCCCTCTCCAATGCCGAGTACACGGCTGCGCGCGGTGCTGTGGCGGACCAGATCGGTAATGCCGTGCAAATCCGCTAGAAGACGAAAACCGTTGCCCGGTAATGCCTTAACGACACCGGGCGAGACGGTCCAGCCCGGCGCGGCGAACAGCCGGGTACGCAGCCCCAGGTGTTCGAGCACGCGGTCGGCAGCCATCAGCCGAAGGTTGGCCTCGTGTGCCCGCAGCATGGCGAACTCGGCACGCCGCTTCTTGGTCGCGGCGTCGTCGTAACCGTGCAGCACGATGGCGTCACCGGAGGCCCGCCGGGCAGTCAGCCACTCGACGGTGCGCGGATCGTGGTCAAGCCGGTAGTCGCCGGACAGGCGTGGAGCCACCAGCAACGAAACAGGCACCTTACGCGAATCCATTTGTGCACAGAACGCGTCGACGTCGGCCCGGGTGCGCTCGCCTATCCCTGAGACCGAGACGATCAATTTTCCAGACACACCCGCAGTTTGACGAGCGCAGGTGTCGAGATGGTGAAGGACACGCAGACGGCAAGCGTATATCGGCGCGTATGCCAGATGTCACTCGCGGGCTGGAATGCGGCTTTCGCGCAACGGAGTTGGGCCGTCGACCGGATCGCGGCGCGCACCACGCAACGCACCACCGCGCGATCGCCGCACAGCGGCACGCCGGCAGCTGGCGCGTACCAGCCCCAGATTCCGATATCGGTTCGATATGCTAAGCAACGCCATGGACAAGGCCCGTTCCGCAGCGGGCGACGCTGCGCTGCCCACCGCCCCCGCCGGGCTGTTGGGCGCCGCGGAACGTAGTTATCCTGACAAGCTCGACGCCCAGCTGTTGCGGATTTCCGGCGTGTGCCTGCTCGCCACGATCATGGCGATCCTGGACGTCACGGTCGTCACCGTCGCGCAGCGCACTTTCATCGCCGAGTTCGGATCCAACCAGGCGGTCGTCGCATGGACGATGACCGGCTACACGCTCGGGTTGGCGACCGTCATCCCACTGACCGGATGGGCGGCCGACCGGTTCGGTACCAAACGACTCTTCATGGGCTCGGTGGTGGCGTTCGTGCTGGGTTCGCTACTGTGCGCGATAGCATCAAATATATTGCAGCTCATTATATTTCGCGTGATTCAGGGTATCAGTGGCGGCATGTTGATGCCGCTGGGATTCATGATAATGACGCGCGAAGCGGGGCCCGGGCGGCTCGGCCGGCTGATGTCGATATTGAGCATCCCGATGCTGCTCGCTCCGATCGCCGGCCCAATCCTGGGCGGCTGGCTGATCGACACCTCCAGTTGGCGGTGGATCTTCTTGATCAACCTGCCAGTCGGGCTGGCCACATTCCTCGCCGCCGGAATCGTGTTCCCCCGGGATCACCCCGCTCGGTCGGAGACATTCGATGTTATCGGCGGGCTGCTGCTCTCGCCCGGACTGGCGACGTTTCTGTTCGCGGTTTCGTCGGTCCCACGCTGCGGGACGATCGCCGATCGGCGTGTCTTGATCCCCGCGGCAATCGGCGTGGCGCTGATCGCCGCATTCGTTGTGCACGCGTTGCGCCGCGCGGATCACCCACTCATCGATCTGCATCTGTTCCAGAATCCGGTGCTCACCAGGGCCAATGTGACGATGCTGCTGTTCGCCGCCGCCTTCTTCAGCGCTGGCCTGCTGCTTCCGAGCTATTTCCAGCAGGTGCTGCACCAGACGCCGATGCAGGCCGGAGTGCACCTGATCCCGCAGGGGCTCGGCGCGATGGCGACCATGCGGTTGGCGGGTCCGCTTGTGGATAGACAGGGCCCGGGCAAGTTCGTGCTGATCGGTATCGCGCTGATCATCGCGGGACTGGGCACGTTCGCTTTCGGCGTGGCTAGGCACGCCGGCTACGCACCCACCCTGCTGGTCGCGCTGACGATCATGGGCTTGGGGATGGGTTGCACCATGATGCCGCTTTCGGTGGCCTCGGTGCAGGCACTGGCGCCGCACCAGATCGCCCGCGGGACGACTCTGATGAGCGTCGGCCACCAGGTGGGCGGGTCGGTGGGCACCGCGCTGATGGCGATGATCCTGACCAACCAGTTCGACCGGAGCGAAGACATCGTCGCGGCGAACAAGCTTGCGGCGCTGCAACAGAAGGCCGCGATCAGCGGTGTCCCCGTCGATTCGTCACAAATACCACACCAGTCACTGGCCCCCGGCTTTTCGACTAATCTCTTGCATGATCTTTCGCACGCCTATACGTCCGTATTTGTGGTCGCCGCGATATTGGTCGCATTTACCATCATCCCGGCGTCATTTCTGCCAAAAAAGCCGGCGACTCAAACAATCGCACAATAGCATTGATCGATGCTTGAACAGCACTATTGCCCTCCGTGAATGGTGTTACAGAAATGGTCGCGAACACTGATTAGACAGCTCCTGAGAAGATGACGGATGCGCACAAATCGCAACCCGGCGGGCCGTAAATAGCCGATTTTCCCCGGGAATTACAGCTTGGGGATACCTGGAAAGCCGCAAAATCGCAGGTCCGTCTTCGATATGCTCGGCCGCATGCTCAGCGACGCCATGGAAGGAGCCCATTCCGCAGCCCCCAGCGTCGCGGTGTCCTACGCTTCCACCGGACAGGCGGTTGCGAGCGGTCGCGACTATCCCGACAAGCTAGACGCCAAGCTGCTCCGCGTCGTCTTTATCTGCGGGCTCGCCGCTGTGATGGCGGTGCTGGACAGCACCGTCGTCGCGGTCGCCCAAGGCACCTTCGTCACGCAGTTCAATTCCAGCCAGGCGGTCGTTTCCTGGACGGTGGCCGCCTACATGCTCGCCTTTGCGACCGTGATCCCGGTGACCGGATAGGCGGCAGACAGGTTCGGCACCAAACGTCTGTTCATCGGTTCGGTACTGGTGTTCATGCTGGGCTCGCTGCTGTGCGCGATAGCGCCAACCATCATGCTGCTCATCGTATTTCGGGTGATTCAGGGTATCGGTGGCGGCATGTTAATGCCGCTGAGCTTCGTGATCCTCACTCATGAAGCGGGTCCGAAGCGCGTCGGCCGGTTGATGGCGATCGGGGGAATTCCGATCCTGCTCGGTCCGATCGGCGGGCCGATCCTGGGCGGCTGGCTCGTCGGCGCCTACGGCTGGGAGTGGATCTTCCTGATCAACCTGCCGATCGGGCTGCTCGCGATCGTCCTCGCAGCAATCACCTTTCCCAAGGATCGCCCGGCCCCGGCCGAAAAACTCGACATCGTCAGCGTGCTGCTGCTGCCGCCGGGTGTCACGCTGTTTTTGGCCGGAGTGTCATCGATCCCGGCGCAGGGCACGATCACCGCTCCCGCCGCGTTGGTGCCGACGATCATGGGGCTGTTGCTGGTCGCGGCATTCGTCCTGCATTCCTTCCGCACCGACCATCCGCTGATCGACCTTCGCCTTTTCAAAAATCGCGTGGTCACCCACGCCAACCTCGCCCTGCTGGTATTCGGTGCCCCGTTTGTCGGGCTCGGGCTGCTGGTCCCGAGTTACTTCCAAGTCGTGATGCACCAAACACCGATGCATTCCGGGCTGTATCTGCTGCCGGTCGGCCTGGGCGCGGTCTTGACGATGCCGCTCGCCGGGGCATTCATGGACAAGCGCGGACCCGGCCTGATGGTGCTGATCGGCCTTCCGACGATGGCGGTGGGTCTAGGCATCTTCACCTACGGTGTCGCCACGGAAGCCGCCTACAATCCGACGCTGCTGATCGGGCTCGCGGTGATGGGCCTGGGCGTCGGCTGCACCACGACGCCGCTGTCGGCGGCGGTCCTGCAATCACTGGCCCCGCATCAGGTCGCTCGCGGCACCACGCTGGTCACCGTCAACCAGCAGGTGAGCGGATCGATCGGGGCTGCGCTGCTGGGCGTGATTCTGACGCAGCTGTTCGCTCACAACGAAACTCTGGTGACGGCAAGCAAGCTCGTCGCGGCCCAACAGCAAGCCAGCGGGCAACGCATGCCGATCGAGGCCTCGTCATCGGCCTGGAAAAGCATGGGCCCCGATTTCGCGAACAACGTGACGCACGGTTTCTCCCACGCCTACACGGCGGTGTTCGTGGTGGCGGTCGCGTTGCTGGTGCTGACGATCATCCCGGCAGCGTTTCTGCCGATGAAGCGGCCGGAGCCGGAGCGGGACCCCGAGCCCGCAGAAGCGCCGGCGGACTGACCCGGCTCAGCCCTCGAATAGCATCGTCGCGATCCGCAGTACGGATTCCATCGGGTCGGTCTCTTTGACCTGAGCACTCACCGCGTCGTTGAGCCACAGCATCGAAAACCCATGCACCAGAGACCATGCCGCCAACTGCGCAGCCGCGGGGTCGGCCTGCGCATGGGGATCGCGCAGCGTCGCCACGCCGCGCGCCAACTCGGCACCGGCGGCGGCTTCCGCGGCGGCCAGGTCGGCATCCTCGGCGTCGAGCAGCGACTTGTTCAACATCACCTGATAGTGGCCGGGATGGTCTAGAGCGAACCGCACGTAGGCCAGCGCCGCGTCGGCGAAGTGACCGCGAGCGCTTTTCAGCGCCTGCGCCAGCAGCGCAAAGCCCTGTGCGGCGAGCGCGGTGAACAGGCCGCGACGATCGATGAAGTGGTGAGCCGGCGCGGCATGTGACACGCCCGCGTCGCGGGCCAGTTCGCGCAACGACATCCGGTCCGCGCCGCGCTGCGCCACCAGGCGCGCGGCTTCGCTCAAGATCACCGTGCGCAGGTCACCGTGGTGGTAATTCGGACGGTCCATAGCGGCGAGCATACCGACCGAACTTGACAGTGGCTAGATAAGGGTTCTAGCGTGAGCGTTAATCTTGTCGTTGTCTAGATTGGAGAACTGAGATGGCTCCGCTGATCACCCTGCTGCTCGGCAGCATTGCCGCTTGGGTTGTCGGCCGGCTCGGCGTCGATTACGTCACCGGTTGGACCGCGGCGATCACCGTCGGGCTGGCCGCCATGTTCGTCCTGACCGGAATCGCACACTTTGCGCCGCCGATGCGTCGCGACCTGATCGCGATCGTGCCGCCCCGGTTGCCCGCGCCGGGCCTGCTCGTCACCGTCACCGGCGTGCTGGAACTGCTGGGCGCCGCGGGGCTGCTGCTCACCGCGACCCGAACCGCGGCGGCCGTGTGCCTGCTGGCGCTGATGCTGGCGATGTTTCCGGCCAACGTCTACGCGTCCCGGATGCCCAATCCGCCCAAGTCGATGACCACGCGGCTACCCGGGCGAATCGCCACCGAGATTGTTTTCCTCGCCGCCGCCATCGCGGTTGCCGTCGGCAGCGGCTAGCAGCCACGCATATTGGAATGCCGTTTCCTGCCAGCCCCGGTAGCGCCCACTGACGCCACCATGGCCCGCGGCCATCTGCGTCTTGAGTAGCACCGGGTTACCGCCTGCGTTGGCGTGCCGCAACGAGGCGACCCACTTCGCCGGCTCCACGTAGAAGACCCTGGTGTCGTTCAACGACGTCATCGCCAGGATGGCTGGGTAATTCTTGGTCTCGACGTTCTCGTAGGGCGAATACGACTTCATGTATGCGTAGACTTCGCTGTCGCTCAAGGGATTTCCCCATTCGTCCCACTCGGTGACGGTCAATGGCAACGAGGGGTCCAGGATCGTGGTCAGCGGGTCGACGAACGGGACCTGAGCGAGAATTCCGGCGAACAGATCCGGCGCCAGGTTGGCCACCGCACCCATCAGCAGCCCGCCCGCACTGCCGCCCAAGGCCACGAGCTGCCGCGGGCGCGTCACTCCCGAATCCACCAAATGCTTTGCTGCCGTGACGAAGTCGGTAAAAGTATTCTTCTTTTCCAGCAGCTTTCCGTGCTCGTACCATAGCCGGCCCATCTCTCCCCCACCGCGGACGTGGGCGATGGCAAAAGCCATGTCCCGGTCCAGCAACGACAATCGCGCGATGGAGAAGGCAGGGTCCGTGCATATCTCGTAGGCGCCGTAGCCGTAAATGAGTGTGGGTGCCGGAAATTCGAGGCCGGCCCGGTGCACGATCGACACCGGAATCCGAGTGCCGTCGGCAGCCACTGCCCAGTCGCGTCGTTCGACGTAGTCGGTTGGACGGTAGTCGCCGAGTACCGGTTGTTCACGTAGCAGCGTGCGCTCCCCGGTATCCAGGTCGACGTCGTAGACCCGCAACGGCGTGACAAGAGACCCGGCCCTGATCCGCAGCTTGGGCGAAACCCAGTTCGGATTGCCACCCAGCCCCGACGACATCAGCTCCGAATCGAACCCAATCTCCTCGGGCTCCCCGTAGTCACCATCGGAACTGATGGGCCACAACTGGATTCGCGGCAACGCCGCACGCCGATAGCTGACCACTAGATGGCCGGCAAAGGCATCCGCAGCTTCCAGCCGAACGTCGTCGCGATGCTGAATCAGGGTGCGTTGCTGCGTGGGATCGCTGACCGGCGCTTCGGTCAGCGTGAAGTTCACCGCACGATCGTTGTGCAGGATCAGGAATCGGTCCTGCCCTCCGACCACCGCGTGCTCGACCGAGTATTCGATACCTTCTCGACGTGGCAGCACGACAGTGAACTCAGCCTGCGGATCCGCGGCATCGGCGTAGCGGACCTCAGAGGTGACCGACGATCCCGAGGCGATGAAGACGTACGCCTCGCTTCGGCTCAGGCCGGCCCCGACCCAGAATCGTTCGTCGGCTTCGTGATACACCAATTCCGACGGCTCCCCGGAGCCCAGCTGATACCGCCACACTTTGTCCGGGCGGTGGGCATCGTCCAGGGTCAGGTAGTACACGGTGCGATCGTCGGCAGCCCATGTCACCCCGCCCGCGATGTCGGCGATCTCGTCCGAGTACTTCTCGCCGGTGCGTAAGTCCTTGAACCGCAGTGTGTACCGCTCGTCGCCGATGATGTCGACCGAGTAAGCGAGCAGATTGGCATCCAAGCTGACCAGCGCAGCGCCCAGGGCGAAGAAGTCGTGACCATCGGCCTCTTCATTCGAATCCAGCAGAATCTGCTCGCCCGGTATTTCCGTGTTCTCGTCCAGAACTGGCGGATTCCAATCATCGGGATCTGTTACCGGGCAACGACACTGGACGCGGTACTGCTTTCCCTCGAAAGTTCGCGCGTAGTACCACCAGTCACCTTGTCTGGTCGGCACCGACAGATCGGTCTCCTTGGTGCGCGCCTTGATCTCGTCGAAGATCTTTTGCCGCAACGGTTCAAGGTGGGCAAGGCTCTGGTCGACGTAGTCGTTCTCGGCCTCGAGGTAGGCGATGACTTCGGGGTTCGACTTTTCGCGCATCCACTCGTACGGATCGACGAATACATCGCCGTGGTGTTCGCGTGTGGTCTCGACTCGTTTAGCTAAGGGTGGTGACGGGATCTGGGTATCGGACCCTGTCATGCGCTCGGGCCAATCCAGTCGCCGAAACTCAAACCGGAAATCCGTTCGTAGGCATTGATATAACGGTCGCGAGTGGCAGCGATAATGTCATCGGGCAGCGGTGGCGGGGGTTCCGAGCCGTGGCGGTCCCAGCCAGATTCGGGGCTGGTGAGCCAATTGCGGACGAATTGCTTGTCGAAACTGGTCTGAATCACCCCCACCCGGTAATCCTGGGCGGGCCAGTACCGCGAGGAGTCCGGGGTGAAGATTTCGTCGGCCAGCAACAGGTTGCCATTGCGGTCGGTGCCAAATTCGAACTTGGTGTCGGCGATGATGATTCCCGTCGTCAGCGCGTGATCGGCGGCCTGGACATAGATCTGCAGCGTGCGGTCGCGCAATTGGTTCGCGACCACCGGACCCACCAACTCGATCACCCGGTCGAAGGCGATGTTCTCGTCATGGTCGCCCAGTGCGGCTTTGGTCGCAGGAGTGAACAACGGTTGGGCGAACTTGCTTGCCTCGACCAGCCCCGGCGGCAGCGTGATGCCGCAGACCTTGCCGGTCGCCTGATAGTCCAGCAGCCCCGAGCCGGTCAGATATCCGCGGGCCACACACTCCACCGGCATCATCTCGAGCTGGCGCACCACCAGCGCGCGTCCCAGCACCTCGCCGGGGATGCGCGGGTCGTCGGGGGGACCGGCCAGATGGTTGGGGGCCTCGACGAGGCCGAAGAAGAACACACTCATCGCGGTCAGGATGCGGCCTTTGTCCGGGATCGTGCTGTCCAGGACAAAGTCGTACGCCGATATCCGGTCGCTGGCGACCAGCAAGAGGTGCTCTTCATCGACGCGGTACAGCTCGCGGACCTTGCCGCTGGCCAAATGCTGATAGTCGGACAGTGCAGGGCGCATCCGGTCAGCCTATCGGGAAACCCACCCCGGGCCCGGAGCTGTGCTGGGATCGAGGTTATGAGATCGCGCTTTTTGCCCTACGCCACCACGCCCGGCCGATTGCTGGCCCAGCTGTTCAGCGACGCCGCCATCGTCGTATGGACGGCGATCTGGTTGCTTGTCGGCACCGCCGTCTACGACGCCATCTCGACGATCGCGCAAGCCGGCCGTCAAGTCGAGGACGGCACCCACAGCATCGCGGGCAACCTTGCCTCAGCGGGTCATGGCGCGCAACACATTCCGGTCGTCGGCGATACCGTCAGCAAACCGCTCAATTCGGCAAGCCAGGCGGCCGTCAATATCGCGGGCGCCCTACACGAGCTCGACACCACGGCAGGCTGGCTCGCGATGCTGCTTGCCTTGGCCGTCGTTGCACCGCCGATCCTCATCGCAACCGCGCCGTGGCTTTACCTTCGGCTGCGGTTCTTCCGGCGCAAGTTGACGGTGACCGCCCTGGCCGCCACCCCGGCCGGCGAACAGCTGCTGGCGCTGCGGGCACTGACCAACCGTGCACCGGGGAAACTGGCCGCCATCAATGCGGACCCGGTCGGCGGGTGGCGGCGCGAGGATCCTTTCACGATCCGGGCGTTGGCAGCCCTCGAGCTGCGCTCGGCGGGGATCGCGCTTCGCGCGCGCTAATCCCCCGCGATCGCACGCCGGGCGCGTAGCAGCCCGGCGATCGCCACAATCAGCCACGCCGCCAACGCGTCCCAGCAGAAGACCAGCGACACGGTGATCAGCGATCGATGCCCAAGTTCCGCCGCCATCGTGTAGCTGGCCGCCGAGTACATGCCCAGCGGGAACACGAACGCCCACCACACACCGGCGAAGTGCAGCATCTCGGGGCGATGACTCATCCGATGCAATCCGAAGTAGATCAGGGGCGGTATCCACAGTGTGGCCGCCAGCCAGGTCACCACCGTGACGACAAGCACCGGCCCGGACAGCCAAGCGGGCGCCAGGCGGTGGATGTTGTCGCCGGCCAACGTCGCAATGGCCAAGCCGCCCATCAGGATCCAGGTATCGGGCTCGAACCCGGCCCGGTGCTGCCGCTCGGCGACCGTGCGCCACAGGATCAGCCAGGTCATCAGCGCGTAGATGCACAGCGCCGCCACCCAGACGAACACCGCCGCCGAAAGCCACCAGTGCCGCGGCGGGTACCGGGCAACCTTGCTGGCGACGATCGCCAGACCGGAGGTCCCCACGCTGGCCAGCTCCCACGCCCCATGGGCCTGCCGTCGCAGCGCCGACCACCCTCGCGTGGACATGTTACGGGCACTGAGTGCGACCAGCACCAGCCAGGACGCCAGTGCGGCCAGTCCCAGCACCCATAGCAATGCCGGCTGGGTTGCCAGCCGGCTGTCCAGCACCGCGCAGGCGGCAACAAACGTGAACAGCCGCAACGTGACATCGGGATCGGTGAAGTCCCAGCGCGCAAGCCGGCGCGTCACGATGACCAACGCGACCAGGACCAAAAAGCCGAGCGAAGCGAGGACGCCGAGTGCTTGGTTGATCACCCCGTAGTGGTGGTTACCCGCAGCGATCGACAGAATTCCGGTCGCCATCACCGCGGCGAACACATCGGGTGACGGCTCGAAGTCGGCGAGCCGGAACCTCACGATTCCTCGAGCAGTTCCACGACCAGATGCCGGATGCCGGTGTGGCGGTTACTTCGCGTCCATTCGACAGGCCGCACCACCCGCACGGCGCCGAAGCGTGACAGCAGCTCCTCGAACAGGACCCGCAGTTCCAGGCGCGCCAAGTTCGCGCCCAGGCAGTAGTGCACGCCCTGGCCGAATCCTAAGTGCGGATTGGGCTTTCGGCCGATGTCGAACTCGTCTGCGCGGTCGAAAACGTCGGCGTCGCGGTTGGCCGAGCCCTCCCAGATCTGCACCTTCTGTCCGGCTGCGATCGACTGGCCGCCGAGTACGACATCGCGGGCGGCGGTGCGCCGCTTGGATGGCGACGGCGATGTCCAGCGCACCATCTCCTCGACCGCCGTCGGGAGCTTGCCGAAATCCGCTCGCAGCGCGTGTAATTGGTCGGGATGTTCGGCCAGTGACAGCAGCCCGCCGGCAACCGCGTTACGGGTGGTCTCCGCACCGGCGCTGAACAGCAGGCTGAAGAACAGATAGACCTCAAGATCGGACGGCGCCGGCCCGTCCACCTCGTCGACCGTCGCGTTGGCGACGACCGACAACATGTCGTCGGTCGGGTTGGCGCGTTTCGAGGCGATCAGCTCCTGGCCGTAGCCGTACATCCGTGAACCTGCTTCTTCGGCGGACAGCTGGGAAAGCGCCGCCTTGCGCGCGCCACCGAAGTCGAACTGCGGCTCGATAGCCTCGAATAGCCAATGCCGTTCGGATTCAGGCACTCCCAGCAGGATGCAGATCATCTGCATCGGCAGTTCCGCGGCGATATCGACGAGGAAGTCGAACGGTTCGCCCGGTACCACGGCATCCAGCAGCCGTCGCGCCCGGGCCCGCAGGTCGTTCTCGACGGAAGAGATCATTCGCGGCGTCAGCCCGGAGCTGACCAATCGGCGGATCTGTGAGTGCCGCGGGTCGTCCATCATGTTGAGCACCTGGCCCGCGATGGCCAGGTCCTGCAACAGCGTCCCGCCGAACGGCCGAGCGCCGCCGGTCACCGATGAGTACGTCACCGGATCCTTCAGCACCGCAAGAGTTTCCGCGTAGGACGCGACCGACCAGAAACCCTCTGCGTCGGGGGTGTTATCGGTCGGCTCGTGCCAATATACCGGCGCCTCGCGGCGGTGCACGGCGAACAACTCGTGCGGAAAACCGTTGGCGAAGTTATCCAGGTCGGTGAAGTCGATCCCCGACAGCGCGGCAGCCAGCGTCACAGGATCGCGCCCGGTGCGTATTTGGCCGCATCCGGGTAACGGCCCACCAACGTGTCGACCATCGCAGCGACCTCATCGACCTGATCGGCGGCGGCGCCCGTGAACGCCTTTCTGTCGGCCAGCGCGGCGTCCAGCGCCACACGGTTCAGTGGCAACCGCTCGTCGGCGGCCAACCGGTCGAGCAGATCGGGTTCGGCACCGCGTTCTCGCATCGCCAGCGCCGTTGCCACCGCGTGTTCGCGGATCACGTGATGCGCGGCCTCGCGGCCCATGCCCGCGCGCACAGCCGCGATCAACACCTTGGTGGTGGCCAGGAACGGCAAATAGCGATCCAGCTCGCGCTCGATCACCGCCGGGTAGGCACCGAACTCGTCGAGCACCGTCAAGAACGTCTCGATCTGGCCGTCGATGGCAAAGAAGCTGTCCGGCAAGGTGACTCGGCGTACCACCGAGCAGAACACGTCGCCTTCGTTCCACTGCGCGCCGGCCAGCTCGGCGGCCATCGAGGCGTAGCCACGCAGCACCACCTGCAGTCCGTTGACGCGTTCGCAGCTGCGGGTGTTCATCTTGTGTGGCATCGCCGACGAACCGACCTGCCCTTCCGCGAACCCTTCGGTGACGAGTTCGTGCCCGGCCATCAGCCGGATGGTGTGGGCCATCGACGACGGCCCCGCGCCGAGCTGCACCAGCGCTGAGAGCACATCGTGATCCAGCGAACGTGGATACACCTGTCCGACGCTGGTCAAAACGGTTGCAAAGCCCAGGAATTCAGCGACACGACGCTCGAGCGCGGCCAGCTTGGCTGCGTCGCCGTCCAACAGGTCGAGCATGTCCTGCGAGGTGCCCATCGGGCCCTTGATTCCGCGCAGCGGATAGCGGTCGATCAACTCGCGCAGCCGCGTCAACGCGATCAGCGTCTCTTGTGCCGCCGAGGCGAATCGCTTGCCCAGCGTGGTGGCCTGCGCGGCGACGTTGTGGCTGCGTCCGGCCATCACCAGATCGCGATAGGTCACGGCCCGCTCGGCGAGCCGTGCGACCACCGCCACGCCATGGGAGAAAACCAGCTCCAGCGACCGTCGGATCTGCAGCTGCTCGACGTTCTCGGTCAGGTCACGACTGGTCATCCCCTTGTGCACGTGCTCGTGACCGGCCAGGCCGTTGAATTCCTCGATGCGCGCCTTGACGTCATGCCGGGTCACCCGTTCGCGCGCCGCGATCGAGGCCAGGTCCACGTCCTCGAGCACCCGCTCGTAATCGGCGACCGCTTCGGCGGGTACCGGAACACCGAGTTCCGTCTGCGCCCGCAACACGGCCAGCCACAGCCGCCGCTCCGCGACGACCTTGGCCTCCGGCGACCAGATCCCGACCATCTCGGCACTTGCGTAGCGGGCGGCCAGCACATTCGGAATGCTCACAAGCACACAGTTTACGGTCGCGGTCATACCCTGTGGGGATGTACTACGCCGGGGTCGACCTCGCGTGGGGCACTCGCAACCCGACCGGTGTCGCCGTCGTCGACTCCGAGGGCGACCTGGTGAGTGCCGTCGCGGTCGGCGACGATGACGAAATCCTCGCGGCATTGCGCCCTTACGTAAACGGGCATTGCGTGATCGGATTCGATGCACCCCTGGTGGTGAACAACCCCACTGGTCAGCGCCCAGCCGAAACCGCGCTCAACCGCGACTTCCGCAGATTCGAGGCCGGCGCGCATCCGGTCAACACCGGGAAGCCCGAGTTCGCCAACGGGCCGCGCGGGGCGCGGCTGGCCGAGAAACTGGGGCTCGACATGGATCCACGGTCGTCGACCGCGCAGCGCGCGATCGAGGTCTACCCGCACGCGGCAACCGTCGCGTTGTTCCGGCTGGAGCGGACCTTGAAATACAAGGCCAAGCCCGGCCGTACCCTCGAGCGGCTCAAGTCCGAGCTGCTGTTGCTGATGGACGGCGTCGAGCGGCTCGCCACTACCGACGTGCCGTTGCGCGTCACCGACCACCGCGACTGGGTTGCACTACGCAAACAGGTGACGATGGCGCAGCGCAAGAGCGATCTACGTCGCGCCGAAGACCCGATCGACGCCGTGCTCTGCGCTTACGTGGCGCTGTACTCCCAGCGCAGCCCGGGCCGCATCACGATTTACGGAGACGCCGCCAGTGGGTACATCGTGACGCCGTCATTGCCTGCCGAGCTGACCGGCCAGTGATTGGTCAGATCCGCACGGGTCGTTCGTCGATGGGTGCGAGCACGTCGATGATGTCGATCACGGTGCCCATTGCCGAGGTGCGCGGATCGCGGCCCTCGACCAGCGCGGAAACCACCGAACCATCGACGGCGCAGATCAGCGTGCAGATCAACTCGATACGCACGGCGCGGCCGGATCGCTCGATCGCCTCGGCGACCGCATCGGCACGCTGCCGCAAACTGCGACGCATGGTTTCGCGCAAGGCGGTCAGGCGGGTGCAGGCGATGTTTCGCTCGTATCGCGATATCAGCTGCTCGACGAGTGTCTGATCGGAGAGGTCGCCCACCAGCAGGTCGACCAGCACCTCGGCGGTGGTCTCAGGGCCGCGGCGCCGGCGGGACAGCGCGTTGACACGCGCGCGCAGCTGAGCCACCTCGATCATCGCGATGTGTTCGACTGCCCGTGCGATCAAGTCGTCCAGAGAAGAGAAGTAGTAGGTAGTGGACGCCAATGGCAGGCCGGCCCGCTGTGCGACCGCTCGGTGCCGCACCGCTTCGAACCCGCCTTCGGCAAGCAGCTCGGCGGCAGCGCTCACCAGCGCATACCGTCGACGTTCTCCTTTCGGAGTAACCGCTGCAGTCACGAGTAGCCATCGTGCCAGCCAAAGTGGTACTGCATTGCCATTTCCGCTAAACGCCCATGGCATGATGGCCCGCATGCCCGACTTGAGCCGCCGCTCCGTGCTCGGTCTTGGTGCCGGCGCGGCCATAGGTGCAGCGGGCGCATTTGCGCTCGACAACCTATTGCACAGCACAACATCTCGCAGCATCCCGGTATCGAGGGCCAGCACGCAGGTTCCAATGGCGCCGCCCACCGCACCGCTCGACCCGGCTCCCGCGGGGGACCCGGCGCCGACCATGACGACCGGCTCCTTCGTATCGGCGGCACGGGGTGGGATCTCGACCAACTGGGCGATCGCACGGCCGCCGGGACAGACCAAGCCGCTGCGGCCGGTGATCGCGCTGCACGGCAAGGGCAGTGACGCGGCCACCGTGATGGCCGGCGGTGTTGAGCAGGGGCTGGCCCAAGCCGTCAATGCCGGACTACCGCCATTCGCGGTCGTCGCCGTCGACGGCGGCGGTAGTTACTGGCACAAGCGGGCTTCCGGCGAGGACTCCGGTGCGATGGTGCTGTCAGAGCTGATTCCGATGCTGGACAGCCAACATCTGGACACCTCGCGAGTGGCGTTCCTGGGTTGGTCGATGGGCGGCTATGGCGCCTTGCTGCTCGGCGGTCGGCTGGGACCCGCACGCACCGCGGCGATCTGCGCGGTGAGCCCGGCGCTGTGGATGTCTTCGGGCGCGGCGGCACCCGGCGCATTCGACGGCTCCGATGACTTCGCGGCGAATTCGGTGTTCGGAATGCCGGCGCTGGCGTCGATTCCGATCCGGATTGATTGTGGCGACAGTGATCCGTTCTACGACGCGACCAAGCAGTTCATCGCCCAGCTGCCCAACCCGCCCGCGGGTGGCTTCTCCCCCGGGGGGCACAACCCCGCCTTCTGGAGTTCGCAGCTGCCGGCCGAACTCACCTGGATGGCACCACTGCTGACGGCCTAGGCCGTCGAGCCGCGAGCGTAATGTCACACGGCGGAGTATGGCGCCGAAAATCGCCGCGGCGCTACGCTCGCGAACGTGAGCGCACCCTTCGACTGGAACTTCCCGTATGCCTGGCCACGAACGCCCGTTCTGGGGGCAAACGTCGTGTGCACATCGCAGCCACTCGCCGCCCAAGCGGGTCTGCGGATGCTCGCCCAGGGCGGCAGCGCCGCCGACGCGGCGATCGCCACCGCCATCACGCTGACAATCGTGGAGCCGGTGTCCAACGGCATCGGCTCGGATGCCTTCGCCATCGTATGGGATGGCAAACAGCTACACGGCCTCAACGCATCTGGCCGTTCACCGGCCGCGTGGACGCCAGAGTATTTCGGCGACAACGGCGTTCCCGCACACGGCTGGAACTCGGTGACCGTGCCAGGAGCGGTGTCGGCATGGGTTCAGTTGCACGCCAAATTCGGCAAGCTCCCCTTCGATCGCCTCTTCGAGCCGGCGATCTCCTATGGCCGCAACGGCTTTCCGGTCTCACCAGCCATTGCGAAGCAATGGGATGCGCAGGTGCCGCTGTTCAAATCTCAGCCTGGGTTCGCCGACGCCTTCCTGCCCGGCGGACGAGCACCCAAGGCCGGTGAGCTTTTTCGGCTTCCTGCGCACGCGGACACACTCGAGAAGATCGCAGCCACCCACGGCGAGGCATTTTATCGCGGGGAACTTGCGGCCCGACTCGACGCGCACGCAACGGCGAACGGCGGCGCAATGCGGGCCGACGACCTTGCCGCTCACCGCGCCGATTGGGTGAGCACGATCAGCGGTGCCTACCGGGGCTATACCGTCCACGAGCTACCGCCCAACGGGCAGGGCATCGTGGCGTTGATAGCGCTCGGGATCCTCCAACAGTTCGACATGGCCTCGCTACCAGTCGATTCCGCGGACAGCGTGCATCTGCAGATCGAAGCGCTCAAACTGGCGTTCGCGGACGCGCAGGCCTACGTCTCCGACATCGACCACATGCCGCTGCGCCCCGAGGACCTGCTGGACGCCGAGTATCTCAAACAGCGGGCCGCGCTGATCGACCGCAACCGAGCCAAGCCGGCGTCGGCGGGTACCCCGACCGGCGGCACCGTATATCTCACCGCTGCCGACGCCTCAGGCATGATGGTGTCGATGATTCAGTCGAACTACCTGGGATTCGGGTCCGGCGTGGTGGTACCCGGCACAGGCATCTCACTGCACAACCGCGGATCGGCTTTCGTTGCGAATCAAGGACATCCGAATCAGGTCGGGCCGAATAAACGCCCCTACCAGACGATCATCCCCGGCTTCGTGACCAGAGATGGCGCGCCGGTGATGAGCTTCGGCGTGATGGGCGGTCCGATGCAACCCCAGGGCCACGTGCAGGTGATGGTTCGTATCGCCGACTATGGCCAGAACCCGCAGGCGGCCTGCGACGGCCCGCGGTTCCGCTGGGTGCAGGGCATGCAGATCAGTTGCGAGCAGGGCTTTCCGGCGTCAACGCTTGACGAGCTGCGGCAGCGCGGGCACGACCCGCTCACCGTGGACGACTACAACGCATTCGGCAGCTGCCAAGCGATCTGGCGCCTCGACGACGGGTACCTTGCGGCCAGCGATCCGCGTCGCGACGGCCAAGCTGTGGCTTTCTAAAGTCGGATCTTGCCCTCTTGCGCGACTGGATCCGGTTGCCGGATAACCGGATTGACGCGCTCCCCGCTACAGCACTATCTCCGACACCCGGTGCCCGATTGCGGTGAGACTAGCGGGCCGATCGGCCCCGACGACGCCGTCACCGAAATCCATCAGCGCTCATGCGGCACCTACAGCGGCAAAATCCACCGCTGCGCGATCCTGGACTGCTGCTACCAGACGGTCGCGGACCAAACATTTCACGACAACGCCGACTTTCGGCCGGACCACATGTGCTGTCAAGAATTGGAGAAGGTCGCTGTGCCGGTGGCGGGAACCGCAGACGTGTAGAGAATGTTGCTGAGGAACACACTTCGTGAGCCCGGAACCCAATCGTAGGTCCGTTGCGTGGTGTTGTGCTGAAGGAGCTGAGTGTACAGGTATCCCTGGTAGAGAAAGCCTTTCTTGCCAGCCGGGACGGTAAAGGTCATCGTCTCGGAGATCGATTTATTGTATTGAGCAGTGAACGAGATGCTCATGCCGAGCTTGATCGAATCTTTCTCGACAATGAAATTTACTTCGGCTTGAAACTCGATCGAGAAGGTGACTGTCGTGGACAGGCTGAATCCAGTTGTGACGGTCTTGCCCCAGGCACTTTCCACGCTCGAGGCGGTGTTATCGAGACAGCCGATGTTCTGCAGATCAGGTGCGTAGAGCACCGCTGCCATCGGGTTGGGGTCAGACGGTGCGATCTGGAGCGAGTTGTTGAAGGTGTCCTGGCTATTGGGGGGAAGCGTCGTATAAATCTTGAGCTGATATTGAGGAACGGGTTCAGGCCTCGCCATTTGTGTCGAGAGAGAAGTCATGATCAATTACTCCTTACCGGGCAGAGGTTGCAGTCATCTGTGAGCTGATTACCGATCGTGGTGGTGTTATTGTCGCCGTAAACTGAGGGGTAAAACATGGAGCGAGTCCACACCTCGAAGGAGGTGGTGTGGGTTTTATGCTTCTTCGATTTGTAGTTTTGGACTTGCAACCGCCATGTAACGTCGATCACCCCGACGCCGTCGCATTCGGTCACATCGCCCTGACTGTTGAATGTGGGATTGTCGGCGAAAAAGATGACCCGCTCCGAATCCTTTCCACCATTTGCTGTCCGACTGTCATAGTCGGATGAGCCTTCGTGCATGGTCGGATTCATCACGTTGGCCAACGCAGCTTCCAGGCTAGGGTGGTCCATACCCTTCACGGTGGTCGCCGAAATATTGTCGGCCAATTCGCTGTACTGCTTGGTGACCGCGTCAGAGGTGGACAAATCGTTGGTGTAGGGAAAGTACGCGCTATAGTTCAGTCCCCACCGCTTGTCCGGTTGCTGGCCCTTATGGCAGCTGTACCTATCGACCTTCCCGCTCTTGCTGCTCAGACAATTGAATGTGGCCTGATTAATCACGTCTGAGAGCCCGTCGGACCACGGACCGATTTGCGGTCCGTCTTCAGCCATCCAATCTGCAGTCGCGACAGCCTGGATGTCTTTAAGGCTCAACTTCACCAGCATGAGAACACCGTAGGGATTGTCCCGGGCTAGGTCGTGGGCGAAAGCGGCGGCATCGGACTCTTCCCACGTCGCCTTGGTGAGCTGATTCACGTACTCCACGCCGCCCGGGTTGTCCTTCAAGATATGGCGGTAAAAGTTGGCCGCATCAGGCAGCGACGCGGCCTCGGCAACGCGCGCATGGCTGACGGAATCAAACCCGAGGTGCGACACTGCGTCGATGAACTGACCCGCCTCGGCCTGCAATGCTTTCCTTAACCCCTCAACTCGCGCGCCGATGAAGAAACCTTGGCTATCACCTGGCTGCTGCTGTGGGAAATTCGAACGCACCTCACCAATGAATTCCACAAGTTGACTATCGGAGGTCTGCTCACAGGTCAGGCCGACGTCGTTTAGCGACTGTTTCAACACCGGAACTCTGACCTGGCTAGCCGTGGCGGGCGTGATCTCGATTTGTTCACTACAACCGGGTACCGGCTCAGGCTTTCGAGTCGATTTCATACCTCATGATCTCCTTACCTTGTAGCATGAAAAAGCTCCACTGCAAAATGTTCGAATATGCGCAAAGATCACAGAAGCCCTCAAAAATCTTCGAGTGACGCTACGGATTTAATGGCGGGACCACCCGCATCTCCTTCCTTACGCAGACATATTGATATGGACAAGTCGACCTGGCCTGCCAATGTGGACGAGATCGCCTGACGATACGTATCCAGAAGTTCTCAAATCACAGGCATTTACTTTGCGTCTGCTTATTGCACACCCTGATAAATTCGATGCGCAACGGTCCGGTCCGCTGAGCGGACGGGTAGCAGCTCGTGTTGGATTTTTTTAACGCAGCGCTCGCCCGGTGTCGCCGTCTCAGACAGCAGCTTTGAGCACGAACAAACCGTCGGCAACATCGAACGAATCTTGGAGATAGCAGCCTTCCGCGTTGATGCACCTTCATTCTTACGAGGGTGCATGTAGTGACGCACCAGGGTCTCCCGGAGACGCTGCCAGCATCAAATCGATGATGGCCAGCCTAACGCCGAGGTTGAGCAGATCATTGAAATGGTCGAGACAGCAACGTCGTATTCGTGCGAGAGAGCAACCCTCAGCTAACCGCTTCGATATACGAGTTGCCCGCCCTGTCGGGGCCGCCATCACCGAGATCTGGGGCCGGAGTCGTTGCGCGGGAATTGCTGCACAGCAGCAGAATTGGCCGCAAATGCGAAACCGGTACGCACGCGTCGCGCAGATGCTGAACTCCACGCCGCGGGAACTGACCTCCGATCCGCGGCGAGATCGTGCTGCCCTTGGCGGGCACGACTACCGGGTTCCCCGCGTGAGTGTGCCCGGTGGATTCAACCAGCGCTATGCACACCGCGTGTTGCTTCCAAATGAAGCCGTTGGCTGATGTCTTTAGCAGCGCGCACGACAAGGTCTTTGAGGCCCGAAGGCAGCACGGGGCCGACAACTAGCGCAGAAACCGCGGCGGCACAACGGTCGTCGCTACGCCAGATCGGCGCGGCCAACCAACGGATACCTTCGGTGGTGTCCTGGTCGTCGGTGACGAATGGTCGCCAATCCCTGAGATCTGACTGCAGACGTTGGTGCCAACTGCTTCCGCATTGGCCACTACTCGCACCATTGTCGCCGGCCGTGGCGAGGAGTACCCGCGCAACCGCAGTGCCCGGCAAGGATTCTGCATCCAGGTCACTCGGCGGTAGCCAGAAGCGACCCCGGGCCGCTGCCGCGGTGACAAGCTGGACGCGCTCTTCGCATAGCACGTATGCTGCTGCTGCAGTGTTGGCCGTCTCAGCAAGGCTGCGGATTGGCCCGTAAGCCGCATTGCGCAGCTGTGGATCGGGTTGCCAACGCCGGCCCAGCCGGGCAACCGTCGGTCCGATGAAGTAACGGTGGTCAATGCTTTGGGCTGCACCAACTTTGACGAGTTGCTCGACCAGCCGATACACGGTGGTTTTGGCCAATCCGGTTTCGCGAGAAAGCTCCGTCAGACCCAGTCCGTTGTCGGCTTGGCTGAGCACGTTGAGTAGCGTGAAAGCACCCTCGAGAACGCCTCGGCCGCATGGCACTTTCGCGACATTGCCGTCCCCGACCATCAACAGGCCTTACGCCGCGCTGGCGCCGGCAACGGCGCGCGGCGGAGTCGGGAACAGAAATTGTGCCTTGCGACACTGCGCTTCTCCAAGATTCACCCTTCCGCGTTGCTAGTCCGCCGCGTCTTACAACGGAAAATCGAGGCGCCGTCCCGTCGCTGATGCTGGCCGTGGGACGTAGTGGCGCTTTGATCGCATGAAGGAGATGTATGCATCCGCCTAACATGGCCCCACTCGCTGTGTTGATGATGACATCGAAAGCAGCGGCACCAGAAATCTCCGATCTCCCTATCCGTTCGGGCAGGACTACTTTGGCTCGACCATTCAGCACTGAGGTACGGCCATTACGCGCGCATATATTGCGTGCCTTCACATTTAGCACGCAATAGTGTGGTCCGCTGAACGGACCGTTCGCGGCCTTCGGAAGATCCTCGCTGCATCAGTTCGCCGACACCGCTGCACAACGGCATGCGCTTGGCTGTAACATCGAGGAAAAGACCATGTAAATCCCGTCTCGTCACCAGCATTGCAAAGACACATCAGACAAAGTCCGATCGTCGTCGGACCATTCACGATCTACGTTCGCACCGAGTGTAGTGCCGCATCGCGAGTTGCACTGACCCAGCCGAGTACTCATAGGATTTGACAAATCAGTGCTGCGCTACGCGCTGCGCGCCGCCAACGTTTCTGCCGTACATAACCGTGCCCGTGATTACCGGTCCGCTCAGCGGCTCGCGCTCTTTTGCGTGCACACGGCTGGGTGTGCAATTGAGCACGCACGGAAATATTGATAGGTGAAAATCCCTCACACAGTGCAACCTGCGCAGATCGCTTTCGTGCTGGCGGGCGCAATCTGATGGGTCGTCATCTGAATCGGCCGGAGGTTGCCCTGCCCATGGGATTCTTAATGTCGCCCACTGACGCGCTGTTCCTTATAGCCGAGCGACCGCAACGTCCGCTCCACGTCGGCTCCGTTGCGTTACTCGGGCCGCCCGAGGACGCCAAAGGATGGCACTTGCGAGACATGGTCACTGCAGCGCTAGCTCGCGAACGGGCCGCGCCCGAGTGGAGGCTGCGCCCGCATCGATCGCTTCGTTCGCTCGGACAGTGGCATTGGCGCACCGACCCCGAAATCGATCTGAGCTATCACGTAAGGATTTCGGCATTGCCCGCGCCAGGTGGCCTCACCGAGTTGTGGGATCTGGTTTCGCGCCTGCATAGCGAGCTGCTCGACCGTACCCGCCCGCTGTGGCAGTTCCACTTGATCGAAGGCCTCCACGATCACCGGTGCGCCGCCTACATCAAGACTCATCCTTCATTACTTGCTAGGGTCTCGCCGGCACGGCTGGTGCAGCAAATCGTTGGCACCGACCCGAATCGGCGTGGCATGCCAGCCTTCTGGGAGACGGCCGAGCAGACTGGGCCACACAGCCTAACCCCACCCGTGGGCGGCAGCGATTGGCTGGACACGATCCAGGCTACGTGGGTGATGCCGAAGATGCTCGCGGGCGACGGCCTGCGCAACGCTGCTCGGGGCGCACTTGCCGCGGTCGCAGGGATGGCGGGGATGGCATTACCGCTCGCAGATACCACCTGGCGTGCAGCGTGCCGCCGAGGCGGTCCCCTGACACTGGCCGCCCCGCGCAGCCCGCTCAACGTGCCAATCAGTGGCAATCGGGCCTTCGCGGGCTGTAGCTTCCCGATCGAGCGGCTGCAGCGAGTTGCCAAGCGCACCGATGCCACGATCGACGACATTGTGCTGGCTATGTGCGCCGGGGCACTACGTCAGTACTTAACCGCTCGCAACGCGTTACCATCAATGCCACTGGTGGCGATGGTGCCAATCGTAGTGCCCGGCAACCACTCTACCGACAGGACAAATCCGGACACCGACTCCAAGCTCGGATTGCTGATGTGCTCATTGGCCACGCACTTGGCCAACCCGGCAGAGCGCCTGCAGGCCGTATGCGAGGGCATGCGCGAAGGCTTCACCGCGCTCGCCGCCCGTAGCCAAACACAGGTACTGGCGATGAGCGTGCTCGGCGCTACACCACTCGCATTGGCAATAACTTTAGGCCGTCCGATAACACTCTTGCACCCTCCAAATGTCATGATCTGCAATCTGTTCGGTCTTCGCGGCCCGCTGTACTGGAACGGTGCTCGCCTCGAAGCGCTCTACCCGTTGTCGGTTCCTGTCAGCGGGCAGGCGCTGAACATCAGCTACACCCGCATCGATAACCAGCTAACCTTCGGCCTGACCGCCTGTCGGTCGGCAGTCCCCGCGATCAACAACCTGGCTGATCTCCTTAGTCGTGAACTTGACATCCTGGACACTGCTTCACGATTCAAGATGAGACGCCAAATAAATTGAGGCCGAAGCTGTGGCGTTCTAAAGTTGGATCTTGCCCTCTTGCGCCAACAATCCAATGTCGCTACGAAAATGACTGCCCGGCAGCCGAATTGAGCGCAGAATCTGGTAGGCGTGCTCGCGCGCAGCGGACAGGTCGGCGCCGGTGCCCACCACTGACAGCACCCGGCCGCCCGAAGAGACGATTGCGCCGTCGTCGCGGCGCGTCGTTCCGGCGTGCAACACACCGTCGGCTTCGGACCCGGCGATGACGTCACCTACCCGGGGACGCCCCGGGTAGTTCTCGGCCGCCAGCACCACGGTCACCGCGGCACCGTCCCGCCAGCGCAACTCGCCGAAGCTAGCGAGTTCGCCGGCGCCGGCGGCATGCAGCAGCTGCCCGAGTGGTGATTCCAGCAAGGCCAGTACGGCCTGGGTCTCCGGATCGCCGAAGCGGCAGTTGAATTCGACCACTGCCGGCCCGTTGGAGGTGATGGCGAGTCCGACATAGAGCAGACCGGAGAATGGGCATCCGCGCCGAACCATCTCGGCCGCAACGGGTTCCACGATCGCGGTGAGCACTTGCCGGTATACATCGTCGGGAAGCCATGGCAACGGCGCGTAGGCGCCCATGCCACCGGTGTTCGGGCCCGCGTCGCCGTCACCCACCCGTTTGAAATCTTGCGCCGGCAGCAGGGGGACCACCGTCTTGCCGTCGACCACACAGAACAGCGAAACCTCCGGGCCGTCCAGAAAGGACTCCAGCAGCACGGGATGACCCGCTTCTAGCAGGCCGGCACCATGGGCGCGGGCGGCGTCGCGATCCGGAGTCACCACCACGCCTTTGCCGCCCGCCAGAGAGTCGTCCTTGACCACCCAGGCCGGATCCCCTGCCGGCGGGCCGAAGCGATCGAGGGCTGCATCCAAATGTGCGGGATTGTCCACGATTTCGCTAGACGCAGTGCGCACCCCGGCGGCCGCCATGACCTCCTTGGCGAATGCCTTCGAGCCCTCGATGCGAGCCGCATCCTTGCCGGGCCCGAAGCACACGATGCCGGCGGCGCGCACGGCGTCGGCTACCCCGAGCACCAAGGGGACCTCGGGCCCGATGATGACCAGGTCGGCCCGCACCTCGCGTGCCAAAACCACCACAGCCTCGCCGGAGGTGATGTCGACGTCGTGTTGCTCGGCCAACCGGGCGGTGCCGGCGTTGCCGGGAGCAACGGCAAGCCCTGTGACCTGCGGATCTCTACTGAGAGCCAACAGCAGGGCATGTTCACGGGCACCGGAGCCGATCACCAGAACGCGCACGAGAGGTCAGACTAGCGCCACGGCGTTACAGAATTTTCTCGAGCAGGTTTTTGAGGTCCTTTTGCTGCGCTGCGCTCAGACGTCCCAGACGCTTGTTGAACTCGTCGGACAGCAACGACAGGCCTTTCTTGGCCGCTTGCCTCCCGGACGCGGTGAGCAGCAATCGATGACGCCGCAAATCGGACGGATCGATCTCGCGGGTCACGAACCCCGCGGCCTCAAGCCGTTTCAGGTAAAGCGTCACCGTTGCCTTGGGCATGCTCAGCGTCGCGGCCAGTTCGGCCGGGTAGGGGTGCTCGTCGACCTCGGCCAGCAGGAACAGTTCCTTGGACTCGAGCCCCAATGCGCAGATATTGGGCTCAGCGCACGAGATGACGGAGAGCAGCACCCGATAATTCAGTGACCAGATCTTGGCCGCATCAACCGCAGACATCGACTTGCCAGATCGTTCAGTCGTGAACTAGTTTAGCAATGAACAACCTCATATCCGAACAATGTACCAGGAAGTGGGCACCATGCCGCTGGATCGATACGTGACACTCGGACGGTCCGGTTTGCGCGTCAGTCCGCTGTGCCTGGGCGCAATGACGTTCGGAGAGGATCTCGGCTGGGGTACCAGCGTGGAGGAGTCCCAGCAGATCATCGATCGGTACACCGAACTCGGCGGCAACTTCATCGACACCGCCAACTTCTACACCCGCAGCCACTCCGAGAAGATCATCGGCGACCACATCGGGCGCCACACGGACCGCCGCGATCGCATGGTGATCGCGACCAAGTTCAGCGGCAACCTGTATCCCGGCGATCCCAACGGTGGTGGCTCGGGACGCAAATCGCTGATCAACGCCTGCGACAACTCGCTGCGACGACTACAAACCGACTACATCGACCTGTACTGGCTGCACATGTGGGATCCGAACACTCCCATCGAGGAAACGATGGGAGCGCTCGACGACCTGGTTGCGGCCGGAAAAGTTCGCTACATCGGCGTCTCGGACACCCCGGCGTGGAAGATCGTCGAGGCCAACCTGATCGCCCGCTTCCGCGGCTGGTCGGCATTCGTCGGTCTGCAGATCGAGTACTCGCTGCTCGAACGCACCGTCGAACGAGAGCTGGTTCCGATGGCCAGCGAATTCGGCCTCGGCATCACACCGTGGTCACCCCTGAAAAATGGTGTGCTCAGCGGCAAGTACACCCGGCGAAATGTCGGTCAGCACAACGCCGATCGCGGCGCGCTGGTGGAGGCCACCCTCACCGACAGGACCTACGCGGTCATCGACGAACTCGAGGTCATCGCGAAAGCGCATCACACCAACGTGGCCAGCGTGGCGCTCGCGTGGCTGCACGCACGGTCCGCCGTCTCGTCGATCATCATTGGGGCACGCAGACTTTCGCAGCTCGAAGACAACGTCCGCGCCGTCGACGTCAACCTCAGCGCCGAGGAACTAACCCGGCTCGACAAGCTGACCAAACCGAGCCTTGGTTTCCCGCAAAACATGCTGGGCATGGCTCCGGGCATGATCCAAGGCGGAACAACGATCAACGGGGTTTTCGGGCCGACCTCCGAATACGTGATGCCCGAAGGCGGCCAGCCTTACTGAAGCGATCGCCCACCCCGGCGAGCCGACTTAGTCGGTCTTGCCCGAGTGCATCTTCAGCGCACCCTCGACGTTGGCCTTCTTGTCCTCGCCGACACCCTTCGCGGCGGCTTTCTTGCGTTTTGCCACCACGGCTGAGACCGCCCCATTGAGCGCAGAACCGAGCGGGAACCCGAGATAGTGGGTGAGGAAGACGGCCATCTCCTTGAGCTCGTCCTCGGTGAGTTCTCCATTCAGCAGTGCCGCATTGATCTGGATCTCGGCCAGGTCACGGCTTCCGACTGCCGTCACGGCCGTCACGGCCGTCAACGTCATGATCCGCTTGTCGCGCATCGACAAACCCGGCCGGTTCCAGATACTGCCGAACAGGTGGTCGACGGTCAGGTCGAAGTACGCGTCGCCCTCTATGTTGGGCATCTCCCACCCGTAGACCTCATTCATTTTCTCGAGGCCCTTGCGGCGCAATTCGTCCATTTACGTCTCTTTCTGTGTGTGCGGCACCCCGAGGCCGCCCGCCAGCCGATCATATGCCAGCTGGGCGAGCGGCAGGTCAACCGATACGGCTTCGCCCAGACCTAACGCCAGGCTCAGATCTTTCTCCCCCAAGCCACGAGTGTGCAAGAACGGCTCGTACAGGAAGTTGCCCGGCTCAAGGTCTTTCATGTCCTCGCGCACCATGATGGCTCCCGGCCCGCTGGTCAGCGCGTCGGTGTGGCGCACCACCCGGCCCAGCGCCTGTAGATCCAGCCCCGCCGCCTCGGCCAGCTTCATGGCTTCGCATGCCGCCGCGTACGAGGTGAACGTCAACATGTTGCGCGCCAGCTTCATTCGCGTCCCGGCACCAGGCTCGCCGGCGTGGATGACCATCGCCGCCCAGTGTTTGAATGCCGGCTTGATTCGCTCGTACACCTCGCGCTCAGCGCCCACCATCGTGGCGAGCTCGCCCTTCGCCGCCGCGGCCGCCCCACCACTGACGGGCGCGTCGACGACATGGATGCCTTGCGGTTTGAGCTCGGCGGCCAGCTCGACGGCGGTGGTGTCGCTGATGGTGGAGTGGATCGCGATGACGGTGCCGGGCTTCGCATTGGCGGCCAGCTCGCCGACGACCTCACGCACCTGGGCATCGTTGAGCACGGTGATATGGATGATGTCGGCGGCGGCAATGTCGGCGACGCTGTCGGCGATGCCGGCACCTTTTTCTATCAGCGGCGTCATCGCCTCAATCCGGATGTCGTAAACCGTTACCCCGCCCGGCCATTCGGTCATCTTCGTGGCCATCGGCGCGCCCATGTTTCCCAGCCCGATATACCCCAGCTTCAGCTCGCTAGTCATATACGCCGCTCTTCCTCATCACTTCGTTCTGCATCGTCGTCGGCGCGCTATGACCGTATTATCTGTCCACCGTCAACGTTGAAGATCTGCCCAGTGATCCATTTGGCCTCATCCGACAGCAGGAACAGGCACATGCCCACCAGATCCTCGGGAGTTCCCATGCGCGACAACGGAAGACCCTTGACGATGTCGTCGACCATCTCCTTGGGCGTGGTGGTGCGGTTGGCCTCGGTGTCGATGGGGCCGGGTGCGATCGCGTTGATCCGGATGTTGCGGCCGCCCAGCTCGCGCGAGAGCTGCTGGGTCAGGCCGTTGATGCCGACCTTCGCCAGACCGTAGTAGTTCGCGTACAGCCAGGCCGCGGTAGACGACTGGTTGACGATCGCCCCGCCGCCGCGTTTGGACATTCTTTTGTAGACCGCACGGGTACACCACAGCGCGCCATCGAGATTGACGCTCATGAATTTCTTGTAGTACTCGGGATCGATGGTGAGCAGGAAGTCCAGCTTCATGCCGCCGCCCGATCCGGTGACGATGGCGACCTTGTTCTCAAATCTCATGCTTGCAAGCTCCTCTGGTTAAACCGCTGTCGCGATGGTCTTGGTCTCCAAGTACTCCTCGAAACCGGCCAATCCCATCTCGCGACCGTTTCCGGACTGCTTGTATCCGCCGAACGGTGCGTCGGCCGAGTACCACACGCCACCATTGACATTGATCGTGCCGGCGCGGACCCGCGCGGCCGCCCGCGCCGCCCGCTCCGGGTCGGTGCCGAATACCGTGCCCGACAACCCGTATGCCGAATCGTTGGCGATACGCACGGCGTCGTCGTCGCCGTCGTGCGGAATCACAGTCAGGACAGGACCGAAGATCTCCTCGCGCGATACCCGAGCGTCGTTGCCCAGGCCCGCGATCAGGGTGGGCTCGATGAAGAAACCGACTTCGCGGCCGGCCGGCCGGCCGCCTCCGCACGCGAACGTCCCGCCCTCGGCGGTCGCCGAGTCGAGGTAACCCTGGATGCGATCCCGCTGGCGCGCCGAAATCACTGGGCCGCAGATGGTTCCGGGGTCAGTCGGGTCACCGGCCTTGATGCCGCCCATCGTCGCGGCAGCGATCGAGACGGCTTCGTCGTACTTGGCCCGTGGCACGACCAGCCGGGTGGTGATCGCGCATCCCTGCCCGGCGTGCATGCACACCGAGAACCCGGCCATGCTCACCGCACCGCCCAGATCGGCGTCTTCGAGGACGATGAAGGCCGACTTGCCCCCCAGCTCGAGGAACACCTTTTTGATGGTCGCGGCGCCATCGGCCATCACGGCGCGGCCGGTGGCCGTCGACCCGGTGAACGAAACCATATCCACCCGAGAGTCTTTCGACAACATCGCACCCACGCTGTGATCACTGGAGGTGACGATGTTGATCACACCGGGCGGAAAATCGGTGTGCTCGGCGACGAGTTCGCCCAACACGGCAGCACACCAGGGGGTATCGGGGGCGGGCTTGAGCACCACGGTGTTTCCGGCGGCCAGCGCGGGCCCGATCTTGGCGAGGTTGATCTGGTGCGGAAAATTCCACGGGGTGATAGCGCCGACGACACCAACGGCCTCACGGGCGATGGTGCGCCGGGTGGGGATGCCCATCAGCTTTGCCTCGCCGAGATCTTGGCTGTATTCATACGATTCGGCGGTATCCGCCGCGAACGCCAGGTCGTTGACCGGGACCTCGAGCTGAGCGATTCCGGTGAGCATCCGTGGCGCGCCGACTTCGGCGATGGTCATGTCGCGCAGTTCCTCGAGGTGCTGCTGCATCGCCTCGCGCAGCTGGCGCACGCACCGGACCCGTAACTCGGTGTTGCGCGACCAGTCCGTCTCGTCGAAGGCGCGGCGTGCGGCATCGATCGCACGGCTCATGTCCTCGGCGTCGGCGTCGGCAGCCACGCCGAGTACTTCCTCGGTCGCCGGGTTGATGGTCGGGAAGGTACCGGCACCGCCGGCCGACATCTTGCCGTCGATGAAGAGTTCACTCACGCCGCCGGCCAACAAGGCCATCTCTCACTCCCGTCTATGCGTGGTCTACGCGTGGCAAATCGAAGGGGGAATCCATCCGCCCAATCGAATGGACAGTTGTCCGATAATGTTCCATCGCACCATAGCCGTCGGGCCATCCAGGGTGCAAGAGCCGATCTGATAACCAGCTGCAAAGTGCCGCGTAAATGCACATTAAGCTGTGTATTTTCCGGTCGGGCTTGCTTCGCTTCCCATCCGTCCGATAGCTTGGACATGTGTCCAGCGATGCCCTGGTTACGGCCACAGCCCAGGCCGAGCAACCGACCGGTCAGGCGCCGCGCAATCGCCGCCAAGAGGAGACCTTCCGCAAGGTGCTTGCCGCGGGCATCGAAACCCTGCGCGAGAAGTCGTACGCCGACCTGACGGTGCGCGCCGTCGCGGCCCGGGCCAAAGTCGCCCCGGCCACCGCTTACACCTACTTCTCGTCGAAAAACCACTTGATCGCCGAGGTGTACCTGGACCTGGTCCAACAGGTCCCGTTCTTCACCGACGTCAACGACCCCATGCCGGTCCGGGTGGACAAGGTGTTGCGCCATCTGGCCCTGGTGGTTGCCGATGAGCCCGAGGTCGGGGCGGCATGCACGATCGCCCTGCTCGGCGGCGGCGCCGATCCCGCGGTAGGCGCCGCGCGCGACCGGATCGGCGCGGAGATCCACCGCCGCATCGCGACGGCAATCGGGCCCGGCGCCGACGCCGGCACCGTGTCCGCGCTCGAGATGACGTTCTTCGGCGCACTGGTACAAGCCGCCAGTGGCCAATTCACCTATCACCAGATCGCCGACCGGTTGGCCTATGTAGTGAGTCTGATCCTGCCCGGCACCGGGGAGACGAGCCAGGAGACAACAACTTAAATGACCGTCCATGTTGGAGACCACGAATTGGTCCTCGATCCTTACGACTATGACTTCCACGAAGATCCGTATCCGTATTACCGGCGGCTGCGCGACGATGCTCCGCTATATCGCAATGAGGAATTGAACTTCTGGGCGCTGTCCCGGCACCAGGATGTGCTGCACGGATTCCGCAACAGCACAACGCTTTCCAACAAGTTCGGCGTCGCGCGGCCCGCACGCCAGCAAGACGATGAGCTTCCTCGCGATGGACGACCCGGGCCACCTACGGCTGCGCACCCTGGTGTCGAAGGGTTTCACGCCACGACGCATCCGCGAGCTCGAGCCACGGGTCACCGAGATCGCGGTCAAGCATCTCGACACCATGCTGCAGGCAGCCGCATCCGGCGCCGCCGTCGACTACGTCGACGAGTTCGCCGGCAAGTTGCCGATGGACGTGATCTCCGAACTGATGGGCGTCCCCGAGGCGGACCGCGTCCAGGTCCGAGCCTGGGCCGACGGCGTGATGCACCGCGACGAGGGCGTCACCGACGTGCCGCCGGAGGCCGTCGAGGCGTCCATCAACCTGATCGTCTATTACCAGCAGATGGTGGCCGAGCGACGCAGCACGCCGTCCGACGATCTGACCACCGCGCTGCTCGAAGCCGAGATCGACGGCGACCGACTCACCGACGACGAAGTCATCGGGTTCATGTTCTTGATGGTGATCGCCGGAAACGAGACCACCACCAAACTGCTTGCCAACGCCGCATTTTGGGGGCACAAGAATCCCGATCAGCTGGCCGGGGTCTACGACGACACCGAACTGGTGACGCCGTGGGTCGAGGAGACCCTGCGCTACGACACGTCCAGCCAGATCCTCGCTCGCACCGTCGCCGGCGAGCTCACCCTGTACGACACCACGATCCCCGACGGGGACGTCCTGCTGCTGCTCCCCGGTTCCGCCCATCGCGACGAGCGGGTGTTCGACAACCCGGACGACTACTTGATTGGTCGTGAAATCGGCTCCAAATTAATGAGTTTCGGTAGTGGCGCGCACTTCTGCCTGGGTGCCCATCTGGCCAGGATGGAAGCCCGGGTCGCGCTCACCGAGTTGTTCAAGCGAATCCGCGGATATCAGGTGGACGAGGCCAACGCCGTCCGCGTCCACTCCAGCAATGTCCGCGGATTCGCTCACCTACCCATCACCGTGGAGACCCGCTGATGCCTCGTTTTGCCCCCCTGCCCGAACGTCGACCGGCGATCGTGGCCGGCGCCTCCGCCGGCATCGGGGAAGCCACCGCCATCGAACTCGCGGCGCACGGCTTCCCGGTCGCCCTGGGCGCCCGCCGGGTCGACAAGCTTGACGACATCGTCGGCAAGATCAACGCTGGCGGTGGCGAGGCGGTCGGATTCCACCTGGACGTCACCGACCCTAACTCAGTGAAATCCTTTGTCGCACAATCGGTCAACGCACTCGGCGACATTGAGGTGCTGGTGGCCGGCGCCGGTGACACCTACTTCGGCAAGCTCGCCGAAATCACTACCGACGAGTTCGAGTCGCAGCTGCAGATCCACCTCGTCGGCGCCAACCGGCTGGCCGCGGCGGTGCTGCCGGGCATGCTGGAGCGCCAACGTGGCGACCTGATCTTCGTCGGCTCCGACGTGGCGCTGCGCCAGCGCCCGCACATGGGCGCCTACGGAGCGGCCAAGGCAGCGCTGGTCGCGATGGTCACCAACTTCCAGATGGAGCTCGAGGGCACCGGCGTGCGGGCCTCGATCGTGCACCCCGGCCCGACGAAGACGTCGATGGGCTGGAGCCTGCCGGCCGAAAAGATCGGCCCCGCCCTGCAGGACTGGGCCAAGTGGGGCCAGGCCCGCCACGACTACTTCCTGCGCGCGTCGGACCTGGGGCGAGCCATCACGTTCGTCGCCGAGACACCGCGCGGTGGCTTCATCGCGAACATGGAGCTTCAGCCCGAAGCCCCGTTGGCCGACAACACAGACCGCCAGAAGCTCGCACTCGGCGAAGAGGGGATGCCGTCATGACAACCGCTATCGTGCCCCGGGTTTCCGGCGGCGAACAAGAGCACGGCCATCTTGAGGAATTCCGCACCGACCCAATCGGTTTGATGAAGCGCATCCGCGAGGAGTGCGGTGACGTCGGCTGGTTCCAGCTGGTAGACAAGCACGTCATCCTGCTCTCCGGCTCGGGCGCGAACGAGTTCTTCTTCCGGTCCGCCGACGAGGACCTCGACCAGGCCGAGGCGTATCCATTCATGACGCCGATCTTCGGCAAAGGTGTCGTGTTCGACGCCAGCCCCGAGCGGCGCAAGGAGATGCTGCACAACTCGGCGCTGCGCGGCGAGCAGATGAAGGGCCACGCCGCCACCATCGAGGGCGAAGTCAAGAAGATGATCGCCAACTGGGGCGACGAGGGCGAGATCGAGTTGCTCGACTTCTTCGCCGAGCTGACGATCTACACGTCGACAGCCTGCCTGATCGGGCTGAAGTTCCGTGAGCAGCTCGACCATCGGTTCGCGGAGTACTACCACGAACTGGAACGCGGGACCGACCCGCTGTGCTACGTCGACCCGTACCTGCCGATCGAAAGCTTCCAGCGCCGCGATGACGCACGGGTCAAACTCGTTGCGGTGGTGCAGGAGATCATGGACCATCGGCTGGCCAATCCGCCCAAGGACAAGGCCGACCGCGACATGCTCGATGTGCTCGTGTCGATCAAAGACGAAGAGGACAATCTTCGGTTCTCGGCCGACGAGGTCACCGGGATGTTCATCTCGTTGATGTTCGCCGGGCACCACACCAGCTCGGGGACCTCGGCGTGGACCCTGATCGAGCTGATCCGCCATCCCGAGGTCTATGCGGAGGTGCTCACCGAGCTCGACGAGCTCTACGCCGACGGTCAAGAGGTGAGTTTCCATGCGCTGCGGTCGATTCCGAAGCTGGACAACGTGGTCAAGGAGACGTTGCGCCTGCACCCGCCGCTGATCATCCTGATGCGGGTCGCCAAGGGCGAATTCGAAGTCGAGGGTTTTCCGATCCACGACGGTGACTTCGTCGCGGCGTCCCCGGCGATCAGCAACCGCATCCCGGAGGACTATCCGGACCCGGACGCGTTCAAGCCGGACCGCTACAACAAGCCCGAGCAGGCCGACATCGTCAACCGGTGGACCTGGATTCCGTTCGGTGCGGGCCGGCATCGCTGCGTGGGTGCCGCATTCGCCCAGATGCAGATCAAGGCGATCTTCTCGGTTCTGTTGCGCGAGTATGAGTTTGAGATGGCACAGCCCGCCGATAGCTACCACAACGATCACTCGAAGATGGTGGTGCAGCTGGCCCGACCCGCCAAAGCCCGCTACCGCAAGCGCACCGCCTAGGGGTTCTGGCATGGCATTTCGCATCGAAGTCGACCTGGATCTGTGCCAGGGCCACGCCATGTGCGAACTGGAGGCGCCGGATTTTTTCCAGGTGCCCAAGCGGGGCAAGGTCGAGATCATTGACCCCGAGCCGCCCGAAGACGCCCGCGATGAAGTCCAGCGCGCGGTCGATATGTGCCCAACGCAAGCACTATTCATCAAAGAGAAGGAAGACTGAGGACAATGGCGTCACACTCTCGCGCAGATCTCGAGGCATGGGTCGACCGCTGGCTGCAGGCCAACAAGGACTGCGAAAAGGCCGGTGACTGGAAGCCGCTGGCCGACTTCTACACCAAAGACGCGACCTACGGCTGGAACATCGGCCCCAAGGAAGATGTGATGTGCGTGGGCGTCGACGAGATCCGCGATGTCGCGCTCGGCCTGGAGATGGAGGGCCTCGACAACTGGGTCTACGAGTACCAGAAGGTGCTCATCGACGAGAAGCAGGGCGAAATCGTCGGCTTCTGGAAGCAGATCGTCAACAAGACCGACGGCAGCCAGGACGAGATCTACGGCATCGGCGGCAGCTGGTTCCGCCTCAACGGCGAGGGGCTCATCGAGTGGCAGCGTGACTTCTTCGACTTCGGTCACGTCGCGAAGATGTTCGCGAAGCTCATCGAGTCCGGCGATCTCAGCGCCGGAATGCGCAAGCGCATCGAACGCAGCATCGCCGGCGAGAAACTGCCCGGCTACTACCCGCTCGGCCAGGCTCCTGTACCGATCTGGTGATCTCCCGACCGGATGGTGGTCCCCCACTTGTCGACGGCCCGGTGATTCAGGTCATAATGGTCTGCGAATGAGAACACGTTCTAAAATTGCATCCGGCCGTGGCCGGTCCCTTTCACCGGTATTCGGGTCTGGGCACGTTAGTGGAGGTCCTTCATGAAGACAAAAGGCGCGCTGATCTGGGAATTCAACCAGCCGTGGTCGATCGAGGAAATCGAGATCGGCGACCCGGCCAAGGATGAAGTCAAGATCCAGATGGAAGCGGCCGGGATGTGCCATTCGGACCACCATCTAGTTACCGGTGGCATCCCGATGGCGGGCTTCCCGGTACTCGGCGGCCACGAGGGCGCCGGCATCATCACCGAGGTTGGCCCGGGCGTGGAAGACCTCGCCCCGGGCGATCACGTGGTGCTGTCGTTCATCCCGTCCTGTGGGCAGTGTCCGACGTGCCAGTCGGGCATGAGCAACCTGTGTGACCTGGGCGCCGGCCTGCTGGGCGGCCAGGCGGTTAGCGACGGCACCTTCCGTATCCAGGCCCGCGGGCAGAACGTCTTCCCGATGACGCTGCTGGGCACCTTCTCGCCGTACATGGTCGTGCACCGCGCCTCGGTGGTGAAGATCGACCCGTCGGTCCCCTTCGAGGTGGCTGCCCTGGTGGGTTGTGGTGTCACCACCGGGTATGGCTCCGCGGTCCGCACCGCGGATATCCGGCCGGGGCAGGACGTCGCGATCGTGGGCGTCGGCGGGGTCGGCATGGCCGCTTTGCAGGGCGCGGTCAATGCGGGCGCCCGCTACATCTTCGCGATCGACCCGGTGGAGTGGAAGCGCGACCAGGCGCTGAAGTTCGGCGCCACGCACGTCTACCCGGACATCGACGCCGCGCTGATGGGCATCATGGAGGTCACCTACGGCCTGATGGCCCACAAGGTGGTAGTCACCGTCGGTGAGCTGCATGGCGCCGACGTCGACAACTACCTCAACATCACCCAAAAGGGCGGCACCTGCGTGCTGACCGCCATCGGCAGCCTGCTGGACACCAACGTGAACCTGAACCTGGCGATGCTGACCCTGATGCAGAAGAACCTGCAGGGCACCATCTTCGGCGGCGGCAATCCGCAGTACGACATTCCGCAGCTGCTGTCGATGTACAAGGCCGGCAAGCTCAACCTGGACGACATGGTCACCACCCAGTACAAACTGGAGCAGATCAACGACGGCTACCAGGACATGCTGGACGGCAAGAACATTCGCGGCGTCATCCGGTTCACCGACGCCGATCGGTAACCCGACCGGTCCTGAGTGACCAGCTTTCCGCACCTCTTGGCGCCGGGACGAATCGGCGCCATGGCGGTGCGCAATCGGGTCGTCATGTCTCCGATGGAGACGATGTATGGCACCCCGGATGGGATGCCCTCGCAGCGCACCCGCGACTACTTCGCCGCGCGCGCCCGTGGTGGGGTTGGGCTGATCACATTGGGCGCCACCGGAGTTGACCATCGCCATCCCGAGACTCCAGGTGGGCTGCACCTTGGGACCGATGAGGCGGTGGACGCCCATCGGGCGCTGGTGGAGGTCGTGCACGAACACGGCGCCAAGATCCAGCCTCAGATCGTGCATGCCGGTCCCGATGGCCTAGGCCCGGAGATCTTCGGCGTCACGTCGTTGGGGCCGTCGGTGATCCCGTCGTATCTCACCGGCCGTCCATCGAATGAGATCAGCCGCCAACAGCTGTGCGAGGTTTTCGACTTGTTCAGGGCCGCGGTGCGCCGCGCCGCCGAAGCCGGCTACGACGGTATCGAGCTGCATGCCGCACACGGCTACATGCTGCTTGGCTCTTTCCTTGCCCCGCAACGTAATCGGCGTACCGACGACTACCGGGGCGACTCGACGCGGGGCCGGCTGCAAGCGGTACTGGAGGCGCTGGCCGCAATTCGGTCCGAGGTCGGCGAGGCGCTGCCGATCACCCTGCGCATCTCCGGGTACGAACGCGTCGCGGGCGGCCGTCCGATCTACGAAACCGCCCGAATGGCACCCGAACTCGTCGCCGCCGGGGTGAACGCTTTCCACGTCAGCGGCGGGGTGATCGATCGACTGGTCACCGGGATGGTCAATGCCGCCGACGACGGCGACGCACTCAACGTCGGCGCCGCCGCCGCGGTCAAGCAGGTGGTCGACGTGCCGGTGATCGCCGTCGGCCGAATCCATGACCCCTCCCGGGCCGAACAGATCCTGGCCGACGGACGGGCGGACTTCATCGCAATGGGGCGTCCGCTGCTGGCCGATCCCGACCTGCCGCACAAACTGCAATCTGGTCAGGCGCACCGGGTCCGCAAATGCATCTCCTGCGAAAACTGCATCGATGCAATGGAACAGCGCTTCTCCGTCGACTGCGCCGTCAACCCGCGCACCGGCAAGGAGCGCGAACTGGCGGCGCCCCGCGCCGGGCGCGCCAAGCGTGTCGTGGTGATCGGCGGCGGGCCGGCAGGCCTGGAGGCCGCCCGGGTGGCTGCCGAGCGGGGCCACCGCGTCACGCTTTTCGAACGCGCCGGCCAACTCGGCGGCGCGATGCGATTCGCCTGCATGCTGCATCCGGAAAACCAGCCGTTCCTGAGCTACCTGCGCGACGAGATCAAACTGAGCAGCGCCAAAGTCTATCTGGGCCATCCTGTTTCGGCTGAAGATGTCGCAGCGCACGCGCCCGACGCGGTGGTGGTGGCCACCGGCGGCCACGTCGCGGTTCCTACGATTGCAGGAGCCAACCTGCCACACGTGCACACCGGGCCGGGATTGCGTGAGTTGCTCGGCGGCCACGCCGAATCCACCGATCCTGTCTGGCAGCGGTTGGGCGCCTCGCTGTTGGCGGGCTGGCGGCAGCGGCTGATTCATCCCGCCGTGGTCCGGCTTGCCACCCGTGCCTGGATGCCGGTCGGCCGGCAGGTCGCCATCATCGGCGGCGACCTGGTCGCCCTGGAACTCGCCGAGTTTCTGGCGAGCCGGGACCGGCTGGTGTCGATCATCGAGGGCAGCAAGGACATCGCCCCGGAAGTGGGCAACAAACGTAAGACCGAACACATGGACCGGCTCGACCGCCTCGGCGTCACGGTCCACGTCCGTGCCGCTGTCGATTGCATCACGACGGCGGCCGTCGCGTTCACGCCCGCCGGTGGAACATCTCGAGAGCTGCCCGCCGACAGCGTCGTGATCGCCGGATCGGTCGAACCCAACACCGCGCTGTTCGACACGCTCAAAGCCGCCTTGCCCGGCGCGGACGTACACGCCGCCGGCGATTGCAGCGGCCTGGGACTCATTCGTAAGGCAACAGAGGAAGGCGCACGGGCCGCGTGCGCGATCTAGTGACAGGAGAAGAGCACCATGACCCAAACCGCCCAATCCCCGGCACTGACCGCGTCGCGGTCGTCGTGGCGCTGCGCCCAAGGCAAAGACCGGGACGGCTGGCTGGCACTGATGACCGACGACGTTGTCATCGAGGACCCGATCGGTAAGTCCGTCACCAACCCGGACGGAACCGGTGTGCGCGGCAAGGCGGCCGTCGGCGAGTTCTTCGACAGCAACATCGCCAAGAACCAGCTGACGATCACCTGTGAGGAGACCTTCCCGTCGAGCACACCCGACGAGATTGCTCATATTCTGGTGCTGCAGAGCAAGTTTGAGGGCGGCATCACCAGCAAGGTGCGCGGCGTGTTCACCTACAAGGTCAACGAAGCGGGCCTGATCACCAACATGCGTGGGTACTGGAACCTCGACGTCATGGAGTTCGGCCAGCAGGACTGACTCCGGGTCGTCCGATCGCCGAACCTATGCTGGGGTCATGGCGTCGATCTTCACCAAGATCATTAACCGTGAACTACCCGGCCGATTCGTTTATGAGGACGACGACGTCGTCGCATTCCTGACGATTGAGCCAATGACGCAAGGGCACACGCTGGTGGTGCCGCGCGCCGAGATCGATCAGTGGCAAGCCGTCGACAGCGCAGCGTTCGGTCGCGTGATGTCGGTGAGCCAGCTGATCGGCAAGGCCGTGTGCAGGGCCTTCCACGCCGAACGTGCCGGCCTGATCATCGCCGGGCTGGAAGTGCCGCACTTGCATGTCCACGTGTTCCCCACCCGCAGCCTGAGCGACTTCGGATTCGCCAACGTCGACCGCAACCCGTCGGCGGAGTCGCTCGATCAAGCGCAGGCCAGGATCAAGGCGGCGCTGGAGCAGCTGGCGTAGGCCTCAGCCGACCTGGGCGGGTACGTCACTGACGCGCGGCAGGCTGACGCGAAAGCAGCAGCCCTCCCCCGGTGCGGTGCGCACGGTCACGTTGCCGCCATGCGCCTGCACCAACGAGTCGACGATGGACAGCCCCAGTCCGGTACCACCGCTGGCCCGGGCGCGGGACGAGTCGGTGCGATAGAACCGCTCGAACACCCGTGACGCACCCTGCTGACTCATGCCAGGGCCCTTGTCGGCGACTTCGACCACCGCGTCGTCACCCGAGGTGCCGACCCGGACGATGACGTCCGCGGTTACCGGGGTGTGCTGCAAAGCATTGGCCACCAGGTTGCTCAGCACCTGACGGATCCGGGGCTCGTCACCGAGCACCTCGGGGGTGCCGGGGCCGTCGAGAACCTCCATCGTGATGGATCGCTTGGGGTCGATCGCCTGCCCGTCGTGCACGGCGTCGCTGGCTAGCGCCAGCAAGTCGACGCGATAGTGATCCAGCGGGCGTTGCACGTCGAGCCGCGCCAACAGCAGCAAGTCGTCGACCAGCAAGCCCATCCGGCTGGCTTCGCTTTCGATGCGCGATAGCAGCATCGCTACGTCGCGCGCCGCGCCCTGCCGATACAGTTCGGCGAACCCGCGAATGGTGGTCAGCGGGGTGCGCAATTCGTGGCTGGCGTCTGTGATGAACCGGCGCATCCGGTCCTCCGAGCCGCGGGCCGTCTCGGCCGAGGACTCCGAGGACGCCACCGCTTGCTGAATCTGGGTGAGCATTCCGTTGAGCGCCAACGAAAGTCGGCCCACTTCGGTTCGGGGATCACGTTCTGGGAGACGACGATCCAGTTGCCCCGCCGCGATCGCGGCAGCAGTCTGTTCGACCTCGATCAGCGGCCGCAGGCTGCGGTGTACCACCGCGAAGCCCGCGATCCCAACCACGACCAGCACCGCAACCCCGATGCCGAACTGCAACCACACCAGTGACCGCACCGTGTGCTGGACGTCAGACAGGTCTATCGCGACGGTTGTCAAGCCATTTGGCCCGCGTACCGTCACCGCGCGCCACTGGATGTCGGAGCCGTGGATTGAGGGCAGGGTCGTCGGGTTGGGGCCGACGTCGTTGTCGGGTGGCAGCGCCGGTTCGGCGTTGCGGTCGTTGATCGCCGTGAACGGTTTGCCGTCGGTGCCGACGCCGCGCACGTAGTACTTCGACGGCGGCCGGCCCGGGTCCGGGCCTTCGTAGGAGGGCGCCGTCAACTGCCGCCGCGGCGCCAAGGCCCAGCCGCGGGATGCCTCCAGCAGCGTCTGGTCGATTCGGCTGATCAGACTGTGTCGCAGGATCGAAGCGACCATGATGCCCGAGGCCGCCAGACCGCAGGCCACCAAGACCAGGGTAGCCGCGACCAGCCCCACCCTCAGGGGCAGTCCACGCCGAACCTGGGTGGCTGTTTCCGTTTTCGTCGCCACCGATTACTACTTTCGCCGAGTTGCCGAGTGCGTGCTCAGCGCGGCTCCCGCAGAACATAGCCCACCCCGCGCAGAGTGTGCAGCAGCCGCTTGTCCCCAGTATCGATCTTGCGACGAAGATACGACACATAGGACTCGACGACGTTCACGTCGCCACCGAAGTCGTAGCGCCACACGTGGTCGAGGATTTTCGGCTTGCTCAATACCGTGCCCGCGTTGATCACGAAGTAACGCAGCAGCGTGAATTCAGTGGGCGACAACGACACTGGTTCGCCGGCCTTCCACACTTCATGGGTCTCTTCGTCCAACTCGATGTCAGCGAACGTCAGGCGGGCGTTGTGCGTTTCGGTGCTCCCCTTGCCGGCCCGCCGCAAGATGACCCGCAGCCGTGCGACGACCTCCTCCAGGCTGAACGGCTTCGTCACGTAGTCGTCGCCGCCCAACGTCAGGCCGAGGATCTTGTCCTGCAGGGAGTCGCGGGCCGTCAGGAACAAGGCCGGGGCGTCGATGCCATCGGCACGCAGTCGGCGCAGCACCCCGAAGCCGTCCATCCCGGGCATCATCACGTCCAGGATCACCGCGTCGGGCCGCGCTTCACGCGCGCGGTCCAGAGCTTGTGCCCCGTTGGTAGCCGTGGCGACCTCGAATCCCTGGAACTTCAGACTCACGGAGAGCAACTCGACGATATTGACTTCGTCGTCAACAACGAGGACACGCGCCTCCGGTCTGGTTTCGCCTTGGCTTGCCGCTGTCATCCGCCTATATCCGCCCTTGGTTGAACGTTTGCTTTGCAGTCATTGTGTAAAACCTGGGAGCTCGGTAACAAGACTCTGCTAGTAGTCTGCCAGGAATCATCGCATCAGCTTGGACTGGTCCCGGTTTTCCGGGGGCGCGTCGTGCATAGACTCGGGCTATGGATCTCGCCAAAAGCATGGTTGCCGTCGCGACGACGCCCGCGCGGGTCGGCCTTGCGGCTGCGGAAGCGAGCCTGAACCTCGCGAGCGCGGCAGTCGGGGTGGCGAAGCGATCGTTGGGCGAGGGCGGACAAACGCGTACCAACGCCGTCACTACCATGCTCGGGCTCGACGACACGATCAATCGGGCCAACCGCCTGGCCAGAATGATGGACGACGACGCGCCGCTGGGACGCGCGATGGCGGCCGACGGGCCGCTCGACCGGCTACTACGCCCGGGCGGCGTGGTCGACCTGTTGATGTCGGAGGACGGTCTGGTCGACCGCCTGACCGCCGACGGCGGCGGCCTGAAGCGCGCGCTGCAGCCGGGCGGGCTGGCCGATCAGCTGCTGTCCGAGGATGGGCTGATCGAACGGGTGCTGGCCGAGGATGGTTTGGCGGACCGGCTGCTTGCCGAAGGTGGTCTGATCGACAAGCTCACCGCCAAGCACGGTCCGTTGGATCAGCTCGCCGACGTTGCCGACACCCTGGCGCGGTTGACACCCGGAATGGAGGCGCTAGAGCCCGCCATCGCGACTCTGCAGGATGCCGTCACGGCACTCACCATGGTGGTCAACCCGTTGAGCAGCATCGCCGAACGCATCCCGCTACCCGGACGCCGGCGCTCCGTGTCGCGTCCGGTGACCTCACAGCGCATCATCGACAGCGACTCGTGACCCGTTAGGCTGGCAGCCGATTTACCCGGCCTCCTTAGCTCAGTGGTAGAGCACTCGCCTTGTAAGCGAGCGGTCGTCAGTTCAATCCTGACAGGGGGCTCAAGCCCTGATGATCGGGTTCACGGGTGGCCGGGGAGGCCGTCCAGACCTCCCTGGATACCGTGCAGATCGTCTTGGATGCCTTGCAGTTTTCCTTCGATGGCCTGCAGATCGGAAAGGGTGTTCTGATACGCCGGCTGCGACTCGTCCGTCATGGAGGGTTGTGACTGCGGGCAGTACGCAACGACGGCACCCGCGGTGACGTCGGCGCTTTGATCGGCGTCCCAAATCGACGATCGCTGCACGAATGCCACCGCATCCGCGAAATTGTGTTGATGTGCCAGGAAATCGCAGACTGCGTGTCCTTGGGCCATCACGTATTCCTGGCTGGGAACCGGTACGCCTTCGTGCTTCAGCGCGCCGATCAAAGCCATGTCGGCCATGTCAATCCGGGGAGCGGGCGGTTTCGGCGCAACCGGCTTGGGCGGCGCGGCCGACGGCGGGGTTTGCGCGGGCTGCTCGGGCGAACTCTGGTGGTGCGCCCCGAACATCACCACCACCGCTGCGAACACAGCTACCAGAGATAACGGCAACGCCGCGAACAGGCTCCAGCGGCGCCGCGCGGCCGGACGCCCGCGAGGCGTGGTTTTCGCTGTCTTGTTGTCGCGCAACCAGGCGTCGGGGACGAACACGACTTCACCCGCCGAAACCGGGCCCCGGTGAGCGATCCCCGCACTGTGGGCCAGCAGCTCGTCGAGCAGTCGGTCGGCCTCTCGAGACGAGGGCTGACCACCCTGGGCAGCGATCCGCCGCAATTCTGACTCGATGGTCTCGCGGTCGCGCACATCATCCAGTTTGCGAGTGTCACGACATTGTGACAAGTCCGAGTCAGCACCAGCGCACGGCGGCGGCATGCATGGTGGCATTTCCGCTGGCCACACCACACCTTTGACTCCGCAGAACCCACCGGGCCCAAGCGAAACGACGCCGCGCCAGTCATGGCTTGTGGGGCGGGCAGCAAACGCTGGTTAGTTGGCTGAACTACGTCTTGAGGCAGCGTGATTCGCCAAACACCCACACAGTGACAACACAGTTAACTCTCGGTTAACGCCCATAGCATGGCCCGCCATGAAGAAGTTGCTTTCTGCGTTGGCGCTGATGATTCCGCTGGCCGCAATGCCCGACGCAATCGCTACGGCTCACGCCGACGCCGTCATCTTCCTTCCCGACTGGCCCAACCATCGCAACCAGACGGAAAAGACCATATGCGCCGCCCTGGCGCAGGGTTGGTCACGCCGCCAGATCGTGAACACTGCGGAAAATGCGAACAATTCCGAGCTGACCGGGCTAGGTTACGACGAAGCAGCAGAGCGCGCCGACGCATACATCGATGCCGCTCGCTACGACGACTGTCCGACGCTCAACGCGAGCTGATCGATCCACGCCTTGGGCATAGCGCCGAGTTTACCCGCACGGCGCGTCGGGTAACTCCCCCTAATGCCGCTGACTCGGTGGGCCCCGGGCCCGTCGGTTCCAGGTTGGGAAAAGAGGGGATTAATTGTGCGGGCCAAACACCGACTGGCCGGATCGCGCAGCCAACGCCGATCACTCGTCTACGGCGCCGCCCCCATTTCCATTCTGTGTGCGGCGAGCTTCGCAGCATGGGTGATCGACACCGAAAAGCCAACGGCACCTGAGCATGTGACTTCAGCGATACCTGCGGCGGCGGCTCCCCAGCCGGTGAGTCAGGAGGGAATCCTGATCGCGGTGTCCGCGGACTCGGTAACCGCGATCAGCGCCAGCGGGTACATCCAAACCTACTTCCTTACCCCTGACACCACCGTAGTCACCGGAGGTTCCAGCCACCCCGTCACCGCCACTTCATATTTCATGGTAAATGACGCAGTCGACATTGTCGGGACCGTCCATGATGGCCGAACCTTCGCCACCAGCCTGACTAACCACAATTTGGGACATGGTGAGGGCCCGCCGATGGATACCATTGCCAGCTAGTAGCTAAGCGCCACAGTCAGATTGGCGCCTAGTGAATAGGGGTACTCCACTTTTCACGGCAAACTCCTCAAGAGTCGCCACGCCCGAAAGGTAAAGCCCAGCAATGACTTCGGCCTATCCGATAGACGTGCTGCTTGTCGAAGACGATCCAGGTGATGAACTGATCACACGAGAAGCGTTTGAGCACCACAAGATCGCCAACCAGCTCCATGTGGCCCGCGATGGCGCAGAGGGCTTGGATTTCCTCTACCGCCGCGGTGAATTCCGCAATGCGCCACGCCCCGATCTCATTTTGCTGGATCTCAATCTACCCAAATTCGACGGCCGCCACGTCTTGGAAACCATCAAATCAGACCCTGAACTGCAAGACATCCCGGTCGTGGTGCTCACCACGTCGTCGTTACAAGAGGACGTCTTGCGCAGCTACAACCTGCATGCCAATGCCTACGTCACCAAGCCTGTCGACCTCGATCGGTACATGGCCGCCATTCGGCAGATCGACAACTTCTTTGTCCAGATCGTGCGGCTACCGTCACGCCGCTAGCTTTGCCTGCCAGCAGGTTTCGCGGCGTGTGATGATCTGTCGCTGAAGCGATACGCGGCCCTGGTTTTTTCCAGGATCGACGGGGTATGCGAAAGCTTATGAGTGTGGAGCTTCAAACAGATTCGACCGCACCGGGCCCGCTACGTTGCGGGGGCGCAGCCGACGCCACTACTGCGTACAAGTTGCGCCATACCCTGCAGAGCTGGCTTCAAGAGGTGCCGCAGGCGTCGGCGGAGGTCGGCGAGGACATCATCCTCGGCGTCAACGAGGCGCTCGCCAACTGCGTCGAACACGCGTACCGCGCTCAAGACACGATCGGCATATGACACTGCGGGCCGGCTACGACCCGGCCGCGCAGACCCTCAGCGTGTGCGTCAGCGATCGCGGAAGTTGGAATCGGCGCTCGCCGCGCCAACCCCACGACCCCCGTGCGTCCCGCGGCATCATGTTGATGCATGCCTTGGCAGACCACTGCACCATCGACTCTCGCCCTGACGGCACCACCGTGTGCCTTGATTACTCTGCAAGCCAACATGATTGATTCGCACGACGGCTGTTCATGCCCGGTAAGTGGGTTATTGACTGTCTTTGAAGGCAATCATCAGGCTCGCGGGCCCACGGATGGCGGGAGTGTCCCGCCATTTCGGCTCGCCACACAGTGCCGGCCGTCGCGCCAGCACGTGTTGCAGCGCCACCGCAATTTCAAGGTGGGCGAGCGCTGCGCCGAGGCAATAGTGCGATCCGTAGCCGAATGTCAGCGGTGCCGGTCCGGGGCGAGCTACCTGAAGTCTTCTGGGCCAGCTGAATACCTCCGGATCGCGGTTGGCGGCACCGATGACGGCGAAGACCAGCTCCCCCGCGTGGATGGCAACGCCGCCCACGATCTGGTCACGCGTGGCGGTGCGCCCCACAGCTTGTACGGGTCCGTCGAGCCGCAGCAACTCGTCGACAAGGCGGTCGTCGATGGTCTCGATCGCGTCGGCGGGACGAACACCGGTGGGCCCGGGCTTCAGGAGGCGAATCATCGCCGAGCCCAACAGGTTTGCTGTTGTTTCGTGTCCGGCCACGGCGATGATCGCCGCCGTGGTGACGACGTCGCCTAATTCGAGGCTCGGGTCGGCGGCGATAAACCCGAGTAGGTCGTCGCGGCTGTGGGTACGGCGGTCGGCCGCCCTTGGGAGAAGCTCGGCGAGCAAAGCCGCGAACGCCGCTGTTCCGGCATCGACGGCGCTGGTGTCTGCGATGTCACTGACCATTGCGCTGATGGCCGGAGATACCTCACCGACCAATCGTGCCGCGTCGACATCGAGGCCCAGCCAGGCCGCGACGACGGCGATCGGTAGTGGTGATGCGATTTCGGTCATGAAGTCGAACTCGACTCCGGTGGGTATGCGGTCGATCGCTTCCGTGGCGATCGCTTCGATGCCCTCGCGGAGACCGGCGATGAAGGAACGGGTGAAGACGTCGCGGACCGAATCGCGCAGTCGCTGATGATCCACGTCATCAGTGAATAAGATATTGCTGCGCAAGATATCTCGATCTACGGCACGAAAGACATCCCGCGACTTGGGGTTCGCCAGCGGGCTGCTCGTCCAGCCGGGTTCGGAGAGGATCTGTTGCGCACAGTGATAGCCGAGGACTAGCCACGCCGACATCCCGTGGTCCCAGACCACGTCGCCCTCACGGCGTCGGCTCTCGTAGTGGGAGAAGGGGTCGGCCGGATCCCACGGCAGCCGCGCCGTCGCCGCGATGTCAGGGGTGGTCATGGTGGTCCAATGCCGACGGTAGTCGGCGCTCGCGGACCCAGGCATGGTGCAGCTTGCCTATTTCAGTGCTCGGCTCGGCTACCCCGTCCATGTCGTCGATGATGGCTCGGGCCGGTGCCGTGGCGCCCAGGCCGGCGCACACGCTTAAGACGGCGAGCTGGAGGCGCGGGCCGAAGACGTAGTCGTCGGGCGAGTTCATGCGATTCAGTGGATGGTCGGCGTCGCCGAGGCCGAATAAGCCGCGAAGGGTGCGCGCCGTGGTCTCGGGTGTGTAGGTCGCCGGCTGGGGTGCCGCGATGACTTCGTAGAGCATCTCCGACTGCCACCGATATAGCTCCTCGGCGGTCAAATCCGAGTCGGCGGCCAGGAAGCCGGCCCGCACCATGAGCTCGCGGTAGTCGTGTTTGCGTCGCTCGATGACGGCACGGGTCATCGCGACCCAGAGCCAACGCTGTCGTTCGGGCAGGACCTTGACGCAGCCGAAGTCCACGAAACCGACGGTGCCGTCGTTGTTGAAGCGATAGTTGCCGGGGTGCGGGTCGGCGTGCAACAAGTTCGCGTGCCGGAAATTGCCTTGGCTGAAGCGAAGGATGGTCTCGGCCCAGCTGTTCTTGAGATCCTGATCGGCTCGTTGCGCTTGCGCCCAGTCCATCCCGTCGAGGTAGCTCATCGTCAAGACGCGGTCGCTGGATGCCTCGGGAATGACGTCGGGCACTCGGATGAATGGGTGACCCCGATAGAGCTCGGCGAACGTCGCGATGACGGTCGCCTCATGCCGATAGTCCACCTCTTCGGAAATCCGCGCCGCCGCCTCCCGCGCCACCGAACGAAAGTCCGGCTTCATTCCCGACGCCGAGGTCAAGAAACGAAGGAACGTCACCAGCAACTCGGTGTTGGCCAGATCCTCGCGGATAGCTTGGGCCACACCGGGATACTGAATTTTCACGGCCACATGACGGCCGTTACGCAGCACCGCCCGGTGCACCTGACCGATCGATGCCGCGGCCATCGGCTCGTCGGCGAACTCACCGAATTGGTGGACTGCTGAACCGAGTTCGGCATCGAGGAGTTCCCGAACCAGCGCGGGATGCATCGGCGGAGCGTCGGCATGCAGCCGGCTCATGGCTTGCTGATAGGGCCAGAACCCACCGGTGCCGACGGCACGGCTGTCGATCATCGACATGATCTGGCCGAGCTTCATCAGCACACCCTTGGAGTGCCCGAGTAATTCGGAGTAGCGCTCGGCAGTGCGCTCGTGAAAGCGTTCGACGGCGTCGTCTTCGCCCGCTCGTCGGCGCAATCCCGCGACGAGTCGGTCCCCGGCGGCCCTCGCGGTGAAGCCCACCAACGGCATGGTGCGGCGGACCCGACCCTGCGGGAGCGGGCTGTCCTGATGCGGCATCTGGCCTCTCACCAAACCCTGCCTAGTAAGTGGTACCTTGTACAAGGTAAGTGATCACTTTGGAGGCGTCAATGACGGCACCCACGTCAACACGGGACCGGCTGGTCGGCGAGGCGATGCGGCTTTTCAGCGCCAAGGGATTCGACGCCACCAGCGTCTCCCAAATCGAGGCCGCCGCCGGACTGGCGGCCGGCTCGGGAGCCCTGTATCACCACTTCAAATCCAAAGAAGAGCTACTGAACGCCGGCATCGATCGCCAGCTGGACCGCCGCCGGGCCATGCGCGATATCCGCAGCCTTTTCGCGGGCCTGGGCGACATGCACGCCGAGTTGACCGTCCTTGGTCGCTATCTGCTCTCGGTTGTCGACGACGAAATCGAGCTGCTGCAGATCGCGGTTCGCACCTCGGCGGGCCGCTCCGCTCGCCTCGATACCGCCTACGCCGCGCTTGTCGAAACTCTTAATTCCGAACTGGCAGAGTGGATTACCGTCTGGGCGCCCGTAATGACCCGGGAACAGGCCACGGTTTTGGCGGCGCTCGGCGTCAACGGTATCCTCGGCGCGCGCTTTGCCACCAACCTGTTTCACCAGCCGCAGGCACAGGTCGCCGACGATCCCTACCTCGCCGAGTGGACCGAGGTGCTGGGTGCCCGCATCCAAGCGATCAGCGGCGACTAGTTAGTAGACATCGCGCAGATAGCGGTGGTTCTTCATTAAGTCGTTGACATACGCGTGCGCGGCGGCGTCGTCCATCCCGCCGCGGCGGGCCACGATGCCGCGCAGTGCCACATCGACATCCTTGGCCATTCGCTCGGCATCACCGCACACGTATACATAAGCGCCGTCTTGCAGCCAGCGAAAGATCTCCGCTGAGTTCTCCCACATACGTTGCTGAACATACTGTTTCGGGTCGCCGACCGCTCCATCGCGGGAGAAAGCCAGGTCAAGTCGGGTCAGCGTGCCGCAGCGGATGAAGGCACCGAGCTCGTCGTCGTAGAGGAAATCGCAGCGGCGCCGCCGATCCCCGAAAAACAGCCACGAGCGACCGGATGCGCCGACGGCCTGTCGTTCCTGCAAAAAGCCACGGAACGGCGCGATGCCGGTACCGGGGCCGATCATGATGATCGGCACGTCGGCCGCCGGCAGCCGAAACGAATGATTGGGGCGCAGCTGTACCCGTACCGCCTCACCACGCTCCGCCAGGAACGTCGAGGCCACGCCGCCATGCCGACGATCGCCGACCGTATAGCGCACCGTCGCCACCGTAAGGTGCACGTGGTCGGGATACACCAGCGGGCTCGAGGCGATCGAATAGTCGCGCGACTGAAGAGGACGCAGGGTGTCGACGACTTCATCGACAGTCAGCTCGCCCAGCCTGATCAGATCGAGCACGTCCTTGCCGTACCACCACGAGCCCGGTGCGGCAACGATGTCGCCGCCCGGCGCGCTTGCCGCGCCCGGGGTTCGGGAGGCGACCAGGCTCTGCAGCGCTCGCGACGGTGTCCGGATCTCGAGGTGTTCGGCGAGCAGCGTGCCGAGCCGCTCGTCATAGCCGGCCACCGCGTGTTCGGGCCCCACACCGAGCTGGCTCAGGATCTCGTCGACGAGAAGTGGATCGTTGCTGGCATGCACGGCGATTGAATCGCCTGTGCGGTAGGCGATCCCGGATCCGAAGAGGTCCATCTCATAGTGGCGGACCTCCTTGTCTGACTCGGTCGTGGTGAGCAGTCGGTTGACCGCGATTCGGGCTTCGAAAAGCGGATGACTGCGATCCCGGCGTGCCGGCTCAGCGGTGTCGGCCGCACGTGGCTCCGGTGCGCTGATGACAGCCGCGGGGGCGGGTTCGGTGTGGTCGGCGGACAGCAGCTTGACCAGATCGTCCGTCCACGCCTCGGCCGCCTGGGTATAGACGCCGTCGACGTCGACACGTTCCACCAGCCGGATGCCGCCCAGGGCCTCCAGCCGCTCGTCAAGCAGGCGCCCAGCGTTGCAGAACAGCTCGTATCCCGTGTCGCCGAGAGCAAGCACCGCGAACCTCAAATGTTCGAGCCGCTCGGCGCCGCCGGCGTTGATCGCCTCCCAGAACAAGGAGGCGTTGTCCGGGAACTCGCCCTCGCCCCACGTCGAACACACGACGATGAAGTGGGACGCGGATTGCAGATCAGCCAGTTCGATCTGGTTGAGTTCGATAGCCGTGGCGCTGACACCGAGAGATTCCTCGGCTGCTTCGGCGAACGACATGGCGGCGTCTTCGGCATTGCCCATGTCACTGCCGAAGCCGACGACCAGCGAGAATTCCGGTTGAGAAGTCATGATCGCTCCCGTTGTTGTCGCGCGCGAGGCTTCGCGTCCCTAAGTTTAGGCTTACCTTAGTTTTACCTAGCTGGCGCCGCAACAACCCCGGCCGCGCATGCACGCGGTCGGCGGATGTCGAGACTAGCTTTTTGCCGCTCTCACGGGACCGCAGCGCATGTGTTGCTGCGGCTCCCCCGTCAGCAGCGGCAGACCGCACACGACTCCACCACCGGCTAGACAGCATCAAGCTCTTTGCAAACCGCAGTTGTCACTTCAATTATGCTGCGCTAGAACGTATTTGGCGACTCGGCCTGTTCCGACTCAGTTTGCGGAGGGGCGGCGTTGACAATCGCCGACCGACGCGACAAAGTGAATACACATTATCGATCGACGCATAGGCGCCGACCGGATGGTCGGGTCAAGAACTACCGACCGAAACACAAACCACACGAGGAGGATCCGAATGCAATTCGCCGAACAAACAGTGCTCGCCAATCCGCTCGGTGCGAAGCCGCTCGATCGACATGACGTGTGGCGCGGTCTCGAGCGGAAAGCGCGCGACGCGGTGCCTTACGTCGCCGCCATCACCAGCTGCAAGATCGTACGGGAATACACCCCCACCTCATTCGATCGCGCGGTCGTCATTCAGGGTGAAGTTTATGTCGAACGGGTGGACCTCGACCCGCCCAACCGCGTGATCTTCACCCGACTCAAAGGCCCCGTGCTCGGCGTAATAACCAACGAAATTCTCGATGGCCCTGAGCACTTGCAGCTTCGGTTTAAGTTCGCGCTTACTTACGCGCCCGGCGCCCAGATGCCCGTCGAAGAGGAGCAGTTGATAAGGGTGATGAGCGCTGACTATTGCGCCGCTGTGAAAACCACATTGTCGACATGCCGTGCGCAGCTTGAGGAGTGAGTCACAGAAGCACTGTGCTGGCGGCGAAAAGCCAAGCGACACAAAAATGTTGCATTAGATCGCCCCGATGGCGCACCGCAGGGTGCACATATGAGCAAGCATCTCCGTTGACCACGCCGGACTGCAACGTATAGGACCTAGCGTGGGCCCGGCATGCTGGCGTTCGTGGCGTCGGTTTACCACAATCGACTCGAGGAGTGGACGAAGTGGGCCACACCGGGATGCCATTGAGTCGAGACAGAGCCTACGGTTCAGATTTCTACACTCAGCGGTCATAGCCGAGTAGAAGCGTTGACCGCCAAGGATTTTGGCCGAAGTCACAACAGATGCTTACCTTGCGCGAGGTGCTGCGCCGCTACGTCCGTTGGGCCCTTCACACGTCCTGCCGCCCTCGGCAGGCCATGTTCAATGCTTCCTGAACCGAAAGGCCTTCGACGTTGCCATCCAAGTCGGCTAACACTCGCAACGCCGTGCTGGCCAGGTGCTGTGCCATTAGCGAACCAGCGTGATCGGGCTGCCCTGCGATAAGTGCGTCAAGGATTCGGATATGTTCCTGCTCGGCGACCTCAAAGGCGTCGGGATGCGTTTGCTGCGCGAACCGCAGATAGCGTTCGCTTCGCTCGGAGTAGGACAGAATAATGCGCGCGAGAGGCTCGCCAGCACGCGCCGTGCACAAACTATGAAAATGTCGGTGCAGCGGTATCCAACTGAGCATTTTGCCATCGCGCTTTGCGGATCGCATCTGACGCAGGCAGCGTTTGGCGTCCTTTGCTTCCTCAGGCGTCAACCGGCCCGCAGTGATCCGAGCGCCCAGAGACTCGAGTGCAATTCGAACCCCGTAGAGCTGATCGACCTCGCTCGCTTCCAAGTCCCGAACTACCGCCCGTTGGTTCCGTTGGACGTCAACCAACCCTTCTTGTTGCAGCATTTTTAACGCTTCGCGAATCGGTATTCGGCTGATCTTGAACCGCCGCGCAAGCTCAGCCTGATTCAATTCAGTTCCAGGAGGGATACTTCCGGTAATGATGAGGCTGCGCAGATGCGTATGCAGTTCCGAACTAGTGGCCCGCGGATCCAAGAACTGGGGCGCCGTCAGCTCGCCCAGCGCGGCCTCATCTATGCGAACAGGCACCTCAGCCCCCTACGCCATAGACGGACGCTACTGGTCTTAGTGATGTTCCCAATCCTCTGCGGCGGCGGCGCTGAGCGCAACACGGCCCAGAGTGTTGGCTTCCGAGCAACGGTCAGGGGCTGCCGAGACTAACTTTCGCCGCTCTTACGGGACAGGAACGCCCGCATGTGTTGCTGCGGCTCCCCCGTCAGGAACGACAGACCGAACTGCTCGATGCTGTCCTCGATCGCCCCGTGAACGGTCATGTCGAACCACTTGTTGAGTAGGCGCTTTTGCTGCCGAACCGCCGACGTGCCGAATCCACCGAGCCTCGTGGTGAGTTCGGCGATGCGACCGTCGAGTTCCTGAGTTGTGACGACCTCGTGCACCAGCCCCCAGCCGGCCGCCGTCTCGGCATCGATCGTTTCACCGGTGAGTAACAGCCAAGCCGAATGCGACGCCCCGATCAGCGCCGGCAACAGGGCCGAATGAATCACCGATGGGATTCCGACGGCCACTTCCGGCATTCCAAATTTGGCCCCCGACTCCGCGATTCGCAGATCACACGAGATCGCGACTTCCAAGCCGCCGCCGAGACACCAACCCGCAAGGCGGGCGATGACAGGAACAGGGCAGTCGCGGATCGCCTCACACAAGCCCGCGAGCCGGCGGATGAAAACCTCGCCGGTGGATCGGTCCAGGGCGGCCATCTCGTTGATGTCGGCTCCACCGATGAACGCCTTCTCACCCGCCCCACGTAGCACCACGACACGGACGTCACTGTCCTGGCTGATCGTGCCGAAGGCGTCGGTCAGCTCCTCGATAGCGGCGCTACCCAAGATGTTGAGCGTCTTGGAATTGATCAACTCGACGACGACCACGCCGTCGTCGCGGCCCAGCCTGACGAATTGTCTTTCCAACTAAGGAATGTCTCTGTTGCCGTCAGTAAAGCGGGACCCACACACCGAAGAACCAGTAACCCCAACCGCCGAACTGCCAGTTGAAGACCGGGACGACGGTGAAGGTGTTGTAGGCGAACGGCCCGAAGTCGGCACGCGCATAAGCCACGTCACGCGGCGGCCCGGCCCATGGACGGTTCCAGCCACCCGCAGGCGGCGGCCCGTTCCAGCCACCCGGAGGCGGCGGGCCTTGCCAGTGTGGCGGCGGGTGGCCCGGAGGCGGGCCGTCGTTCCAGCCCCAGCCCCGTGGCGGCGGCGGAGGCGGCGCACCGTGGCCGACAATGCTGAAACCGACGTTCGAGTCCATCGGACCGCCGACGTCGGCGCTGGCCGTCAGGTAGGTGCCGCGCGGCTGGTAGGGCTCGTGCGGCGGTTGGGTGCTCGGCGCCACCAGCGCCCGGGTGGGCCGCTGTCCGGACGGCGACGTCGTTTGGCTGCCGGCCGGCGTCGTGGTTTGCGCACTCGGCGCCGTGGTGGTCTGTTCGGCCGGCGTCGTCGTTTGGGTGGCCGGCGGAGTCGTGGTCTGCGTGGCCGGCGCGGTCGTTTGGGTGACCGGAGGAGTCGTGGTCTGCGTGGCGGGCGCGGTCGTGGTGGGCGCGCTCTGCGACGCCGTGGTTTGCGGCGCGGTGGTCTGCGGGCTCTGTTGCTCAGTGGTCTGCGGCGCGGCCGTCGTCTGCGGTGCGGCCGTGGTTGTGGGCGCGGCAGTCGTTGCGGGCGCGGCGCTGGTCTGCGGGGGCGCGGTGGTCTCCGGTGCCTGCGGGCTGTGCGGTCCACCCGGCCCACCGTGGCAGCTGCCGTTCGGGCACGGCGGTGGGTCGAGCGGGGCCGAGTTGGCCAACCCCTGGCTCAACATCAACGCGGAGATGCTGAGCCCCGCCGCGACCGCCACCGCGCTAACACGCTTCCTGGAAGACATAGCTGCGTCCCCTCTGGGGCTTGGACCCCGATGATGTCTGGTTGGCCCGCGCTACGGGCAGGTCACGTCCAGCTCGAACGGCTTGGTTACTGCCTGCGGCTGCTGCGGATTGCTCATGTCGGTACCTGTCGCGGTGCCCTTGATGGCGTAGTTCTTGCCGTCCACCGCGGCTCCGGCATTGCTGCCTTGGTTCGGCGCGGCATCGGAGAAACCGAACGCGATGCCGTTGACGTTGCCCAGTCCGACCGCATGAACGATCGGCGGATTGCCGTTGCTGATTACCGCGCCGACACCGGCGCTGGCGTCGCCGATTCCGATATTGATGTTGTCCCCGGCCGGGGTGCACGTGACCGCACCAGTCACGTTCTGCTTTTGGCCGTCCACGATGACCTGCGGGCCCGACGGCGCTGCGGCCGTGCTCGACGCACCGGTATTGGACTTGTTGCTCGAACAGCCGACACAGCTTGCGACCACCATTGCCACGCCTGCCGCGCCGATCACGATCCCACGTTTCAGCGCCCACTCCTTCGTGCTGCTGGTGCCGCTACCTTCGCGTTCGCCTCTGTCAACGCCTACGGACCCTACCGGTCCCCGCCCATTCGTAGGCAAGACACCGCAGCGGCTTGTACCCAATACCCACCACGACGAAACCACCGCTCTGACGCGGCCTTTGCTGAGCGTGCGTCAGGGCAGAATGTGTATTCCCCACTTGCCCAGCAACGGCTGCACCAGAGTGAAGTACGTGGTGTTGTCGTCACCGTCCGGCGAGGACATCAGGATGCCGACGGCACTGACGGTGCCGTCCTCGTTCACCACGTAGCCGGGACTGCCACTGTCGCCATTCAGACTGAAGACGCTGGCTTCGACCACGTTGCCGTCGATGCCGGTGATGGTGCCGCAGGTCTCCGCCGTGACCGCACCCAACTTACAGAACGGCATGCCCATCTTAATCTGGTTGCGGCCCAACACATCTCGAACCGGCTTGGCCCCGACACCACCGGCGGGCGCGCCGACGGCGGGCACCAGCCGGATCATCGCGGCGTCGCGCTTGTCGCCTTCTTTCTCACTGGCGGTGATGGTCCCGAGCGGGACGCTCTCGCCGTAAGTCCAAACCGACCCGTCGTGCGCGCAGCAGTGCCCACTGGTCAGCAAGTAGTAGTCGCCATCGTTGCCCTGCGCCGCGAAACCCGCCGTGCACCGGCCACTTTCATCATCGACCTGCACGCCCGGCGTCGGCGGCACGTCAGCCGCAGCCGTATTCGCAAACACCGTCGCCACCGTCGCCACGGCGACGAACAGGCCCAACCCCCGCAACCGCGCTATACCCACGCCGCTCTCCTTTGTCGGGCCAGGATGCTACCAGCCCGTGTGCGGCTTGACGCAGGTCAGAGCGGCGAACGGAATGCTGTGGTGTCTGTGCTGGCCCGCGCCGCCTTCAGCGGGCGGGTGTAGGAGGGGTCGCTGCGGTCGCGCGCGGCGCCCTTGACGCCGGTGAGCATCGCGACGACTTCCTCGCTGATCAGATTCGTCGAGTCGACGATCCACTCGGCGATACACACCCGGTCCACGATCGCCCAGCGGCCGTCACGTCGCTCGAGGCGGTCGATGTAGCGGCCGCCGGAGACGGTCATGTGGTTGGCCGGTTCGAAGTCTGTCCCGACGAACAGGTAGTAGGTCTCGGCGTGCGCCTCGTCGCCGTCGACTTCCGACGTGTGGTTGAGCAGATAGTGCTGATGCCGCGTCTGCGTGGAGTGGTAGGCGAACGCCCAGTCGATGAAATCCTCTGCAGGGCCCACAAATCCGATGTAATCGTCGACCGCGTCGTCGTGATAGACCGACCGCAACAGCGTCCGGTCACGTCGGTCGATCCCCCGCGCGTAGCGCTGCACACAGTCGAAGATCTCGGCTCGTGCCTCGAGGCGGGCCACCCGGTCGCGCAATTCGACGTCGGTCGTCATCGGCTGTTCCGTTCGGTTGCGCCAACGCTTCGACGCCGGCTGTGGTCCATCGGAACAAATATTAGGGAAAAGGCCAAGGTAAACACAACGACCTAGGCTCAGTTCGCAAAACAGCCCGGCGTTAGCCCCCGTCGACGCGGCGGGACAAGAAATCCAGAACGGCGCCCGCGAAGACGTCGTTTCGATCGCCGGCCACCATGTGTCCGGCACCGCGGACGTCGGTGAACTCGACCTGAGGAAAGCGTGCGAGAAATTCGTCGGCGCGCTCCTGGCTGACTAGGTCGCTCACTTGGCCACGAATCAGCAGAATCGGCACACCGCTGCGCAGAATCGCCTCGACGGCGGTGTGCATGCGATCGGCATCGGTGACCTCAAATGGCGGAAACGCCGCAGTGCCACTGATGAATTGGGGGTCCCAGTGCCAATACCAGCGATCCCCGCGGCGACGCAGGTTAGTGGTCAGGCCATCCAGATCGGTTGGCCGGGGCCGGTGCGGGTTGTATTCGGCGATCGCATCGGCAACTTCTTCGAGTGAGCCGAATCCGGATTCCACCCGGTCGGCCATGAAATTGTGAATGCGATTCGCCCCGGATTGCTCCATGTCGGGCACGATATCGACGAGAACGGCGGCACTGGCGATGCCGGGTGAGATCTCCCCGGCCAGCAGCATCGATGTGAATCCGCCCAGCGAGGCGCCCACCAGCACCGGCTTTTCGGGCAGGCCGCGCAGCACTTCTTGGACGTCGGCGGCAAAGCTGACCACGCGGTAGTCGCCTTCGCTGGACCAGTCGGATTCGCCATGGCCCCGCAAATCGATCGTGACGGCTTGCCAGCCGCGTTTGGCGACCGCCGCGGCCGCCCGGCCCCATGAGCGCCGGGTCTGCCCGCCGCCGTGCAAGAACACGACGGCCCGCGAAAGCGGATCGCCCTGGCGGTCGGCGACGATGCGAACACCGCCCATCCCTGAGGTGGAGAACTGTTCAGGAGCCGTCGTCATCAGAAGATCGTAAGACGACCTCGCTCAGCCGGTGCCACCTGGGGAATCATGTTCGCCGCGAAAGAACTTGGCGAACCGCGCCACGACACGCCCCAAGGGGCTTCCCGGTCGCTGGACTTCCTTGATCTTGTCGTGCGTTTGCTTTCCTTCTCGGGCGTAATCCTCGACCGATTCGTCGCCTTCTTCAGCGCGCATGCGCTACCTCCATTCCTTGACGAGCCGAGTCTTATGTCCGCGCTTGACGGTTCCCTCGGATCGGTTCAGCCTTGCCTACCCGCCGAGCCGGTGTATTAAAACGCTGTCCGGCCACACGTCGCCGGCATAGTTGCAAAACGTTGGGCGCCTTGTATTTACGCACGCGTCAGCATTTTCCAGCAAGATCGGAAAGCTTCACCCGCTAACTACCGACGGCGCGTAGAGTTCCGGTCGACTCTCACGCCGGTTTGATCAACAGGTTACCGTCGGCCGTCGTCACCAAGTAGCTGTTGGCGATGTTGCGGGACATGAAGAATCCATCGCCGGGTCCATCGTCGACCTCCGGTGGGGATGGTCCGACGATAACCTAATATTTGTTCGTCAGATACGGGCGCATCTCGCACCGTGGCGCTTCGTCGGTCAGGACACGTGCTCCTTGCTGGCCTTGATCGGTGCGCTGCTCGGCGGCAGCTTCAGCAGATTGCCGCGCAGGCTGCCCCGCGCCGTGCGGATGGCCACCAACAACCAGGTGAAGAGCAGGCCGGAGTAAGCGATGGCAGCGGCCACCTTGAAGGCGGGCAGGTGCGTGTGTGCGGCGAGTTGCGATGTTCCGGTCACGAAGGTGCCCACCGGGAATGTCAGGCTCCACCATGTCAGAGCAAACGGCATCCCATGACGCAAGGTACGCACCGTGAGTGAGGTGGCAAGCGCGATCCACAACACGGCGAAGCCCCATACCGGCACCCCGTACAGAATTGCGAACGCGTTCATTTCCTCGGCCACGTCATGCTCGACGGCCAGCTTCGCGACCGCACCGAGAAGCCCTGCGGCCGTGATGGATTGGCCAAGGGGGCCCAGCACGATCCACAGTGTCGGCACCCGCGCGGTGCCGGAGGTGCCGTACAGTACCAGCCGGCTCCAGATCATCGCGACGATGTTCAACGACGCCAGCAACGACAACCCGAACATCGCATAGCAACCGTAGAGCATGGTCTGGCGGCCGGTGCCCGCCTCCATATGCGAAAGCAGTAGGGCACCCATCGCGGCCGACACCATCGGCGGAACCACGGGCATCAGCCACCCGCCGAAGGCGGCATCGGGTTCGACGGCGTGCTGGGTGAACATCAGAAACGGAATGCTGACCGCGGTGAACAGCCCGCCCAAGCTGCCCGCTGTCCACAGCACCCAGTCCAGATCGACGGCGATGCGCTCGCCGATCAGGTCCCTGCCGACCACGATCGCTCCGCCACCGACGGTCATCAGCGCCATCGGCGCGGCCCCGTAGAAATGCGCCATCTGCGGATTACGGGCGTGGCCGCGCGCCACCGTCGGGTGGCGTAGCCAATGACCACCGACCAGGACGATCAGCACCACGAGCAGCGCGGCGGCGATGCCCCAGACCACTTCGGCGAATGCGCGCAGCCCCAACACGTGGATCGGTAGCGTGGCACCGCCGATCGCGACGATGCCGGTGCCCATTACCGAGGCGAACCAGTTGGGCCCGATGTTGCCCAGCACCTCAACCCGAGTTTGCGACGGCGGCGGGTTCTCAGGGATTGCACGCGTCATAGCTGTGAGACCTTACTTCCCCGAGATTGCTCGATGTTGCGCTTACACTCCTTCGATGACGAACTCGGTGCAAACGAGGCCCAAAGTGAAAAAAGCCCCCGTCTTGGTCGGAATCGTCGTAATGCTGGTGATCGCAATGCTCGCGATGCCGACCAAACAGAGGTGCGGTGCACCGGGCCTGACGTGTGCGACGGCATTGGACAAGGACGGCTACGCCCACTACTACTACGAGGTTGAACCGGTCGGTGTGTACCTTGCGGAAATCATCACCGGGTCGAATCTTCCCATCTTCTACTATTCCGGCGAGGACCTGGTAAAGGTCCGTTAGCCGTTCGGCCACAACAGCTTTCGTCAACCATGACAGATCTGCAACGCGTAAGTCACCGGCTCGTCAGCCGGCCCGCCGAGCTCAGATGAAACTGTGAGCGCCGGGGTCACGAACTCGTTGTCAATGCCGAATTTCGATAGGTCCAGCGTCATCTCGACGGTGTCGGGTGCTGTGCGGCTGGCTTGGCTGCCGAGGTCCGTGCGGATCTTGGAGCCGTTGGGTGGGAGGCCGCGGATCGTCAGGTCGTCGCTGCCCGGCCGCTGGTTCAGCACGGCGAACGCGGTGCCGTTATTGGCGAGACGGTAGGTCAGTTGGTAGGCCGACGAGGCCGGCAACGGTTCGGCGAAGCGGACCGCGAGCGCTAGCACGTTGGCCCGGGGATGGCTGACACCGACCGAGGCCACGTTTGTCGCGGGTGGCGGGACAGTTCCGGACTGCACCTGGCAAACGAGTCGGTCCGGCAGCCGCGACCAATCATCCCCCGACGGCCGCACCCAGTTATAGAAGCCAACCACGACGACACCCACCAACACCGCCAGGGGCAACACCGTCCGTAGGCCTGGTGGGATTCGCTGCCAGATTCGGCGTAAGCCGTGCTCAGGCGGCTTTGGATCGGCATTGTGTCCGTCTGGTGACGGTTTGGGATCGATCTCGACAGTTATGTTTTCCCCCTGAGACCTACCCGCAACGTCTTCGGGTCCGAAGCTCGTCGCATCGTAGCCAAAACATGCTGGTAACGGGCAGATTACCGTCGGCGATTCGGCCGAATCCCGGGGGTGAGAAGGGCCACAGTGGCCTATTCCAGGCCGTCTCGATTGGGGGCTTCACAGCAAGCTAACGCATACTTGACCGCATGCTTTTCGCGTCATCACCGCAAACCGCTGATGCGGTATCGAGGGGTGCGCGGATTAAGGGTCACGGTCTCTGATGGCACGCTCCGGCGGCGCGCATCGCCGCCATCGAGCCGTTCGCCGAACGTCGCCTCTGCGCAGGGGGGTAACGCGGACATTCATGACGCTGGTCTCCACGGCGGCGGTGCTGATGACCGGGGCCGGGTATTACGTGGCGCACGGGGCGCTGGGCGGCATCACCGTCTCGCAGGCCCTGAGCCCCGACGATCCGCGGTCCAGCGGCGACAACATGAACATCTTGCTGATCGGTCTGGACTCGCGAAAAGACCAGGAGGGCAACGACCTCCCGAATTCGATCCTCAAGCAGCTGCATGCGGGCGATTCCGATGACGGCGGCTATAACACCAACACGCTGATCCTGGTACACGTCAGCGCCGACAACAAAGTGGTCGCCTTCTCGATCCCCCGCGACGACTGGGTGCCGTTCAACGGTGTCCCAGGGTACAACCACATCAAGATCAAAGAAGCCTACGGTCTGACCAAGCAGTACGTCGCCCAAAAGCTGATCAACCAGGGGGTGGGCAGCCAAAAAGAGCTGGAGACGAAGGGCCGCGAAGCCGCCCGGGCGGCGACGTTGCGCGCGGTGCGAAGCCTGACCGGTGTTCCGATCGACTACTTCGCCGAGGTCAACCTGGCGGGCTTCTACGATCTGGCGCAGAGCTTGGGCGGAGTCAATGTGTGCCTCAACCACGCCGTCTCCGACTCCTACTCCGGCGCCGACTTCCCCGCCGGGCCGCAGCGGCTCGACGCCTCCGAGGCGCTGGCGTTCGTCCGGCAACGTCACGGCCTCGACAACGGCGACCTGGACCGTACCCACCGGCAGCAAGCCTTCATTTCATCGGTCATGCGTGAGCTACAGGATTCGGGCACCTTCTCGAATCTGGGCAGGATGCAGAGCCTGATGGCCGTGGCCCGCAAAGACGTCGTGCTCTCAGCGGGCTGGGACGAGAACATGTTCCGCCGGATCGGCGAAATCGCTGGCAGCGCAGCGGCAAACCAGGTGGAGTTTCGGACGTTGCCGGTGGTCCGCTACGACAACATCGGCGGCCAGGACGTCAACATCGTCGACCCGGGCGCGATCAAGGCTGAGGTGGCCGCGGCGATCGGCATCGACACCTCGACCAGCTCGTCTCCTACGACGGCCGCCAAGCCGAATCCGTCCACCGTCGTCGACGTGGTCAACGCCGGCAGCATGAGCGGTCTGGCCAGCCAGGTGTCGCGTGCCTTGAAGAAGTACGGCTACACCCCAGGCATGGTCCGCGACCGTACCTGGTTCGATCCGACCAAGACGTCCATCCAGTACGGCACCGGCGCCGAAACCGACGCGCAGAACGTGGCGAATCTGCTCAGCCTGGATGCTCCCAAGCAGGCCGATCCCGGTGTCGAGCCCGGACACGTTCGCGTGACGGTGGACACCAACTTCTCGATGCCGACGATCGACGAGTACATGGACGATTCGTCCTCGTCCTCGTCCTCTTCGTCGTCGACCACCACGACGAAGAAGACGAGCAGCTCGAATTACGGCTACGACAACAACACCTACCCGACGCCCGACCAGGGCAAGCCGATCGACGGTGGCGGAGTGCCCTGCGTTAACTAGCGGCGATCGCAAGCGGCGCGTAGCGGGTCGTCGCCGCACGCCTAGGCGTGCGTGCCGCCGTCCATACGGATCTCGGTGCCCGTGATCCAGGCTCCATCGTCGGACACCAGCATGGCGATCACACCGGCGACCGCATCGGGTCCTGCCATCCCCGCGCCGCTGGATTCCGTCGTGGTCGGCAGGATCGGCATCAGCCGGGGAAACAGCGACCAGTCCGCGTCCTTCGGGATGTATCCACCAGTCGCGTCGGTGATCCCGGACTTGATGCTGCCCGGGGCCACGCACGCCGCGCGCAGACCCTGCTTGGCATATTTGAGCGCCAAAGAATGAGTGAAGGCCTGGATTCCGCCCTTGCTCGCGGCGTAGGCCGCCATGTACGGGTGGGCAAAGGACGCGGAGGTTGAGCTGAAGTTCACGATCGCGCTGCTCGAATTCGCCAGCAAGGCCGGCAACGCCTCCCGGACCACCAGAAAAGTACCGGTCAAGTTCACGGCGATGATTTGATTCCACTGGTCGGTGCTGGTCTGGTGAGTGTGCCAGGAACGCAGAATGCCCGCCGCATTGACGAGCGAATCCAGGCCGCCGAGCTTATCGACGGCCGCGCGGACGCCGTCGATCACCGAATCCTCGTTACCGACATCGATCGGCATGGCGCTGAGCCGCTGCGCGGTTGCGGCCTCGTCGGCTCGGGCCTGAGTGACCCTCAGACCGTCGGCCGAGATGTCGGCGGCCACCACGCTGGCGCCCTCGCTCAGTAGCCGCAGCGCTGTCGCCTGGCCGATCCCCGACGCGGCGCCCGTCACCAGGATCCGCTTGCCTTCAAGTCTGTTCATGATTGTTGGACCACTCCGCGTAGCGCATCTTCACCGAACATCTGCACCATCATCGAGGAGTAGTCGGGACCGCGGCGCAGAATGTGGCCGCCGTCGACGTTGATGCACTGCCCGGTGATCCAGTTAGCCGCATCGCTGAGCAAGAACAGGGCCAGGTTCGCGACGTCGGAGACCTCACGCACTCGGGGCAGCGGCGTGCACAGTGCGTAGTCGGCACTGATCTCCGGTGACTGAATCACGCTGGCATCAACGAGATCGGTGCGAATCAGCCCGGGGCGGATGCTGTTGACCCGCACCCACGACGGCCCGAGTTCGTCGGCGGCCAGCATCATCATGTGGTCGATGGCCGACTTGGTGACGCCGTACGGCCCGAACCAGCGGTGTGTGTTGCTGGCGGCGATCGACGAGATCCCGACGAATGAGCCACCGCCGCCGCGCACCAACTCCCGCCCCACGTGCTTGAGCACGTACATGGTGCCGTTGACGTTGAGGTCGACGGTGTTTCGCCATGCCTCCGAGTCGGTGTGGGTGATCGGCCCGACGGTCAACGAGCCGCCCGCGCAGTGCACCGCGCCGTTCAGCCGACCGTGCCACGCCGTTGCGGCGTCGACCGCACGAGTTACCTCTTCTTCGTTCGTGACGTCGGTGGGCTCGTAACGGATCGCACCGCCGTTGGCGGCCAGCGGCTCGATCTCCTCGACGGCTCCTGCCAGGCGGTCGGGGTTGCGGCCGATGATCATGACGGAGGCCCCGGCCGCGACCAGACCGGCAGCCACACCCTTGCCGATTCCACTGCCACCGCCGGTGATCAAATACGTCCGGTCTTCGAAAGTTAGCTGCACGAGGGCCCTCTCAAACTGGAACAGGTTCTAGATATAGAAGCATGCAGCACCGACGGTGAATATCGCTACCCCCGGTCTCGTTAGGCAGCGGACACCGATGTGAACGACGAACATGTCGCGTTGAGGCGGGCGGATTGGCCGTCGCCTCCGACCAGTGCGGTAGGTGCTACGGCGTATCGCGGCGGGCGACCTTGGTCGGCTTCGCGTTGCGCCAGTCCTCGACGTGCGGCGGCTGGCCGACAGGCCACCTGTTCTCGTTGAAGGCTGCCCAGTGCGCGTGCCCCAACAGGTGAACATGGAACGCGTGCCGTAAAGCCTCTGTGTAACCCATCGCATCGGAGGCGGCATTGACCGAATCCTTGATCAGCAACGACGCCATCGTAGGCCGCTCGGCAATGCGCCGGGCGAATTCCAGTGTCTTTTCCTCTAGTTCGTCGACCGCGAACACCTTGGACACCATTCCCAGCCGATATGCGTCGTCGGCGTCCAGCGAATCACCAGTCAATAGCAGCTCTTTGGCCTTACGGGGACCGAATTCCCAAGGGTGCGCGTAATATTCAACGCCCGGCATGCCCAGCCGGACGGCGACCACGTCACTGAACTTCGCATTGTCGGCCGCGACGATCAGGTCGCATGCCCAGATCAGCATCAGGCCCGCCGAGATCGCGTTGCCCTGCACCTGGGCGATGGTGATCTTGCGTAGATCGCGCCAGCGGCAAGTGTTTTCAAAGAAGAAGTGCCACTCCTGGTGGTACAGCTTTTCCATGATCGGCTCGTAGGTCGCGCCGTGTGAGCGGAAGGTCGGATGCTGCCCCGGTCCGGGTGCACGCTCCGCCAGGGCCTGCTCGGAGCCCAGATCGTGGCCGGCGGAGAAGTTCTTGCCACGCGCCGCCAGGATCACCACGCGAACGGTGTCGTCGGCCTCGGCCCGGCCGAACGCCTCATCGAGCGCAACCAGCAGTCCGCGACTCTGCGCGTTGTGCGCATCGGGCCGGTTAAGCCAAATCCGCGCGATGCGACCCTCATCGAGGGTCTCGTAGGCCACCAGCTCTGCTGAGTTGGAATTGGCCGCCGCGGCGTCGGCTTGTTCGGAGACTGTCATTCCGCCCACCTCGTTAGTCGTTGAATCGCCTTGTTTACACATTACGGCGAGTATGTAAGCGACTCCGAGTTGGGTTGGTAGCCGCCAGCCGAGCTACGGGCCGTCGAGCGCGGCCGCCAGCACTGCGGCGGCGGATTTGAGCAGGCTCAGCGAGCGGGCAAGTTCAGCGTTCTCTTCCTTCAATTGTTCGAGTTCGGTGGACCGCTCGGAAGCGACGGCCGGGTTGACATTCTCGATAGCGCTCCGGCGGGTCCGCTCGTGCACCGTTTCGGTCATCGTGTTGCCGCGTGTGTCGGTGATCGCCCGGATGGCCATCCGCTCCATGTCGTGGCGACCGTGCACCGCGGCGACCGGACGCATCTGCTCGAGGTGCACCGCCCCGTTGACCGTGCCGGGCGCCGGCACTACCCGCAATTGCTGTCGTGCCATCTGGCTCGTTGCACCCTCGGCGGCCGCCTGGCGAAGCTCCGACTCCCACTGGCTGAGCTCGGCTTCCCGGTGGCGAAGCCCTGATTCGCGCTGGGTCAGCTGGGCTTCGCGCTGAGCTACTTCGGCCTCGTGCTGGGCGCACTTAGCCTCGCGCTGGGCAACCTGGGCTTCCCGATAGCGCAGCTGGGCGACCTGCTGGGGAAGCGGCGTCCCCCGTTGGGCGAGCGCAGCTTCCTGATGGCGGACCTGATCTTCGTGCTCGTGAATTTTGGCCTCGTACCTGCGAACTTCAGTCTCGTGCTCGTGCAGGACGGCTTCTCGCTGGGCTATCTCGGCTTCCCGCTTCTTGAGCCCACCGTCCCGGTTGCGCAGCTCGGCGTTCCGGTGACGCAGCTCCGCGTCCTCTTCGATGTGGCGAATCAGCTCTCGCTCAACCAGATCAATGAACGGATCGACTTCCTGCTCGCTGTAGCCACGCTTACCGACACGCGCCCTGGTAAACGCAACATTGTGAACATCGGCCGGCGTGAGAGCCATTGTTCTTCTCCCGAAGTATTCGATGTCAGCGCAAGACCAAAATGAGGTGCGCTGCGGCTTAGGATAATGCCTTTGTCACGGTGGCATCCTGGTTTGCCTTTGAACAACTGGACAGCAGTCCGTAGACAGACAGGGGCGAGGCGAGGCGGCCGCCGCCAGGCAACCCGGCCAACCATCGTGGGACGACATATGTACATGTCGCAGCCTTGGCGCAAATTGCAGTGGCCCAACTGAGCGGCCCGCTTGACCGTCCATTAAGAGCGGCGCGCAGCACACCGGATCGCCAGCGCCACGGTCGCCGCAAACATTCGCCACGTCGCCTCGCAGCTGACCTCCGATAACGCTCTGAGTGCGTATCTTCTGATTTAATCTCACCCATTTTGTTGGAGCAGGGTGCGGAGCCAAAGAACGAATCTCATCCGGCGGAGAATTCGGAATTCGTTAACAATTGCGGATATTTGTATGACCGAATAGCTGCGCAGAGGTTTCCGCCAGATGTGGGGCATCGACAAACCGGGTCCCGCGGGCAGGCGAGCCCACCCCGCGCCGGACGGCTGCGGACGAATATCGGCGTCGCATACAGTTGTGTCATGCCTACGAAATCTGATCCTGGCGAAATCGGCGATGTCGAGCCCCTGGCCGACAGCACCGCGAGCCAGGCCAGGCGGGTCGTCGCGGCGTACGCGAACGATGCCGATGAATGCCGCGTTTTCCTGTCCATGCTTGGTATTGGACCGGCGAAACTCGACGCCTAAATGGCTCCCCGGGGTGGCCAGAACTCGAAGAAGTCCTCACACTTCGGGAATTCCGACTTTGTGGTGGTCGCCAACCGGTTGCCGGTTGATCTCGAGCGGCTACCCGACGGCTCCACAACCTGGAAACGCAGCCCGGGGGGCTTGGTCACGGCCCTAGAGCCGTTGCTGCGCCGCCGCCGGGGAGCCTGGGTGGGCTGGCCGGGAGTTGTCGACGAGGAAGTGGACGTCGACGACGAACCCATCGCCCAAGATGAGCTGCAGCTCTATCCGGTGCGCTTGTCCGGCGACGACGTCGCCGAATACTACGAGGGATTCTCGAACGCGACCCTGTGGCCGCTTTATCACGACGTCATCGTCAAGCCCATCTACCATCGCGAATGGTGGGACCGCTACGTCGAAGTGAACCGCCGCTTCGCCGAAGCCACGTCACGAGCTGCCGCGCAGGGCGCGACCGTGTGGGTGCAGGACTATCAGCTGCAGCTGGTCCCCAAGATGCTGCGCGAGCTACGCCCGGACCTGACCATCGGCTTCTTCCTACACATCCCGTTCCCGCCGGTCGAGCTCTACATGCAAATGCCGTGGCGCACCGAGATCATCGAAGGTCTGCTCGGCGCCGACCTGGTCGGATTTCACCTAGTCGGCGGCGCCCAGAACTTCCTGATCCTGTCCCGGCGACTGGTCGGCGCCAACACCTCGCACGGAGCGGTCGGTGTGCGCTCGCGGTTCGGTGAGGTCGAACTGAAGGATCGCCGGGTGCGGGTCGGCGCGTTTCCGATCTCGATCGATTCCGGTGCGCTCGATCAGACCGCCCGCGACCGCGATATCCGGCGCGCCGCCAAAGAGATCCGCGCCGATTTGGGCAATCCGCGCAAGATCTTGCTCGGCGTCGACCGGCTCGACTACACCAAGGGCATCGACGTCCGGTTGAAGGCATTTTCGGAGTTGCTCGCCGAGGGGCGGGTCAAACGCGACGACACGGTGTTCGTCCAGCTGGCCACACCGAGCCGCGAACGAGTGGAGAGCTATCAGCTGCTGCGCAACGACATCGAACGCGAAGTCGGCCATATCAACGGCGAATACGCCGAAGTCGGTCACCCGGTGGTGCATTACATCCATCGCGCGGTTCCCCGCAACGAACTCATCGCGTTCTTCGTGGCCAGCGACGTCATGCTGGTCACTCCGCTGCGGGATGGAATGAACCTGGTGGCCAAGGAGTACGTCGCCTGCCGCAGTGATCTAGGTGGCGCGCTCGTTCTGTCCGAATTCACCGGCGCCGCAGCCGAACTCCGGCAGGCTTATCTCATCAACCCGCACGACCTCGAGGGCGTCAAGGACGCGATCGAGGCGGCGCTCAACCAGACCGCCGACGAGGGCCGCCGCCGGATGCGGGCGTTGCGGCGCCAGGTGCTCGCTCACGACGTGGACCGCTGGGCGCGGTCATTTCTCGATGCGCTCGCCGAGGCGCATCCGCCGGACGCGAAATAGCGGCGGCAGACCCATGGTGTTGACGTCGAAACGCTGTGATACTCAATGCAGTGCGCAGGGATGGCCAGAAGGGAGGGCACTGTGAAAATCCGTCGCGCGCTGGCTGCAGGGGCCGGCGTCTTCTCAGCAGTGGCAATCGGAATCGCGCTGGAGTCGGATAACCCGGCCCGCGCGCTCGGACCACCGCCCGACGGCACCTACACCTACAACGAGGCGGGCGTCTCGGGAGCTAGCTGGACAATATCGGCACTGTGCGATCAGCCCTCCGGCACCCGAAACATGAACGACTATTCCGACCCGATCGTTTTCGCGATGCAATGTGCGCTGAACATCGTGAGTTCGACGCCCGAACAGATCAGCGCTGCCGACAAGCTGCAGAACTTTAGCGGCCGGGCCCGGATGTCCAGCATGCTATGGAGTTTCAAGGTCGACAAGGCAGATGGCGTCTCATGTCCGGGTGGTGGCACCGCGCCATCCACCGAGACCTTTGCGTTCAGCGATGAAACGATGAGCGGCACCCACACCACCATGCACGGTGCCGTCTGCGGCATGGAACCGACGATGAAAAAGACACCGTTCTCGCTGCAGTTGGCCGGACCGCCGCCCAGCCCAGTGCAGCGTTATCCGTTGTACTGCAACGGCATTGCGATGTGCTACTGAGCGGATCCGTCTAGATCGGCGTGATGTAGTTGATCAGCCATTTGTTGCCGATTTTCTTGAAGTCCACCCGCAATCGACTACCGTCGTAAAGGGGCTGGCGCGACTTGTCGGTCACAGTGCGATTCATGTACACCATCACCGACGCCGAATCCCGCTTGGCCGACATAACCCCAACGCCAACGACATTGGCCTGGACAACCACCTCGCGCTTCTTCGCCTCGGGGATGATCTGCGCATTGGCGCTCTTCTGGAACTCCTGGCGATAATCAGGCGTCAGCATCGGATACGCGTCGGCGAGGCTGCGTTCGACGGTCTGGTAGTCGTAGGCGAAAACCGCGGGCACTTCTTTGGCGGCCAGCTGCGGCAGCACCGCCCGCGCCGCCTGCTCGCCGCGGATCTCCACCCGTTCCCAGTAGAACCAGCCGGCAGCCGCAGATAAACCGACAATGGCTGCCACCGCAAGGTATCCCGTGATGGCAATGAGCCACCGCCGCAACCGCATCAGTTTCCCCCGTCGGGATACTTCAGGTCGTAACCCGTCATGTGGCCCTGTTCATCCTCGTGCACGATGACCCGCAGCCGATAGGGCTGGGACGGCTTATGGACTCCGTCAATGTCGGCCACTGTGACACGCACCGACACCAACACCGACGCGTTATCGGTAACTGTGTCAATGCCTTCCAGCGCCGACCCGTTGATCACTGCCTCAGATGTCGCATTGGTGGAACGGAACAGAGCCTTCAGGTTTTCGATGTTGTTGTTGGCGCCGAGCATGCCGCGCAGCGGTCCGCTGGTGCCGTTGTAGAACCGGTTCACGCTCTCGTCGATGTTGTCCTGCTTGTAGCTGAACATGTTGACCACTGTCTGCGTGGCGGTGTCGACAAAGCGCTGATCGCGAGCCCGCCCCGCTTCGGCGTGCCGCTGTTGGACGATCAAGGCAGTCAGGCAGCCGGCCAGCGCGCCAATCGCCAACAACGCGGCGGCCAGCGAAATCCAGGCGACCTTAACCCCGTTCGGTCGGCGCCGCGGTGGCGGCTTGACCGTCTTGAGGGATTTGGCGGGTTTCGCCGCTGGCTTCTTCGGCTTCCCCGGACCCGCAAGCTGAACTTCGGTGGCTGCCCCCGACTCGCTTTTCGCCGGGCCCGCCGCGCGCGACGCTCGGCGCCGAGCACGCTGAGCCGTAGTTTGATCGCTGCTAGCTGCAGAGGCCACTACATCGGCCTTGGATCAAGCATCAGGTCCACCCAATTCTCGGCGCTGGATGTATTCGCGCCGGCCGCGAAGATACCAGTGCCTCCCGCCGGGTCCCTGAAGGCTCCGGTGGTTTGGTCATAGGTGGTGTAGGCGGGGCCACTGGCCTGCGGACCCGGTCCGGGCGCCGGGGCTTCCGGCGCTGCCGGGGGCGGCAGCCACTTCGGGTACGGAACCTGCGGCGGTACCGGGGGCACGCCCGGCGGTTGCCATGACGTGAAAGGCGGTGGCGGTCCGTTGTCGTTGGGCGGCGGGGGCGCGTAGGCGGGCTGGTGGTTGGGCAGCGGCCCGGGCCCCGGCACCACACCCGGCGGGGGTGGCCCGACGATGGGAGTACCCGGATCCGGTTCCGCTTCCGGCGGAATATAGGGGAATTTGTTGGGCGGCAGGGTGTTTAGCCCATTTGTCTGCGGAGTGTTGTACGGGACCGGCGGACCGCGCCACGGGTTACGGCCAACCGGCACGTAGCCCCGCGGGTCACGGCACAGCTGAACCGTCGGGGCCCGTTTGCCCGGGACCTCCTGGCAGGGATAGTTACGCGCGCCACGCACGGTGCTGGGATCGTTCTGAGCGACCTTGCAGTACATGTCTCGCGGGAGCTCGCGCACCGTCTCGTCGGCGGGCGTGCGCATCAACGGTGGCGGCAAAAAGCCGACGGCACACGGCGGGGGGTCGTTGAGGTCGAGCTTGAAGTCCAGCTTGGCGCCTTCGTCCTGGGGGGCACCACCCGCGGCTGTGGTGATCGCGGCGAACAAGGCGGGCAGAACCACCAGCAATTGCTCGATCGACTTGTGGTAGATCACACCGACCCGACCCAGATTTGCCAGGCTGGCGGCCAGCGCCGGGAATGCCGGCCGGATACCGGAGAACGCGGTGCTCGCCTCGTCGGTCGCGCCCGGCGCGATCGACAATGTCGAACGAAGCTGCGGGTCGGCTTGATGCACCTCTGAGGTGAACCGGGCCAGTCCGTCGGCGAGCGACTTGATGTCGGCGCCGGCGCGAATCTGGGACTGCAGGAACGGGCCCGCCTGATCGATCAACTGCGAGACTTGTGGGTAGTCGGCGTTGGCCTCGTCCACCAGCAACCGGGCTGATTCAAACAGCCGGGCCAGCTCTGGACCCGACCCGTTGGCCGCCTGGAACGTCTCGTGCAGCAGCTCTCGCAACTTGGTGTCACCGAGGCTGTTGACCAGCGTCTCCGCTCGCTTCAATAGATCGGCGACGTCTTGACCGATTCGGGTGTTGGCCCGATCGATGCGAGATCCGTTGTGCAACTTGGCCGATGCCGGGTCCTTCGGCGGCACCAGGTCGATGTACTGCTCACCGACGGCCGACACACTTTTCACCGTGGCGGTGACATTCGACGGGATGGTAGTGCCACTGTTAAGCCGCATTTCGGCGGTGACGCCATTGGGGTTAAGCCCGACCGACTCCACCCTGCCGACCGCGACGCCGCGATAGGTCACGTTGGCGCTCTTGTACAGACCGCCGCCGGCAACGAAGTCGGCGTTGACCAGGTAGGTCCCGAGGCCGAATGTGGCGGGCAGGCGGAGGTAGAAAATCGCCATCACGGTGAGCGTGATCGCGGTGATCACCGCGAATATCCAGAGCTGAATTCTGGTGAGTCTGTCTATCATTCCCGGCCCCTACTGTGCTGCCGTGCCGGGCGGAATCTTGAACGGGTCGGCCGCCTGTCCGGACAGGTTGGCCAGTTCGCCGATCAAGAAGTCGGGCGGGTTGAGAATCTCGGACATGTGAGCCATGTTCGGGTCGAAGTACGCCGTGGTGAAGAACGTCTCACCGAGCCGGCGCAAGGTGAGGTCGAACGTGGTGAACACGTTGAGATAGTCGCCGCGCACCGCTTGTTTGATACCGAAGTTCGGGAACGGGAACGTCAACAACAACTGCAGCGACGTCACGAAATTCTTCCGGTTGTCGTTGAGTGCCTTCACGGCCGAATACAGCCCTTTGAGGTCTTCGGCGAAGTCCACCTTCGTCTTTGACAGCACGTGGGAGGTGACCGTCGCCAGCTTATTCAGCGCGCCGAACGCCTCGACAATGTGGTCCCGGTTTTTGTTGAGCACACGCAGTGCTTCAGGCAGGCTGTCCAGCGCCCGGCCCAGGTTGTCTTTGTCGCGCGCCAGGTTCGCGGAAAATCGGTTCAGACCGTCGACCGCATTGATGATGTCGCCAACTTGCCTGTTGAGTCCCGACGTCAGTTCCGCCAGCCTGGGCACCAAGCCGGTGAACTGGTCTTGCCGGCCCGCCACAGCCTGGAACGTCTCGTCGGTAATCTCTTCCAGCGCACCGAGATTGCCCTTATTTACCACGACACCGAGAGCGGAAAACACCTCTTCGGTGGTGGGGAAGCGGCCGGTATTCGACTCCGAGATCTTGGATCCGTTAGCCAGCCTGCCGGTCGCCGGCTTGCCCTTCGGCGCAGCCAGATCGATGTGCAGCGAACCCAGTAACGACGTCTGCGCGACGGTTGCAGTCGCATTGGCCGGCAGCACGACATTTTTGTCCAGCGTCAATTTTACTGCGGCATAAAATGATCCGTCGCTGCGCTGCTCGGCAGAAATACCGGAGACGCTGCCGACGGTGACATCGTCGACCATCACCGGTGAGTTCTGCGGCATCGTCGCCACGTCGGGCATTTCCACGGTAACCGTGAATGCGCCGCTACCGTGACCGGCGGTACCCGGCATCACCAGGGAGTTCAGTCCGCCGTATTGGCAACCCGCCAACAGGGTGACACCCGCTGCCAATGCACTGCAGCGCAACAAGATTCGTCTCATCCGCCAGACCCCTGACCATTTTGCAGCCCGGCGGAAGGCCCTTGATTGGGCGCCGGACCGGGCAGCGGCCCGAATGCGGAGCCGGTACCGGGCGCGGGCGCATTGAGGCCAGCGGGCCCCCCTGGCGGCGCGACGGCCTGCGGGGCCGTCGGCACCAGCAGGGCCTGCAGATCGGCCGGGTTCTGGGTGGGAGCCGGCGGAGCACCCTGGGCCGGTACCCAGGTCAGCTGCGGAATCGGCGTCTGCGCCTTGGCTTGGGTTTCCGGGGTGTCGTAAATGATCTGGCCCTTGTACGCCGTGATCGTGTTGAGCGGGTGGAACATGATCGGCGGGTAGTTGACTGCCAGCCGGCGCAGCACCGGCCCCAGCCGCTCGCGGCACAGCTCGGCGCGCCGGTAGTAGTCGGGTGCTCGCGGACCGCCGGCGGTTTCGAAGGAACCGCCGCAGATGAACTGCACCGGGTTGGCGAACTCGGGTATCGACAGCAGACCGTTCAGGGTGCCCTGCGCGGGATCGTAGATGTTGTAGAAGTTGGCGATACCGGGGCCCGCGACGTGCAGCACCTGCTCGATGTTGTCGCTCTGATCGCTCAGTGTCTTGCTGAAATCGTTGAGCTGGTTGACCGTATCGATCAGCGTCGAATTGTTCTCGTGCAGGAAGCCGCGGATGTCGGACAGTGCCTGATTGAGAGTGCCCAGCGTGTTGTCCAGATGGCGCGAGCTATCAGCGAGGACCTGCGAGACGGAGGCGACGCTTCCGGCGAACTGCACGATCTGCTCGTTGCTCGCCGACAAAGCGTTGACCAGAACCTGCAGGTTCTTGACAGTGCCGAAGATGTCACTGCGCGAATCCCCCAGTCGCCCAGCGACTTGCGAAAGTTGCTGCAGCGCATTGTGGAACGACTCGCCCTTGCCGTCGAACGTATCCGCGGCCTGGTTGATCGCCGCGCCCAACGGTCCGTGCATGGATCCGGTCGTCGGCCCCAGCGAGACGGCCAGTTGGGTCAGCGCTTCCTTCACCTCGTCCCATTCCACCGGGACCGCGGTGCGGTTCAGGTCGATGCTGCCGCCATCGGGCAGCACCGCACCGCCGGTGTATGCCGGGGCAAGCTGAATGAACCGGGCCGACACCAGGTTCGGTGACATGACGACGGCCCTGGCATCCTTCGGGATCTTTACGTCCTTGGGGACCGTCATGGTGATTTTGACGTCGGACGGCCGTGGTTCGATCGAGTCGATGGTGCCAATCGGGACGCCGAGAACGCGGACCTGATCGCCGGGATACAGCCCGACTGCAGCTGTGAAGTAGCCGACGATGCTGCGGTTATTCGCTTGCGTGGAAAGCACATACACGCCCCCCACCAGCACCGCGACCAGCGCGATGATGGTGGTGTAGCGCAGGCCGCGGCTGCTGCTGATTCGCTTGATCACGGTGACTTCGGCCGGATCGTCCAGCGTTCCTGGATCAACCCGCGCAGGTAGTCGGAGAGGCTGGCGGGCAGCTTGCCCGGCTGATAGAAGAAGTCGAACATTGCCGCGAGCAGGGGCGCCGGGATCACGCCGTAGACGTTGACGTTGAATCCCGGTCCGGATCCGACCACCTCGCCGAGCTCTGTCGCATAGGTGGGCAGTCGTTTCAGGGCCTCAGTGATGTAGTCACGGCGCTCATTGAGATTGCTCAGGACATCGTTGAGCTTGCTCAGGGCGGGGCCGAATTCCTTACGGTTATCGGCGACGAAGCCGGAAATCTGAGCTGACAAACCGTTGATGCCGGAGATCAATTGGCCCAGCGAGGCGCTGCGCTCATCGAGCGCGGCGAACAGCTCGTTGCCGTCGTCGACCAGCTTGTTGACTTGGTTGGCGCGGTCGGACAACACCGAAGTTACCGACTTTGCATGTGCCAGCAGGCTTTGTAGGGCTTCGTCACGGTGGTTGAGGGTGCGAGACAGTGATGTCACCCCGTCCAGCGCGCCGCGCAGTTCCGGGGTGGCGCCGTGCAGCGTGTCGGTGAGCACGTTCAAGGCCTGCTCGAACTGGGGCTTGTTCAGGTTGCCGGAGTTTTGGCCCAGGTCCTCCAGCGCGCCCGCCAGTGTGTACGGCGTGGTGGTGCGGCTGCGCGGAATCGTGGTCGTCTTGCCATGCCCCGCCGGAGTCACAGCAATCGAGCGCTCGCCGAGGATCGTGTCGGTGCGGATCGCGGCCAGCGACTGATCGCCGACCGCCACATGCCGGTCCACCGAGAACGTCACCTTTGCGCTGTCCCCGGCCAGGCCGACGGACTGCACCTTGCCGACCTTGAAACCCGACACGTAGACGGAGTTACCGGGCGAGATCCCGCCGGCGTCGCTGAAGTAGGCGTCGTAGGCCCGGCCCTGCGGGTAGAACGGCAAGTTGGCGTAACCGAATGCAAGTAATACGACGCAGACGACCAGCACCACGCCGAAGATCCCGGTGCGCAGTGGATCGCGTTCACGCTTTGGGCTATTTGACAAAAGCGCACCTCCCCTGGCTGGGATCCACCTGACCACCGAGGGGCAGCAGAATGTCGCTGCCGGCCGGTCCGTTGATCTTGATGGTCACCGAGCAGAAGTAGATGTTGAAGAACGACCCGTAGGCGCCGAGCGCGGCCAGCCGCAGGTAATCCTCGCCCAGCTGCTCGACGTCGTTGTTCACCTCGGCCTTGCGGTTGTCGATCTCGGTGGCCAGCGGCCGGGTGTTTTCCAGGATGCCTTGCAGCGGCCGGCGTGAATTCTTCAGCAGTTCAGTAAGATCCGTCGTTGTCGATGCCAGTGGCGGAATAGCGCCCGCGATCGAGTCCTTGCTCTTGGCCAGCCCGCTGATCAATTGCTGCAGTTGATCCACGCTTGCCGAGAATTGCGCACTCTTTTGGTCGATGGTGCCCAGCACCGTGTTCAGGTTAGTGATCGTGTCACCGATGAGCTGATCGCGCTGGCCCAGCGCCGTCGAGAAGGCGCTGGTGTCGGCCAGCACGTTCGACAATGCTCCACCCTGGCCCTGCAGCAGCTCGATGACAGCACTGCTGATCGTGTTGACCTTATCGGCATCCAGGCCTTTGAGAACCGGCTTCAGTCCGCCCAGCAACGCGTCCAGATCCAGCGCCGGCTGGGTGTGTTGGGCGTTGATCGTCCCGCCCGGTGCCAGCTTGCGCAGCTCCCCCGGGCCCGATGTGATCTCGAGAAACCGGTCGCCAACCAGGTTTTCGTAGCGGATCACCGCGCGCGTTGACGAGTACAACGTGTAGCGGCTGTCGATTCCGAATGCCACGTCGACGCTGTTGTCCGGGTTGAGCTTGATGCCGTCCACCGAACCGACCGGCACCCCGGAAATGCGGACCTTTTGGCCGGCCTTCAACTTGGATGCATCGATAAACGTGGCGTGATAAGTATTTTCGTCGCCGAACCGGAAGTCGCCGAAGACAACCACCAGGCCTGCGGCCACCAGCAACATCGCCACCGCGAAGACGCTGACCTTGATCACCATCGACCGGTGCGACGGCATTTCCGAGTCCACCATCAGAAGTCGTCCCGTTCCGCGAACGAGCCGTGGAACAAGAACTGCAGCGTCGAGGGGGCGTCGAACTGCAGTTCGGTGAACGGCTCGTACGGAATGTTGGCGTTGTCGGTGACCAGGAATGGTGCCCGGTAGAACGACCCACCCGTCTGCTTGGTCGGGATGTCCGGCAATCCCCGGCAGTTCGGGCCACCAGATGCATTGACGACCGGCAGGGACTCCGGGAAGGTGTAGGCTGGCGCGCCCAGCACGAAGCTCGACGAGGTGAACAGTCCCGCTTTGCGCACACCGAGCAGCGGAGCGAACTCCTTGATGCCGCGCTCGATACCGGCGAAGAGGCAACCGAATTCGGGTGAGTAGTCGGCGGCGACCTTGACCGGGGCCCGCAGCCTGTTGATGGCGTCGATCAGGTCCTGCTCGGCCGGCGCCAACGTGTCATAGGCGTTGTTGGACAGGCCGATCGTGGCCAGCAATGTGTCGTTGAGGTTCTTCTGCTGGTCGACGACGGTCTTGCTGATGGTGGGCAGGTTGTCGAAGATCGTGTTCAGATCCGGGGCGGCGTCGGCGTAGATGTTGGTGACGGCCGCGGTCTTGCGGAAATCTTCCTGTAGCGCGGGAAGCTTCGGGTTCGTTTGTTGGGTAAGTGTATTCAGTCCCGAGAGCAGCGCGCCCAGGTCGTCGCCATGGCCGCGCAGACCTTCGGCGAAGGCGCTCAGCGTCCCGTTCAATTCGACGGGGTCAATCTTGTGCAGCAGATCCATCAGCGACTGGAACAGGGTGTTGACTTCCAGCTGTACCGCAGAGGCTTGAACGTGCGCATCCGGCCGCAGCGGCGTCGACGAAGGCGCCTGGGGCGGAATGAATTCGACCGACTTGGCGCCGAAAATTGTATTGCCCGCGATACGCACCGTCGCGTTGGACGGGATGTAGTGCATGTCGTCACTGTTGATCGCCAGCGTCAGGCGTGCTTGGTCGCCCCCGTAGTTGATGTCGGTGACCTTGCCGACCTGGATGCCACGGTACTTGACCTTGGCGCCCTTGTCCATCACCAGCCCGGCCCGCGGCGTCGCGACGGTAACCGTGTCGACCGACGCGAAAGCCGCCGTGTACGAGAGGTAAGTCAGCACTGCAAACGCCACCAACAAACTGGCCAGCAGCGCCGCTGCCAGCCGTACAGATCTGCGTCGCGCTCCGGCCTCTGACATCGTCCCCCTTACCCGGAGAGGTTGAAGTTACCGGACGCGCCGTAGACGGCCAGGGAGATGAACAATGTAATGACGACCACGACGATAAGCGAGGTTCGCACCGCCTGGCCGACCGCGATGCCCACGCCCACCGGCCCACCGCTGGTGTTATAGCCGTAATAGGTATGGACCAGCATCACCGCGATGGACATCACGATGGCCTGCAGGAACGACCAAAGTAGGTCCGACGGGATGAGGAACGTATTGAAATAGTGGTCGTAGAGACCGGCCGACTGCCCGTTGATGAAAACCGTGGTGAACCGGGCGGCGAAAAAGGCCGCGAGCACCGACAACGAATACAACGGGATGATCGCCACCAGCCCGGCGATCAATCGAGTCGACACCAGATAGGACACCGAGTGTACGGCCATGCATTCCACGGCGTCGATTTCCTCGGACACCCGCATGGCACCCAATTGGGCGGTGGCACCAGCACCGATCGTCGCCGCCAGCGCGATGCCGGCGATGACCGGCGCGACAACGCGCACGTTCAGGAACGCCGACAGGAAACCGGTCAACGCCTCGATACCGATGTTGCCCAGTGACGAGTAGCCCTGGACGGCGATGACCCCTCCGGAGGCCAGCGTCAGGAACGCCGCGACACCGACCGTGCCTCCGATCATCACCAGCGCGCCCGCGCCCAGCGTCATCTCGGCGATGAGCCGAATGGTCTCCTTGCGGTACCGGGTGAGCGCATTGGGGACATAGCGCACGGTCTGCCCGTAGAACAGCGCCTGCTCGCCGAAGTCGTCGATCGGGCCTTGCAGTCGCGCCGCGATGTTGCGGAACCGGTAAGTGAGGTCGTAGCTCATCGCGTGCTCACTTCGTCGAGAACCGCACGCCGATGGCCGTCATCACCACGTTGATGACGAACAGACAGATGAACGCGTAGACGACGGTTTCGTTGACCGCATTACCGACACCTTTGGGCCCACCCTTCACGGTGAGGCCGCGGTAACACCCGACAAGGCCGGCCATCACGCCGAACAGCAGTGCCTTGACCTCCGCAAGCATCAACTCGCGCAGTCCGGTCAGTACGGTCAGGCCGTTGATGAACGCGCCAGGGTTGACACCCTGAAGGAACACGGAGAATACGTACCCGCCGGACAAACCGATCGCGCACACCAAACCGTTAAGCAGCAGCGCGACAACGGTCGACGCCAGAACGCGGGGTACCACCAGCCGGTGGATCGGGTCGATGCCGAGTACCCGCATCGCGTCGATTTCTTCACGGATGGTGCGCGCACCCAGGTCCGCGCAGATCGCGGTGGCGCCGGCCCCCGCGACGACGAGCACGGTCACGACCGGGCCCAGCTGGGTGATGGTGCCGAACGCCGTTCCGGCGCCGGACAAATCGGCCGCGCCGATTTCCCGCAGCAAGATATTGAGGGTGAATGCGACCAGCACGGTGAATGGGATGGATACCAACAGCGTCGGTACCAGCGATACGCGCGCGATCATCCACGTCTGATCCAGGAACTCGCGGAATTGGAACGGCCGCCTAAAAGATGCCCGGGCCGTATCGATCATCATTTCGAAAAACCCGCCGACAGCACGGGCCGGGACCGCGAGTTGTTCAATCAACGCGGCACCCCCCTTTGCTGCTCACGGCGAAGCCTGTGCGTCGCCTTTACGTTGCCTTCGGTCGCACCCGGCTCCGTGTGAGCCGGATCATATTAACTCAGAAGAAGTACACCGTGTCAATGAACAGGTTATTCCTGTCCGAAGCATTAATTGTCCTGGTCAGCGCCCTTGCGGTATTACCAATCTGACACACGTTCTATTAGCGAAAGCCCCCCCGAGAAGCTGTATTGTGCCGCTATTATTCCATTAACGCGGTCGCGGAAAAGTTGCGGTCTGGATCACGACCAGCAAAGTAGTCCTGCAAGGCGCCGCTCAGCTGAGCCGACTCCCACGCGGCACCGTCCGCGGTGAATCTGTGCTCCGCCGTCGGGGCTGAGACCAATGTCACTTGAGGCCCGTAAACAATGAACACCTGACCGTTGACCTCTGCGGCGGCCGGGGACGACAGGAACTGCACCAGGTTCACCACGTGCTCGGGTGACAGCGGGTCGACGCCGCCTTCCTCTATATCTGGTGCGCTGCCGAACACGTCGGCCGTCATCGCGGTGCGTGCGCGGGGACAGATGGCGTTGGCACACACTCCGTAGCGTCCGAGCGCTCGGGACGCGGTCAGGGTCAGCGAGATGATGCCCGCCTTGGCGGCGCCGTAGTTGGCCTGCCCCACCGGACCCACCAGTCCGGCCTCCGACGCGGTGTTGACGATCCGGCCGTATATCGATCCCCCGGCGTCCTTGGCCCTGCTGCGCCAGTAGGTCGCCGCGTTACGGGTGAGCAGGAAATGCCCACGCAGGTGCACGGCGATGACCTGGTCCCATTCCTCGTCGGACATGTTGAACAGCATCCGGTCGCGGGTGATGCCGGCGTTGTTGACCACGATGTCGAGTCCGCCCAGCCCGTCGGCGCAGGACACCAGTTCGTCGGCCGTGGAGCGCTGGCTGATGTCGCCGGTCACCGCAACGGCCTTGGAGCCGACAGTGCTGATCTCGTCGATGACGTCGGAGGCATCCAGCGCGGCGGCCATGTCGTTGACGACGACGGTGGCACCCAAGCGGGCCAAGCCGAGCGCCTCGGCGCGCCCCAGCCCCGCGGCCGCACCGGTCACCACCGCGACCTTCCCGGATAGATCGGTCGCGTTCGTGCTGCTAGTCAATTTATGAATACCTCTAGTTTCGGGAGTCCCTCGCCGCTAGCCTTCGCGCAGCAAAGCCGCGCGCGGACACTCGGCGATTGCTTGCTCGGCGAGATTTTCTTGGTCGGACGGTATCGGATCGAGCTTCACGACGGCATAGTCCTCATCGTCCAGGTCGAAGATATCCGGTGCGATTCCCAAGCACACCGCGTTACCTTCGCACCGGTCACGATCCACGATCACCCGCACGGCATCCTCCTTGAAGCTGGCCTGGATCTCGTCACATATCCCATCAGAATGTAGCTCCACCATAGGGCTCACGTGGATCTGAGGAAACGGTCGCTGGATTCCCAGACTAGAACGTGTTACAACCGGGAAGACGAATGGGTAGCCGTTGGTCGAATAGCCGCTTGTCACGTTTAACCAAAAGGACGGCTGGAATGCGCATCAGTTACACCCCTGAACAGGAGGAGCTGCGTCGCGAGCTGCGGTCGTACTTCACCAAGCTCATGACCCCCGAGCGCCGCGAGGCACTTAGCTCAACACAGGGAGAGGTCGGAACCGGCAACGCCTATCGCGACACCGTCGCGCAGATGGGCAAAGACGGATGGCTCACGCTGAACTGGCCCAAGGAGTACGGCGGCCAGGACCGCTCGCCGATGGATTCGCTGATCTTCACCGACGAGGCCGCCGTCGCCGGCGTGCCGGTGCCCTTCCTGACGATCAACAGCGTGGCGCCGACCATCATGGCGTTCGGCACCGACGAACAGAAGAAGTTCTTCCTGCCCAAGATCGCCGCCGGGGAGCTGCACTTCTCGATCGGCTACTCCGAGCCTGGTGCCGGCACCGACCTCGCGAACCTGCGCACAACGGCGGTGCGCGATGGCGACGACTACGTCATCAACGGCCAGAAGATGTGGACCAGCCTGATCGCGTACGCCGACTGGGTCTGGCTGGCGGTGCGCACCAACCCCGAAGCCAAGAAACACCGCGGCATTTCCATGCTCGCCGTGCCGACCACCGCCGAAGGTTTCTCCTGGACGCCGGTGCACACCATGGCCGGCGTGGACACCAGCGCCACGTACTACTCCGACGTGCGAGTGCCGGTGACCAACCTGATCGGCGAGGAGAACGGCGGCTGGAAGCTGGTGACCAACCAGCTCAACCACGAGCGGGTCGCTTTGGTGTCGGCGCAACCGATCTTCCTGGCCCTGCGCGAGGTTCGTGAATGGGCACAGAACACCAAAGACGCCGGCGGGGCTCGGCTGATCGACTCGGAATGGGTGCAGCTGAACCTGGCCCGGGTGCACGCCAAGGCCGAAGTTCTCAAGCTGATCAACTGGGAGCTGGCGTCGGCGGAAGGTCACGCCCTGGGGCCGGCGGACGCATCGGCGGCGAAGGTTTTCGGTACCGAGCTGGCAACCGAGGCCTACCGGCTGCTGATGGAGGTGTTGGGTACCGCGGCGACGGTCCGCCAGGACTCGCCGGGAGCGTTACTGCGCGGCCGAGTCGAGCGGATGCACCGGGCCTGCCTGATCCTGACCTTCGGCGGCGGCACCAACGAGGTGCAGCGCGACATCATCGGCATGGTCGCCCTCGGCCTGCCCCGGAACCGCTGAACATCGAGAAGGACAGACATCCCATGGATTTCACGACAACCGAAGCGGCGAGCGACCTTGGCGGCCTGGTCGACACGATCGTGGACTCGGTGTGCACGCCCGAGCATCAACGCGAACTTGACGGGCTCGAGCAACGGTTCGATCGCGTCCTGTGGCAGAAGCTGATCGAGGCCGACATCCTCACCAGCGCATCGGCGTCCGCGCTCGGCGGCGACGGTTTCGGCGCGCTCGAGCAGGTCGCGATCCTCGTTGCACTCGGCCGCCAGCTGGCCGCCGTGCCGTACCTGGAGTCCGTGATGCTGGGCGCCGGGGTGCTGGCCCGGTTCGGCTCCGAGGAGCTGCAGCAGGGCTGGGGTGTGCCGGCCGTCAAGGGCGAGAAGATCCTGACGGTCGCCCTCGACGGCGAGATGGGTGAGGGGCCCGTGCAGGCCACCCGCTCCGGTGACGGCTACCAACTGACCGGAACCCGCACCCAGGCCGGCTTCGGTCCCGTTGCCGACGCGTTCCTGGTTCCTGCCGAAACAGATTCCGGCACAGCTGTTTTCGTTGTCGCCGCCGACGATCCGGGCGTCAGCGTGACCTCGCTGGCTACCACCGGCCGGACCAGCATCGGGCACCTGGCGCTGGACGGCGTCGCGGTGAGCGAAGCGCACAAGGTCGGCGGTAGCGAAGTCGCCGCGTGGCTCGGCACCCTCGGCACCCTGGGCCGCACCGCCTATCAACTCGGGGTGCTCGATCGCGGGTTGCAGATGACGGCCGAATATGCCCGCGAGCGTGAGCAATTCGACCGCCCGATCGGCAGCTTCCAGGCGGTGTCGCAACGGCTGGCCGACGGCTACATCGACGTCAAGGGGCTGCGTTTGACGCTCACCCAAGCGGCCTGGAAGGTCTCCGAAGATATCCCCGCCGAGATCGATGTGGCTAGCGCCGCGTTCTGGGCCGCTGACGCCGGACACCGAGTCGCGCACACCGTTGTGCACGTGCACGGCGGCGTCGGCGTCGACACCGATCACCCGGCGCACCGTTACTTCTTGGCCGCCAAAGAGGCCGAGTTCGCGTTGGGCGGCGCCACCGGGCAGCTCCGCCGAATCGGGCGTGAGTTGGCGGAAACTCCTGCCTAGCTTCGTGATTCCTCCCGACCCCACGGTCACCAAACTGCTGGAACCACTGGCAGAGATCGACGACCGGGGCGTCTACTTCGAGGATTCGTTCACCAGCTGGCGCGATCACTTGCGGTATGGTGCCGCGATTGCGGCAACGTTGCGCGAGCGCCTCGACCCGACCAAGCCGCCACACGTCGGCGTGCTGCTGGAGAACACCCCGTTCTTCTCGGCGATGTTGACGGCGGCCGGGATGTCGGGAATTGTGCCGGTTGGCCTCAACCCGGTGCGTCGCGGCGACGCACTGGCGCGCGACATCGACCGATCTGATTGTCAACTGGTGCTAGCCGACGCGAAATCTGCTGCAACTCTGGACGATATCGACCACTTGAACGTCGATTCCGCGCAGTGGGCCGCCGAGGTCGATGCGCATCGCGATGCCGAGCCGAGTTTCCAGTCCGCCTCGGCCGAAGACCTTTTCATGCTGATCTTCACATCGGGCACCAGCGGCGAGCCCAAGGCGGTGAAGTGCAGCCACGGCAAGGTTGCGATAGCCGGAACGACGATGGCGCAGCGGTTCGACCTCGGCCGCGACGATGTGTGCTACGTGTCGATGCCGTTGTTCCACTCCAATGCCGTTCTGGTCGGCTGGGCGGTAGCGGCGGCGTGTCAGGGCTCAATGGCGTTGCGGCGCAAGTTCTCTGCATCGAACTTTTTGGTCGATGTACGTCGCTATGGCGCCACCTATGCCAACTATGTGGGCAAGCCGCTGTCCTATGTGCTGGCCACGCCGGAACAAACCGACGATGCGGACAACCCGTTACGGGCCGTCTACGGCAACGAGGGGGTTCCCGCCGACATCGAACGGTTCGGCCGCAGATTCGGGTGCGTCGTCCAGGACGGGTTCGGGTCGACCGAGGGCGGCCTCGCGATCGCCCGCACACCCGATACGCCGCCGGGCGCGTTGGGGCCGCTGACCGAAGGGCTCGAGATCGTCGACCCCGAAACCGGCAAGCCCTGCGGTGTGGGAGTGGTGGGCGAGCTGGTGAACGCCACCGGGCCGGGCCGTTTCGAGGGCTACTACAACGACGCGGCGGCCGAGGCCGAGCGAATGGCCGGCGGGGTCTACCACAGCGGCGACCTCGCTTATCGCGACGAGGACGGATACGCGTACTTCGCTGGACGGCTTGGCGATTGGATGCGGGTCGACGGCGAGAATCTCGGTGCCGCCCCGATTGAGCGGGTATTGCTGCGATACTCCGAGATAGCCGAGGTCGCCGTGTACGCGATTCCCGATCCCGTGGTCGGCGACCAGGTGATGGCCACGTTGGTAATGAAGCAGGGCGCCGAGTTCGATGCGGACAAATTTCGCGCGTTCCTGGCCGAGCAGCCCGACCTGGGGCCCAAACAGTGGCCGTCGTACGTCAGGGTCAGCGCGGAGCTGCCGCGGACGGTGACATTCAAGGTTCTCAAACGCCAGTTGGCAGCCGAGGGTGTCGACTGCCATGATCGGGTATGGCAGATACCCCGGTAAACCGATGAATGCGCGGCCCCTTGAGCTCGCGCTGGAAGCGAGTTTCGAACAGCTTTCTGATTCGGTACCGGCCAACATCGGTGTCGCGATCGCGCGTCCGGACCGGACCTATTCCCTGGGCAGGTGGTGGTCGGGCGTCGCCTGGTCGACGATCAAAGTGCCGCTGGCGATTGCGGCATTGCGCAGCGATTGGCTTAATGCCCGCGAGCTGGCGGTCAAGGCGATCACCGAATCCGACAATCGTGCGTCCGAGCAATTGTGGTCACTGCTGGGCGAGCCGGTGGACGCGGCACACAAGGTTCAGGGCGTGGTCGCCGAAGGTGGTGACACCGCCACTGTGGTCGAATCACGGCGACTTCGGCGCGGTTTCACCGCCTTCGGCCAGACGGAGTGGGCTTTGCAGCGGCAAGCTCGGTTCGCCGCGGAGTTGCCATTGATCCCCGGCGCTTCAGATGTGATCGAGCTGATGAGCGCGCTGACTCCCGATCATCGTTGGGGCCTGGCCACCAATGGCGCTGCGGCAAAAGGGGGTTGGGGGCCCGGCATCAACGGCGAGTACCTAGTTCGGCAATTCGGGATCCTGCCCACGCCTTCGGGGCAATGGGGCGTAGCCCTGGCCGCCGAAGTCCACGACGGCGGCTTCGAGACCGGCGTCGATGTCGCCAATACCGTGATGGACTGGCTCGTCAGTCGGCTTCCCGTACTGGCCCGTTACTGACGGATTCGAACTCCAGGGGCAGAGTTGTCGGTCCGGTGATCCCTGCTATCGCTCCCCACGGCGCTGGTCCGGCTCGACGAGGGTTGGGCATGCGTTGGGTGATGACTCGAAGCGCCTCCATCAACTCGATCCGCGCGAGGTGAACTCCGAGGCAGTAGTGCACGCCGCCGCCGAACGTCAGAATGGCCGGTGGGTCTTGGCGGCTGATGTCCAGCCGGTCCGGATCGTGGTAGACATCCGGATCGCGATTGGCCGCGGCAGTGTTTGCGAATACCAAGGTACCGGTGGGAATACGCAGCCCGGCCATGTCTACATCTTCGACTGCTCGGCGAATATTTCCGAAAACACTGGGGTAGCAACGCATTAGCTCGTTGATCGCGACGCCGGCCAATTCGGGGTGCTCGGCGAGTAGCGCCCATTGATCGGGTTGGGCGCACAGCGCCTGCACCGCCGCGGCCAATTGATTGCGGGTGGTGTCGGTACCGGCGCGCAGCAGGCTACCGCAGAGGGTGACTATTTCGTGCTGGGTGAGGCGGTCGCCGTCGACCTCGGCCCGAATGAGGTCGGAGATCAGGTCGTCGGTCAGCGATGCGGACCGACGGGTGACCAACTCCTCGAGATATGCGTCGAGCTCCTCCCACGCTGCCAGGATCGCCGGCCCGTCCTTTGCGGCATTCCCTTCAAAAATCTTCGTGATCTGGTCGGTCCAGTCGGAGAAAAGTTGCCAGTCCTGTGACGGGGCACCCAGCAGCGCGCAGATGACCCGCGTGGGATAACCGCGGGTGATGTCGGCCACGACATCAACGTGTCCTGCTGCCGCGTGTGGTTCGACCAATCCGGTGATGAGTTCGACGATCAACGGGCGCAGCCGCTCGGCACCCCTAGGCCCGAACGCTTTGGACACCAGCCGGCGCAACCGATGATGCGGGGCGCCGTCGAGGCTGAGAATGTTGGTAATCGCCCTGTCCCACAACGGTCCTGAGGTAATGCCCTGCGCGTCGAGCCCGAGGCCTTTTGCCGTAGTGAAGCGATTGTCGCGGAGTACGGTACGAACCAGCTCATAGCTCAGCACCTCGGCGCCGTACGAGCCGATCGCTATCGGGGACTGGGAGCGCGCCGCGGCGATGACACGATGGGCCGTGTCAGGGTCGGTGAGGTGGCCATAACGGAGGGTAGGCAGACCGGAGTCGAAAACACTCGGGCAAGATTGAAATTGAGCTGTCGCCATGCATATCACCCGGTCAATCTTTTGCCTAATTCTAGCGGTTCATGCAGACCCGCGTCCTGGGCGAGATCGAAAAGACAACGCCCGATACCACTTAGGGCTAATCGAGGCGTCAAAGCGGCAGATCTACGGCGCTTGCCCACCGACCCACCGCGGCACATCTGCCATCTCGATTCGGATACCCGCCTGCTGCCGCGCGTCCATCACATAGACGCGGTTAACGTCGGTCTCAGATAGTCCGCCCAAAGGCATGTCCATCTCGGCAACCTTCACCGCGCCCGCGGCCTCCAGGACTTGACGCGCGTCTTCAAGGCCATCGACATTGAACGTCACGTTATGCACACACGGACCCTGCTGCTTCAGCACCGAATACCACGGCTCCAACCCCTCAATCGGACGCACCAGCTGAAACACCACACCCGTGACGCGGACATGGACACAGCCCACGCCCACCGCCAGAGCCCTCACAGTCGCGGAGAGCTCACGCTCAACAATCTCGCCACCGAGCTTGTCGCACAAGAACTTTGCCGCGGAGTCGGGGTCTGGATGCACGACCTCGATGTGCAACCACCCCCGGATGGGCACCCGAGCGGGGTCTGTGCCGCTCATCGAGCAGCTGCCGCGTCACGCCCGGCGAGCGTGCCGGACAACAGATTCATCGAGATTCCTCCTGCCACGGGATGACGGGACGACCCTCGCCACGCCTGCGGGCGGCTGTGCCACCCGGCCTTTCAGCACGACCGGCTATTGGCGTTACTGGGGCCGATCGTGTTCGGGGCCCGGGTCCGCGCCTCGGCGAGGACCCGATGCGCCGCCTCCGGATCGGTGCGGCGGTACTGCGACCCTAAATCGGTCGCTCCATCCGGTATGACGGTACCGACTTGTGCGGACCCGCGTTACCCAAAATCGCAATGACAACTGCCGATGCCGGTACCCGGCCCGTAGCGGTCGGCCACGACACACAAATGATGCGTCACTTCGGGCGGATACACGATCAACACGCCGATCATCGCGCGCGATCAACGGCGACTGCATCGCCGGAGGGCATGAGCTCGCCGAGTTCTGCGACATCCGGATCACCGTTCCCCATGCGCGTTTCGGACATCAGGAGATCAAGTGGGGGCTGATGCCCGGTGCTGGCGGCTGCTCTCGCCTGCCGCGGATCGTCGGACTGGGACGCGTGATGGAGCTGATCCTGACTGGGCGACTCTACGACGCCGACGAAGCATTGCGAATTGGCTTTGTCACCAAGATCGTCGAGCCGCGCGGTTTGACGGATGAAGCACTGACGATAGCGGGGCGAATCGCCTGCAACGGGCCGCTTGCGGTGCGGGCCGCCAAACAGACGATCCTGCGCGGGGTCGGACGCCCCCTGACCGACAACATCCCGTTCGAGACCGAGACATTGAGCTATCTGTGCAAATCCGAGGATTGGACGCGCGGCCAACAGGCTTTCCTGACTGGGGGAAAGGCCGGAGCTCCTCGGTCGATGACGTGGTGCCTTAGCCCGTGATTGACGGCACCACGGCATCGATCAGATGCGGCCCGGGTTCGGTGAAGGCGTCGCGCAGCGCATCAGCCAACTCCTCGGCGGTGTTCACGCGCCGGGCCGGTACGCCCATGCCCTCCGCAATCTTGACGAAATCCATTGTAGGACGGGATAAGTCAAGCAGGTCCAGCGCCTTAGGGCCGGGTGCAGAGCCGGCGCCGACACGTTGCAGCTCGATCCGCAAGATATCGTAGGCGCTGTTGTCGTACAGCACGGTGGTCACATTGAGGTTCTCGCGCGCCTGCGTCCACAGACCCGCAATCGTGTACATCGCCGACCCGTCGGATTCCAGGCAGAGCACTGGGCGATCCGGGGCGGCCACCGCGGCACCCACCGCGGCGGGGATGCCATAACCGATCGCCCCGCCGGTCAGCGTCAGCCAATCATGGGCGGGTGCTCCGGCGGTAGTCTGCGCGAGCAGCAGGCCCGAGGTGTTCGACTCATCGACGACGATTGCCCGTTCGGGCATCAGTGCGCTGATCACGTCCGCCACCGACGCGGAGGTCAGTGCGCCGCTCGGCAGCTGCGGGCGCGACGCGGCGGCCACCGGGGCGACCGTGCCGGGCGCGATCTCGTCGGCCAATGCCACCAGCGCGTCGCTCGCACCGCTGTGCGCGGCGAGCACGTGCACCTCGCAGCCGGCCGGTACCAGGTCGCTGGGCATATTCGGGTAGGCGAAGAAGGACACCGGCGACTTGGCGCCGGCCAGCACCAGGTGCTTGGCACCGTCGAGTTGCGCGGTGGCGGCCTCGGCGAAGTACGCCAACCGCTCGACGGCAGGGATGCCGGCACCGCGTTCCAGGCGCGTCGGGAAGGTCTCGCATATGACCCGGGCACCGGTTGCCTCGGCTATCCGCACCGCCGCGGCCAGCCCGCGGGCACGGGTGGCGTCGCCGCCGACCATGATCACCGTCGGTTCGCCCGACCGCAGCAGCTCAGCGATCTCGGGCGCCAGCAGCGGGTCGGCGCCCGCCGGTTGCGCAGGCGTTGCGGCCGCGGGCTGGGCACCGTCCGACCAGGACGCGTCCGCGGGCAGGATCAGCGTCGAGATATGAGAGCCGGCCCGGCTCGCGGCGATGGCCTCGGCGGTGTCGTACCCGACGTCGGCCGCGGCGCCGGCGCGGCGCACCCACCCCGAGACACTGCCCGCGAGCGCATCGATGTCGGATTCCAGTGGGGCGTCGTACTTTTTGTGATAGGTGGCGTGGTCGCCGACGACGACCACCATCGGCACGTGCGCCCGGCGCGCGTTGTGCAGGTTGGCCAGACCGTTACCCAGTCCGGGCCCCAGATGCAACAGCACTGCCGCTGGCCGATCGGCAATGCGCGCATATCCGTCGGCAGCGCCGGTGGCGACGCCTTCGAAAAGCGCTAGCACGCCACGCATTTTCGGAACGGTGTCCAGGGCGGCAACGAAGTGCATCTCCGAGGTGCCGGGGTTGGCGAAGCACACCTCGATCCCGCCATCGACCAGGGTGTTGATCAGAGCCTGCGCACCGTTCACCTGTTTGCCTCCAGTCTGAATACGCGTCCGGCATTGCCGTAGAGAAAGTCCTGGCGAGCCTCGTCGCCGAGTCCGAGTTCGTCGAGCCCGACCAACGCGTGCTCGTGAGTGATCATCGGATAGTTGGTGCCGAACAAGACTTTGCGTTGTCCGGTAGCGGTTTTCATGAATCGGATCAGTTCTTCCGGAAGCCGCCGGACGGTGTAAGCGGACGTATCGATGTAGACGTTCTCGTGTTTGCGCGCGACGGCCACCATCTCCTCGGTCCACGGGTACCCGACGTGTCCGCACACGATCATCAGCTCGGGAAAGTCCAGGGCCACCTGGTCGATGTAGGGAATCGGGCGTCCGGTCTCCGAGGGCTGCAGCGGGCCGGTGTGGCCGACCTGCGTGCAGAACGGGACGGCGGCCTCGACACACTCGGCGAAAAGTGGGTAGTAACGGCGATCGGTGGGCGGCGCGTTCCATAGCCAGGGCACTACTCGCAGCCCGACGAACCCTTCGCCGACCCGTCGACGTAGCTCACGCACAGCCTGCATCGGACGATCCAGGTCGACGGTCGCCAGACCGGCAAATCGGTTTGGGTGCAACCGCATCCATTCGGCAACCTCATCGTTAGAGATCAGATCCTGACCGTTCGGGCCACGCCAGGCACTGAGCAGGCCGAAGCCGACGTCGGCCGCGTCCATCGCCGCGATCGTGACGTCTATTGGGATGTCAGCGTCAGGTATGGACCCGCCGGTCCAGCGTCGCAGCGACGCCAAGAAGTCGCTGCGCAGGAACCGCGCGGTCGGGTGCTGCATCCACACATCGATCGTCATTGCGATCGACTGTAGACGCCGACATCAAGCGTCCAGCGCCGCGCGGGCACAAGCGTGCGTCCGCCGGGCGTGCCCGCCCCCGAACAGGACGACATGAGCCAGCAACGGAAAGAGCTGGTGCAGCCCGATTCGACTGCGCCAGCCCGGTTGCAACGGTCTCATCTGTTGATAGCCCGCGATGATGGCTTCGTAATGCGGGCAGCCGAACAGCGCGAGCATCGCCAGGTCGCTCTCGCGGTGGCCGGCGTGTGCGGCCGGGTCGATCAGCACCACGCCGTCGGGTGTCCACATCACATTGCCGCCCCACAGATCACCGTGCAGTCGCGCCGGCTGATCACCATCCTCGAAATCACCAGCACGGCAACGCGTCATCACGGCGTCGATCGTGGCGCGCGCCGGCTCATCCAGGCGCGCCGCCGCGAGCTCGAGCATCGGAGCCAACCGTTCTTGCGCGTAGAAGTCGCCCCAGCGTTGGTGGCGCCGCAGCGACATCGGCAATGGCTGCGACAACGGCCCGAAGAAGCCGGGCCCATCCCAGCCGTCGGGACCCGCGCCGAACGCCGGAGCTCCCGCGTCGTGCGTGATAGCCAGTTGGCTGCCGAAGATGCGCGCCGCCTCCGGATCGGGGCTCACCGATTCAAGTCGCCGCAAGGTCAGGCTTGTGGCGTCAACCGAGACAATCGGCGCGCTGGGCACGCCTGCGCCGACCGACGAAAGCCAACGCAGCCCCGCGGCTTCCCAGGCGAAGTAGCCGGTGGGCGCGCCCGAGTGGTGTTTGACGAAGTCGGTCACTCCGCGGCTAGCTGCGGATCATGCAGTGGCGTGAGCCGCGTGCACGTCGTCGGCGGGCCGGGCCTCGGTCTGCTCCTTGGCCCACCGGTAGTCCGGCTTCCCGGCCGGCGAGCGCTTCACCTCGTCGACCAGCCAAAGACTGCGCGGGACTTTGTATCCCGCGATCTCGGAGCGCACGAAGGCATCGAGCTCCGCAAGCGAAGGCCGCGTCCCGGGCCGCGCCTGCACAACGGCGGCCACGTGCTGTCCATACCGAGGATCAGGCACACCGACCACCAGTGCGTCGAAGACGTCGGCGTGCCCTTTCAGCGCGGCCTCGACCTCCTCGGGGTAGATCTTTTCGCCGCCGCTGTTGATCGACACCGAGCCGCGGCCCAGCATCGTGACGGTGCCGTCCTCCTCGACGGTGGCGAAGTCCCCGGGGATGGCATAGCGGACGCCGTTGATGGTCTTGAACGTCTCGGCGGTCTTCTTCTCGTCCTTGTAGTAGCCGACGGGAATGTTGCCCTTCTTGGCGATGAAGCCGCGGACTCCGGAGCCCGGCTGGACCTCGTTGCCGTCGTCGTCCAGGACGACGGTCCGGTGGTCGATCGCCACGCGCGGGCCGCCGCTGTGCGGCGCGTCCTTGGCGACGATGCTAGTGCCCCCGAAGCCGGTTTCCGATGAGCCGATCGAGTCGGTGATGACCCGGTTAGGCAGCAGCTCGAGGAACTTCTCCTTGATGCTCGGTGAGAACAGCGCCGCGGTGGAGGCGAGCAGGAACAGCGACGACAGATCGTATTCGTTGCCTTTGTCCTGGTGTGCCAGCAGCGCGTCCAGCAATGGTCGCGCCATCGCGTCGCCGGTGAAGAACAGCAGGTTCACCTTGTGGTCGTGAATCGTGCGCCAGACCTCGTCAGCGTTGAATTCCGGTGCCAGAACGGTGGTTTGGCCCGAGAAGATCGACATCCAAGTCGCGGATTGGGTGGCGCCGTGGATCATCGGCGGAATCGGGTGGCGGACCATCGGCGGATTGGCCGCAGCGGCCTTCGCCAGGTCGTACTCGTCGGAGATGAATTCACCTGTCGCGAAGTCGGTTCCACCGAACAGCACGCGGTAGATGTCCTCGTGGCGCCACATCACGCCTTTCGGGAACCCGGTGGTACCACCCGTATACAGCAGGTAAATGTCGTCGGCGCTGCGTTCGCCGAAGTCGCGTTCGGGTGAGCTTTGCGCGATCGCGGAGTAGAACTCGACGCCGCCGTAGCGGCCGAAGTCGTCGTCGCTGCCGTCCTCCACGACCAGGACGGTCTTGACATTGGGGGTCTCCGGCAAGACATTCGCCACCCGGTCGGCGTACTGGCGCTCGTGGACCAGCGCGACCATGTCCGAGTTGTCGAACAGGTACCGAAGCTCGCCCTCGACGTAGCGGTAGTTGACGTTGACCAGGATGGCGCCGGCCTTGATGATGCCGAGCATCGCGATGACGATTTCGATGCGGTTGCGGCAGTAGAGTCCGACCTTGTCGTCCTTCTGCACACCCTGTTCAGCCAGGTAGTGGGCAAGACGGTTGGCCTTCTCTTCCAGCTCGGCGTAGGTCAGCTGTTGATCGCCGCAGATGAGCGCTACACGGTCAGGCACGGCGTCGATGGCGTGCTCGGCAAGATCGGCAATATTCAGGGCCACGGCCACCAAATTAGAACGTGTTACATTTCTTGACAAGTTCATGCCCGCCGTGAAGGGAAAGGCGATAGCCGTGGCCGAGGCGCCAGCAAACGTTGAATCCGGACCCGACGCACTGGTTGAGCAGCGCGGTCACACGCTGATCGTCACCCTGAACCGACCGCACGCCCGCAACGCGCTGAGCACCGAAATGATGGAGATCATGGTGCAGGCCTGGGACCGCGTCGACAACGATGACGACATCCGCTGCTGCATCCTGACCGGGGCCGGTGGCTACTTCTGCGCCGGGATGGACCTCAAGTCAGCAACCAAAAAGCCGCCGGGCGATTCGTTCAAAGATGGCAGCTACGACCCGTCACGCATTGACGCCCTGCTCAAGGGCCGTCGGCTGACCAAGCCGCTGATCGCGGCCGTCGAGGGTCCCGCGATCGCAGGCGGCACCGAGATCCTGCAGGGCACCGACATCCGCATCGCCGGCGAGAGCGCGAAGTTCGGCATTTCGGAGGCCAAGTGGAGCCTCTACCCGATGGGCGGTTCCGCCGTCCGGCTGGTGCGCCAGATCCCTTACACCGTGGCCTGTGACTTGCTGCTGACCGGCCGGCACATCACCGCGGCCGAGGCCAAAGAAATGGGGCTGATCGGGCACCTGGTGCCCGACGGGCAGGCGCTGACCAAGGCGCTCGAGATCGCCGAGCTCATCGAGAACAACGGCCCCCTGGCCGTGCAGGCGATCCTGCGGGCCATCCGCGAGACCGAGGGCATGCACGAGAATGACGCGTTCAAGATCGACACCCAGATCGGTATCAAGGTGTTCCTGTCCGACGACGCCAAGGAAGGCCCACGGGCGTTCGCCGAGAAGCGCAAGCCGAACTTCCAGAACCGCTAACGCTCGCCCTTTCTCGCGCCGCGGACGCCTTACGCCAGCGGCGCGCTTGGGGTGAAGGCCACCGGCATCTTCTCCAGGCCGGACACGAAGTTCGCGGGACGTAACGGCAGGGCGGCACCCGGAGAAGCCAGCCGCATGTCAGGCAGCCGCTGCAGCAGGCGGGTCTGCATGATCGACAATTCCAGCCGGGCGAGCTGATTGCCGAGACAGAAGTGGGTGCCGAAGCCGAACGCGAGGTGGTTGTTCGGGTAGCGCTCGATGTTGAAGCTCTCCGGCTCTTCGAAGACCTTCTCGTCGAAGTTGGCCGACTCGAACAGCAGGATCATCTTCTCGCCCTCATGCAACGCGGTGCCGTGGAACTCAGTGTTCGCGGTGATCGTGCGTGCCATGTTCTTCACCGGCGCGGTCCAGCGCAGCATCTCTTCAATTGCGTTGGGCAGCAAGCTCAAATCGCCCGCCAGGCGCTGGTGCTGATCGGGGTGCTGCAGCAGTTGCCTAGTTCCGCCCGACAGCGTGTGCCGGGTGGTCTCGTCGCCGCCGATCAGCAGCAGCAGCACCTCGGTGACGATCTGGTGGTCTTCGAGCTGCGCGCCCTCGACCTCCGCGTGCACGAGAACGCTGACCAGGTCGTCGGTCGGCTCGTTCTTGCGGCTCTCGATCATGCCCATCATGTATTGGCTGTAGGTGGCGAAGGCCTCCATCGTGACCTGGACGTCCGCCTCGGCCGCGGTGCTGCTCAAGGAACTGACCAGATCGTCGGACCACTTGAGAAACATCGCGCGTTCCTCGGGACGCACACCAAGCATGTCGCCGATGACCGCCATCGGCAGGGGCGCGGCGAGGTCCCAGACGAAGTCGCACTCGCCGCGTTCGCACACCGCGTCGATCAGCGTGTCGCACAGCGAGGTGATCGATGCCTCTAGGTTCTTCACCCGCTTGCGGGTGAAGCCGTAGTTGACGAGCTTGCGGCGCAACAGATGTTGCGGATCGTCCATTTCGATCATCATCTCGACACCCGGCTGGTCGGGTCGGATGCCGCCGGCATTCGAGAACAGCTCGGGGTTGCGCTCGGCCTCGATGACGGACTGATACGTCGAGGCCGCGGCCAGCCCGTTGCGGTCTCTGAAGACCGGCTCGTTCTCGCGCATCCACTTGTAGATAGGCCGGGAGTCACCGGCGTAGAAAGCACCGTCCGTCAAATCGACGTCGGGTTTGGTCATCGTCATGAGATCTCCTGGGCATCGCCGAATGTCATCTGAACCTGGTCAGCAGAGCTGGACAACATTGCATGCTTCGGAAGCCCCAGCAATGCAAGCTCTTTCGCGTATGGGTGATCACCCAGCCGGACGCGTACGCCGCCAAGCCGCGTCCGCACGCCGTCCAGCGTGTGCCCGAAGGCGGTCTCGCGGGTAATCCCGTCGCGGTGTGAGTAGCTGCGCTGCGCCTGCTGGCGAGGGGTCAGCCGAATCGGCAGGCCGGGACGGAAGTCCATGCCGATCACCAGTTGACCGTCGATCGTGCAGTCGAACCCGAACTGCCGGCCGTCACGAATGGCGAAGTCCGCCATGACTTTCGGATAGCCCCATATCTTGGTTCCGGCTTCCAGCGTAAATTCCTGGTCGACGGGCAGGTGGTGAATGAAGGCGCCGGCCGACTGCAGGGCTCGTAGCCCGCTCGCGGTCGACCCGGGCGGGTTGACCATCACGCTGGTGCCGAATTCGTAGTACTGGCCCAGGTCTCCGTCGATGTAATGCATCAGCATCAGCACCACGATCGCGCGCCTGGGCAGGTACCGGCAGACCTGCAGGCCGCTGTAGTCGATCAGGTGCTGGGCGGCGTCGGCGTCGACCGAGAACATCGCCATGTGCTGATTTGCCTTGTGAATCTGCACCGGCATCGTGATCACCGTGCCGGCGATCGTGTGCTGCGAGGCTGTCATCCGGTCAATCTAGAACCCGTTCTACTGACGGGGCAAGCCCCGGCCTAGATCAGCGCGGCAAGGTCTCGGACCTGCTCGGGAGAGCGACCAGAGACCACCATCATCGTGACGCCGGCGGCCTCCCAGGCCTTGATCTGCTTACGCACGTAGTCGACGTCACCGACGATCGCGGCGTCGTCGATGACCTCGTCGGGGATGATCTGGGCGGCCTTGTCCTTCTGGTTGCTGCGGAACAGCTTGGTGACGTCGTCGACCACCTCGGCGTAACCCATCCGGCGGTAGACATCGGCGTGGAAGTTGGTGTCCTCGGCGCCCATCCCGCCCATGTAGAGCGCGATGTAGGGCTTCATGGCCGCAAACGCAGCGGCGCGGTCCTCGGTGATGACGATGTTGGCCGTCGCGCAGATCTCGAAGTCTTCGCGGCTGCGGCGTGCGCCCGGCCGGGCGAAGCCCTCGTCCAGCCACTCGTTGTAGGTGTCGGCCATCCGCGGCGTGTAGAAGATCGGCAGCCAGCCGTCGCAGACCTCGGCGGCCAGCGCCACGTTCTTCGGACCCTCGGCGCCGAGCATGATCGGGATGCCGGCGCGCAGCGGGTGGGTGATCGGCTTGAGCGGCTTGCCCAGGCCGGTAACCGGTCGCCGGGCCCCGTCCTTCAAAGGCAGCGGGTAGTGGGGGCCGTCGCTGGTCACCGGCTCCTTGCGGGCCCACACCTGCCGGATGATGTCGATGTACTCGCGGGTGCGGGCCAGCGGTTTGGGGAATGACTGGCCGTACCAGCCCTCCACGACCTGCGGCCCGGACACGCCGAGTCCGAGAATGTGCCGCCCGCCGGACAGGTGGTCGAGGGTCAGCGCGGCCATCGCGCACGCCGTCGGTGTCCGCGCGGAGAGCTGGACGACCGACGTGCCCAGTCGGACCCGCTGCGTCGACGATCCCCACCAGGCCAGCGGCGTGTACGCGTCAGAGCCCCACGCCTCGGCGGTGAACACGGCGTCGAACCCGCTGGCCTCGGCCTCGCCGACGAGCTCCGCGTGGTTCTCCGGCGGCTGAGCGCCCCAATATCCCAGCTGCAAACCGAGCTTCATTTCTCCGCCTTTCCCGGCCAGAATGGACCCGACCACGACCCAATGTTGAAACGGTTCTTAGAACCTGTTCTACTCGAAGGCGTGACAGCCACTTCGAGCGGCCCGACCACGACCGATCACTCCGAGCCGCCTCTCTCAGCGCCGTTAACTCTGTCCTTCGACTACACCCGTTCAGTCGGTACCACGCTAAGCAAGTTCTTCACCGCACTGCGTGAGCACCGCGTCCTCGGGGTTCGCGGATCGGACGGCCGGGTGCATGTGCCACCGGCGGAGTACGACCCGGTTACCTACCAACCGCTGGGCGAGATGGTACCGGTCTCGTCTGTCGGGACAGTGGTGTCCTGGACCTGGCAGCCCGACCCGCTGGAGGGCCAGCCGCTGGACCGGCCGTTCGCCTGGGCTCTGATCAAGCTGGACGGCGCCGACACCCCGCTGCTGCATGCGGTCGACGCCGGCGAATCGGACAAGATCAAGACCGGCGCGCGGGTGCATGCGCATTGGGCCGATGAGACGGTGGGTGCCATCACCGACATCGCCTACTTCGCGCTGGGCTCGGAGGAAGAACCCGTCGCCGACCCGACTTCTGGCGACCAGGACCCGGTCACGATGATCGTCACGCCGGTCTCGCTGACCATTCAGCACACCGCCTCCCACGAGGAAAGCGCCTACCTGCGGGCGATCGCGGAAGGCAAACTGCTGGGCGCCAAGACCGGCAAGAGTGGCAAGGTCTACTTCCCGCCGCACGGCGCGGACCCGGCCACCGGCCAGCCCACCACCGAATTCGTCGAGCTGCCGGACAAGGGCACCGTCACGACGTTCGCCATCATCAACATCCCGTTCCAGGGCCAGCGCATCAAGCCGCCCTACGTCGCCGCCTACGTGCTGCTCGACGGCGCCGACATCCCCTTCCTCCATCTGGTCGCCGACACCGACGCGAACGAGGTGCGGATGGGCATGCGCGTGGAAGCCATTTGGAGGCCTCGCGAGGAGTGGGGATTTGGCATCGACAATATCGAGTACTTCCGGCCTACCGGTGAGCCGGACGCCGAGTACGACACCTACAAGCACCACCTGTAAAGGGCCTACCTACACATGAGCGAACGCAATGTTGCGGTGGTCGGCTTTGCCCACGCGCCGCATGTCCGCCGTACCGACGGCACCACCAACGGTGTCGAGATGTTGATACCCTGCTTCGCCCAGCTCTACGAAGATCTGGGTATCGCCAGGACCGATATCGGCTTCTGGTGTTCGGGATCGTCTGATTACCTTGCTGGACGGGCATTTTCGTTCATCTCGGCCATCGACTCAATTGGAGCTGTTCCGCCGATCAACGAGTCGCACGTCGAGATGGACGCGGCCTGGGCCCTTTACGAGGCCTACATCAAGATCCTGACCGGTGAGGTCGACACCGCGCTGGTGTATGGCTTCGGCAAGTCCTCGGCCGGGATTCTGCGTCAGATCCTGTCGCGGCAGACCGACCCCTACACCGTCGCACCACTGTGGCCGGACTCGGTGTCGATGGCCGGACTGCAGGCCCGCATGGGGATCGACTCCGGCAAGTGGACCGAAATACAAATGGCTCGCGTCGCGTTCGATGCGTTCGCCAACGCCCGCCGGGTCGACAAAGTGGAGTCGGCGGTCAATGTCGAGGACCTGCTCGAGCGGCCCTTCTTCGCCGACCCGCTGCGACGCCACGACATCGCACCGATCACCGACGGCGCGGCCGCGATCGTGCTGGCCGCCGACGAACGCGCCCGCGAGTTGCGCGAAAACCCAGCCTGGATAACCGGAATCGAGCATCGCATCGAGACCCCGGTGCTCGGTGCACGCAATCTCACCGAATCCCCATCCACCAGGGCGGCGGCCAAGATCGCCACCGGCGGCAACACGTCCAACCTCGACGTTGCCGAGATTCATGCGCCCTTCACTCACCAACACCTGATCTTGGCGGATGCCATCCGGATCCCAGGGAAGACGAAAGTCAATCCGTCCGGCGGTGCGCTGTCGGCCAACCCCATGTTCGTTGCCGGCCTCGAACGAATCGGATTTGCAGCACAACATATCTGGGATGGTTCTGCGAACCGGGTGCTGGCGCACGCCACCAGCGGGCCTGCGCTGCAACAGAACTTGGTCGCGGTCATGGAAGGAAAGAACTGATGGCCGGTGCAGGTGCGCACCTCGCCGCGGTACTGGGTACCGGGCAAACCAAGTACGTAGCTAAGCGCAAGGACGTTTCGATGAACGGCCTGGTGCGCGAGGCGATCGACCGTGCGCTGGAAGACTCCGGTTCGACCTTCGCCGACATCGACGCGGTCGTGGTCGGCAAGGCGCCGGACTTCTTCGAGGGCGTCATGATGCCGGAGCTGTTCATGGCCGACGCCGTCGGCGCCACCGGCAAACCACTGATCCGGGTGCACACCGCGGGTTCGGTCGGTGGGTCCACCGCGGTGGTGGCCGCCAGCCTGGTGCAGTCCGGCAAGTATCGGCGCGTGCTGGCGATGGCATGGGAGAAGCAGTCGGAATCAAATGCCATGTGGGCGTTGTCGATTCCGATCCCCTTCATTAAGCCGGTCGGCGCCGGGGCGGGTGGCTATTTCGCCCCGCACGTGCGGTCCTACATCCGCCGCTCGGGCGCTCCGTTGAACATCGGTGCCATCGTCGCGGTCAAGGATCGGCTCAACGGGGTCCGCAACCCGCTGGCCCATCTGCACCAGCCCGACATCACGGTGGAAAAGGTGATGGAGTCCCCCATGCTGTGGGACCCGATCCGCTACGACGAGACCTGCCCGTCCTCCGACGGTGCAGCAGCGGTGGTCATCGGCAACCAGGAAGTCGCCGAAGCCCGGGTGGCACAAGGACAGCCGGTGGCCTGGATCCATGCCACCGCGTTGCGCACCGAGCCGCTGCAGTTCTCGGGCCGCGACCAGGTCAGTCCGCAGGCCGGTCGCGACGCCGCAGCTGCCCTGTGGAAGGCAGCCGGCATCAAGAGCCCGATCGACGAGATCGATGCCGCCGAGATCTACGTACCGTTCTCCTGGTTCGAGCCGATGTGGTTGGAGAACCTGGGGTTTGCCGCCGAGGGTGAGGGCTGGAAGCTCACCGAAGCCGGCGAAACCAAGATCGGCGGACGGCTGCCGGTGAACGCGTCCGGTGGCGTGCTCTCGTCGAACCCGATCGGCGCCTCGGGCCTGATTCGCTTCGCCGAGGCGGCAATCCAGGTGATGGGCAAGGGCGGCGACCACCAGGTACCCAACGCCCGAAAAGCGTTGGGACACGCCTACGGTGGGGGTTCGCAGTACTACTCCATGTGGGTGGTCGGTGCTGACAAACCCGAGAAAGTAAACGCATGACCGCGCATCCCGCGCATGAGGCCGGCCGCCGCTCCCGCGAGGCAGTGATGGCCAGGGACAAGGAAGCCTGGCTGGCGGTCTTCGCCGACGACGGCATTGTCGAGGACCCCATCGGACCCTCGGTGTTCGACCCCGAAGGCAAAGGACACCGCGGCCGTGACGCGATCTCGGCGTTTTGGGACAAGGCCATCGCCCCCACCACCAAAATCGAGTTCGTCTTCCGCGACACCTATCAGTGCGGCAACGAGGAAGCCAACGTCGGGCACATCCTGATCACCACGGGCGAGTACCAGACGACTGCCGAGGGCGTGTTCACCTATAAGGCGAACGACGAGGGCAAGATGGTGGCCCTGCGCGCCTATTGGGAGATGGACCGCGCGGCCGCCAATACCCAGAAGCTCTAGATCGCCTCCAACCCGTTGAGATGGCGTTGCGCCAGCTCGCGGTAGGCCTGCGGATTCAGGTTGATCCACATCTCGGCGCCGGTTCCGGCGATCGGGCCCTTGATTTGTGCCGGCGACCCGACGACGAGCACGCCAGCCGGAATCTGAGTGCCTGCCGTGACCAGAGAATGGGCGGCGACCAAGCTGCGGGCGCCGATCACCGCGCCGTCCAGAACAGTGGCGTGGTTGGCGATCAGTGCCTCTGAACCGACGTGAACTCCGTGGATGACGCACAGATGAGCCACCGTGGCACCCGGTCCGATATCGACGGGGATCCCGGGAGGGGCGTGCAACACCGACCCGTCCTGCACATTGGCGCCCTCTCGCACGACGATCGGCCCATAGTCGCCGCGAAGTACGGTGTTGAACCAGACCGACGCCCCGGCCTCGACCGTGACATCGCCGATCAGGGTCGCGGTCGGCGCCACGAAAGCCGTCGGATCGATCCGTGGCGCCCGACCCTCAAATGCGAACAGTGGCATCGTCTAGATATACCCCAAGCATCAAGCACCTCCCGAGACAACGCAGCTAGAGCCGCTGTCGTTGCGCGTCCGTGGGTCAAAACTGTAACGTGTTCTAGTTAGAGGGCAAGCAAGTTGGAGGTGACAGGTGACTACCGACACAAAAGCGGTCGGCATCCGGGAAATCGATCCCGGCGCGTTGCCGACCAGGTACGCCCGCGGCTGGCACTGCCTGGGCGTGGCAAAGGACTTCCAGGACGGTAAGCCGCACTCCGTCGAGGCATTCGGCACCAAGCTGGTGGTCTTCGCAGACTCGCACGGGGACGTCAAGGTCCTCGACGGCTACTGCCGCCACATGGGCGGGGATCTGTCCGAGGGCACCATCAAAGGCGACGAGATCGCGTGCCCGTTTCACGACTGGCGTTGGGGCGGCGATGGCCGCTGCAAGTTGGTGCCCTACGCCAAGCGGACACCCAAAACGGCGCGGACCCGCTCCTGGACGACCGACGTGCGCGGTGGTCTGCTGTTCGTTTGGCACGATCACGAGAACAACCCGCCGGACCCGGCCGTCCAAATTCCGGACATCCCGGAATCCCACAGTGACGAGTGGACCGAGTGGCGTTGGAACAGCATCCTCATCGAGGGGTCCAACTGCCGCGACATCATCGACAACGTCACCGATATGGCGCACTTCTTCTACATCCACTTCGGGTTGCCGACGTACTTCAAGAACGTCTTCGAGGGCCATGTCGCCTCGCAGTACCTGCACAACGTGGGCCGGCCCGATGTCAACGATCTGGGCACTTCCTACGGCGAGGCTCACCTGGATTCCGAAGCGTCCTACTTCGGTCCGTCGTTCATGATCAACTGGCTGCACAACAGCTACGGCGGCTACAAGGCCGAGTCGATTCTGATCAACTGCCACTACCCGGTGACCCAGAACTCGTTCGTGCTGCAATGGGGCGTCATCGTCGAAAAGCCCAAGGGCATGGACGAAAAGATGACCAACAAGCTATCCAAGGTTTTCACCGAGGGTGTCAGCAAGGGCTTCCTGCAGGACGTCGAAATCTGGAAGCACAAGACCAGAATCGACAACCCGCTGCTGGTCGAGGAAGACGGCGCCGTATACCAGTTGCGTCGCTGGTATCAGCAGTTCTATGTCGATGCCGCTGACGTCGAGCCGGAAATGGTGGCGCGCTTCGAGATCGAGGTGGACACCACCCGCGCCATTGAACACTGGAACGTCGAGGTCGCCGAGAACCTGAAGGCACAGGATGCCGAAGCCCCTGCGGCCGAAGAAGTTCCAGCCGAACGGCACTGATTCTGATGCCTGACGATCAGCCGGCGGTTCCCGACGTCGATCGGCTCGCCCGGTCGATGCTGTTGCTACACGGGGACGGCCACGATCACGAGGACGACAAGCCAGCTCGCGACGGCGGGTCTGGAACCTGGTCGAAGTCAAGAGATTTCGCCGACGACCCGCAGCGCGCGGCCGCGGTCCGCGAGGCTAGCCGTGCCGACCGGGAGCGCTATCTCACATCGGGCCTGCAACCGGTGGATTGCCGCTTCTGCCACGTCACGGTGACCGTTCGCAGGCTGGGGCCGGGACACACCGCGGTGCAATGGAATGCCGCGGCGTCGCAGCGGTGCGCCCACTTTGCCGAAGTGCGTGAGTCCGGCGGCGACACCGCACGAACCAGGTCGTGCCCCAGGCTGAGTGACAGCATCGAACATGCGGTCGCCGAGGGCTATCTCGACCGGCCGGACAGCGACTGACTCAACGCCGGTGGGGCAGTTGAGTAATCGCCTCGAATGCGTCGAGGAACACCGCGGTGATGTCCTCGTCACGCGCGCTGACTATCGGTCTCTTCTGTAGCAGGACACGCTGCACGCCGATACCTAACAGCAGTGCGGTGACCATGTCGGCACGGATCCTGGCGTGGTCAGCCGTTATGCGCTTGGCCAAGTTGCGGGTGATGCCGGCATCGAGTTGCGCGTTCAGTCGAGCCACTACCGAAGGATCCTCGCTGGACCGCAGCAGTGCGAAAAGCGGCGCATCGACGTCCTGGCGCGATGCTAGGACGCGTGCAATCATCTGCTGCCCCACTGCGTTGTCGGGTGCATTCCGGATCTCGTCCAGGTTGCCTGAGACATCCGTGGCAGCCTCGAAAAGTTGTTGTTTAGAGCCGAAATAGCGGCGAACAAGTGTGACATCAACTCCGGCACGCCCCGCCACCTCACGCAATCCGACAGCGCTGTAACCCTGGCTCAGAAACAGTTCGCGGGCCGCATCCAGCAGTCGGGCTTTCGTGGCGCTGGCGTCGCGGCGCCGCGGCGGCGGCAGATCAGCCATCAGGCGGCTCCCTTCACTTTGTCTACGACTGTAGACAAAGTCATGCCGCCACGCTAGCCTGATGGATGTCTACAAATGTGGACATCGTGTCTGCTCTGGGAGGTTCTCGTGACGGGAGTCATGCTTGTCAGACATCGAGTCGCTGACGTCGGGCAATGGAACGCCATCTTCGGTGATCCAGGGCTCGACGCAATCCGGCGCCGGCACGGGCTGGTGGTGACCGGGACCTACCTGGACGGAACCGATCCCGATACCATCATCGTCGTCATGGACATGCAGAACATAGAAGCGGCAAGGCAATTCGCGGCTTCTGCTGAGCTCGCCTCGGCCCGTGAACAAGCCGGTGCGATCGGATCTCCCGACGGCGTGTGGTTTGGGCCCGAAAAGGTCAACAGCTAGGTCACAGCCCGGCGAACCGCTCCTTGACCTCGTCGGCGGTGAGCCCGTAGTCGGCCAGCGAGTACTTGTGCTTGGGAGCCCGGGCCCCGGTCTGACTCTCGGCGTGGCTGTCCTCCATCGCCTTTCGGGCCTCGTCGGTCAGCGTCATGCCGAAGTGGTCGTACACGTTGGCGACCGTCCCAAGCGGATCGTCGATCAGATCGCGATAGGCAACGTCATAGAACTGAGCCGGGTTGTGCTTGGCGCGTGCGGTGTTGAACTGCTCCAAACCGCGCGACCACGTCTCCATTGAGTCGGCACCGATCTGGGCGCCCGAGAAGGTCGTCGACCATCCCTCGGCGGTGTGCTGCGCAAGCGAGCACATCGAACCCATGATCGTCTCCACCGGCCGGTGGGTCTGGATCACCAGGGCATCCGGGTAGGTCGCCATCAATGCGTCCAGCGCGAACAGGTGGCTGGGATTCTTGAGCACCCAACGCTTTTCGGCATCGTTCAGCCCGATCAACTGGAGGTTTCGGCGGTGCCGCTGATATGACGGCTTCCAGTCCTGCCGGGACAGCCCCTGGGAATAGGTGGGTAGGTGCGACAACGTCTCGTATGACACCGAATGCAGCGACTGCCGTAACAGCTGCCAGCACTCCTCCAGCTCGTATGCGGCCATGAAATGCAGGCCGGTGTACTCGGGGTTCTCCGCGTGAGCCTTGTCGAACTGCGCGTTCAGCTGGCTGTACCACGGGTTGGAGTCCCAGGTGTCACGAGGCGGACGCGGCTGCGGGAACTCGGCCAGCCACAAGTGCAGGCCCTGATGGGCCGGGTCCGCGCCGAGCAGGCGATGCAGAATCGTGGTGCCGGTGCGCGGCAGCCCGGTGACGAAGATCGGCCGCTCGATGCCGACCTCAGTGTGCTGGGGGTATTGCTTCCAGGCGGACTCGGAGAACAGCCTGGCTACCAGTGCGCCGCGCAGGAAGAATCGATTCATCTTGCTGCCCAACCCGGTTAGGCCCGCATCACGCTGGTAGGACTCCAGCAGTACACCGAGGGCTTCGCGGTAGTTGTCGTCGTCGACGCCGAAGTCGTCGAGTCCGACCAGCTTTATTGCCGACGCGTGCATGTCCTCGACAGTGCCGACGTCGGTGCGCTCTGCCATCAGTTGTGGTACTCCCCGCAATTGACGTCCAGGGTCTGCCCGGTGATACCGCTGGACAGGTCGCTGGCCATGAACAGAATCGCCGAGGCCACCTCATCCTCGGTCGGCAGCCGCCTCAGGTCGGAGTTCGCCGCGGTCGCCGCATAGATCTCCTCTGCCGTGGTGCCGTACTTGCCGGCTTGGTGATTGAAGTAGCCCTGCAGCGTCTCGCCCCAGATGTAGCCAGGTGCAACGGAATTGACGCGAATCCCCTGCTCACCCAGTTCGGTGGCCAGCGAATGCGACATCGCCAGCAGCGCGGACTTGGCCATCTTGTAGGCGCCGTACTTCGCCTGCGAGTGCCGAATCACCATGGAGTTGACGTTGACCACCGAGCCCTTCGACTCGGCAAGCGCCGGCGTGAAGCCCTGGATGAGCCGCAGCGCGCCAAGCGCGCTGAGTTCGATAGCGTCGCGAATATGCTGAAAGGTGTGCCCGAGAACGGTTTCAGCGACGGCACCCGAAAGGCGTTGTTGACCAGCACATCGACCCTGCCGTAGGCCTCCAAGGTCTGCGCAACGAGGTTGTTCACCTGGTCGTCGTCGGTGATGTCGGTGCGCACCGTCGCCGCACGACCGCCGGCGTCGGCGATCTGCTTGGCGACGTCGTCCAGGCGTTCTGGGGTGCGGGCTGCCAGCACCAGATCGGCTCCCTCCCGCGTGCACCGGTGCGCCAGCGTGGTGCCCAGGCCCGGGCCGACACCACTGATCACCACAACCTTGCCGTCGAGCAGCTTCGTCATCCCAGCATCCTTGCTTGAATTTGTTGGTGGCGCAGTGCAATTCGCGCGCGCCAGTCATCCTCGGAAATCTTGTTGTGCTCGAAATACGGCAACTTGCTGGCCACCGCGTCGAGGTCAACCAGCTCCACGGTAGGCCCGTCCGCATCGGTCAGCTCACGCGATACCCGTTGCCAGCGGAACTGCAGATACCCGCGACGGTGGCCTAGCGTCTCGACCCAGTTGGTCACGCCCGGATTCTGGTCGGCGACCACGATGCGAACCTTTCCGTCCGGATCCGCCTGTGCCTGCGTGTTGTTCAGCGACGTCTGGTGGTTGATGTAGTCCAGCGAGATGTACCACAGGCTGCCGAGCTGGAAGCCGAGGTAGGGCGCGTCGCTGACCGGAATCGTGATCACCAGCGCCTGGTCGGGCCGCAGATCCCAATGCCCGACCGACGAGTACTGGGTGGCCAGCCCGCCCGGCGTCAACCGGGGCGCCACCATGGTGTTGACCGGGAGATTGTCATAGAACCACTGCGGGAATTGCAGCCAGGTCTTCACCCGTTGCACCAACTGCTTTCCCGCTGTGGCATAACGCTTTTGGATTAGGTCGCGAGTCAGCGGCGGCGGTGCGGTGCCCGCGGTATCGGTGCGGGCGATAGCCAGCGTGCCGCGTTGAGCCGACCAATCGCCGTACACCTCGCGCATCACCAACTGCCCCGGGCTGGTCGGTGTCACCCGCCACTCGAAGGTCCCGTCGGCCGCGATCTCAAGCTCGCGGTCATCGAACGCGGCCTGGCTGGCGGGCACGTTGTCGTCGGTGTACTCGCCGCCGAGCAACTGGAAGCTCAGGTCGGTGGTGGTGCCGCGCCGGCCGGTGACGACGTACCCGTGGTTGGCGTGCACCCGGGTGCCGAAGTACAGGGTGTCAGGGTTGTCCAGGGCCATCTTGGTGAACGGGCCGGTTCCCGACTGCAGGAAGGGATGGTCGCGGTCATAGTCGACGGCCAGATGGATACACGCCGAGATACACCCGGCCAGATATTGCATTCCTTCGAGCAGGTCGGCTTCGGTCTCAATATGCGGTGCGGCGGCGACCAGTTTCTCGGCCTCGGCGATCGCGGAGGTTAGGGGATCGGAAAAGGAGTGGGTGGACACGCCTAGACGCTAGAACGTGTTCTACTTTTTCGTCAATGGCGAACATTCCCGCGCGTCGCCGCTCACGTTTACCGACTTGAAAGACTAACCCCGCCGATCGCTACGAGGCGCACTGCTGCGACAGGTCGACCAGATGCTGCCGCACATCGGGATGCCGACTCAGGTAGTCCATCACGTTGGGGCCGCCGCCCTCCGCCGCCGACTTGGCGGACAGCGACGCCTTGACGTCGGGATGGCGCGTTAGGTACGCGTCGATGGACTGACCCACGGTCTGATTGCACGGATCCGCATTAGCTACGGGCAGTGCGATCAGCGTCGCGGCGGTAGTAGTCAGTAGCCCCCCGGCGAGCAGGCCGTACAGTCCGCGACGACGAAGGCCGCGTGTGTTGGATGTGCTCATGTGGGTGAGGCTACCCACACCAGCTATGTCCGGGCTGTGTCCAGACTGTGCGCGGGTGCAGTCAGCGCGCGACCGCGGCGCCGCCGTCTCGCTCCCTTTTGATCTCCAGCGCGATGTCGATGAGCTGGTCTTCCTGGCCACCGATCAGCTTGCGCTGGCCCGCCCGGTGCAACAGCTCGTGAGCCGGGACGCCGTAGCGCTCGCCCTGACGGACGGCGTGCTTGAGGAAGCTCGAGTAGACCCCGGAGTAGCCCATGATCAGCGCGTTGCGGTCGAGTAGGCACTCGGCCGGCATCGCCGGGCGCACCACGTCCTCAGCGGCGTCGGCGATGTCGAAGAAATCGATACCGGTCTTGACGCCGATCTTGTCGAACACCCCGATCAGGGCCTCGACCGGCGCGTTGCCCGCACCGGCGCCGAACCGGCGCACGCTGCCGTCGATCTGCTTGGCACCCGCGCGCACGGCCTCGACCGAGTTGGCCACCCCGAGCCCGAGGTTCTCGTGCCCGTGGAAACCGACCTGGGCGTCGTCGCCGAGCTCGGCAACCAGCGCCTGCACCCGGTCGGCGACGCCGTCGAGCACCAGGGCGCCGGCCGAGTCGACGACGTAGACGCACTGACAGCCGGCATCCGCCATGATGCGGGCCTGGGCGGCCAGCTTCTCCGGCGCGATGGTGTGAGCCATCATCAAGAACCCGACGGTTTCCAGGCCCAGCTCGCGAGCCAGACCGAAGTGCTGGATCGAGACGTCCGCCTCGGTGCAATGCGTGGCGATCCGGCAGATCGACCCACCATTGTCCTGAGCCTGTTTGATGTCCTCCTTGGTGCCCACGCCCGGCAGCATCAAGAACGCGATCTTGGCTTCTTTGGCCGTCTCGGCGGCGAGTTTGATCAGCTCTTGCTCGGGGGTCTTGGAGAAGCCGTAGTTGAACGACGAGCCGCCCAGTCCGTCGCCGTGGGTCACCTCGATCACCGGCACCCCGGCCGCGTCGAGGGCGGTAACGATGGCCTGGACCTCATCGGAGGTGAATTGGTGGCGCTTGTGGTGTGAGCCGTCGCGCAGCGACGTGTCCGTCATGCGGACGTCCCAAACCGGGTTGAAGAAGATGTCGGTACTCATGCCTGTGCTCCTCCCGCCGTTGCGGACAAGGATTCCTTCGCGATCTCTTCGCCGACCTTCGTGGCCGCGGCCGTCATGATGTCGAGATTTCCCGCGTACGGGGGCAGGTAATCGCCGGCACCCTCGACTTCAACGAACGTCGTGACCAGGGCCTGACCGCCGGAGTGCATCGACGGGTCGTCGAACTGCGGATCGTTGAGCAGCCGATATCCGGGGACATAGGTCTGCACCTCGGCCACCACGTCGTGGATGGATTTGGCGATCGCGTCGCGATCGGCATCCTCGGGGATGGCGCAGAAGATGGTGTCGCGCATGATCATCGGCGGATCGGCCGGGTTCAAGATGATGATCGCCTTACCGCGCTGCGCCCCACCGATTGTCTCGACGCCCCTGCTGGTGGTCTTGGTGAACTCGTCGATGTTCGCGCGCGTGCCGGGGCCGGCGGACAGCGATGCCACCGATGCCACGATCTCGGCGTAGGGCACCTTCACGACTCGCGAGACCGCGTACACGATCGGGATGGTGGCTTGCCCGCCACAGGTGATCATGTTCACGTTCGGGGCATCCAGATGCTGGCGCAGATTCGCCGGCGGGATGACCGCCGGGCCCACCGCGGCCGGCGTCAGGTCGATGGCCCGGATGCCGGCGGCCTCGTACTTGGGCGCCGCGTCCCGGTGCACATAGGCGCTGGTGGCCTCGAACACCATGTCCGGCTTCTCGGACTGGGCGAGTAGCCAGTCGACCCCCTCATGGGTGGTCTCCAGACCCAGCTTGCGAGCCCGCGCCAGGCCTTCGCTTTCCGGGTCGATCCCTACCATCCAGCGCGGTTCCAGCCAGTCCGATCGCAGTAGCTTGTAGAGCAAGTCGGTGCTGATGTTCCCCGACCCCACAATGGCGACGCTTGCCTTCGACGGCATGATGCTCCCTTTTTCGAAGCCTTAAATCGACTGATTCAAAACTAATCCGAGCCTATTCAAACGACAAATGAACTGTGCCCAGCCCCGTGAAGTCGGCGACGAACTCGTCGCCGGGGCGAGCATCGATCGCCTTTGTGCAGGAGCCGGGAAGCACTACGTCACCTTTACGCAGCCTCACCCCGAAGCCTTCCACCTTGCGAGCCAACCAGGCCACCGCGGTCACCGGGTTTCCCAACACGGCGTCGCTGCGACCCTCGGCGATCACCTCGCCGTTGCGGGTCAGCACCGCGTCGATCGTCTTGACGTCGAGGTCGGCCGGCAATACCCGCGCCTTCCCCAGCACATAACCCGCCGAAGACGCGTTATCGGCGATGGTGTCGCACAACCCGATCTTCCAGTCGGTGATCCTGGTGTCTATCAACTCGATCGATGGCACCAGGGCCTCGGTGGCCGCCAGCACGTCCTCTTCGGTGCACCCGGCACCCGGCAGGTCGGCGGACAGGATGAAGCCCACCTCGACCTCCACCCGCGGAAACAGGTACTTGTCGGCCCTGACCGGGGTGTCCTCGAACACCTGCATCTCGTCGAGCAGGTGGCCGTAGTCCGGCTCGTCGACCCCCATCATTTGCTGCATCGCCTTGCTGGACAGACCGACTTTATGGCCCAGCACGCGGGCACCCTCGGCGACCCGCTGCCGGATGTTGATCAGCTGGATCTCGTAGGCGTCGACGACGTCGATGTCTGGGTGGGCGGACGTCAGCGGCGGAATTGGCAGCCGGCTGCGTTCGGCTTGCGCCAGGTCGGCGGCCAGCTCGTCGCGGATCGCAACACTGAGCATTTACCGAAGTCCCCTCGTCCGTTTGACCGGGCCGGTAGCGGCCAGCCCGGGCAATTCTATAACGTGTTCTACATGACAGCGCAGGAGTACGACGTCGTCGTGGTCGGAAGCGGCGGAGCCGGCATGGTGGCTGCCCTTGCAGCCGCGCACGGAGGCCTTTCGACAGTAGTCATCGAAAAGGCCCCGCATTTCGGCGGCTCCACTGCTCGTTCCGGCGGCGGTGTGTGGATCCCGAACAACGAGGTCCTCAAGCGCGACGGGGTGAAGGACACGGCCGACGCGGCCCGCACTTACCTGCACGGCATCATCGGCAAGGCCGTCGAGCCGGAGCGCATCGATACCTACCTGCAGCGCGGTCCCGAGATGCTTTCGTTCGTTTTGAAGCACACGCCGTTGAAGATGTGCTGGGTGCCGAAGTACTCCGACTACTACCCGGAGGCGCCGGGCGGCCGCGCAGAGGGACGCTCGATCGAGCCGAAGCCGTTCAATGCGCGCAAGCTCGGCGAAGACGAAGCCGGACTCGAACCTGCCTACGGCAAAGTGCCACTCAATGTGGTTGTGATGCAGCAGGACTACGTGCGACTCAACATGCTCAAGCGGCACCCTCGGGGAGTGCTGCGCAGCTTGAAGGTCGGCGCTCGCACGATGTGGGCGAAGGCAACCGGTAAGAACCTGGTCGGCATGGGCAGGGCGCTGATCGCTCCGTTGCGGATCGGGTTGCAGCGGGCCGGGGTTCCCGTCCAGCTGAACACCGCGCTCACCGACCTGTATGTCGAAGACGGCGTGGTGCGCGGCGTCTATGTCCGCGACACCGGAGCGTCGGAATCTGCTGAGCCGCAACTGCTCCGGGCACGGCGCGGCGTGATCCTGGCCAGCGGTGGTTTCGAGCACAACGAGCAGATGCGGGTGAAGTACCAGCGCGCACCGATCACCACCGAGTGGACTGTCGGCGCCAAGGCAAACACCGGTGACGGCATCATCGCAGGCGAAAAGCTCGGCGCCGCACTGGATATCATGGAAGACGCGTGGTGGGGACCAACGGTGCCGCTGGTCGGTGCACCGTGGTTCGCGTTGTCCGAGCGCAACTCGCCGGGGTCGATCATCGTCAACATGTCCGGCAAGCGATTCATGAACGAGTCGATGCCCTACGTCGAAGCCTGCCACCACATGTACGGCGGGGAGTTCGGCCAGGGGCCGGGGCCGGGCGAAAACATTCCCGCCTGGCTGGTGTTCGACCAGCAGTACCGGGACCGCTACATCTTCGCCGGATTGCAGCCAGGACAACGTATTCCGACGAAATGGATGGAGTCCGGTGTCATCATCCGGGCCGACACACTCGAGGAGTTAGCCGAGAAGGCAGGCCTGCCGGTCGCCGAGTTCAACGCAACCGTGGCCCGATTCAACGGCTTCGCCCGCGCGGGTGTGGACGAGGACTTCCGCCGCGGCCAGAGCGCCTATGACAGGTACTACGGCGACCCGACCAACAAGCCCAACCCGAACCTGGGCGAGCTCGCCCAGGCGCCGTATTACGCGGCCAAGATGGTGCCGGGCGACCTGGGCACCAAGGGTGGTATCCGCACCGACGTCAACGGCCGTGCGCTACGCGACGACGGCAGCATCATCGACGGCCTCTACGCCGCGGGCAACGTCAGTGCACCGGTGATGGGGCACACCTACCCCGGCCCGGGCGGCACCATTGGACCGGCGATGACCTTCGGATACCTCGCCGCACTGCACATCGCGGGGGAGAACTGACATGCCGATCGACGTAGAAGTCGCGCTGGCCGCTGAGCTGGAGCCCCTCGAATTCTCTTGGTCCAGTAGCGATATCCAGCTGTATCACCTGGGGCTTGGTGCCGGCCGCGACCCGATGGACCCGCGCGAATTGCGCTACCTGATCGACGACACTCCACAGGTGCTGCCGACGTTCGGCAATGTCGCGGCGTCCTTCCATATGACCAAGCCGCCGACGGTGCAGTTCCCCGGCATCGACATCGAATTGGGCAAGGTGCTGCACGCCAGCGAGCGGATCGAAGTACCTGGACCGCTGCCACCGTCGGGCTCCGCCACGGCGGTCACCCGGTTCACCGATATCTGGGACAAGGGCAAGGCCGCGGTGATCTGGAGCGAGACGACCGCGTCTGCGCCGGACGGGACCGTGCTATGGACGCAGCGGCGGTCGATCTTCGCCCGCGGTGAAGGCGGATTCGGCGGTGAGCGTGGGCCGTCGTCGTCGGACGGAGCTCCCGATCGTGCTCCCGACCTTGAGGTCGACGTACCGATCCTGCCGCAGCAAGCGCTGTTGTACCGGCTGTGTGGCGATCGCAACCCGTTGCACTCCGATCCCGAATTCGCCGCCGCAGCAGGCTTTTCCCAGCCGATCCTGCATGGCCTGTGCACCTATGGCATGACGTGCAAGGCCATCGTCGATGCGCTGCTGGACGGCGACGCTTCCGCGGTGGCCGCTTACGGCGCGCGCTTCGCCGGTGTGGCATTTCCCGGCGAGACGCTCAAGGTCGGCATCTGGAAAGACGGCAACCGCTTGCTGGCCAGCGTTGTCGCGCCTTCGCGCGACAACGCAGTGGTGCTGTCCGGGGTCGAACTAATCCCGGCCTAGGGCTGCTCTGCCGCGGCCGAGCGTGCCGCGGCAGTCACGTTCGGGCTCCGGGGTGACTGCACCGTCACGTTCGACGGGCGCGGGCTGCGCGGACTCGCCGGACGATCTCCGCCGGTCGGTCCCCCGCGACGACCCGGATCACGATCCAGCCCTTGTGCTGCAACCTCTCCAATCGCCTGATATCCCAACCGAATTGCGAGCGATCGCTGCGATGATGATCGCCGTCGTACTCCACGGCGACTTTGACGTCCTCCCAGCCCATGTCCAGATACGCGATCGCATTGCCACATTCGTCGAGCACCGGAATCTGCGTCTGCGGTCGAGGCAGCCCAGCCTGGATCAGAACGACGCGCAGCCAAGTCTCTTTCGGTGACTGCGCGCCCGGATCGACAAGATCGAGTGACACACGAGCACGCTCAACACCCCGACGTCCTCGGTACCGCGCCGCCAGCAACTCGACGTCGGCCGTCTTGAGTTCGGTCGCCCGAGCCAGCGCATCGACTGCTGCGACCGCTGTCATAGTCGGATACCAACAGCCAAGGTCAAGCGCAGTCCGAACGGCAGTTGTTACCGGAACGCCAGCTATCAGCTCGAACTCGTCACTCTCGATCCGGTCTCCCCAGATCTGCAAACCTGGCAGCGGATGCCGGTTGTCGTGAATGATGTCGACTGGCCGCGCGTTATCGACCCACTTGCTGCCATGCAATGCCGCGGCAGAGAAGCCGGCGATCACGCCGCGGCGTCGGGACCACAGCCATGCACCGCAGGCACGCAGCAGGGGTGTCAGCTCGGTACCTTGGCTGACATAGACGTCGCGGAACACCCGGGTGAAGTGCCGTCGCAGCTGATTGGGTGACGTGATACCGGCGGCAACTGCCTCGCTGCCGATGAATGGTTCCCCCATGGCGGCAGTGTGCCAGCGCTTACCGACACCGTCTCGAGCGTGACGCTGCAGTCACATTCGGGCTCTAGCGTGACTGCAGCGTCACGGTCGAGCCAGACGAAGCGGCTAGCCGAGGATTAGACCGGACGTGGGTACGCCGGTTCCCGCGGTGACGAGTACATGCTCGACGTCGGGCACGGGGTTCACCGAGGTGCCCCGCAGTTGGCGCACGCCCTCCGCGATGCCGTTCATGCCGTGAATGTACGCCTCGCCGAGTTGACCGCCGTGCGTGTTGATGGGCAGCCGTCCGCCTATCTCGACCGCACCGTCGGCGATGAAGTCTTTAGCCTCACCCTTGCCGCAGAAACCCAACTCCTCCAACTGAATCAGAGTGAACGGGGTGAAGTGGTCGTAAATCACCGCGGTCTGGATGTCGGACGGCGCCAGGCCCGACTGCTGCCATAGCTGCTGACCCACCACACCCATCTCGGGAAGGCCCAGTTCGGGGCGGTAGTAGCTGACCATCGTGTACTGGTCGGGGCTGGCGCCCTGCGAGGCGCCCTCGATGACCGCCGGCCGTTGCTTGAGATCCTTCGCCCGCTCCGCCGACGTCACCACGATCGCGACCGCGCCGTCGGTCTCCTGGCAGCAGTCCAGCAGCCGCAGCGGCTCGGCAATCCACCGCGAATTCTGGTGTTCCTCGATGGTGATCGGCTTCTCGTAGAAGTAAGCCTTCGGGTTCTTGGCGGCGTGCTTGCGGTCGGCCACCGAGATCGCGCCGAAGTCGCGGCTGGTCGCGCCGGACCAGTGCATGTACCGCTGAGCGATCATCGCGACCTGCGCGGCCGGCGTCGACAGTCCGTGCGGATAGGAGAAGGAGTTGTCGGCCGCTGTCGAATCAGCTTGCACGCCTGCACTTCCCGCTAACCGGGTCTGCACCTGTCCGAACCGCATGCCGGATCGCTCGTTGAACGCCCGGTACGCGACCACAACATCGGCCACACCGGTAGCGACCGCCATCGCCGCGTGCAACACAGTCCCGCACGCCGCACCCCCGCCGTAGCCTGTCTGGGCGAAGAACTTCAGGTCACCGATGCCGACCGCACGCGCTACCGCGGTCTCGTTGTTGGTGTCCATCGTGAACGTGGTCAGCCCGTCGACGTCGGACGGACTCAGTCCCGCGTCGTCAAGAGCGTCGCGGACCGCTTCTGCGGCCAGCCGCAGCTCACTTCGACCGGAGTTCTTCGAGAAGTCGGTCGCACCGATACCGACGATCGCCGCCTTACCCGACAGCATTAAGCGTCCCCAATCGTGAGTGTGGCCGTCGCGATCACATGGTCGCCAAGGCTATTGCGGCCCAGCACTTTCACCGTGATCAGTCCGTTCTCCACGGCGGTTACCTCACCGGAGAAGGTCAGCGTGTCGTAGGCGTACCACGGCACCCCCAGGCGCAGCCCGATCGATTTGATCAGCGCTGTCGGCCCGGCCCAGTCGGTGAGGAAGCGCTGCACCAAACCGGTGTCGGTGAGAATGTTGACGAAGATGTCCTTGGATCCCTTGGCCTGCGCCAGGTCCCGGTCGTGGTGCACATCCTGAAAGTCCCGGGTGGCGATGGCCGTGGAGATGATAAACGTGGGATCGCCGTAGAGCTTGAGCTCGGGCAGCGTCGTGCCCACTTCGATGGCGGGTGCGCTCATGCTTGGGGCTCCCACGCGTAGAGGGTCCACTGCGGCCCGGAATCACCGGCCGGGAAGTCGATATAGGTTGCCTTAACCGGCATTCCGATCTTTACCTGCGCGGGGTCCACCCCCCGCAGCTCGCCCAGCATGCGCACGCCTTCGTCAAGCTCCACCAGAGCGATCACGAACGGCAGCGTGCGCCCGGGCACCTTGGGCGCGTGGTGCACGACGAAGCTGTACACCGTGCCTAAGCCGGCGGCCACCGCATAGTCGACCGGTTGTTCCTTGTCCTGCCACACCGCCGGCACGGGTGGGTGCTGCAAGCTGCCATCGGGCCGCCGCTGGATGCGCAGCTCATGTGCCGCGACACCCTCCCAGAAGAACGCGGTGTCGCGCGACAACGCGGGACGCATCATGGCGTCGGGATCCAGGTCGTCGGGCACGGCGGACGGCGCGCCGTCATCCGAGGACTCGCGCGGCTTGAATTTAAGTATGCGCCAGGCCATCTCGGCGACATCTTCGTCACCGACCCGCCAAGTGATGTGCTGGTTGATGAACCAGCCCTCACCGAGCCCGGTCTGTTTGGGGCCGACGACGTCGCGCATCTCCGAGGCGATAGTGACCTGCTCCCCGGGCTGCAAATAGCGATGGTAGGTCTGCTCGCAGTTGGTCGCGACCACTCCTATATAGCCCGCGTCGTCGAAAAGCTCCATGATCGGGCCCATCGGATCGTCGGTCGGGCGGTCCCCACCCTGACCGAACATCGTCCAGACCTGGATCATGGCCGGGGGCGCGACGATGCCGGGATGACCGGCGGCTTTGGCAGCGGCCTCGTCCACATAGATCGGGTTGCGGTCGCCGAGGGCCTCCACCCAATTGTTGATGATCGGCTGGTTCACCGGATCCCGCGCCGCCCGAGACTTGGCAACGACGGTGGCCGTGATCTCTGCGACGCGCTCCTTGATACCGTTCGCGTCGGTCATCGGGGCACCCTCGGCACTTTGAGGCCGGACGCAGCGATCATTTCACGCATCACTTCGTTCACGCCTCCACCGAAGGTAATCACCAGATTGCGCTTGGTCTGCGAGTCGAGCCACTCCTGCAGCTCGGCGGTGTCCGACTCGGCCGGGTTGCCGTATTTGCCGACGATCTCCTCGGCGAGCCGGCCGATGTACTGAATACTCTCGGTACCAAAGACTTTCGTCGACGCGGCGTCGGCCACGTTGATGTCCTCGCCGGCGGCCGCGACCTGCCAGTTGAGCAGTTCGTTGATCCGCCACATCGAGTAGATCTCACCGAGCGCCCGCTTGACGTCGTGGTGGTCGATAGGCGTGACACCGTCACCGCCGGGCTTGGATGCCCAGGCGTGCAACCGGTCATAGATGCCGGCGGTGCGCCCGGCCGGGCCCAACATCACGCGCTCGTTGTTGAGCTGTGTGGTGATCAGCCGCCATCCGCCGTTCTCCTCGCCGACCAGCATGTCGGCCGGCACCCGCACGTCGTTGTAGTAGGTGGCGTTGGTGTGGTGGGCACCGTCGGACAAGATGATCGGCGTCCAGGAGTAACCGGGATCCTTGGTGTCGACGATCAGGATCGAAATACCTTTGTGTTTAACGGCTTCCGGGTCAGTGCGGCAGGCCAGCCAGATGTAGTCGGCGTCGTGAGCGCCGGTGGTGAAAACCTTCTGACCGTTCACGATGTAGTGGTCGCCGTCACGAATCGCGGTGGTACGCAACGACGCCAGGTCGGTGCCGGCTTCCGGCTCGGTGTAGCCGATTGCGAAGTGCACCTCGCCGGCCAGAATCGCCGGCAGGAACTTCTTCTTCTGCAGCTCGCTGCCGAACCGCTGCAGGGTCGGACCGACCGTCTGCAGCGTCACCGCCGGCAGCGGCACGTCGGCCCGGTGCGCCTCGTTGACGAAGATCGACTGCTCGATCGGCCCGAAGCCTAGGCCGCCGAACTCTTTTGGCCATCCCACGCCGAGCTTGCCGTCCTGGCCCATGCGGCGGATCACCGCACGATAGGCGTCGTTGTGACGGTCGGACTCCATCGCTTTCGCCTCGTCGGACGAAATCAGATTCGAGAAGTATTCGCGAAGCTCCGCTTGCAGCTGACGTTGCTCGGGAGTCAGATCTATGAACATTGCGCTCCGACCAGGTCGAGACGATGAGATGACCCGCCCAGCAGCCGGGCCAGGTCCTTGATCGTGGAGTAGTACCGATGCATGGGGTAAGTGATGTCCATCCCCATGCCGCCGTGCAGGTGGTGGCAGATCTGCATCACCGGCGGGGCCTGCGACGCGATCCAGTAGCCCAGCACGTCCAAGTCGTCGTCGGCGTCCCGGCCTTCAGACAGGCGCCAGACCACCGACTTCGCCGCTAAATCGATAGTGCGAGAGGCGATGTAGACCTCGGCCAGCTGCGCCGCCACGGTCTGGAAGGTCGAAAGCGGCTTGCCGAACTGCTTGCGACCGGCCACGTAGTCCGCGGTCAGCCGCAGCGCTCCGGCCACCAGCCCGTCGGTGAAGGCGCCGATCGCCGCCAACGCCAGCTCATTGACGCGGCGCGCGGTGGCGCCGGCCAGCACATCGGTGTCGGCAACCGCGACCGCGCCGAACGTCACCGTGTACTCGTCGGAAGCATTCGACGTCGGGGTGCGAACCAGCTCCACACCGTCGGCTTTGGGCGACACCACGACGACCGCGTTGTCGGCCGTCACGATGATCCAATCCGCTTGTTCGGCATAGGCGACACCGACTTTGGTACCCGACAACCGCCCGTCTGCGAACGTGGTGGCGGGCCGGTCGGGCAGCGCCGCTCCGGGCTCGCTGAGCGCCGCGGTCAGCACCCCACCCTTGGCGACGCCGGCCAGGAAGCGGTCCTGTTGTTCGTCGGATGCCAGATCCACCAGCGGCACCACGCCGAAGCCCAGCGTGGCCAGTGCAGGCGTGATGGCGCCGTGACGACCGACCTCGGTCAGCACCGTGGCGACCTCGGGCAGACCCACACCGTCGCCGCCGAGACGTTCGGGCACCGGCAGCGCCGTCACGCCCCCGCTGACCAAAGCGTCCCAGCCCAAATCCTTTTCGAGGACCGACGTGGCCACGTCGGCGACGGCTTGTTGCGTCGCAGTGAGATCGAAGTCCATCAGGACGTCACCGAGCTCTTTCCCGAGTAGTCGACCTGCCAGTGCTTGATGCCGTTGAGCCACCCTGACCGTAGCCGCTCGGGCTCGCCCACCGACTTGATGTCCGGCATGTGGTCGGCAACCGCGTTGAAGATCAGGTTAATGGTCATGCGGGCCAGGTTCGCGCCGATGCAGTAGTGGGCGCCGGTGCCGCCAAAGCCCACATGCGGATTCGGGTCACGCAAGATGTTGAAGCTGTGCGGGTCTTCGAAGACCTCTTCGTCGAAGTTGGCCGACCGGTAGGACATCACCGCCCGCTGCCCCTTCTTGATCAGTGCGCCGCCCAACTCGATGTCCTCGTTGGCGGTGCGCTGGAACGCCGATACCGGGGTGGCCCACCGGATGATCTCGTCGGCCGTGGTGGCCGGGCGCTCCTTTTTGAAGAGCTCCCATTGATCGGGGTTGTTCGCGAACGCGATCATGCCGTGGGTGATCGAGTTCCGCGTGGTCTCGTTACCGGCCACCGCCAGCATGACGACGAAGAACCCGAACTCGTCATCGGAGAGCTTCTCGCCGTCGATGTCGGCCTGGATGAGCGTGGTGACGATGTCGTCGGTGGGGTTCTCGTTGCGTTCGGCCGCCATCGCCATCGCGTACATGATCAGTTCCATCGACGACTGCGCGGGATCGACGGTGGCGTATTCGGGGTCGGTGCCACCGGTCATCTCGTTGGACCAGCGGAAGAGCTTGTCGCGATCTTCCTGGGGCACACCGAGCAGGCCCGCGATGGCTTGCAGCGGCAGCTCACACGAGACCTGTTCGACGAAGTCGCCGCTGCCCTCGATCGCCGCGGTCTTGGCGATGTTTTCGGCGCGCTGAGCCAGTTCGGCTTCCAGCCGCCCGATGGCCCGTGGCGTGAACCCGCGGGAGATGATCTTGCGCAGCCGGGTGTGATGCGGTGCGTCCATGTTGAGCATGACGCTGCGCTGCAGTTCGACCTGCTCACGCTTCATCTCCGGCGGCCAGGTCGGAATGGCGCCGTTTAGCCAGCTCGAGAAGACATCGCTGCGACGCGACACCTCCTTGACGTCGGCATGCTTGGTGACGAGCCAGTATCCGTTGTCCTCGAAGCCGCCCGAAAGACCTGGGATGTCGACCCAGTGGACCGGCTCTGCTTTGCGTAGCTCGGCGAGCTCCGCGACGGGCAGCCCGGCGAGGTTGACGTCGGGGTCAAGGAAGTCGAAGTCGGAAGGAATGTTGGGGGGTGCCATGTGTATGCGCTCCTCAATTGCAACGTGTTCTAGTTCCAGTAAAACACGCCTCCTGCGCAGATAAAAGGCAGGTCATCATCCTCGCTTGTCAGAGTAATGAAACGTGTTCTAGCCTGACGGAATGGGTAACCCTGTCATCGTCGAATCAACCCGCAGCCCCATCGGCAAACGGAACGGATGGCTGTCCGGTCTGCACGCCACCGAGTTACTGGGGGCCACGCAGCAGGCTCTTGTGGAGAAGGCCGGCATCGATGCCGGCGACGTCGAGCAGATCGTCGGAGGCTGCGTCACGCAGTTCGGCGAGCAGTCCAACAACATCACGCGGGTCAGTTGGCTCGTCGCCGGCCTGCCGGAGCACGTCGGCGCGATGACCGTCGACTGTCAGTGCGGCAGCGGCCAGCAGGCCAACGGTCTGGTCGCGGGTCTGATCGCGGCCGGCGCCATCGACGTCGGCATTGCGTGCGGCATCGAGGCGATGAGCCGTGTCGGGCTCGGCGCCAACGCCGGCCCCGACCGCGGGATCCTGCGGCCCGCGTCGTGGGACATCGACCTGCCCGACCAGTTCACTGCCGCCGAGCGCATCGCCAAACGGCGCGGCATCACCCGTGAAGACATCGACCAATTCGGCTTCGACTCGCAACGCAAGGCCGCCCAGGCGTGGGCCGAGGGCCGGTTCGACCGCGAGATCAGTGGCATCGAGGCGCCCGTACTCGACGAGCAGAAGCAGCCGACGAGCGAACGTCACATCGTCACGCGCGACCAGGGCATGCGCGACACCACGCTGGAAGGCCTGGCATCGCTGAAGCCGGTGATCGAGGGCGGGATCCACACGGCGGGTACGTCGTCGCAGATCTCCGACGGCGCGGCGGCGGTCCTATGGATGGACGAGGACAAAGCCAAGGCACTGGGACTGAAGCCGCGGGCGCGCATCATCAGCCAGGCGCTGGTCGGCGCCGAGCCGTACTACCACCTCGACGGCCCGGTGCAATCGACCGCCAAGGTGCTGGAAAAGGCCGGCATGAAGATGGGCGACATCGACATCACCGAGATCAACGAGGCTTTTGCGTCGGTCGTGCTGTCCTGGGCGCGCGTACACAACCCCGACATGGACAAGGTCAACGTTAACGGTGGTGCGATCGCGTTGGGCCACCCCGTGGGCAGCACCGGCAGCCGGTTGATCACCACCGCGTTGCACGAGCTGGAGCGCACGGATCAGACCACCGCGCTGATCACGATGTGCGCGGGCGGCGCGCTGTCCACCGGCACCATCATCGAGCGCATCTAATCGGCTCGGTGCTGGTCCCCCAGAAGAGCCGCATCGCCGCGGCGCAGGCGTACATCGACGCGCTTGTCAGCCACGTCGGCGATGCGGTTCCGTTCGCGCCCGGATGCACCCGCGTCGAGCAGGGTTTCAAGAACGGATTCTCCGGAAACCACTTGCGGCGCAGCCTCAATCGCGGACCGCAGTACCGGCTTCTTGCCGAGACGACGCCACCGGACTTCACCGTCGCGGGCGACGAGGTGCGCGCCGAATACGACGTGCTGACCAAGGCGGCGTTCGGCGGCCGGCGGGTGGGCGCGCGGGTTGACGAGACGTTCGTGATTCCCGCCGAGAGTCCAAGCGGGCAAGCAGAAATCCACCACATCAAGGTCCGGTTTCACCCCTTCATAAAGCGCTAAGGCCAGGACGCCATGGAAAAACCAAAATCTCTCAATTCGCCCGTCGTCGGCTTCTTCATCAAGTGGATGTCGAAGGGCAACACCTGGATCTACAAGCGCAGCAACGGAAAGCTCGGCGGCGTGTTCCAGAAGAACCCGGTCGCCCTGCTGACCACGACCGGCCGCAAGACCGGTGAACCGCGGGTGAGCCCGCTGCTATACCTGCGCGACGGCAACCGCGTCGTTCTGGTCGCCTCCCAGGGCGGGCGCGACAAGCACCCGCTGTGGTACCTCAACCTCAAGGCCAATCCCGAAGTGACAGTGCAGATCAAGGACGAGGTGCTGGCATTGCAGGCGCGCGACGCCACGGCCGAGGAGAAAAGCGAGTACTGGCCGAAGCTGGTCGCGAACTATCCGAACTTCGACGACTACCAGTCCTGGACCGACCGGGTGATCCCGGTCGTCATCTGCGATCCGGCTTAGGCGCCGTAGACCGGGACCGGCGGTCGGGACTTGGCCAGCAGGTCGGAGACGATCGGCCCGAGCTCGGCCGGATCCCACCGGTCGCCCTTGTCGATCTGCGGTCCATGCGCCCAGCCCTCGGCGACGCGGATCTTGCCGCCCTCGACTTCGAAGACCTTCCCGGTGACTTCACGGGCTTCGACACTGCCCAGCCAAACAACAATCGGTGAAACGTTTTCCGGTGCCATCGCGTCGAAAGCCTGGTCTTGTGTTGACATCATCTCGGCGAAGACGGTCTCGGTCATGCGGGTCCGGGCGGACGGCGCGATCGCGTTGACCGTGACGCCGTAACGGCCCATCTCGGCGGCAGCCACCAGCGTCATCGCGGCGATACCGGCCTTGGCGGCGCTGTAGTTGCCCTGTCCGACGCTGCCCTGCAGGCCCGCGCCCGAGCTGGTGTTAATGATCCGCGCGTCAACGGTTTTGCCTTCTTTGGACAGCCCGCGCCAATACGATGCGGCGTGGCGCATCGTGGCGAAGTGTCCCTTGAGATGCACGGCGATAACGGCGTCGAACTCTTCCTCGCTGGTGTTGGCCATCATCCGGTCGCGCACGATGCCGGCGTTGTTCACCAGGACGTCCAGTCCGCCGAACGTGTCGACGGCGGTCGCAACCAGCGCAGCCGCTTGGTCCCAGTCCGCGATGTTGGACCCGTTTGCGACGGCTTCGCCACCGGCCGCGGTGATCTCGTCGACCACGGTCTGCGCGGCACTGCCGCCGCTGGCGGGCGACCCGTCCAGACCCACACCGATGTCGTTGACGACGACGCGCGCACCTTCGGCCGCGAAGGCCAGCGCATGCGCGCGTCCGATACCGCCGCCCGCTCCGGTGACGATCACCACACGGCCGTCGACTACTCCCATTAGCTGCCCATTCTCCTCGGATCCTCTACTTGATCGCGTTAGCGTTCGTGGTGGCCAGATAGTGCGGCGGCTCGCCACCACCGTGCACCTCTAACGAGGCGCCGCTGATGTAGGACGCCGCTTCTGACGCCAAAAAGGCTGTGGCCCAACCGACGTCCTCGGGCTTGGCCATCCGGCCCAGTGGCACATTCTTGGAGATCGCGGCGATCGACTCGGCGTCGCCGTAGAAAAGGTCGGCCTGTTCGGTTTCGACCATGCCGACCACGCAGGCGTTGACCCGGACCTTGGGTCCCCATTCCACCGCGAGCGTCTGGGTGAGACTCTCCAGGCCGGCTTTGGCAGCCCCGTAGGCGCCGGTGCCGGGGGACGGCCGCCGGCCGCTCAGGCTGCAGATGTTGACGATCGACCCGCCGCTTGACTGAGCTTGCATCTTCTCGTTGGCATACTGCGAAACCAGTAGCGCACCAATGAGATTGAGCTCGATGATCTTGCGGTTGAACTTGGGACTGGACTCCGCGGTCAGCACATACGGTGATCCGCCCGCATTATTGATAACGACGTCGAGCCGTCCATGCCGCTCGACGATCGTGTCGATCAACGCCTTGACCGCGTCCTCGTCGCGAATGTCGCACGCATGGAACTCATACGGCAAACCATCGACGGCACGGCGAGCACAGGTGATTACGGTCGCGCCCTGCTCGGCGAAAACCGCACTGATTCCGGCGCCTACCCCACGGACACCGCCAGTGACTAGAACCACCCGCCCGGCCAATCCCAAATTGATGTCTCCAGCAGAAAGGGGGCCTGCTTCGGCGCGAGTCACTGTGCTAGCGTACCAAGCAAGTGCTTGCTTAGGTAGTCGGCCTCAATTTCACGAGGAAGTGCCAATTGACCATTACATCCACCAGCACAGAACCGGGCATAGTCGCGGTGACTGTTGACTACCCGCCCGTCAACGCCATCCCGTCGCAAGGCTGGTTCGATCTCGCCGACGCGATCACGTCCGCCGGGGCCGACCCGCAGACCCACGCTGTGATCCTGCGCGCCGAAGGCCGCGGATTCAACGCCGGCGTCGACATCAAGGAGATGCAGCGCACCGAGGGATTCACCGCGCTGATCGACGCCAACCGCGGCTGCTTCGCGGCGTTCCGCGCCGTGTACGAATGTGCCGTTCCGGTGATCGCGGCGGTGAACGGCTTCTGCGTCGGCGGCGGCATCGGCCTAGTTGGCAACGCCGACGTCATCGTGGCCTCCGACGACGCTACCTTCGGGTTGCCCGAGGTGGAACGCGGCGCACTGGGCGCGGCCACACACCTGTCGCGGCTGGTTCCGCAACACATGATGCGGCGGCTGTTCTTCACCGCGGCCACCGTGGATGCTGCGACGCTGCATCACTTCGGCTCGGTGCACGAGGTGGTCCCCCGCGACGACCTCGACGAGTCCGCCCTGCGAGTCGCCCGCGACATCGCCGCCAAGGACACCCGGGTAATCCGTGCGGCCAAGGAGGCGCTGAACTTGATCGACGTGCAACGCGTCAACGCGAGTTATCGCATGGAACAAGGGTTTACCTTCGAGCTCAACCTCGCCGGGGTGTCCGACGAGCACCGCGACGCTTTCTCCGGTACGACGAAGGGTGAGAAGTCTTGAGCGACAAGCGAACCACTATCGACGACGCTGTTGCCGGTCTGCGTAGCGGTATGACCATCGGCATCGGCGGTTGGGGGTCACGACGCAAGCCGATGGCGTTCGTGCGCGCGATGCTGCGCACCGACATCAAGGACCTCACCGTCGTCACCTACGGTGGACCCGACCTCGGGCTGCTCTGCGCGGCAGGCAAAGTCAAGCGCGTCTACTACGGCTTTGTCTCGCTGGACTCGCCGCCCTTCTACGATCCGTGGTTCGCCAAGGCGCGCAGCACCGGAGCGATCGAAGCCCGGGAGATGGACGAGGGCATGCTGCGCTGCGGTCTGCAGGCCGCCGCCCAACGGCTGCCGTTCCTGCCTATCCGCGCCGGCCTGGGCAGTTCGGTGCTGGACTTCTGGGAGGGTGAGCTGGCGACCGTGACCAGCCCGTACGCGGCACCCGGTGGCGGGCACGAGACGCTGATCGCGATGCCGGCATTACCCCTGGACGCGGCGTTCGTGCACCTCAATCTCGGTGACAGTAAAGGCAATGCGGCCTACACCGGCATCGACCCCTACTTCGACGACCTGTTCTTGATGGCCGCCGAGAAACGCTATCTGTCGGTGGAACGAGTGGTGTCCACCCAGGAGCTGATCAAGGCGGTGCCGCCACAGGCGCTGCTGGTGAACCGGATGATGGTCGACGGCGTGGTTGAAGCACCGAACGGTGCCCACTTCACCACTTCCGCACCGGATTACGGCCGCGACGAGAAATTCCAGCGGCACTACGCCGAGGCCGCCTCGACCGAAGACGGCTGGCAGCAGTTCGTCGCGACCTACTTGTCCGGCGGCGAGGACGAATACCAGGCCGCCGTGCGCGCATTCGCAGAGGAGGCATCGAAGTGAGCACCCGCGCCGAAGTATGTGCGGTCGCCTGCGCCGAGTTGTTCAGGGACGCCGGCGAAATCATGGTCAGCCCGATGACGAATATGGCCTCGGTCGGCGCGCGGCTGGCCCGGCTGACGTTCTCCCCCGACATCCTGCTGACCGACGGCGAAGCCCAGCTGCTGGCCGACACGCCGGCGCTCGGCGCCTCGGGTGCCCTCGAGGGGTGGATGCCGTTTAGCCGGGTCTTCGAGACACTGGCCTGGGGCCGTCGCCACGTCGTGATGGGCGCCAATCAGGTTGACCGCTTTGGCAATCAGAATATCTCGGCGTTCGGTCCGCTGCAGCAACCCAAGCGGCAGATGTTCGGCGTCCGCGGTGCGCCCGGCAACGCCATCAACCACGCGACCAGCTATTGGGTTGGCAACCACTCCAAGCGGGTGTTCTGCGAGAACGTCGACATCGTCTGCGGAATCGGCTGGGACCATGTCGACACCGACAATCCGGCGTTCCGCTTCGCCAACACGTATCGGGTGGTGTCGAACCTCGGCGTGTTCGACTTCGGCGGGCCCGAGCGCACCATGCGGGCGGTGTCCCTACATCCCGGCGTTTCGTCCGACGAGGTCCGGCAGAACACGTCGTTTGAGATCCACGGCCTGGACGGCGCCCAGGAGACCCGGCTACCCACCGACGACGAACTAAGCCTGATCCGCGAGACGATCGACCCGAAGGCTTTGCGCGACCGCGAGATACGCTCATGAAGCTGCGCACGCCGCTGACCGAACTGGTCGGCGTCGAGCACCCGGTGGTGCAAACCGGGATGGGCTGGGTAGCCGGAGCGCGGTTGGTGTCAGCCACGGCCAACGCCGGCGGTCTCGGCATCCTGGCGTCGGCCACGATGACTCTGGACGAGTTGGCGACGGCGATCGGCAAGGTCAAGGCCGCCACCGACAAGCCTTTCGGTGTCAACATGCGTGCGGACGCCGCCGACGCCGGCGACCGCGTCGAGCTGATGATTCGCGAGGGCGTCAAGGTGGCATCGTTTGCGCTTGCGCCCAAGCAAGAGCTGATCGCCAGGCTTAAAGATGCTGGGGTGGTGGTCATTCCGTCGATCGGCGCGGCCAAGCACGCGCGCAAGGTCGCGAACTGGGGTGCCGACGCGATGATCGTGCAGGGAGGTGAGGGCGGTGGCCACACCGGACCCGTCGCCACCACGCTGCTGCTGCCGTCGGTGCTGGACGCGGTGAAGGGTACCGGGATCCCTGTCATCGCGGCCGGCGGTTTCTTCGACGGCCGCGGACTGGCGGCGGCGTTGTCCTACGGCGCGGCCGGCGTCGCGATGGGCACACGATTTCTGCTCACATCGGATTCAACCGTGCCCGAGGCTGTTAAGCGCCGCTATCTGGAGTCGGCGCTGGACGGCACCGTGGTCACCACGCGAGTCGACGGCATGCCGCACCGGGTGCTGCGCACCGGACTGGTCGAGAAGCTGGAAGGCGGTTCGCCGGTACGGGGCTTGACCGCCGCGGTGCGCAATGCCGGGAAGTTCAAGCACATGTCGCAGATGACCTGGCGATCGATGATCACTGACGGCCTGGCGATGCGCCACGGCAAAGAGATGACCTGGTCGCAGGTTGTGATGGCGGCCAACACGCCAATGCTGTTGAAAGCCGGGCTCGTTGACGGCAACACCGAGGCCGGGGTGCTGGCCTCCGGACAAGTCGCCGGCATTCTCGAAGACCTGCCGTCATGCGCCGAGCTAATCGAGTCGATCGTGCGTGTGGCGATCGCGCAGCTACGGTCGGCATCGGCGCTGATCGAGGACTAGTCCCGCGCGCCCACGACGCCCGCCCGGCTATCCCTGCTGGTCCGGTCGTCTCGCGTTCGATTCCTGGTCCTCGACCAGGAATCGAGCGACGGCGAGCAGCCTGGTGTTGGTCCGTTGGGACACCCGCGTGAGCAAAGCGAACGCCTGTAGCCCGGTCAAGCCGTCGCGGTGCATGAGGATGCCCTTCGCCTGGCCGATCACGTCTCGACCGGCAAGTGCGGTTTGGAACTGTGCCTCGGCCGCCGAGCCGATCATGGCGACTGCGGCATGCTGCGCCACGATGCCACCGATGGCCAACGCATCGTCATCGAACGCATCCTCGTGGTCGGCATAGAGGTTCAGCGAGCCCAGGGTCTGGCGTTCCACGAACAGGCGGAATGACAGCACGCTGTGCACACCACGCTCACGCGCCGCCCGCGCATACTTCGGCCAACGCTCATCGGCCGCGGTGTTGTCGATGCGCACGGTTTCGTGGTCCCGCAACGCGCTCAGACATGGACCCTCGTCTTGGCGTCTCTGTAACTCGTCGAGCTCAGCGACGAGTGGGTCACTCGGCACCCGGGGAGTGACCTGGCGCCCTTCGATCAGCGAGATTCCGGCCCATCGCGTCCCCGGGACGATGTGCACCGTCGCTTCGACGATGGTTTGCAGAAGCGCCGCGTTGTCGCGCTGCGCGTGCATGTCGGTGGCCAGCTCCCCGAGAGCACGGGCAAGCGGTTGCTCATCTCGTTCGGCGCCGGGCCCAAGTTGGTCAGACATCATCGTGCGATAGATCAGCGATGGGCTTCTTGATTGCCCTGGGCGATACGCGGTTAACAGCCAACTCCAAGATCCAGACGTCAAACGGCGGCGTACGGCCGCGTGCCGATCATATCGCCCTGGTCCGGATCACGACGATCACGCCAGAGCCCGGACTCGAAAGGCTATAGCCGCTCGATGATTGTGACGTTGGCCGTGCCGCCACCCTCACACATCGTCTGCAAGCCGTAGCGGCCGCCGATGCGCTCGAGCTCGTTGAGCATGGTGGTGAACAGCTTGGCCCCGGTGGCCCCCAAGGGGTGCCCCAGCGCGATCGCGCCGCCGTTGGGATTGACCTTCTCCGGGTCAGCCTTGACTTCCTTGAGCCACGCCATCACAACCGGCGCGAAGGCCTCGTTGATCTCGACGGTGTCGATGTCGCCGATGGACAGCCCGGTCTTCTCCAGCGCGTAGCGGGTGGCGGGGATGGGGCCGGTCAGCATGAACACCGGATCGGCGGCGCGGGCGCTGATGTGATGGATGCGGGCGCGAGGCGTCAGCTTGTGGTCCCTCACTGCCTGCTCGGAGGCCAGCAGCACCGCACTCGAACCGTCGGAGATCTGGCTGGCCATCGCTGCCGTCAGCCGGCCGCCCTCGACCAGGGACTTCAGGCCGGCCATCTTCTCCAACGACGACTCGCGCGGGCCCTCGTCAACCCGGAAGGGGCCGGACTCTGTCTCCACGGTGATGATTTCGTTGTCGAAATGGCCACCGCGGATCGCCGCGAAGGCGCGCTCGTGGCTGGTTAGCGCGTACTGCTCCATCTCTTCACGCGACAGGTTCCACTTCTCAGCGATCATCTCCGCGCCGCGGAATTGCGAGATCTCCTGATCGCCGTAGCGGTGCAGCCACTGCTTGGACTCGTTGGTCGGCGAGGTGAACCCGAACTGCTCGCCGACCGTCATCGCCGACGAGATCGGGATCCAGCTCATGTTCTGCACGCCGCCGGCCACGATCAGATCGGCCGTGCCCGCCATGATTGCCTGCGCGCCAAAGGAAACCGCCTGCTGGCTGGAACCGCACTGCCGGTCCACCGTGACACCGGGCACCTCTTCGGGATAGCCGGCGGCCAGCCACGAGAGCCGGGCGATGTTGCCCGCCTGTCCGCCGATCGCGTCGACGCAGCCGGCGATCACGTCCTCAACGGCGGCGGGATCGACGTCGACCCGGTCGAGCAGGCCGCGCCACGCGTGGGCACCCAAGTCGACGGGATGTATCCCCGCCAATGCGCCGTTGCGCTTGCCGACCGCGGTACGCACAGCGTCGATGACGTACGCCTCAGCCATGGTGTCGCTCCTCCTCATCACTTCGTTCTGCATCGTCGCCGACACGAGCCATCTTCAGACTCCTTCGTTGGTGATCCCGCCAAGCACGATGGCGAGATATTGCTGGCCCACCTGCGCTGCGGTGAGCGGTCCGCCGGGTTGATACCAGCGCACCGACACCCAGGTGGTGTCACGGATGAATCGATAGACAAGGTCGACGTCGAGGTCGGCCCGGAAGTAGCCCTCGTCGACACCCTGATGCAGCAACTCGACCCACATCTTGCGTTGTTGCCGATTCATGTCCTCGATATAGGCGAACCGCGGCTGCGAGAGCAGCCGCTGGGCCTCGTCCTGGTAGATGACGACCTGCGCGTGCCGGTCCTCGATTGCCTCGAACGAGGCCATGAACAGCCCCTTGAGCCGCTCCAGCGGATTGGCCTCGCCGTCCACGATTTCGCGATAGCGGGTGAACAGCCAGTCCAGGAAGCTGCGCAACAACTCGTCGACCATCTCTTCTTTCGAGGAGAAATGGTGGTACAGGCTGCCGGACAAGATCCCGGCGCCGTCGGCTATATCGCGCACGGTGGTGGCGCGCAGACCACGCTCGGCGAACATGCTCGCAGCGAGCTCCAAGAGCTCGTCTCGCCGGCTGTTCGCCTGACCGGTCACTCGGTCCATCCGGTCAGGATATCAACCAAGCGCTTGCTTGGCCAGCTGGGATCACGGCTGTTGGCTGGAAACCGAGATGACCTCGCCGGTGAGGTAGCTCGAGTAGTCGCTCGCCAGGAACGCGATGGTGGAAGCTATTTCCCACGGCTCGGCAGCCCGCCCGAACGCCTCACCGGCGGAGAGCCGGTCGAGCAGGTCGGACGACGTCGTCTTGTCCAAGAATTTATGCCGCGCGATACTCGGCGACACGGCGTTGATCCGGACGTCATATTCGGCGGCTTCTATTGCGCTGCAACGGGTTAGCGCCATCACTCCGGCCTTGGCGGCCGCATAGTGCGCCTGCGAGTGTTGCGCCCGCCAGCCCAGAACGCTGGCGTTGTTGACGATCACTCCGCCATGCGGCGCGTCGCGGAAGTACCGCAACGCCGCACGGGTGGCACGGAACACCGACGTCAGTGTCACGTCGAGGACGCGATCCCACTCGTCGTCGGTCATATCGGCCACCGGCGTCTGCCCACCCAGCCCGGCGTTGTTGACCAGCACGTCGATCCGCCCCATCCGCGCGGTGGCCGAGTTGATCAGGGCGTCGACCGCGGCGGTCGACGTCACGTCGCACACCACGTGCTCGACACGGCCCTGACCCAGCGCGGACAGCTCTTCAGCGGCCTCCCCCAGTCGCCGCTCGTGGTGGTCGGAGATCAACACGTCGGCGCCTTCGGCCAGGGCCCGGCGTGCGGTCGCCGATCCGATCCCGGTGCCCGCGGCCGCGGTCACAACGACCACCTTGCCGGTCAAGAGGCCGTGTCCGGCAATCTCTTTCGGCGCTTCGGCCAAACTCATCCCTTAACCTCCCGGGGTAAGCCGAGTACCCGCTCGGCGATGATGTTGCGCTGGATCTCGTTGGATCCGCCGTAGATGGTGTCGGCGCGGGTGAACAGGAACAGCCGCTGCCACTCGTCGAATTCGCCGTCCGACAAGGTCAGGCCGGGCTTGCCGATGACGTCCATCGCCAGCTCGCCCAGATCACGATGCCAGTTGGCCCACAACAACTTCGACACGTTGTCTTGGCCGGGCTGCTCGACGTCCATCGTGGCCAGCGCATAACTGCGCATGGCCCGCAGTCCGGTCCAGGCTCGGGTCAGCCGTTCCCGAATAAACGGATCGTCGGCGGCGCCGTTGCGCTGCGCGAGCTCAGCCAGATTGGAGAGTTCGCGCGCGTAGACGATTTGCTGCCCTAGTGTCGACACACCGCGTTCGAAGGTCAGCGTTCCCATCGCGACCCGCCAGCCGTCGCCCGGCTCGCCGACCACCAGGCCGGCCTCGGTTCGGGCGTCGTCGAAGAAGACCTCGTTGAACTCCGCAGTGCCGGTGATCTGGACGATCGGCCGCACTTGGACGCCCGGCTGGTCCAGCGGCACCAGCAGGTACGACAGTCCGGCGTGCCGCTTGGAGCCCTTCTCGGTGCGTGCGACCACAAAGCACCACTGCGATAGGTGAGCCAACGATGTCCAGACTTTCTGGCCGTTGATCACCCACTCGTCGCCGTCGAGTTCGGCGGTGGTCGCCACATTGGCCAGGTCGCTGCCGGCGCCCGGCTCCGAGTAGCCCTGGCACCACAGCTCGGTGACGTCGAGGATGCGCGGCAGGAATCGCTGCTGCTGCTCGGGTGTTCCGAAGGCGATCAGCGTTGGGCCGAGCAGCTCCTCGCCGAAGTGGTTGACCTTGTCCGGCGCGTCAGCCTTGGCGTACTCCTCGTAGAAGGCCACCCGATGCGCGGTCGAAAGCCCACGCCCGCCGTGCTCGACCGGCCATCCCAGACAGGTCAACCCCGCCGCGGCGAGATGCTGATTCCATGCCCGGCGTTCTTCGAATGCCTCGTGCTCGCGCCCGGGCCCGCCAAGACCTTTGAGCGCTGCGAATTCGCCGACCAGATTGTCGGCGAGCCAACCGCGGACCTCCGCCCGGAACTCCTCGACGTCCTGCATGCCCTGTAGGCTAACCTACCAAGCACTTGCTTTGTTAGGAGCAGCCTCGATGACCGGCGATGCCCGCACCATTCCCGCGGCGCTGGATCGTTTTGCCGACCAGTTCCCGGACCAGGCCGCGCTGATCACCGACGACCGGTCGTTCACCGCGACCGAACTTCGCGACGAAGTACACCGTGCGGCGGCGGCCCTGATCGCGCTCGGTGTCGAGCATGGCGATCGGGTCGCCGTGTGGTCGCCGAATACCTGGCACTGGGTGATCGCCTGTCTGGCGATTCACCATTCCGGCGCCGTGATGGTGCCGCTGAACACCCGCTACACCGCGGCGGAGGCCAGCGACATCCTGGCGCGTACCGCCGCTCCGGTGCTGTTCGGGATGGGCCAGTTCCTCGGCAACGATCGCCTCGCCGACCTGGACCGTGCCGCACTGCCCGCGCTGCGCCACATCGTCCGGATTCCGATCGACGCCCCAGAGACCGGTGCCGGAACGTGGGACGAGTTCATCGCCGGCGGCATCGACACCAACGCGGTGATCGCTCGTGCCTCCGCCGTCGTCCCCGACGACCTGAGCGACATCCTGTTCACGTCCGGAACCACCGGCCGCAGCAAAGGGGTATTGTGCGCGCACCGGCAGTCGCTATCGGCCTCGGCGTCGTGGGCCGCCAACGGCGAGATCACCAGCGACGACCGCTACTTGTGCATCAACCCGTTCTTCCACAACTTCGGCTACAAGGCAGGCATCCTGGCCTGCCTGCAAACCGGTGCGACGCTGATCCCGCACCTCACCTTCGATCCGCTGCGCGCACTGCAGGCGATCGAGCGGCACCGCATCACCGTATTGCCCGGGCCGCCAACGATTTACCAGACCCTTCTCGATCATCCGGCACGCCGCGACTACGAACTGAGTTCGCTGCGGTTCGCGGTGACCGGCGCGGCCACCGTTCCGGTTGTGTTAGTGGAGCGCATGCAATCCGAGCTCGACATCGACATCGTGCTGACCGCCTACGGCCTGACCGAAGCCAACGGCATGGGCACCAGTTGCCGCGCCGATGACGACGCCGCGACCGTCGCCACCACATGCGGTCGCCCGTTCGCCGGCTTCGAATTGCGCATCGACTCAGCCACTCCCGGCGAATCCGGCGAGGTGCTGCTGCGCGGGCCGAATGTGATGCTGGGCTATCTCGACGACCAGGAGGCCACCACCGCGGCCATCGACGCCGAAGGCTGGCTGCACACCGGCGACATCGGCGTCCTCGACAAGAACGGCAACCTGCGCATCACCGACCGGCTCAAGGACATGTATATCTGCGGTGGATTCAACGTCTACCCCGCCGAGATCGAGCAGGTGCTGGCGCGGATGCAAGGAGTAGCCGACGCCGCGGTGATCGGCGTTCCCGACGAGCGTCTCGGCGAGGTGGGCCGCGCGTTCGTGGTGACCCGTCCGGACGCGAACCTCGACGAACAATCGGTAATCGCTTATACCCGAGAACATCTGGCGAACTTCAAGGCACCGCGCTCGGTGCGGTTCGTCGACGCGTTGCCGCGCAATTCCGGCGGCAAGGTGGTCAAACCACAACTGCGAGAGTTGGCTTGAATTGGATCTGGCACTAGACGAAGAGACGCTGGCGTTTGCCGCCGAAGTACGGGACTTCCTCTCGGCCAATGCCGAGTCGATCCCGACCGAGTCGTATGACAACGCGGAAGGCTTTGCTCAGCACCGCCATTGGGACAAGGTGCTGTTCGACGCGGGCCTGTCGGTGATCAACTGGCCGAAGAAGTACGGGGGCCGCGATGCGCCCCTGCTGCATTGGGTGGTCTTCGAGGAGGAGTACTTCCGCGCCGGAGCACCGGGCCGGGGCAGCGCCAACGGCACCTCGATGCTGGCACCGACACTGTTCGCACACGGCACCGACGAGCAGATGGACCGGATCTTGCCGAAAATGGCTAGCGGCGAACAGATATGGGCGCAGGCCTGGTCGGAGCCGGAGTCCGGTAGCGATCTGGCGTCGTTGCGATCCACCGCGACCCAGACCGAGGGCGGCTGGTTGCTCAACGGCCAGAAGATCTGGAGCTCGCGGGCGCCGTTCGCCGATATGGGCTTCGGGCTGTTCCGGTCAGACCCCTCCGCGGAGCGGCACAACGGGCTGACGTACTTCATGTTCGACCTGTTAGCAAAGGGTGTGACCGTACGGCCCATCGTGCAGCTGGGCGGGGACACCGGCTTCGGTGAGATCTTCCTCGACGACGTCTTCGTGCCCGATGAGGACGTCATCGGCACCCCGAACGACGGCTGGCGCGCAGCCATGAGCACGTCGAGCAACGAACGCGGAATGTCACTGCGCAGCCCGGCCCGGTTCCTGGCGGCCGCACAGCGGCTGGTGCAACTGTGGAAGGATAGCGGCTCACCCACCGAATTGGCCGACCGGGTCGCCGACGCCTGGATCAAGGCGCAGGCCTACCGGCTACAGACGTTCGGCACGGTGACCCGGCTGGCGGCCGGCGGCGAGCTGGGCGCCGAATCATCGGTGACGAAGGTGTTCTGGTCCGACCTTGACGTGGCGATACATCAGACTGCCCTGGACATTCGGGGCGCCGACGGCGAGCTTGCCGGGCCGTGGACTGATGGCTTGCTGTTTGCACTGGGCGGCCCGATCTATGCCGGTACCAACGAAATTCAGCGCAACATCATCTCCGAGCGGCTGTTGGGCCTGCCGCGCGAAAAGTCCGGAGGCAAGAAGTGAAATTTGCGCTCGACGAACAGCAGCGCGACTTCGCGGCCAGCATCGACGCGGCCCTGGGCGCGGCGGACCTACCGGGTGCGCTGCGCGCTTGGTCGGACGGCGACGTCGCGCCCGGCCGCAAGGTGTGGGAGCAGTTGGCCAACCTCGGCGTAACCGCGCTGGGCGTGCCGGAGAAATTCGACGGCCTCGACGCCCACCCGGTGGACCTGGTGGTCGCGCTGGAACGGCTCGGACGCTGGTGCGTACCCGGACCGGTTGCCGAATCCATTGCCGTGGCACCGGTTTTGCTCGCCGACGACGAACGCAGTGCCGAGTTGTCGTCCGGTGAACTGATCGCGACGGTAGCGCTGCCACCGCACAACCCGCGCGCCGTTGACGCCGAAGCCGCCGGACTGGTGCTGCTGGCCGGCGACGAAGGCGTCAGCGAGGCGACCGCTGGTGAAGCCCACCGATCCGTCGATCCCAGCCGGCGCCTCTACGACGTGACGGCAAGCGGAGAGCCGTGGCAGGCAGATATCAAGCGCGCGTACGAGTTCGGGGCCTTGGCAACCGCCGCGCAGCTGGTCGGAGCCGCCGAAGCGCTGTTGAACGACACCGTCGAATACGCCAAGCAGCGCAGCCAGTTCGGCCGGGTGATCGGTTCGTATCAGGCGATCAAGCACAAGCTGGCCGACGTGCACATCGCGATCGAACTGGCTCGCCCGCTGGTGTATGGCGCCGCGTTGGCGCTGGCCGATGCCACCAGCGCCGCCGCTCGCGAGGTGAGCGCGGCCAAAGCCGCGGCGTCCGATGCCGGTCTGCTAGCCGCTCGCTCTGCGTTGCAAACGCATGGCGCAATCGGCTTCACCCAGGAACACGACCTGTCACTATGGCTGCTGCGGGTGCAAGCTTTGCGATCGGCTTGGGGTACACCGGAGGCACACCGGCGCCGAGTGTTGGAGGCATTGTGAGTCGCGCCGGCGACGATGCAGCGCGCAGCAATGTGGGGGTACCTGCCGCTTGCGGGGGAGAGGAGGGGCGCCATGAGTGAAGAACGGGAGCTGCTGGCCGAGACTGTCGCCGCGCTGGTCACCAAACACGCCAACCCCGCGGCGGTCCGCGCGGCGATCGAATCCGAGCGGGGCTACGACGAGTCATTGTGGCAGTTGCTCTGCGAGCAGGTCGGCGCCGCGGCGCTGGTGATACCGGAGGAACTAGGCGGGGCCGGTGGTGAATTGGCCGATGCTGCAACGGTTCTGCAAGAACTTGGCCGTGCATTGGTGCCCTCCCCGCTGCTGGGCACCACCTTGGCGGAGCTGGCGCTGCTGGCTGCACCCGAGCCGGACGGCGAAACACTGGAATCGCTGGCCGAGGGCAGCTCGATCGGAGCGCTGGTTCTCGACGCCGACTACGTGGTCAACGGCGACATCGCCGATGTGGTTGTCGCCGTCGACGATGGCCAGCTGAGCAGGTGGACCCGATTCAGCGCGCAGCCGGTTACCACCATGGACCCGACCCGCCGGCTGGCCCGGGTCGCGCCCGAGGACACCGTCACGCTGGGCCCTGACCCCGGCCTGGCCGACATCGCGGCGATCCTGCTGGCGGCCGAGCAGATTGGGGCCGCGGAACGCTGTCTGGAGCTGACCGTCGAATACGCCAAGAGCCGAGTGCAGTTCGGCAGGCCGATCGGCAGCTTCCAGGCACTCAAGCACCGGATGGCCGATCTGTATGTCGCGATCGCGGCGGCCAAAGCCATAGTGACCGACGCCTGCAACGACCCCACGCCCACCAACGCCGCAACAGCCCGGCTGGTCGCCAGCGAGGCGCTGTGTACTGTGACCGGCGAAGGCATCCAGCTGCACGGCGGCATCGCGATTACCTGGGAACACGACATGCACTTCTATTTCAAACGCGCACATGGCAGCGCACAACTGCTCGGCTCGACGCGAGAGGTGTTGCGCCAACTGGAATCCGAGGTGCTCAAGACGCCGTGAACGGCTCCGTCGCGCTGCGCGCCGGCATCCCGCCATTCCATGTGATGGATGTCTGGCTGGCTGCCGCGGAGCGTCAGCGCAGCCACGGCGACCTGGTCAACCTGTCAGCAGGTCAACCCAGCGTGGGCGCTCCCGGGCCGGTGCGGGCGGCCGCGGCGGCGGCCCTGCATGGCAATCAGCTAGGTTACACGGTGACCTTGGGCATTCCAGAGCTGCGCGCCGCGATCGCGGCGGATTACCAACGCCTGCACGGTATCTCCGTCGAGTCCGACGCGGTGGTGATCACCACGGGTTCCTCGGGAGGGTTCCTGCTGGCATTTTTGGCGTGCTTTGACGTTGGCGATCGGGTGGCGCTGGCCAGTCCCGGCTACCCGTGCTACCGGAACATCCTATCCGCGTTGGGATGTGAGGTGGTGGAGATCCCGTGCGATGCAGCGACCCGGTTCCAGCCCACCGCACGGATGCTCGCCGAGCTCGACCCACCGGTGCGCGGCGTCATCATCGCCAGCCCGGCCAACCCGACCGGAACCGTCATACCGCCCGAGGAGCTCGCGGCGATCGCGTCCTGGTGTGACGCCGCCGGCGTACGGCTGATCAGCGACGAGGTCTACCACGGACTGGTCTACGAAGGAGCCCCACAGACCAGCTGTGCCTGGCGTACGTCGCGAAATCCCGTGGTGGTCAACAGCTTTTCCAAGTACTACGCGATGACCGGCTGGCGGCTGGGCTGGCTGCTGGTGCCGGCCGAGTTGCGCCGCGCGGTGGACCGCCTGACCGGCAACTTCACCATCTGCCCACCCGCGCTGTCGCAGATCGCCGCGGTGGCGGCGTTCACCCCGGAGTCAACCGCCGAGGCCGAGGGGAACTTGAACCACTACACGCTCAACCGCTCGCTGCTGCTCGATGGGCTGCGCGAAATCGGCATCGACCGGCTGGCACCTACCGACGGGGCGTTCTACGTCTACGCCGACGTCTCAGAGCACACCGACGACTCACTGTTCTTCTGCTCAAAGTTGTTGGCTAACACCGGAGTTGCGATCGCGCCAGGAATCGACTTCGACATCGGGCAGGGCAACAGGTTCGTCCGACTGTCGTTCGCCGGACCCACGAGTGACATCGAAGAAGCCATCCGCCGAATCGGGCCGTTCCTGTCGGCATAATGGCTCGCCAAGATCGACGTCAGCGGTTGAACTTGCCAGCCAGGTATTCGGCCCGACAAGCACTGCGGGCGAGTTTGCCGCTCGTAGTGCGGGGAATGGTGCCGGCGGCCACCAGCCGCACATCGGCGACCCGAACCTGGTGGTTGCGCGAAATGGCCGCTCGCACGGTGTCCTCGATCGAACTCAGATCGGTGCGACCGGCGCCCGCGGCACGCTCGGCCAAGACCACCAGCTGCTCGCCGGAGCCGCCATCCGGGGACGCGAGCATGTCTGCGGGAACGGAGAACGCGGCGACATAGCCGGTGCGCACAGCGGGTGAACAGTCGCCGACCGTGGTCTCGATATCGAACGGATAGTGGTTGCGGCCATCGATGATGATCAAGTCCTTGATCCGGCCGGTCAGATACAGCTCACCCTCGAGGTAGACGCCGAGGTCACCGGTCGCCAACCAGCAGCCGCCGTCGGCGGTGCCCTCGGCATGGCTGCCGGAGGTGAGCCCGAACTGCAGCCTGTTGCCGAACACGCGACGTGTCTCGTCCTCGCGCCCGAAGTATCCGCGGCCGATGTTGTTGCCTTGCAACCATATTTCGCCCACGATGCCGTCTGGCAGCTCGCCGCCATTCGCGTCGGCGATCACTGCCCACTGATCGGGAATCGGCTGCCCGCAGGACACCTGGCTGACAGCGTTCGGATGCTCGGGTGCGACGACCACCGCACGGCCGGCGCCGAGTTCTTCCCGATCGAGGAAGATAGCGCTCGCCGTGGCGTCCTGGGAGATGCTGGCCACCGAGAGCGTCGCTTCGGCCATTCCGTAGGACGGCTTGACAGCGTTGGCCAGCAACCCGTACGCAGCAAACGCGTTGGTGAACTTCTCCACCGCCGACATGGTGACGGGCTCAGACCCGTTGAGGACGCAGACGACGTTGCTGAGGTCGAGGCTCTCGCCCGCCGGAGGCAGTCCCCGCTCCGCGGTCAGTTCGAAGGCGAAGTTCGGTGCCGCCGCGAAGGTGCGGCCATAGGTCGCCTCGATGCCCAGTTGCTTGATCCAGCGGTAGGGCCGGCGAAGAAACGCCATCGGATCCATGATCGTGACGTGCGCCCCGAAGAACGCCGTGAACATGATCATCATCAGCCCCATGTCGTGGAACAAGGGCAGCCAGCTCACCGTTCGGACGTCGACGTCCAGCCCACCGCTCATAACCATCTGCATCGCGTTCGTGTAGACGGATCGATGGGTGATCTCCACTCCGGCCGGTGACCGCGTCGAGCCCGAGGTGTACTGCAGGTACGCGATGTCGTCGGTGTGCAGGCTGGCGCCGGTGAACATCGAGCCGAGTGTGTCCGGCAGCGCGTCCACCGCGATCATCCGAGGTCGCTCGTTGGGCGCAAGCGTGCGGATAAACGTCCGAACCGACTCCGCGACGGCGGTCGTGGTCAATACCGCGGCGGGCCGGGCATCGGCCAGCACCGCAGCCAATCGCTCGGCATGCCCGGACATCGTCGGCGCGAAGAGCGGGACAGCGATATTGCCTGCATAGACGGCACCGAAGAACGCCGCCACATAGTCGAGGCCCTGCGGCGCCAGAATCGCCACCCGATCGCCCGGCTTGGTGACCTGCTGCAAGCGGGCGCCGATCGCACACACCCGGACCCATAGCTCGTTCCAGCTGAGTACCACGGGCCGGCCATCGGCTTCCTGCGAGTAGTCAAGGAAGCGATATGCCGGACTGTCGCCGTGCTCGGCCCGGTTGCGGTCAAAATACGAGGTCAACGTCAGGCCCTCGGGTACGGCGATTGCGCCCTCGTGCAAAGCGAAAGGGTCCACATCGCCCGCAGTGGGCACAACGTCGTCCAAGCAGAGTTCCCGACTCACGGTAGGACAGATTAATAGGCGCATGTGCTATTCGCCGCACCGGTTCGCTATGGCGCAGATCACGATCGGGGCACTATCGGCCCGTTTGTCACCGCTCAGGGCCTGGTAGGACGGCCAGAACGGTACGAACAGATTTGCTAGACCGACATTCTCGGGGCCAGGATTTTCGGTCGCAGAGACCGCTCGGATAAGCGAGTTTGCAAACGTGTTCGAAACTCGCCCGCGACCCAAGCCAGGTGCTCAATTGTCGAGAATATTGGCGATGCGCTGTTCCAGCCGGCCCCGTTCGCCGACGTCGTCGATATTGATTCCGAACCGATCGCCAAGGGTGTCTACGACCGCGGCCGCATCGTCGAGAACGATCTTTTCGGTCCCATCGTCGCGGTGGATAGACAGGTGGCGGCCGGCCAGGTTGATTCGGGCATCGTCGCTGACGAATGCGGCCATCAGGCCGGTCACGAAGGGCGAGGCCGGGTTCGTCGAGACGTACCAGCTACCCATCTTCAGATCGATCTGCGGCCGGGTTTGGGTGGTGAATTCGTACAGTGACTCCCACTCGCCACGGACCTGGGCCGCAAGCACCAGGCCCTCGCCGTGCTCCTCGAGCCGGTAGGGCTCGCGGTTTGTCTGCTGGACGTTGCCGGTTTCGAAACGGATCGGAGACGTCGGGGTCTGGCCGCCGAAGCCGACGTCAACGAGATAGCAGCCCTGCGGGCCGGGAAACGTCACGGCGAGCACCGTGTGGGTTTGGGACGGCACGGGCGCGTCGGGCGCCAGCATCCAGATCACCCGCCCGACCAATCGGCGCACCCGAAAGCCCACCTGCGCCAGGACGTAACCCATCAACCCGTTCTGCTCGTAGCAAAAGCCGCCCCGGCGCCGATGAACCAGCTTGTCGAACAGTGCGTCCGGGCCAAGATCATCGACCGGAACGCCCATCATCGGGTCGAGGTTCTCGAACGGGATGGCCTGCGTGTGAGCAGTCATCAGACCTTGCAGCACGTCAAGGGTCGGCTCAACGGCACCGCGATAGTTGATGCGCTCGAAGTACGCGGTCACGTCCAGTGTCATAGGTCCATTCTGGCCGAGCGCTAACGCAACAGGAAACCCATGGCGTGAGAAGGCGATTGGATCAATTCACGCCTCGCTGGGGCCGTTTCGCTGACAGCGCGCCGAGGGCATCGCCCACGGACCCCGACCCCCGGCGCTGTCGAGCTGGCGCGCCGGCCGGACATTTGTGGAGCACCGCCCAATTGATCATGTTCGAATCCGGTCCCCGGGGAGTTACCGAGCGATACTCTTGAACCCGCGAATTCGACAATCGCGGGGAAGTTGAGCGCCAAGAATTATGGGTGAGGGGTCCCCCAAAGACGCGTCTGCGCCTAGCGGCATCATCGTGGAACTGTCCTCGGCCGGATTCGAGGACGCACGCCAAGTGGCCCGGGGTGGCGCCGGGGTTATTTATTGCGCCTACGAGACGGCGCTGGGTCGCAACGTCGCGATCAAGGTGTTGCCGTCGCACATCGACGAAGAAAGCCGGGAGCGTTTTCTGCGCGAAGGCTATGCGATGGGCGGGCTCTCGGGGCATCCGAACATCGTCAACATCCTGCGGGTCGGCGTGACCGAGAGTGGCCGGCCATACATTGTGATGCCGTACATGGCCGCGGATTCCCTGGCGGTCCGGCTGCGTCGAGAAGGGCCAACCGCCTGGCCCGAGGCGTTGCGAATCGCCGTAAAGCTTTGCGGGGCACTGGAAACCGCGCACCAAAGCGGTACCTTGCACCGCGACATCAAACCCGCGAACGTGCTGGTCAGCGATTACGGCGAGCCGCTGCTGAGCGATTTCGGGATCGCCCACATCGAAGGTGGCTACGAAACAGCGACCGGGTTCTTCTCCGGCACAATCGACTACACCGCGCCGGAGGTCATGACCGGCAAATCGGCGACGGTGACATCCGACATTTACTCTCTGGGTGCCACCATCTACGCGCTGATCGCGGGCGGGGCCGCGCACGAGCGCAAGAACGACGAGGACCTCGTCGCGCAATACCTGCGCATCAGTACGACCCGGATTCCCGACATGCGTCCCGAGGGAATCCCGGAGGCGGTCTGCGCGGCGATCGAGCATGCGATGGCGATCGATCCGGCGGAGCGCCCCCTTTCCGCGGCGGAGTTCGGCCGCGAATTGCAATCCGCCCAGCGGCTCAGTGGTTTGCGGCCCGATTCGATGGCGATCACCAGCACTGGCCCTGAGCCAGGTCGCGCGACCGACACTCAGACGGGCGTCGCAGTCCAGACTTCGCTCGCTCCCGCGGCGGCGCCACCCACGCCCGACCGCACCACCTCGACCGTTCCGAAATCGACCCCGCCCGCCGCGGACCCGGGCCCCACCAGACAGCTCGGTGACGTCGTCGGAGGCGCTTCGCCACGTCTGCACTCCGGACCGCCGAACCGGGACGAGTTCTTCGAGGCTGCGAGCATCCTGCGCGGCGGGTACACCGCCGAAACCCAAGCGCAGGTCGGCGCCTCCGCGCCGCCTGGGCAGGCGGCTGAAGCCGCGGGCGGCGGATCCGGAATGAGCCCGCCGAGTGGTCCCGGGCAACCCGCGTCATCCGGCGCGGTCCCGCCGCCCTGGCGCAAACCGTTGATGGTCAAATTGCAGGAGTGGTTCACCGAGCCGGGCAAAAAGCGCAATCGCGTCGCGATAGTCGGCGGTGCTGCCGTCCTGGTCGTGCTCCTGGTCATCGGCGGTCTCTACTTCGGGCTTACGCCCGACAACAACCAGAAGCACGTCACGAGCCAACCGCCGACCCAGGCGCCCGTTGTGTGGAAGCCGATCACGAACGCTCGGATGTCGCGCACAGCGGCGGCGACGACGCAGGTCGACGGCACAATCTGGATCTTCGGCGGGATTCGCAGCGACGGCGCTGTCACGTCAATGCAAGAGGGCTACGACCCCGTCATCGACAGCTGGAAAGGCGGCGACGATGTACCTGTTGCCGTTCAGCGCGCGATGGCGGTCAACTGGCAGGGAAACCCGGTCGTACTCGGCGGCTTCAAGACCGTCGGCGGTAAGAATGTTGCGACGGACCAGGCCTGGCGGGTCATCAACAGTCGTTGGGTGGAGCTGCCCCATCTGCTGCAACCCCGGGCGGCAGCGGCGGCCGCGGTCGTTGGCGACCGCCTCGTCGTCACGGGCGGTGTCGACTCCAGCGGTGCTCTGCTGAACACCACCGAGGTCTTCGACGGCACCTCCTGGAGCCTCGGCGCACCGATACCGACCCCGCGGCAGCAGTTGGCCGCGGCCTCGGACGGAAAGTTCGTCTACACCGTCGGCGGCACCACCGGGGACTCCGACCAGGTGAACGTCGAAGCGTATGACCCGGCGGCGAAGAGCTGGACGACCCTGCCCGCACTTCCCCAGGCGCGCAGCGATCTTGGCGTTGCCATCACCGACGGACGGCTGGTGGCCGTCGGTGGCGTTTCCGGAGGCCAAGTCCTCAAGAGCGTTTCGGTGTTCGATCTGATGTCCAAAACGTGGTCCGGTTTGCCCGACATGGCGACTGCGCGGCACGGGATGGCCGTCGCGGCGGTCGAGAAGTCCGTGTACGCGATCGGCGGATCCGGTGCGATCGGCGACAGCCAGGCGATGTCGACGGCGGAAGTGCTCAAACTGCCGGCCCGGAAGATCCAGCCGGCCGCGCAATGGCGTTCTCTTCCGGACGCACCGACCGCCCGGCTGATGATGGCGTGGGCGGTGCTCAACGGCAAGATCTGGATCATGGGCGGACTGCAGAACGGCGTCGCCTTGCAGACGGTCGAGAGCTACGACCCGAAGACCGGCGCCTGGGAAACCGGTCCGCCGCTGCCCATCCCGTTGCACCATGCTGCGGCGGCGACCTACCGCGGCGAGGTGGTCGTGCTCGGCGGCGCGACCGAGAACATCGCCGAAGGGTCCAACAAGGTGTTCGCCTTGCGTGGCGGAAACTGGGTGGAGTTACCGTCGCTCACGCATCCTCGCGCGGCACCGGCCGCGGCCGTAGTGGGCGACAAGCTGGTCGCGGTCGGCGGGCAGAACGCCAAGCAAATGGTTCCGCAGACTGAGGTGTTCGACGGCAGTTCGTGGAAGGACGCCGCCGACATGCCCACCCCGCGCGAACACCTCGCTGCGGTCTCCGATGGCACGTACGTGTACACGATCGGCGGGCGGTTCCTGTCCTCGGACAAGAACTCCGCTGCCCTAGAGCGGTTCGACCCGCAATCCGGCCAGTGGACCAAGTTGGTGGGCATGCCGACGCCGCTCGGAAGCTACGGGGCCACCTATATCGACGGCCGCATTCTGGCGGTTGGCGGCGAGGAGCCGACCCGGGTGCTCAACGTTGTCGAGATGTACGACATCTCCGAGGGGAAGTGGAGCACGTTGCCCCCAATGCCCACACCGCGGCATGCCGAGGTGGTGGCCACGGTGGGCAACACGGTCTATGTCATCGGTGGCGCGAACCGGCCCACGCATGAGGGCCCGATCGCGACCGTCGAGGCACTGGACTTCATGTAATTTTGGTGGCGTGCACGACTTCTCGCAGCTAGCTGGGGCCGATCAGGAAGCAATCGGCAAGACGCTGCTGACGTTGTTGAAGGCGTTCGACGAGCGTGACGCCGAGCCGCTGCTGGGGGTGTACTCCGACGACGCCGACTGGGTCAACGCGTTCGGGACGGTCAAGCGCGGACGCGATGACATCGTGGAGTACCTGCGCGGCCTGTTCCGAGACGAGAACTTCAATCGCGGCGAGCTCGCCGGTCCGCCGGAGACCAGTTTTCGGGTCCTGACCCCGCAAGTGGTCCTGGTGTCGGCGCACCTGCGGGTCAAGGGTCAGGGGCTGGTCGGCGGGGCCACGCTGGACCGCGACAACTTTTCGCTGCGCGCGTTACAGCGTCAGGACGATGGATCGTGGCTGATCGTCTCGGAGATGTTCTCCGACGCCAATACCGAAACCACCTACCAGCATTAAGCCGAACCCGAATAGCTGCTGCTCTGACGCGTCGAACGTGTCCCGACGGCGAGAATCCGGCCGAAAATTCGCCCAGCAGCACATCCGGCGCATTCAGCGTTGGCGACATTGGCGGCGCCTATGAAATTGCGGCCCCAAGCAGCGCATCCTGCGCTTGTTTGATATATGTCTAATATGGGGATCCGTAGAAACGGATCGGCCCGGTGGCCCGCCCCCTCAACGGGCCACCGGGAACCCATCACCGAGCTGCTTGCGCAAGGAATTCACCGATACCGCGGCAGTCGGCAAGTGCATGCCGAAATCGTTTTTCCAAAATGTGGCGCTGTCAAACATCCATTTGCGCTGGGCGTGACGGACCTATCGCGGAACGCCCGGGTGAGACACCGGCGAGTTCTAGAGCCAGGTGTCCTGCGTCGTGGTGGTGAGAAACGCCTCCAGGTCGTCGCGCCACTGGGCCGGTGTCGTCTTGTCCGGTTCGATCCCGGTGTATTCGCCGCGATAAAACAGCAACGGTCGAGGCTTGATCTTCGGAGCCTCCGACAGCGACTGCACCGCACCGAACACCACGAAGTGATCGCCGCCGTCGTGCACGGATGCCACCGTGCAGTCGATGTGGGCGAGCGAGCCGTCGATGATGGGCGAGCCGAGTTCTGATGTGTGCCAGTCGATCCCGGCGAACTTATCGGGCTCTTTGGATCCGAATCGCGCCGAGACGTGCTTTTGCTGCTCGGTCAGCATGTTGACGCAGAACCGGCCGCTGGCCTCGATGGCCTGCCAAGATCGCGACACCTTGGTCGGGCAGAACAGCACCAGCGGCGGGTCCAGCGACAGCGCCGCGAACGACTGGCAGGCGAACCCGACCGGGATGTCGTCGTGCACGGTGGTGATGATCGTGATCCCGGTGCAGAACTGACCCAGCACGCTGCGAAATGTGCGCGGGTCGATCGGCGGGGCCCCCATGGCTGCGAAACTAACCTCTGAAGCCGACGCTGAAGTCGTGGCCCCACAGGCTGATCGCGGTGCTCTCCCGGGCGATCCAGTCCTCGTCCTCGACTTGTCTTCCCTCACAACCAAATTCGACATCAAATCCGCTGGGGGTCTTCATGTAGAAGGACAGCATCAGGTCGTTGACGTGGCGGCCCAACGTCGCCGACATCGGCACCTTCTTACGGAGCGCCCGGTCCAGGCACAGCCCGACGTCGTCGGCTTCTTCGACTTCCATCATCAAGTGCACGATGCCGCTGGGAGTCTGTCCGGGCATGAAGGCCAGGCTGTGGTGACGCGGGTTGCAGCCCAAGAACCGCAGCCAGGCCGGCGGCCCGTCGGCGGGCCGACCGACCACCTGCGGCGGCAGCCGCATGGAGTCGCGCAGCTTGAAGTCCAGTACATCGCGGTAGAAGTGCAATGTCTCTTCGTCGTCGCGGGTCGTCAACACCACGTGTCCCAGACCCTGCTCGGCGGTGACGAACTTGTGCCCATAGGGGCTGACCACGCGGCGGTGCTCGAGGGCGGCACCGTGGAAGACCTCAAGGCAGTTGCCGGACGGGTCGGAAAACCGGATCATCTCGTCCACCCGGCGATCGGCCAGTTCGGCGGCGGTGGCCTCCTTGTACGGCGTGCCCTCGACGTCGAGACGGTTCCGGATCTCTTGCAGGCCTGCGGCATTCGCGCATTCCCAGCCGGCTTCGATGAGACGGTCTCCCTCGCCGGGCACGATCACCAGCCGGGCTGGGAAATCGTCCATCCGTAGATACAGCGCACCTTCGATGCTGCCCTTGCCCTCGATCATGCCGAGAACTTTGAGGCCGTACTCACGCCAGGCCGCCATGTCGGTGGCCTCGATGCGCAGGTAGCCCAGAGAGCGAATGCTCATCGCGCACCTCCCAGGAAGTCGATGGTGAGCCTGTTGAACTCGTCGAACTTCTCGACCTGTGCCCAGTGCCCACATTGCCCGAAAACGTGTAGCTGTGCACGCGGGATCGTCTTCAGCGCGACCAGGGCACCGTCCAGCGGGTTGACTCGGTCCTCGCGGCCCCAGATCAGCAGCACCGGCTGGCGCAGTCGATGCACCTCGCGCCACATCATGCCGAGTTCGAAATCGGCTCCGGCGAAAGACATTCCCATCGCCCGGGTGGCCGTCAGCGATTCCGGCGTGCTGGCCAACGCGAAGCGCTGCTCGACCAACTCGGGGGTGATCAGCTTCTGGTCGTAAACCATCACCCGCAGAAACGCCTCGAGATTCTCGCGGGTGGGCTCGGCCGAGAACTTGCCCAACCGCTTGACGCCCTCGGTCGGGTCGGGGGCGAACAAGTTGACGCTCACTCCACCAGGTCCCATCAGCACCAGGCGTCCGGCGTGGTCGGGGTAGTCCAGGGCAAACCGGACCGCGGTGCCGCCGCCCAGCGAATTGCCAACCAGCGGAACACGTCCCAGACCCAGCTGGTCGAACAGGCCTTTGAGTGCCCGAGCCGCGTAGTGGTTGAACTGCCCGTGCTCGGCACGCTTGTCGGAGTGGCCGTACCCGGGCTGATCGACCGCCAGCACATGAAACTGCTCGGCCAGCACCGGGATGTTGCGCGAGAAGTTCGTCCAACTCGCCGCGCCCGGACCGCCGCCGTGCAGCAGCACGATTGTCTGCTCGTTGCCTGCACCCGCCTCGTGGTAGTGCAGCTTCAGCGGCCCATCCACGTCCACCTCTGCGAAGCGCGAGGTGGACTCGAACGTCAATTCCCCCGTTGTCGCGGTCATGCGTTAGACCATGGTGTCGCCGGGCGGCAACCCGAACTCGTTGTTCCCGAAGATCTGGTAAGCCCGCTCGGGATCATTGGCCGCGTGCACCCGGCCGGCGTGCGCGTCGCGCCAGAACCGTTGCACCGGTTGGTCATTGCCCAGAGCAGTGGCGCCGGAAGCCTCGAACAGCCGGTCGATGGAGGCAATTGCGCGCCCGGTGGCCCGCACCTGGTCGCGCCGTGCCCGGGTGCGCAGGTCGAACGGGATCTCCTTGCCGGCGGACAACAGCGCGAACTCGTCGGCGACGTTTCCGCTCAGCTGACGCCACGCGGCGTCGATGTCGCTGGCCGCCTCGGCGATGCGGACCTTGGCGAACGGGTCGTCCTTGGCCTTCTCACCGGCGAATGCGGCCCGCACTCGCTTGCCCTGGTGCTCGACGTGTGCGTCGTAAGCACCGTAGGCCATTCCGACGATCGGTGCCGAAATGGTCGTGGGATGCATTGTGCCCCAAGGCATCTTGTAGACGGCTGCCGTGTTGTTCTGATACCCGCCTGCGGTGCCGTCGTTCATGGCCTTGTAGGACAGGAATCGGTGCCGTGGCACGAAGACGTCCTTGACCACGACGGTGTTGCTGCCGGTGCCGCGCAGGCCGACGACATGCCATACGTCATCGATGCGGTACTCGCTGCGCGGGATCAGGAAGCTGCCGAAATCCACGGGCCGCCCGTCTTTGATGACGGGCCCGCCGAGGAACGCCCAGGTGGCGTGATCGCAGCCCGACGACCAGTTCCACGATCCGTTGACCAGGTATCCGCCGTCGGTCACCACGCCGGCGCCCATCGGGGCATACGACGACGAGACCCGGGTCTTGGGGTCCTCGCCCCAGACCTCTTCCTGGGCCTGCTGGTCGAACAACGCCAGGTGCCAGTTGTGCACGCCGATAATCGAGCTGACCCAGCCGGTGGAACCACACGCACTGGCGATCCGCCGCACCGCCTCGTAGAACAGCGAGGGATCGCATTGCAGACCACCCCACTGCTCGGGCTGCAACAGGGTGAAGAAGCCGACCTCGTCGAGCTCGGCAACGGTCTCATCGGGCAGCCGGCGCAGGTCCTCTGTCGCCTGAGCGCGCTCCCGAATCTTCGGAAGCAGATCGTCGATCCCCGCTAAGACCGACTGCGCATCACGCTGTTGAATGGACGTCACTTAGGTTTGCCTCCTGGGCCGGACTTACTCAGTGGACTTACACAGCAGACTAGAACATGTTCTGATTTGTGTCGAGCAGGGTATTCCTGCACCTGGTAGCGATATGGATCGTGTTTTCTGTAACATGTTCTAGTTGTCACGGAAGGAAGGGTGGGTCTTGACGGAAGCGGATCTGGACCAAGCACCCGACGAGCCGCTCGGCGACCACGTTCTCGAACTGCAGATCGCCGAGATCGTCGAGGAGACCGACGACGCGCGCTCGCTGGTGTTCGCGGTGCCGGACGCGTCGGGCGACCCGAAGATCCCGGCTGACCGGCTGCGCTACGCGCCGGGCCAGTTCCTGACACTGCGGGTGCCCAGCGACCGGACCGGTTCGGTGGCACGGTGCTACTCGCTGTGCAGCTCGCCGTTCATCGACGACGCACTCACAGTCACGGTGAAACGGACCGCGGACGGATACGCGTCCAACTGGCTGTGCGACAACGCCCAGGCGGGCATGCGGATCCACGTGCTGGCCCCGTCGGGCAATTTCGTGCCCAAGACCCTCGACCAGGACTTCCTGCTGCTGTCCGCGGGCAGCGGGATCACCCCGATCATGTCGATCTGCAAGTCCGCGCTGGCCGAAGGCAGCGGGCAGGTGACGCTCATTTACGCCAACCGCGACGAAAGCTCGGTGATCTTTGCCGATGCGCTGCGCGAGCTGGCCGCCAAGTATCCCGACCGGCTCACGGTGCTGCACTGGCTGGAGTCGCTGCAGGGCTTGCCGAGCGCGGCCGCGGTGGCGAAGCTGGCCGCGCCGTTCACCGATCGGCACGCCTTCATCTGCGGGCCCGGACCGTTCATGGACGCGTCGCGTCAGGCCCTCGAGACGCTGAAAGTGCCTGCGCCACAGGTACATATCGAAGTGTTCAAGTCGCTGGACTCCGATCCGTTCGCGGCGGTGACGGTCGAGGACACCGCCGAGGGCGACCAGCCGCCGGCGACCGCGGTGGTGCAGCTGGACGGCGAAACACACACCGTGTCCTGGCCACGCAGCGCCAAGCTGCTCGACGTCCTGCTCGCCAAAGGTCTCGATGCGCCGTTCTCCTGCCGGGAAGGGCACTGCGGAGCATGCGCCTGCACCCTGCGCAGCGGCAAAGTCAACATGGAGATCAATGACGTGCTCGAGCAGCAGGACCTGGACGAAGGGCTAATTTTGGCCTGTCAATCTCACCCGGAATCTGATTCGGTAGAAGTCACCTACGACGATTAGTCGCGGAGTTAGGTTCTGCCTCGAGGGTTCGACGGAAGGAACGCCGATGATGCGGTCGGTACTGGGCCTGGCAGCCGTCGGAATGATGACGACGTTGCTGCCCGCTCCGAGCGCCTGGGCGGCGAGTAACACCGCGACCACGCTGTTCCCGCTGGACGGACCCAACCAGCTGGAGACGCATACCTTCCTCAACTGCTTCAAATCCGATGGGCACTGCGACTTCATCGCCGGGGCCGACGTGCGCACCCCCGACGGGGTGATCGGGTTCCCGCCCGGCTTGTGGGCGCGCCAGACCACCGAGATCCGGTCCAACAACCGGATGGCCTACCTGGACGCACACGCGAACGGTCAAAACGAGCGGGTGATGAAGTCGATGGGGACCGACGAGATCACCAACGTCTACTTCGGCGAGGGACCGCCGGAGAAGTATCAGACGAGCGGCCGCATCGACTCCACCGATTGGGGTACTGGTCAGCCCAAGACCGACGTCAATGTCATCGTCTGCACCCACATGCAGGTGGTCTACAGCGGGATCAACACCACCTCGCCGAGTACCTGCGCTCAGACCACGTTCTCCTAGGCGCGGCAGGCCGCCAGCGTTGTCTAGCGCGGCAGGCCGAGTAGTCGCTCGGCCGCCACGGTCAGCAGGATCTGCTCGGTGCCTCCCGCGATCGTCAGGCAGCGGGTATTGAGGAAGTCGAATACCGCGCGGTCGTTGTCCGCCCGGCGGTCAACCAGGCCGCCGCCCTCGGCGACGTCCATCGTGAATTCGGCCAGCGCCTGCCGGTAGCGCACGCCGATGAGCTTGCGGACGCTGGATTGCGCGCCGGGGTCCTGACCACCCACCGCCAGCTGGGCGATGCGCTGATCCAGCAGCGCCCCGGTCTGGGCCAAGATGATCAACCGTCCGAGCCGGTCTTGCTCGGCGACGTCGAGGTCGCGCCGCGCCAGCAACTTGAGCAGCTCTTCCATCGGGTTGCCCAGCGCCGTCCCACTCGCCATCGCGATCCGCTCGTTGGCCAGCGTGGTGCGGGCCAGCCGCCAGCCGTCGTTCACCGTGCCGACCACCATCTCGTCGGGGACGAACACGTTGTCCAGGAACACCTCGTTGAACAGTGAGTCACCGGTGATCTCGCGCAGCGGCCGGATGTCGATGCCGGGCGATTTCATGTCGATCAGGAAGTAGGTGATGCCCTTGTGTTTCGGAGCCTCGGGATCGGTGCGCGCCAGGCACACACCCCAGGCCGCCTTGTGGGCCGCCGACGTCCACACCTTCTGCCCGGTCAGCAACCAGCCGCCGTCCCCGCGAACCGCCTTGGTGCGCAGCGATGCCAGGTCCGAGCCCGCGCCCGGCTCGGAAAACAGCTGACACCAAAGGAATTCGCCACGCGTGGTGGCGGGCACGAAACGCTCGATCTGTTCCGGCGTGCCGTGCTCGAGGATCGTGGGCGCCGCCCACCATCCGATCACCAGGTCCGGTCGCTCCACTTTGGCCGCGGCCAGCTCCTGGTCGATCAGCAGCTGCTCGGCCGGCGACGCCGCGCGCCCGTACGGCTTCGGCCAGTGCGGGGCCTGCAGCCCGGCCTCGGCGAGGGCCGCCTGCCGCTTCTCGGCGGGCAACCCGGCGATTTCGGCGACGGCCGCGGCGAGCTCGGCTCGCTGACCCTCGACCTCGGTGAGGTCGAGGGTCAGCCGTCGGCGCACCCCACCCTGGGTCAGCGCGGTGATGCGGCGCAGCCAGCGCTCGGCACCACCGAGGAACCGGCCGATGGCGTGCGCGCGGCGCAGGTACAGATGCGCGTCGTGCTCCCAGGTGCAGCCGATGCCGCCGAGAACCTGAATGCAGTCCTTCACGTTGGCTTTCGCGGAAGCGATGCCAACACTCGCGCCCAAAGCCGCGGCGAGGGAGAACTGTTGGCCATCCGGCTCGCCGGCGGCGCGGGCGGCGTCGGCGGCGGCGACCTCGGCCTGCTCGGCGCGGCAGAGCATCTCCGCACCCAGGTGCTTGATCGCCTGGAAGCTGCCGATCGGCTTGCCGAACTGCTCGCGCACCTTGGCGTAGGCGACGGCGGTCTGAAGCGACCAACGCGTAATGCCGGCTGCTTCGGCCGCCAGCACGGTCGCGGCGAGCTCTTCGACCCGCTCCCGCGACTCGGCGATCGGGGTGGCCGGCGCCCCGGTCAAAACCACCCGTGCCAATGGCTGGGAAAAGTCGGCAGCCTGTAACGGCTCCACCTGCACGCCGTCGCTGCCGGTATCGACCATGACCCACCTGTCGCCGGCGGGTAGCAGCAGCAGGCCGCCTTCCACCGTGTTCGAGGCGCCCAACACGAAATCGACGGTGCCCGATGCCTGCGATGACCCGCTGTCGAACCGGACGTCACCCTCGAGCGCCAGCCCGGCGAAACGCTCACCGGTGGCGAGCGCGGACAGCAACTCGGGATCGGTGCCCGCCTCGGAAAGAACCACAGTGGCCAGCGCGGTGGTGGCGACCGGCCCGGGCACCAGCGCCTTGGCCGACTCTTCGACCATCGCGCACAAATCCTCGATGCTGCCGCCGGCCCCGCCGGCCTCCTCGGATATGGCCACACCGAACAGGCCGAGGTCGGCCAGCCGGGCGAACACCGGCCGCCAGGCGTCCGTCTTTCCCTGCTCGACCTCGCGGATCGCGGCGGTCCCACCCGGCCCGGAAGTCGTGTTCCGGGCCCAGTCGCGCACCAACTCGCGCGCCGCGAACTGTTCGTCAGTGACGGTCGCTACCACCTGGGGTCCTCCGCGTGCTCGATTCAACGTGACCATTAGGGGCGCTACAGCCCACTAGAACGTGTTCTAATAGTGCCAGCGAACGACCGTCAAGTCGAACGCCATTACAGCAGGACAACTCGCTGCCCCGGCGGGACGGAGGTGGGAAATTCACACTCGGCTTGCGTATCGTTTGCGAACGAACCGCCCGAAAGAGGAGCAACCCGTCAGATGTCGTCGGCGAACATTAACTCTGACCATGTCTCTGACTCGCAGCCACGCGAGGTCATGAACGTGGCAGTCCTGGCTGAGTCCGAGCTTGGTTCGGAGGCACAACGGGAGCGTCGTAAACGCATCCTGGACGCCACCATGGCCATCGCATCTAAGGGCGGTTACGAGGCGGTTCAAATGCGTGCGGTGGCCGATCGCGCGGACGTGGCGGTCGGGACGCTGTACCGCTACTTCCCGTCGAAAGTGCACCTGCTGGTGTCGGCCCTGGGCCGGGAGTTCGGCCGCATCGACGCGAAGACCGACCGCTCCGCGATGGTGGGCGGCACCCCGTTCCAGCGGCTGAATTTCATGGTTGGCAAGCTCAACCGCGCGATGCAGCGCAATCCGCTGCTGACCGAGGCGATGACACGCGCCTACGTTTTCGCCGACGCGTCGGCGGCCAGCGAGGTCGACCAGGTCGAGAAGCTGATCGACAGCATGTTCGCGCGCGCCATGAGTGACGGCGAGCCGACCGAGGACCAGTACCACATCGCCCGGGTGATCTCGGACGTGTGGTTGTCGAACCTGTTGGCCTGGCTGACCCGGCGCGCCTCGGCGACCGACGTCAGCAAGCGGTTGGACCTGGCCGTGCGACTGCTGATCGGCGATCAGGAAAACAGCCAGTAGGCGCCTACACCGGCGGACCGGCGGTACGGCCCCGGATCAACTCGGTGTCCAGCAGCTCGACGACCGGCAGGCCGGACCGCGGCGGGTTCAGCAGTAGTTCCCCAGCCCGATGGCCCTTCTGCAGACTCGGCTGCGACACCGTGGTCAGGCCGCGGCTGATCGCCTCGGGCACCCCGTCGAACCCGGTGACGCTGATCTGACCGGGCACGTAAATGCCATGTGCCCGAAGGTAATCCATCGCTGAGAGCGCCAAAATGTCAGCGGTGCACATCAATGCGGTGATTCGCGGATTGGCTTCCAGCGCCACCCTGGCCGCCTCGCCGCCCGACGTCGGCAGGTGCTCGTAGCTCTCCACCACGGTCAGTGCATCCGGGTTCACACCGGCGGCCCGCATGGCGTCCCACACGCCGGTGATGCGTTCGCGCTGCACGTCGAAGGTCAGCGACCGCAGCCGCTCGGCATCCGCCAGGTCTTGGCGGCGGCCCTGCCCCAACCGCATGGTCAGCAGCCCGAGCTCGCGATGCCCCAGCCCCAGCACGTAGTCGGCCAGCTCACGCATCGCCGCCCTGTCGTCGATGCCCACCCGCGACACCCCGGACAGGCCCTTAGGCTGGTCGACCACGACGACTGGCACGCGCCGCTGCATCACCACCTGAAGGTAGGGATCGTCGTCGCGGACCGAATACACCACGAAGCCGTCGACCCCGGCGGCCAGCACCGCAGCCTCGCCGTCCGCCGAGCTCCGGCTGGGTCCGACCGCGACCAACAGCAGGCCCTGCCCCTGCTCCTCACACGACTGCGCCACTCCGGTAACGAAATCCCGCGCCGCCGGGTCGCTGAAGAAGTAGGTGAGCGGCTCGGCCATCAATAGACCGACCGCACCGGCCTTGCGGGTGCGCAACGAGCGCGCCAGGGGGTCGGGACCGGCGTAGCCCAGCCGCTTGGCGGTGGCGAGTACACGTTCGCGCAGGTCGGGCGAGAGCTGATCCGGCCGGTTGAAGGCGTTCGAAACGGTGGTGCGGGAAACCTTGAGCTCGGCCGCCAACGACGCCAGAGTCGCACGCCGACGCGGTGTGGGGCTCACGTTCGGTGACGCTACAGCGCATCCTCGCGCGCGCCTACGCCGCCGCGATCTGCTACTTTCTAATGGAAACGGTTTTCATTAGTATTATGTCTCGGCGGGTCGGACAGCTACCGGAATACACGCCTGCGTGCGGCGTTGATGGGACGACATGGCACAACTCGATGGGCGACGTCGGCTATTGGGGTTGGTGTCAGCTGCGTTCGCCTGCCTGATCGGCGCGACGACGATCACCGGCTGCGGCGTCGCTGGTTCTTCGCACCCGCACGGGTCCACTGTGGTGGCTTCCACCGATGTGTGGGGCAGCGTTGCGCACGCCGTCGCGGGGCGGCATATCAACGTCAAGTCGATCCTGTCCGGCGCCACAATCGATCCGCACACCTACCAGGCCAGTGCCTCGGACGCCGCGGCGATCGTGGACGCCACATTGGTGATCTACAACGGCGGCGGCTACGACCCCTGGGTCACGTCGGTGCTGACCGGTCATGCCAACATCAATTCGGTGGACGCCTACTCGTTCGTCGGCAACGCGGACAGCGGGAATCCGCCGAACGAGCACGTCTTCGGCGACCTCGGCGTCGCCAAGACCGTCGCCAACACCATCGCCGACCGGCTCGCGACCATCGACGCGGACAACGCCGCCGACTATCGGGCCAACGCCGCCGGATTCGGCCGCGACGCCGACGCCATCGCGGCTTCGCAACGATCCATCGCCAACAGGTATGCCAACACCACCTCCGTCATCGCGACCGAACCCGTCGCGTTCTACCTGTTGAAGGCCACCGGCCTGGTGAATCGCACTCCCCCGGCTTTCATGTCGGCCAACGAGAACGGGACCGATCCCGCACCGGCCGACATGGCATTTGTCCTCGACCTGTTCAACCGCCACCAAGTCGCGGTGCTGCTGGTCAACCCGCAGACGTCCACACCCGCGATCAACGGTCTGCAGGATGCCGCCCGGCGGGCGGGCATCCCGATCACCCAGGTAACCGAGACGCTGCCCGACGGCGCCGACTATCTCACCTGGCAGCGCAACACCACCGACCAGTTGCAGGCCGCGTTGCGATCGAGTGAGAACAATGCCCGTAATTGACCAAGCGGTCGAGACGGTCGACCCGCAGCCACCCGCCGTCTCGCTCACCGGTGCCCGGCTGGCGTTCGGCGATCGCATTCTGTGGGACGAGCTCGACCTGTCGGTGTCACCAGGTGAGTTCATCGCGGTGCTCGGCCCCAACGGCACCGGCAAGACCTCACTGCTCAAGGTGTTACTCGGGCAACTGATGCTGAGCGCCGGCGCCGCGCTGGTCGACGGCAAACAGGTCGGCTCGGGCAGCGGCGATATCGGCTATGTGCCACAACACCGTCCGATCGACCGCGACGTGATGCTGGTCGGGCACGACCTGGTCCGGCTGGGCATCGACGGAAACCATTGGGGTGTCATGCCATTGCGGTCCGCCGAGCGGGCCCGCCGGCGCGCGGCCGTGCGGCAGGCGCTGGCGCAGGTCAACGGCGAGCCGCTCGCCGATGTCCGCGTCGGGCTGATGTCGGGTGGCGAATTGCAGCGAATGCGCATCGCTCAGGCCTTGGCCAGCGACCCGATGCTGCTGCTGTGCGACGAGCCACTGCTGACGCTCGACCCGGCCAACGCCAAGCTGGTCGCCTCGTTGATCGACCGCCGCCGCCGGGAGGCCAACACCACCGTCATGGTGGTCACCCACGAGATCAACACAATCCTGCCGTACGTCGATCGGGTGCTCTATCTCGTCGACGGCCAATTCAGAATCGGCACCGCCGAGCAGGTGATGAACACCGAAACGCTGTCGACGCTGTATCGAGCCGACATCCAGGTGGTGAAGGTCAAAGACCGCTACGTGGTGATCGGCGAAGACAGCGGGCGCGCGTTATGAACAACCAGCTCTGGAAGCTGCTGGATCATCTGTTCTCCTTCGATATCACCGCCTCGCTGCTGAGCCACGACTTCGTCCAGCAGGCACTGCTGGCGGCCGCGCTGCTGGGACTGGTGGCCGGGCTGATCGGCCCGTTCGTCGTGATGCGTCAAATGTCGTTCGCGGTGCACGGGTCCAGCGAGCTGTCGCTGACCGGCGCCGCTTTCGCGCTGCTGGTCGGGTTCCAGGTGGGTTTAGGCGCGCTGATCGGCAGCGCCGTGGCGGCCGCACTGTTCGGCGTCCTCGGTCAGCGGGCCCGGGAGCGCGATTCCGTGACCGGGGTAGTGCTGGCCTTCGGCTTGGGCCTGGCGGTGCTGTTCATCTACCTCTACCCGGGACGCACGTCGACGAGTTTCGCATTGCTCACCGGCCAGATCGTCGGGGTGGGCTACACCGGGCTGGCCACGCTGGCGCTGGTTTGTCTGCTGGTGATAGCCGTGCTGGCCACGTGCTACCGACCGCTGCTTTTCGCGACCGTCGATCCCGACGTCGCCGCCGGCCGCGGTGTGCCGGTTCGGGCGCTGGGCATCGTGTTCGCCGCGCTGGTCGGCGTGGTGGCCGCCCAGGCCGTGCAGATCGTCGGCGCGCTGTTGGTGATGTCGTTGCTGATCACACCGGCGGCGGCGGCCGCCCGGGTGGTCGCCTCACCGGCGGCGGCCATCGTGGCCTCGGTGGTCTTTGCCGAAGTCGCCGCGGTGGGGGGCATCGTGCTGTCGCTGGCGCCCGGTGTCCCGGTGTCGGTATTCGTTGCAACGATCTCGTTTCTGATCTATGTATTTTGCTGGCTGCTGGGCAGGCGGCGAGAGGTCAGCGCCTAAGCTTTTCGCACGCAGTGGCCACGCGCAGGGGAGGCAACGGTTTCTCGATGGCAGACCGGCTTACTTGCCGCACCGATCGCCTGCGCGTTGACGGCAGCGGTCGCCGGCTGCACCAGGGCGGTCGACGGCACGGCGCTGGCCGCCGAGCCCGCGATCCACACACCCGCCAGCTCCATGACCAGACCGTTGCCGCAAGCGATGCCGGCGACGGTCCTCGAGGGCCTGCTGCTGAGTCAGGACCAGCTCGTCGCCCTCGTCGGTGCAACGAACATGACCTTGGTCGGCACCGCCACCAGCGCCTCGGACTCGTCGAAAATCATCGACGATCGCACCTGCCTGGGACTGAGCTCGGTGGGAGACGTGACGGTCTACGCCAACAGCGGATATGCCGCGATGCGCGGTAACCAGTTCAGCACCCCCAACGCTGTTTCGGCCGATGTCACCCAACTCGCGACGTCGTTCACCGCCCCGGGTGACGCCCGGGCATTGCTGCAGCGCGCGCGACAGGATTGGCAGCGATGCGCCCAGCGGCGGTACGGGTTTCACTCCTCGAACGGCAACCACAGCTACTTCCTCACCCACGACGTGCGGGCCACCGGTTCACGCATCGAATTGTCGATGAGCCAAGAAGAAGACCCCCGATGGGGCTGCTCGCACGCGATGGACGTGCAAGGGTCCGTCGCCATCGAGGCGCGGGTCTGCCTGCTCACCAAGGACACCGACTCGGCGGTCAACGACCTCCTCGACCAGATCGTTGCCAAGGTTCCGCAATAAGCTAGGCAGGTGGCCGGTATCGACCTGAACGCTGACCTGGGCGAGGGCTTTGGCGTCTGGAGTCTCGGTGACGACGACGCAATGCTGCGGATCGTCACGAGCGCCAATGTCGCGTGCGGTTTCCACGCCGGTGACCCGGCCGGCCTGCTGCGGGTCTGCCGCAACGCCGCCGAACGAGGTGTACGGATCGGCGCGCAGGTGAGCTATCGCGACCTGGCCGGGTTTGGCCGGCGCTTCATCGACGTCGCTGCCGACGACCTGGTCGCCGACGTGGTGTATCAGATCGGCGCGTTGCAGGCGATCGCCCACGCTTCGGGCTCTGCGGTCTCCTACGTCAAACCCCATGGCGCGCTGTACAACACGATCGTGACAAACCGCGAGCAGGCCGCTGCCGTCGCCGAAGCGGTGCGCTCGGTGGACGCCACGCTGCCGGTGCTGGGCATGGCGGGTTCGGCGTTCTTCGAAGAAGCCACGCGCCGCGGCTTACCCACGGTGGCCGAGGCGTTCGCCGATCGGGCCTACCAACCGGACGGGCAGCTGGTATCCCGTCGCGAACCGGGTGCCGTGCTGAGCGACCCGGCCGCGATCGCGCGGCGTGTGGCAACCATGGTGCGCTCCGGGCAAGTCAGTGCAGTCGATGGCACCCAGATCTCTGTCAGTCTGGAATCGGTTTGCGTGCACGGCGATTCGCCCGGCGCGGTACAAATCGCGACCGCGGTGCGCGATCAGCTCAATGCCGCGGGCGTCGACGTCAGGGCGTTCTGCTGATGCGCCTTCGACTCGGTCGCCCCGACATCGGGCAATACTCCGACCGGTTCGACGTGCCGGCCGCCGAAAGCGGCGGGCTCGCGGCGACGTGGATGGGCGTGGCGACACTGTTGATCGACGACGGATCGTCCGCGCTGATGACCGACGGCTACTTCTCCCGCCCCAGCCTGGCTCGGGTGGCGGCGGGCAGGCTGTCGCCGTCACCGGCCCGCGTGGACGGCTGCCTAGCCCGCGCCAAGGTGTCGCGGCTGGCGGCCGTCATCCCGGTACACACCCACGTCGACCACGTGATGGATTCCGCACTGGTCGCCGAGCGCACCGGCGCCCAGCTGGTCGGCGGCGAGTCGGCAGCGAACGTCGGACGGGGGCATGGCCTACCGGAGGACCGCCTCGTCGTCGCCAGCCCGGGCGAACCAATTCGATTGGGCGCCTTCGGCTTAACGCTGGTGAAGTCACACCACTGTCCCCCCGACCGGTATCCCGGCGTCATCGACGCGCCAGTGGTGCCACCGGTGAAGGTGTCGGCTTACCGGTGCGGTGAGTCGTGGTCGACGCTGATCCACCACCTGCCATCGGATAAGCGGCTGCTGATTCAGGGCAGCGCCGGCTTCGTCAAAGGCGCGCTGGCCGCCCACCGCGCCGACGCCGTCTATTTGTCCGTCGGCCAGCTAGGTCTACAGCCGCGGTCATACCTGCTCGACTACTGGGCCGAAACTGTGCAAGCGGTAGGCGCGCGGCGAGTGATCCTCATTCACTGGGACGACTTCTTCCGCCCATTGTCAAAGCCGTTGCGGGCCTTGCCGTATGCGGGTGACGACTTAGATGTATCCATCCGTATCCTCGACGAGCTGGCCGCGCGCGATGGCGTCGTGCTGCACATGCCGACGGTGTGGCGACGCGAAAACCCCTGGGCGGTTTAGGCTTTGGCACTGACCATTGCACTGCTACTGCTTGCCGCGGTGTTGGGGTTTGCGGTCGCGCGTCCCCGGGGTTGGCCGGAGGCACTGGCAGCGGTTCCGGCAGCGCTGATCGTGATCGCGGTCGGCGCGATCTCGGTTCATCAGGCGGCCAGGCAGGTCGCCGATTTGTCCGGTGTGGTCGCGTTCCTGGGTGCGGTGCTGGTGCTGGCGAAGCTATGCGACGACGAAGGCCTGTTCGAGGCCGCGGGCGCCGCGATCGCCCGGACACCTCGCGGCTCGCACGGGCTGTTACGGCACGTGTTCGTCATCGCCGGCAGCATCACCGCCGTCCTGAGCCTGGACGCCACCGTGGTGTTGCTGACCCCGGTGGTGCTAATTGCCGTTCGCCGGCTGCGAACGCCGGTGCGCCCGTATGCCTATGCGACGGCGCATCTGGCTAACGGCGCCTCGCTGCTGCTGCCGGTGTCCAACCTGACCAACCTGCTGGCGTTTCACCTCGCGAACGTCTCCTTCACCGAGTTCACCCTGCTGATGGCAGCACCATGGCTGGCCACCATCACCACGCTGTATCTGGTCTTCCGCGGCTTTTTCGCCCGGGATCTGCGGGTGGCTCCCAACCCGGAACAGCTCGGACCGGCGCCGCGGCCGCCGGTGTTCGTCTTGGTGGTGGTGGGGCTGACGCTGGCCGGGTTCGCGTTGTCCGAGCCGCTGGGAGTCGCCCCCGCATGGGTGGCGTTGGCCGGCGCCGCGGTGCTGGCGGTGCGCAGCCTGCGCCGCCGGCACACCACCGTGCTGGAAATCCTGCGCTCGATGCAATTCTCGTTTCTGGTGTTCGTGCTGGCGCTGGGGGTCGTGGTGCAAGCGGTGACGCTGAACGGAATGGACAGGGTGATGTCGGCCGTGCTGCCGCACGGGTCGGGCCTGCCGACATTGCTTGCCATCGCCGCCGTGGCGGCCGCGCTGGCCAACATCGTCAACAACCTGCCCGCGACGCTGGTGCTGCTGCCGCTGGTCGCCCCCAGCGGTCCGATCGCGATCCTCGCGGTGCTGATCGGGGTCAACATCGGGCCCAACCTGACCTACGTCGGTTCGCTGTCGAACCTGTTGTGGCGCCGCGTGCTTCGCCAGCATGCCGTCGAGGCCGGCGCCGGCGAGTACACCCGCCTAGGGCTATGCACCGTACCGCCGGCCCTGGTCGTGGCGGTCGTGGCGCTGTGGGGTGCTGCGCGGCTGCTGGGCCTCTAGGCGTGTGTCGCCGTCTTCGCCCTCGGGTAAATGTGGGCGTGAATGGGCTTCGCAGCGACCACCGTGAACGGTGTGGCCAGCGGAAAATCGTCGTCCAGGGAATCGATCTCAGCGGTGCGGATGATCGTGGCCAGCGCTAGGGTAGCCTCTAGCATCGCGAAGTGGTCGCCGATACATGACCGCGGTCCGCCCCCAAACGGCAGATACTGCCAACGGCTGCGGCCTTTCGAACGTGCCGGCAGAAAGCGGTCCGGATCAAAACGCGCCGGATCCTCCCACAGCGCGGGGTCGCGGTGCATCGCGTAGAAGCTCACCAGCGCAATGGTTTTGGCTGGGACCAGGTAGCCGTCTACCACGATGTCCTGGGTGGGCATCCGGGCCGTTCCGGCCCCGGGCGGGCACAACCGCAGCGCCTCGTGTAGCACCCGCACGGTTACACCGAGTTGGGGCACGTCATCAGTGGTCAGCGCACGCTGGCCCAGCGCGTCAACCTCTGCTCGCAACTGGTCCTGAATGTGGCGATGGTGTCCCAACGCCCACAGCGCATAGGTGAGCGTCGTCGACGTAGTGTCGTGGCCCGCGAGCATGAAAAGCACCAACTCGTCGCAGATTTCGTCGTCGGTCAATGGCCGGCCGGTCTGCGGGTCCACCGCCTCGATCAGTGCTCGCACCAGGGAAGCATCCCGGTCGGGATCAGCGCGCACCGCGTGCAGGATTTCGGCGGCCAGCCCATGCAGGGTGTCGTTGGCCCGGCGAGCTGCACGCTGACCGCTGGTGGGCAGCCACCGCGGCGGATTCACCGGCCGCGCGGCGCGGTCGGCCACCCACGTCAACGAAACCCGCAACGCATGCCCGACCTCCTCGGCGCGCTCGTCGAGGTCCACTCCGAGCACCGAACGCCCAAGAGCCCGCAGCGTGAGCAGCCGGCATTCGCTGTCCAAGTCCACGATGGCACCGGCGCGCCAGCCGTCGGCGACCTGTTGTGCGGCAGCTCCCATGTGTCCCGCGTAGCCGGCGACGTGTCGCTTGGTGAACATCGGCTGCAGTGCGCGTCGCCGCGGTAGCCAGCGTTCGTGCGGGAGGTTGAGCAAATTGCCGCCCATCAGCGCGCGCATCTCGACCATCACGCGAACACGGCCGCGGTCGCAGACCTCGTCGTTGCGGCCCAACAGATCTCGCGCGCCCTGCGGAATGGCGATCACCACCACATCTGGCAACAGCCATTTGGGGGCGAGTCGCAGCCGGGTGACCGGGCCGCCCGCGTCCAGTAGCGTCTGCAGCCCTTCGATGTAGGACCGCACCGCCTGGAGCTGCCGCACATACGGCAGTGGATTCTTCGGTGCCAGATTCAGCGTCTCGACCGCGGGTATCTGCAGCATCTCGACCATGCCAACTCCTTTGTCCGCTGCAGGCACGGTATGGCCGAGTCTTGTTTGTGCGCACGCGTAGCCGACTACTCCACTTGCCCGCCGCGACGCGACGTGTCAGGACGACCCGCAGGGTCCGGCTTCGATGATCGATGCCAGTTCCTCGCGCGACTGAGCCCCCACCCGCTGGCAGGCCCGGTAAACGTGGCCCTCCACGGTGCGCACCGACATCACCAGCTGCTCGGCGATTTCGCGGTTGGACAGGCCCGCCACCACGAGTTCGACCACATCGCGCTGACGACCCGACAACTTCAGACCGGTCGGAGTCCGCAGCGCCGGCGTGTGCAGGCCGCCGCATTCGTCGGACAATTCCCTGGCCAATGCGCCGGCATACAACCCACGCCGGTGCTGCTGACCTTCGTCGAACGCAACAGAGGCCTGCGCCGCCGCGTCGGCGGCGGCGGCCCGATCACCGATCGTCCGGTAGGCCGCCGATGCCGCCAGCAGGCCCTCACCGTCCCCCGCCGACAGGGCCTGTGCGTGCAATGCGATGGCGGCGGCCAGCGGCAACGACAACTCGTCGGCCAGCTCCCGCGCCCGCGGTGCCTGCGAGGCATCGCCCCACTGTGCCGCGGCCTGGATACAGGCCAGCTCATGGGTGGGCTGGCCGCGATCACGAGCCAACCGCGCCGCCTCGCTCACGCGTGCCACGGCCTCGCTCAAGTGACCGCTTGCCGCCATCGCCCATCCGTCGGCCAGCGCCAAGGCGGTATGCATGAACAGAAAGTCCGCGGGCACGCACGACCGCGCCGCGGCGACAGCCTCGTTCGCTTCGCCGGCCTGTCCTAACTTGGCATGCGCCTCAGCGAGCGCGAAGTAGCTTGCCGGCCGCAAACCCGTTGTGATGGCATGTATTTGCACCCCGGCGGCCGCCTCGTGCACCAGCCGGACCGCCTCGGCGACCGCGCCGCGAGCCTGTTCGGCGTTCCCCAACAGCAAGACCAGGTTCGCATATGCCAGGCCCGGAACGTCGCGGGCCGAGTCGGCGAGTTGCCTTGCCGTACCGACAAATTCGTCAATGCGTCCGGTCAAACGGCAGGCACGGCCATACACGGCGCCGAACCAGAACCGCATATGCGATGCCTGGAACGACGTCGTTGCGCGTCGCAGCGCCTGCTCGGCCACGCCCACGAGCTCATCGACCTGGCCCAGCGCCCCCATAGCCATAATCAACGCCAGCGAGGCCATCATCGTGTGAAAGCCGGACAGTTCGCCGGAATCCATCGCAGTTCGGGCATTTTCGACCGCGAGCTCGCAGCGCGCCGCTACCGCATCCAGGCACGCCTGCACCGCCAGCCGCTCCGCTCGCTGCGCCGCAGTCTCGGGTCCCGCGGCCAACCCGGCCAGGATTGCCGCGGCGTCTTTGGAATTGAACAGATTCCACATCAGGTTGGCCGCCCGCACGGTCGCCCAGTGATGGGCGTCGGGCAGGTCCGCGCCGGCCATCGCGCGCAGCGCCTCCTCGGCCGGCTCGCCCCGCCCGAGTAGCGCCAGGTTCATGGCCCGTACCCCGGCCGCCCCGGGCGCGCCGGCATGCGCGGCAGCGGTGGCGAATCGGTCGGCCAGATCCAGATCTAACAGCGTCATTGCATGCCGGGCCGACTCCAGGTAGAGCCCGGCGTCGGGGTCCAGATCCGACTCAAGGCGCAACAGGGCGCGGCGCACGGTGGCCTGCATATCATCATCGCCGTCGTTCCCCAGCCGTTCCGCCAACCGGCCCCGGATGCCCGAGAGATACAACTCGCCGGCGCTGGCCCGGCGCAGCTCGCCGAACAGCGGGTGGGCGAGCCTGGCGGTCAGTCCGGCGCCGGTGCGTTCGATGCTGACCAGGCCCAGCCGCTCGGCCGCCGCCAGGTCACTGCGGAGCGCCAAGTCGCACAGGACGTCCACGGCCAGCGGTTCACACTGCGACAACGTGTCGACCACGATCGCCATCCCCGGGCTCAGCCGTCCCATCTGGCGGCCCAGCGTGTCGGACAGGCTCGCCGATACGGCAACGTCTCCGTCCCACATCCATACCCCGGCCGATTTGCGCATCCGCCCGGCGGCCACCTGATCGGCCAGCAGCTGCCGCAGGAAAAGCGCATTCCCTCCCGTCAGCTTTTGGAACCGGGCCGCGCTGCGCGCATCGATCGGACCGTCCAGCCCGCTCTCGATGACCTCGCGTGTCGCCGCGGCCGAAAGCGGTTCCAGATCAAGCCGTTCCAGCAGCCCGTCCTTCCACAGCGCCGTCACCGCATCGGGTTCGTCGCTGCCGGTGCGGATCGTGACCACCAACCGGACTCCACCCGATTGCGCCAACTGATGGACGACGAGGGCGGACAATCCGTCCAGCAGGTGCGCGTCATCAACCCCGACCACCACACGACCCCGGCGCTGTTGCGCGACAAACGAATTGATCACGCGCTGCACATCTGTGCGCGGATCCGACATCGCGTCGCCGAGCGCGCCGATGAACGCTCCCAGGGGCAGCGCGTGCGCCGAGTCGGTGCCGACGACCCACTTCGTCCGCTCCCCCGCCGCCGCGGCACGCCGAAGCGCTTCGTGGGCCAGCCATGTCTTGCCCACGCCAGCGGCTCCGGCGATCATCACGCCCGAGTAGTTGCCTACCGCGCCGAGGGCGCGGCGAACGATCCCTAATTCGCTGTCACGCCCGGTCAACGGCTCAGCGCCGATCACTCGGCGACTATAACGGTGCGAACGTCCGCTTTGCCGGCGTTTCGGCGACCTCACGTGTAGCTGCGTCGTCGCGATGACGTAGTCGACTACGCTGTCGCCCCGCGTTGCCGGGCATGAGCATGGGTTTCGTCGGATGAACGCTCAGCACAGGCGGTGGGCTATGGCAAAGATCGGAAATCACGCACTGGTATTGGGAGCGAGCATGGCCGGTCTGCTGGCCGCGCGGTCGCTCAGCGAGTTCTTTGACGTGGTGACGGTGGTGGAGCGCGACCCGCTGCCCGACATCGGCGTCCCCCGCCGGGGTGTGCCGCAGGGTCGGCACCTGCACGCCCTGCTGCCCCGCGGTGCGCAGGTACTCCAGGAATTCTTCCCCGGCATCCTCGACGAGCTGGTTGTCGACGGCGCGCACTACATCGATGGCCGGGATCTGTCGCAGCTGCACTACGAGCTGGGCGGGCACCTGATGGTGCGCACCGGCAGCGCCACGTCGTTTACCGCCTATCTCGCAACCCGGCCTTTCCTGGAGGATCACGTCCGTGCGCGCCTGCGCACCATCCCCAACGTCAACCTGCTCGACGAGCACGACATCGCGGAATTGACCTCGGCACCCGACCACCATCGCGTCACCGGGGCGCGGGTAGTCAACCGTCGCACCCACGAAGAACTCACGCTGCGGGCCGATTTGGTGATCGACGCGACCGGGCGCGGCGCCCGCACCCCGGCCTGGCTGGACGCCCTCGGCTACGACCGCCCGCGTGAGGACCAGGTCATGATGGAGTTGACCTACGCGAGCCAGTTGCTCAGCACGGCACCGGATGCGCTGCACGAGCTCGGTTTCATCGTCGGACCCGTGCCTGGCCGGCCACGCGGGCTGGGCACTATCCAAGCGGAGAACGACACCTGGATGTTCACCGTCTTTGGCATCGCGGGTCACGGACCACACCCCGATCTGATCTCGATGTGCGAGTTCGTCGAAGACTTCGCACCGGCGCGGTTGCTCGCCGCGGTAAAAGCCGCCCAACCCATTGGAGAGCCCTCGCGGCATCGTCAGCCATCCAGTCGGTGGCGCCGATACGACAAGATGCGACGGTTCCCTCAGGGCCTGCTGGTCATGGGCGACGCGATCTGCAGCTTCAACCCGATCTACGGTCAGGGCATGACCGTAGCCGCCCTCGAGGCATTGGCGCTGCGCGACTGCTTATCCAGCGGTACAAGGGATTTGGCGCAACGATTCTTCCAGGCCGCGGCGTTACCGATTCGCACGGCCTGGGAACTGTCGGCCAACCCCGACCTCTGCCTGCCCGAAATCGAGGGAACCCCACCCCTGCTCACCCGGCTGCTCAACGCATACGTCGATCGTGTCCTCACGGCGGCCGAATACGACACCGAAGCCGTCAATCGGTTCGTTAGAGTGACGGGACTGATCGACCCCGCCACCCGGTTACTTCGCCCGGGAATGCTGTGGCGTGCAGCGCTGGCCAACCGTCGCCGACGCCGGCATGGCATTGATCAGCTCGGCGCCGCGGGCGGCGGCAACGACATGCGCAGGTCGGCCATTACACCCCGCAGCCGCGTGGGATAGTCGGTGATGATGCCGTCGACGCGAAAGCCGATTTGCTCGCGCATCGCGCCGGGGTCGTTGACCGTCCACGGAATAACCTTGAGCCCCAATGCATGTGCGTGATCCACATACGGCCTGCCGGTGACCAGCTGGTATCTGGGCGAGACGATGTTCGCGCCCACCATCATCGCCCCGATCATCGGGTCGCCGACGGCGGCCGCGTTGATGCCGGCCAGCCACGGCGAATCGGGAACCCAGGTCTCCTCGTTGTACAAGGCCACCAACGGAATCAACGGTTCGGCCTGGTGCACCATCGGTAGGGTGCGCCAGTCGAAGCTTTGCATCTCGACGGCAGCGAGCTTGCCCGCCGACCTGACCGCAGCAAGGATCACGTCGACGAACTGCTGGGGCTCGGCTGAGCTGCCCGGTTTGTCGGCTTCCACCTTGGTTTCGATGTTGTAACGCACCGAGGCCCGATACGAGTCGGCAAGCGCGAACACTTCCGGCAGGGTCGCTATCTTGTTGTCCCGCACCATTTCAGCGTGCGGGAACTCGGCGAGCAGGCGGCCGCAGTCCAACGTGTGGATCTGTGCCAGGGTGAGCTCGTGCACCAGCTTACCGACGTAGGGGTATTGCGAATCGCCGGGAGATGCCGGCTCGGTGTCGACACATTTTTCCGCGGCGATCGTCGGATCGTGCCACACCAGCGGTTGCCCGTCTTTGCTGATGACGATGTCGAGTTCGAGTGTGCTGACGCCAAGTTCGAGCGATTTAGCGAATGCACGCAGCGATTCCTCGCTCGTTTCACCACGCCCGCCGCGGTGAGCCTGCAAGTCGAATCCGGACGCTTCCGCTGTGGACGCCGGCAACGGCACCAGCAACACGATGGCGGCCACCATGGCACCCAGGTGCGCGAGCCGGCCCGGCAATCGGGTTAACTCCTGCGCTGACGCGCGATCTCGGCGAGCACAACCCCGGCGGCCACCGAGGCATTCAGCGATTCGGCATCACCGGCCATCGGTATCGACACCACCTGTTCGCAGTTCTGCCGTACCAGCCGAGAGAGGCCCTTGCCTTCGGAACCGACCACCACCACGATCGGGTCGCGGCCGTCCAGGTCGTCGACCGCGGTGTCGCCACCGGCATCCAACCCGATCACCCGCACCCCGCGGTCGGCCCAATTCTTCAGTGTCCTGGTGAGGTTGGTGGCTCGAGCCACCGGAATGCGGGCGGCCGCACCGGCGCTGGTTCGCCACGCCACCGCCGTCACCGAGGCCGAACGGCGCTGCGGTATCAAGACGCCGTGGCCGCCGAAGGCCGCGACCGAGCGAACGATCGCGCCTAGATTGCGCGGATCGGAGATGTTGTCCAATGCGACCAGCAACGCCGGGGGGGATTGCAGAGCGGTCGTGAGCAGATCCTCGGGGTGGGCATAGTTGTATGGCGGCACCTGCAGCGCGATGCCCTGGTGCAGATGGTTGGTGGTCATCCTGTCCAGGTCGGTGCGCGGCACTTCCAGGATCGCGATGCCTAAATCAGCAGCACGGGTGACAGATTCGGTTACTCGCTCGTCAGCCTCGATGCCAAGCGCGACGTAGAGCGCCGTCGCGGGAGTCCCCGAGCGCAAGCACTCCAACACCGGGTTGCGTCCGAGCACCGTTTCGGTTTCGTCGGTGCGTTTGGCGGGCCGGCGTTGCTGCGGCCGGCTGGCGCGCTTGGCAGCGGGATGGTTGGGGCGCATGTGCGCCGGCGGGGTAGGACCATGGCCCTCCAGTCCGCGACGCCGTTGGCCGCCCGAACCAACGGTCGGACCCTTCTTGGAACCAGATTTACGAATCGCTCCCTGGCGCCGCGAGTTTCCGGCCATCTACTTGTCGTCACCGGCCAGCAGCTCCCACTGCGGCCCGTCGGCGGTGTCGGTGACTTCGATGCCAGCGTTCTTGAGTCGATCCCGGATCTGGTCCGCCAGAGCCCAATTGCGCTCCTCGCGGGCCTGCTTGCGGCTTTCCAGTTCGGCTTGGACCAGCACGTCGACAGCCGCCAGGGCCGCCGAAGTCTCGTCGCGCGATTCCCAGCGTTCGTCGAGCGGGTCGCAGCCCAGGATCCCCATCATCGCCCGGATCGCACCGGCCTGCCGCAAGGCGCCTTCGTGATCGCCGGCGTCGAGTGCCCGGTTGCCCTCCGCTCGAGCGTGGTGGATCTCGGCAAGCGCGATCGGCACCGCGAGGTCGTCGTCGAGCGCCTCGGCGAACCGCGGCGTCCACTCACCCGAGACGACGCCACCGATGCGGACCCGCACCCGGTGCAGGAATTCCTCAACTCCCACATAGGCTTTTACTGCGTCCTGCAGGGCGGTCTCGGAGAATTCGAGCATCGATCGATAATGCGCGCTGCCGAGGTAGTAGCGCAGTTCGGGCGGGCGAACGCGCTGCAGCATCGCCGGGATGGACAGCACGTTACCCAGCGACTTGCTCATCTTCTCGCCGCCCATCGTCACCCAGCCGTTGTGCAGCCAGTAGCGGGCGAATCCATCCCCGGCCGCACGAGATTGAGCGATTTCGTTTTCGTGGTGCGGGAATACTAAATCCATTCCACCGCAATGGATATCAAATTCTGGGCCCAGATATGTGCGCGCCATCGCCGAGCATTCCAGGTGCCAGCCCGGGCGCCCACGGCCCCACGGCGTCGGCCATGACGGTTCGCCCGGTTTGGCGCCCTTCCACATGGTGAAGTCGCGCTGATCGCGCTTGCCGGTGGCCGTGCCCTCGCCCTGATGGACGTCGTCGATCCGGTGGCCGGACAGCTGGCCGTACTCGGGGTAGCTGAGCACGTCGAAGTACACGTCGCCGCCGCTGGCATACGCGTGACCATTCTCGATCAGGCGGTCCATCAACTCGACCATCTGGGTGATGTGGCCGGTGGCTCGCGGCTCCGCCGACGGCGGCAGCACGTCCAGGGCATCGTAGGCCGCGGTGAATGCCCGCTCGTAGGTGGCCGCCCACTCCCACCACGGTCGGCACGCGCCAGCCGCCTTGTTGAGGATCTTGTCGTCGATGTCGGTCACGTTGCGGATGAATGCGACGTCGTAACCGCGCGCCATCAGCCAACGGCGCAGGATGTCGAAGGCCACGCCGCTGCGGACATGCCCGATGTGCGGCTGCCCCTGAACGGTGGCGCCACACAGGTAGATGGAGACGTGCCCCTCGCGCAGCGGAACGAAATCACGCACGGCACCAGCCGCCGTGTCGTGTAGCCGCATGGGGGGGCGATCGGTCACGACGTGCCAGCTTACCTGCTAGTTCCGATCGGCCGACCGCAGAGCTCGCGGGGCTATGCGTGCGCGACAACCAGGGCAGTCGCGATCGCCGCCAAACCCTCGCCCCGCCCCGTCAGGCCCAGCCCGTCGGTGGTGGTCGCCGAGACGGATACCGGCGCCCGCAGTAGATCCGACAACACCTGCTGCGCCTCGGCGCGCCGCGGACCGATCTTCGGCCGATTGCCGATCACTTGCACGGCGGCGTTTCCGACCCGAAAGCCGTGCTCCGACAGTAAATCGACGACGTGGCGCAGCATGTCGGCGCCGCTGACGTCTTTCGACCGCGGATCGTCGACGCCGAACACGGCCCCGATGTCACCCAGCCCGGCAGCCGACAGCACGGCATCGCACAGTGCGTGCGCGGCGACGTCGCCGTCGGAGTGTCCGGCGCAGCCGTCGGCATCGGCAAACAGCAGCCCTACCAGCCAGCAGGGCCGTCCGGACTCGATCGGATGTACATCGGTACCCAGACCGACCCGCGGCAAGTCGTTCACCGGCGCACAATCGCTTGGGCCAGCAGCAGATCCAGCTGGGTGGTGATCTTGAATGCCAGCGGGTCGCCGTCGATGACCTGAACCTGGCCACCCACGTGCTCAACCAGAGATGCGTCATCGGTGAAAACCGCGCCGGCAGCGCGCTGATATGCGCGCAGCAACAGCTCGGCGGCGAAACCCTGCGGCGTCTGCACCGCGCGCAGCCCGGCCCGCTCCGGCGTGCCCAGCACCACGCCGTTGGCATCCACGGCCTTGATGGTGTCATGCAGCGCCAGCGCGGGCACGACGGCGCTGTGCCCGGCCCGCAAAGTGTCGACCACCCGGACGATCAACTCGGGCGGAGTCAATGCCCGGGCAGCGTCATGAACCAAGACGAACTCGGGTTCGCCGGGCAGGGCGGACAAAGCCAGACTGACCGATTCGGTGCGCCCGGCGCCGCCGGGCACGACGGTGGCTGCCGAGCCTAGGACTTGTTTGGCTTGATCGATGCGATCGGCGGGTACCGCCACCACGACATGGTTAACGACCCCTGATTTCAGCAGACCCGCGACGGCCCGCTCAAGCAGAGTGCGACCGTCGAGTTCGCAGAATGCTTTAGGGATACCGGCACGCAGCCGCTCCCCCAACCCCGCGGCCGGGACCACTGCGACAACTGCGCCCCCGACCACCTGAACTCAGGGCCTTCAGGAAGCGGCGGCCAGAACCTCGTCGAGGATGGTCTCCGCTTTGGCATCGTCGGTGCTCTCAGCAAGCGCCAACTCACCGACAAGAATCTGCCGGGCCTTTGCCAGCATGCGCTTTTCACCCGCGGATAGACCGCGTTCCTGATCGCGACGCCACAGGTCGCGGACCACTTCGGCAACCTTGTTGACGTCGCCGGAAGCAAGCTTTTCGAGGTTGGCCTTGTAGCGGCGCGACCAGTTGGTCGGCTCCTCGGTGTGCGGGGCCCGCAACACCTGGAAGACCTTGTCGAGACCTTCTTGTCCGACGACGTCACGGACCCCGACGTATTCGGCGTTGTCTGCGGGAACTCGAACGGTCAGGTCACCCTGTGCAACTTTCAAGACGAGATACTCTTTTTGCTCCCCTTTGATGGTGCGGGTTTCGATCGCCTCGACTAACGCAGCACCGTGGTGTGGATAAACAACGGTGTCGCCGACCTTGAAGATCATCTGATTCGAGCCCCTTTCGTTACTTCAGTCTAGCACGGCGGTCCAACACACGCGAAGCAACAGTGCAGGTCAGGGGCACAACGCGCGCTCAATAGGGGTTGACAGAAGCGGGAAGACGTGCAATCAAACACACTATCAATGCCGCCTGTTGCCCACGGCAGTGGGCCCGCTGCAGGTGCTGCGGTGCTGGTCTGCCACCTGCGCTACCGCTGGAGCGGCGTTCCTACTACTGTGCATAGTTGCACGGTTGACCCCGCTGTCATCGCGCCGCGACTTCCGCTGACCAGCCAGACCGAGCCCAGGAGGCATCGAGTGAACCGCTTCAAGAACAGCCTCGCGGTCCGCCTTCGCGCCCGAGTCGCCGCCGTCGGCCTGGCCGCGCTGGTAGCCGCCGTGCTCACCGGCTGCGGCGCCGGGCAGATCTCGCAGATGGCCACCCAGGAGCCTGCCGTCAACGGCAACAAAGTCTCGATCAACAACGTGGCGCTGCGCGACATCCGTATCCAGGCGTCCCAGACCGGCGACTATCTGCGACCGGGTAAGAACGTCGACCTGGTGCTGGTGGCCGTGAATCAGTCTCCGGACGTCGCGGACCGGCTGCTGGGCATAAGCAGTGACATCGGCACCGTGACGGTGACCGGTGACCCCAGCTTGCCCGCCAGCGGGATGCTATTCATCGGTACGCCGGAAGGCCAGAAGGTGGCGCCGGGCCCGCTCAACCCAAACAGTGCGGCCAAGGCATCCGTCAACTTGGCTAAGCCCATCACGAACGGCCTCAGCTACAAGTTCACCTTCACCTTCGAGAAGGCCGGGCAGGCCAGCGTGCAGGTGCCGATTTCCGCCGGGATGGCGCCGCCGGAGGCCTAAACCGCCGTGTTGCAGCGGGGCTTGTCGCCCCCGCCGGATACCGTCATGACGTGGCAAATGCGCGCTCGCAATACCGTTGCTCGGAGTGCCAGCACGTCACCGCAAAATGGGTGGGCCGCTGTGGAGAATGCGGCACCTGGGGCACCGTCGATCAGGTAGCCGTACTCGGCACGGTGGGCGGCCGCCGTTCGGTCAACGGGGCTTCGCGCGCCGTTCCGATCAGTTCCATCCAACCCAACGCCAGTCAGCACCGCGCGACGGGCATCGACGAACTCGACCGGGTGCTCGGCGGCGGCGTGGTGCCCGGCTCGGTGACGCTGCTGGCGGGTGACCCGGGGGTCGGTAAGTCGACGTTGCTGCTCAAGGTCGCCCACCTGTGGGCGCAGTCCGGACGGCGCGCGCTGTACATCTCCGGTGAGGAGTCCGCAGGCCAGATCAGGCTGCGCGCGGATCGGATGGGCTGCAGTTCAGACGAGGTCTACCTGGCCGCCGAATCCGACTTGCACACCGTGCTCGAGCACATCGCGACGGTCAAGCCCGCACTGGTGATCGTCGACTCGGTGCAGACCATGTCCAGCACCGAATCCGACGGCGTCGCCGGCGGGGTCACGCAGGTGCGCGCGGTGACGGCGGCGCTGACCGCCGCGGCCAAGGCCAACGGCGTGGCGCTGATTCTCGTCGACCACGTCACCAAGGACGGGGCGATCGCGGGACCACGCTCGCTGGAACACCTCGTCGACGTCGTGCTGCATTTCGAGGGCGACCGCAACGGCTCGCTGCGGATGGTCCGCGGAATCAAGAACCGATTCGGCGGCGCCGACGAGGTCGGCTGTTTCATGTTGCACGACAACGGAATTGAGGGCATAGCCGACCCGTCCAACCTGTTCCTAGATCAACGGCCCAGCCCGGTCGCGGGTACCGCAATCACGGTCGCCCTGGACGGCAAGCGGCCGCTGATCGGCGAAGTGCAGGCGTTGCTGGCCACACCGAACGCCGGTTCACCGCGCCGCGCGGTCAGCGGGATCGATCACTCCCGCGCCGCGATGATCACCGCCGTGCTGGAAAAGCACGCCAAGCTGCCGCTGGCCGCCAACGACATCTACCTGTCCACTGTGGGCGGCATGCGGTTGACCGATCCGTCCTCGGATCTCGCCGTCGCGATTGCGCTGGCTTCGGCATTGACCGATCTGCCGCTGCCGACAACCGCGGTGATGGTCGGTGAGGTGGGGCTCGCGGGCGATCTGCGCCGGGTCAGCGGGATGGACCGGCGGCTGGCCGAAGCCGCGCGGCAGGGGTTCACCATCGCGCTGATTCCACCGGGATGCGACGCCGTTCCACGGAGCATGCGAGCGCTGAGCGCACCCACCATCGGCGCGGCGCTGGAGCACATGAGCGACATCGCCGACCACCGCAGCAGCAGGCCCTGTGGACTCGAACGGCTAGACATTGCTACGCCGCGAGCCTTGGCGTAGCAGAATGACAGCCTGTGACCCGTCCGACCCTGCGTGAAACAGTCGCCCGCCTGGCACCTGGCACCGGGCTCCGGGATGGCCTGGAGCGCATTCTGCGTGGCCGAACCGGCGCGCTGATCGTGCTCGGCAACGACGAGAACGTCGAGGCCATCTGCGACGGTGGCTTCGCTCTCGATGTCCGCTACGCCCCGACGCGGTTGCGTGAACTGGCGAAGATGGACGGTGCCGTCGTGCTGTCCACCGACGCCAGCCGCATCGTGCGGGCCAACGTGCAGCTGGTGCCCGATCCGTCGATCCCCACCGACGAGTCGGGCACCCGGCACCGGTCGGCGGAACGAGCCGCGATCCAGACCGGTCACCCGGTGATCTCGGTCAGCCATTCGATGAACATCGTCACCGTCTACGTGGGCGGGGAACGCCACGTGCTGGCCGATTCCGCGACCATCCTGTCGCGAGCCAACCAGGCCATCGCGACCCTGGAGCGCTACAAGACCCGGCTCGACGAGGTCAGCCGGCTGCTGTCGCGCGCGGAGATCGAAGACTTCGTCACCCTGCGCGACGTGATGACCGCGGTGCAGCGACTCGAGCTGGTCCGTCGGATCGGCCTGGTGATCGACTACGACGTTGTCGAATTGGGTACCGACGGACGCCAGCTGCGGCTGCAACTCGAGGAGCTGCTGGGCGGCAACGACGCCGATCGAGAACTGATCGTGCGTGACTACCATGCCAGCCCCGAGCCGCTATCGGATGCACAGATGATCGCGACACTCGATGAACTGGAGCGTTGTCGGACACCGAGCTGCTCGAAATCACCTCGTTAGCAAAGGTTTTCGGCTATCCGACGACGGCAGAGGCGCAGGATTCGGCACTGAGCTCGCGTGGCTATCGCGCGATGGCCGGTATCCCGCGGCTGCAGTTCGCCCATGTGGATCTGTTGGTCCGAAACTTCGGCACCCTGCAGGGTCTGCTGGCCGCCAGCGCCAACGACCTGCAATCGGTCGACGGCATCGGCGCAATGTGGGCCCGCCATGTGCGGGAAGGGCTGTCGCAGCTGGCGGAGTCGACGATCGCCGACCCGCTCAGCTGACGGACCAACTACCCCGCGGGCGAGGGACCGGGACCAACCCCGGGCGGGGCCTCCGGCTGCGGCACCGCCGGCTGACCCGGCACCGGCCCCGGCGGGGGCGGCGGAACATTCAGGATGAACGGAACCGCGAGCGAGCGCAGATTGCCCAACTGGACGACCAGGTTGTAAGTGCCCGGGCCGATCGCCGGCCGCGGCAGCGGGCAGTGCGGCGAGGAGCCCATTCCCGTCCAAGTCACCGCCGTCGTCACCTGTTCACCCGGCGTGAAGGTCTTGACCAGCGTCTCGTTGGACGGTGCGCAGTCCAGGTTGGACCACAGCCGCTTGTTATCCAGCGAGTAGACGTAGGCGGCCAGCACAGCGGCACCCACGTCGCGCTTGCAGGCCACCAGCCCGATGTTGGTGACGACCATCGTGAATTTCGGCTGGTCGCCGATGAAGTATTGGGGAGCGTTGGTCAGACCCTTGACGGCCAGCGTCGAGTCGGGGCAGTCATCGCCCTCCTTCAGCACCGGCGGCGGCTGCACCGCAGCGGTGGGCGTCACGGCCTCGGGGTTCTGACCCTGCGGCGCCGGCACCGGGGTGACACCTTCCTGCCCCGGCGGCGGTGCTGCTTGCGGCGGTGGCGCGGCGGGCGTGTTTTGAGCCGATCCGGCCTTGTTGACGCTGGCGGGTTTGGCGCCCGCACCGTTACCCATGAAGGCAAGGACAGCCGCGACAGCAATGCCGATTACGACGACCGCGATCCCCAGGGCCAGCCCCCTGCGCCGCCAATAGATCTCCGTGGGTAGCGGGCCACGTGGTTCTAGATCCAGCACGATCACACCGTAAGTCCAGGTCACACCGATTTGTCCGATCCGACTCGGCGTGTCGCGATGTTAGCTGACCTTCGAACGTGTTAGGCCCGTGTTAGTGGCCCCGCGGCGCGAGGCGGAAACGGAGCTACTCGCCCCTACTCGCCAATGTCTCCGATGTGGTCGACCAGCGCCGCTCGCCCGTCGGCGAGGTGATAGGTGACCCCGGCGAGTGCCACCTTGCCGGCCGACACCCGCTCGGCGATGGCGGCAGAACGCGATGTGAGCTGGGCCAACGTCTCGCTCACATGCCGTGCCTCGAACTCGTCGACCCGACTCAGTCCGTCGCGGCGGCCCATCAGGATCGACGGTGCGACCCGCTCCACCACGTCGCGAACGAACCCCCCTGGTATCGCACCGTCGTCGACCGCGCCGATGGCAGCCTTGACGGCACCGCAGCTGTCATGGCCGAGGACGACGATCAGCGGAACGTCGAGCACCACGACCGCGTATTCGATCGAGCCCAGCACTGCCGTGTCGATGGCTTGTCCGGCGGTGCGCACCACGAACATGTCGCCCAGACCCTGGTCGAAGATCAGCTCGGCGGCGACCCGGCTGTCCGAACAACCGAAGATCACCGCGGTCGGCTTCTGACCGGATGCCAGGCTGGCGCGATGCTCGACGCTCTGGCTCGGGTGCGCAGGCTGTCCGGCGACGAATCGCTCGTTACCCTCTTTGAGTGCTTTCCATGCTGATACCGGATTGGAGATGGGCATGGGACACATTCTGGCGTGTTGCGGGCGGCGATGACTAGCCCGGGGCAAATCCCCGTTCATGAACTTCTGGGGTGGTACGAACGCACGCGCCGCGATCTACCTTGGCGGGAACCGGGTGTGGACGCGTGGCAGATTCTGGTCAGCGAATTCATGCTGCAGCAGACGCCGGTGGCTCGGGTGCTGCCGATCTGGACGGAATGGGTACAACGCTGGCCGACCCCGTCGGCGACCGCCGCGGCCAGTGCTGCCGACGTGCTGCGGGCCTGGGGCAAGCTGGGCTACCCGAGGCGGGCAAAACGCTTGCATGAATGCGCCATCGTCATCGCGCGTGATCACGGCGACGTCGTTCCCGACGACGTCGAGATCCTGTTGGGTTTGCCGGGTATCGGCAGCTACACCGCGCGGGCCGTGGCGTGCTTCGCCTACCGCAAGCGGGTGCCGGTGGTGGACACTAATGTTCGTCGGGTGGTTGCCCGCGCCGTGCACGGCCTGGCCGACGCCGGTACACCCTCTGCGACACGCGACCATGCCGACGTCTCGGCGCTGTTGCCGAAAGGTGATACGGCGCCTCAGTTTTCGGTCGCACTAATGGAATTGGGCGCCACGGTATGCACGGCGCGAACACCCCGCTGTGGGTTGTGCCCAGTCGATCAGTGCGCGTGGCGGCATGCCGGCTTTCCCCCCGCGCAATCCCCGGCCCGCCGCGTTCAGACCTACGCCGGAACAGATCGTCAGGTCCGCGGGCGGTTACTGGATGTGTTGCGCGCTAACGACTCTCCGGTTACCCGAGCTGCGCTCGACGTGGCTTGGCTGACCGACACCGCGCAGCGGGACCGCGCCCTGTATTCGCTGCTCGCCGACGGCCTGGTGACCCAGACGACCGACGGCCGATTCGGGCTAGCCGGCGAGGAATGACTCGACCGCCTGGCGGTACAGCTGCGGAGCTTCGTCGTGAATCAGGTGACCGGCTTCAGGAATAGCCAAATACGCTGTCGGAGAACCGGTCTTCGCCATCGCTTGCATCTGGCCCGGTGGGGTAACGGAGTTGCCGGCCTCGAGCAGCAGCGCCGGCGCCCGGCACGCTTGCCACTGCGTCCAGTAGTCCCGGGTTCCCCATTCGGCGGCGATCTCTATCCATCGCGAAGTATGGCCGTGTAGCCGCCAACCGGTGTCGGTGCGGTCGAAGGCATCCAGGAAATACTGCCCGGCTACCGGCCCGAATTCGCTGAATACTTTTTCCGCAGTTTCGAATTCGACCGGAAGAGCATGTAGCCACGGCTCCCACGGACCGGTGGTGCGGCCGCGGAAGTCCGGCGCCATGTCCTCGAGCACCAGCGCCGAAACCAATTCGGGACGCTGCGCGGCCAGACACCAGGAGTGCAGGGCACCCATCGAATGCCCCACCAGCCGTACCGGTACCCCCAATGTGGTTACCGCGTCGGCTAGATCGGCCACGAAGCGCTCGGTGCTGATCGGATGCGGGTCCTGCACGTCGCGCCCGCGATGCCACGGCGCGTCGTAGGTGTAGACGGTGCCCAGCCGGGTCAGCCACGGCAGCTGACGCGACCAGGTGGTGCCGCGGCCCATCAGGCCGTGCACCAGGATCAACGGCTCACCGTGCCCGCCGTGAGCGGTCAACAAGGTGGTGGGCATAGCACCATCTTGCGTGTCCCGCCCAGGGGTGGGACGAGGCAGGGGGCGGGGTAGCCTAGCGGACATGTCGCCAGTGGTGAAGATCAATGCCATCGAAGTACAAGCCGACGCCGGCCCTGAGCTGGAGAAGCGGTTCGCCCACCGGGCACACGCCGTGGACAACCAACCCGGCTTCCTCGGCTTTCAGCTGTTGCGCCCGGTCAAGGGTGAGAACCGCTATTTCGTCGTGACACACTGGGAGTCCGATGAAGCATTCCAGGCCTGGGCGAGTGGGCCCGCCGTCGAAGCTCATGCTGGTCAGCGTGCCAACCCAGTGGCGACCGGCGCGTCGTTGCTGGAATTCGAGGTGGTCATGGACGTGGCCGGGAGTAAGCCTACTGAGTAGGCCGAAAAGGCTGGGTCCCACGCGGCGCCGCTTCGTGGCCGTCACCGCGGCCGCCGCACTGGTCGCGACCTTGGTACCGGGTTGCTCCCCATCACCGTCACCACAGGCGAACGCGGCCAACGCCGGGCGGGCGATCGATACCCGGACGCCTCCCGGCCTGCGGGCTCAGCAGACCGTCGACATGCTCAACTCGGACTGGCCGATCGGCCCGGTCGGAGTTCGCACTCTGGCCGCGCCCGACAAGGTGGACTCGGTGGAAACCACCATGGAAGAACTCTGGTGGGATCGTCCGTTCGCCCTCGACGGGGTAGATATCAGCGCCAGCGTTGCCACGCTGCACCTCACCTCGTCCTACGGCGCGCGCCAAGACATCCGGATTCACACCGACGACGTCGGGCGGGTTGATCGGTTTGAGCTCGAGACACTGCCGCCGACCATCACCTCATGGCGTGACATCGACGCCACGCTGAGCAAGACCGGTGCGCGGTACTCCTATCAGGTCGCCAAGGTCGACAATGGCCGCTGCGATCCGGTGGTGGGCACCAATACCGGCGAATCTCTGCCGCTGGCATCGATTTTCAAGCTTTACGTGTTGCACGCATTGGCGGGCGCAATTCGCAACCACACGGTGTCCTGGGACGATCAGTTGACAGTCACCGAAAAGAGCAAGGCGGTGGGTTCGTCGGGCTTGGGACTTGCTCCGGGCGACCACGTTTCGGTGCGCACCGCGGCCGCGAAGATGATCGCCAACAGCGACAACATGGCTACCGATTTGCTGATCGAAAGAATGGGCACGCGCGCCATCGAATCCGCGCTCGCCACGGCCGGCCATCACGATCCGGCCAGCATGACTCCCTTCCCCACGATGTACGAGCTGTTCTCCATCGGCTGGGGCCGACCGGATCTGCGCAGCCAGTGGCAGAACGCGGCCCCGCAGGTCCGCGCCCAGCTGCTGGCACAGGCGAATTCAGCACCGTATGAACCTGATCCGGCTCGCGCCCACACCCCGGCGTCGGCGTACGGAGCGGAGTGGTACGGCAGCGCCGAGGACATCTGCCGAGTCCATGCGGCGCTGCAAGCCGACGCGGTCGGCGAGGCTGCACCGATCAAGCAGATCCTGTCCGCGGTCTCGGGTATCCAGCTGGACCGAAATGTTTGGCCCTATATCGGGGCGAAAGCCGGTGGCCTGCCAGGCGATCTGACCTTCAGCTGGTATGCCGTCGACAAGATGCAACAGCCGTGGGTCGTCAGCTTCCAGCTGAATTGGCCGCGCGATCATGGGCCGAAGGTAACGGGCTGGATGCTGCAGGTCGCCAAGCGGGCGTTCGCGCTGATCGCGCCGCAGTAGTCAGTGCAGCCGCAGCGTCCAGCAGTCGTTGCGGTAATGCATCGTCGTTGCGGCAACCGGTGCAATATCGATGCGCCAGAACGACTTCGGCCCAATGCCGAGAGCCACCAGGATCGCCGCCCGGATCACTGCCGGATGGGTCACCGCAACGATTCGCGAAGGTTCTTCGATCAACGACGCCAGCCATCCAGCCACCCGCTCGGTGAGGTCGACGACGGATTCCCCGCCGTGCGGCGCGCATGCCGGTTCGGTCAGCCACACCTCAAGGTCCGCCGCGGCCACGGCACCGAGTGTCTGTCCACGCCAGCTGCCACAGTCGAGGTCGGCCAACCGCGGCTCGGCCGTGGCCTGCAACCCGAGTAGCTCCGCGGTTTGGCGGGCGCGCCGCTCGGGTCCGGCGAGGTGACGTGTCCCGGGGCTATCAAGGCCCACAGCGGCTTTCGCCTGCCGACACCCGGTTTCGTTGAGCGGCTCGTCGGCCGGAAAGCGTACCGCCGCCATCGCGTCGGTCATCGCGTGCGACACCAGGGTCAGCCGGACGACCTCCGTCACGCCGCGATGCTCGATACCCGTCCGTTCTCGGAGCGCTCTGTCAGCAACCGATCGGCAAGTATCGCAAAGACCAGGCCGATGGTGACCCACAGCAGCAGCTGCGTGCCCAACGACAGCAGCCTGAATTCGTAGAGCACATCGGCGGGAAAGCCCGGGTAGATGATCGTGCCGGAGGCGTCGCGCAACGGCGCGGGCGTCTCGTCCACCGTTGGTAACGCCACCATCACCACCACGACGGCGACCAGGTAAGCCCCGGCCGCGAGCAGCCGTGAATTCCACCGGCCGAATCGGTCAGCCAGTCGCCGGGCCAGCAACACCGCCCCGCTCGCCAGCACCACCGACGCCAGCACCATCAGCAGATACCAGCCGGTGCGGGCCCCGATGGTATCGGACTGACCGACGGCGGGCGGGTTCGGCGGATATTTCACGAACGGCACCAGGTAGACCGCCACGAAGGCACCCACCGCCAGAAGCAGCGAAAGTTGGCGCGGCGCAGGGCTTTCCGCACGGCCTGCAGTGCGGGCATAGGTGACGCAGAACAGCACGGCGAACAGCGCACCCATGGCGACACCAAAAATCAGCACACCAAAGCCCAGTCCGGGGTTGGACTGCACGCCGCGGGTGAACAGCTCCGCGCCATGCTCATGCACACCGTGGGCATTCTCGGCGTCGGTACGACCGTCTTCGAAGTCGATCGCCCGGGCGATTACGGGTTCGGCACACAGACGGGCGAATACGAATGCCAGCACGGCGCCGATTGCGCCCGCCAGCAGCCCGCGTCCGATCAGACGCTTCTCCACGCCGGATCAGTGGCAGGGGAAGCCGAGGAGGTGGCGCGCATCGTGCACGAATTCGTGCACATGCGTGTCGCTGCCAAACAGCGACACGGCACCTTGATCGACGCCGACGAAGTAAATCGCCAACAACGCCAGGAAAGCGGTTGCCGCCAACCAGAGCGCGGCGCTCGACGCCGACAAATCTATCGCGCGTGCGCGGGTCGTCTCAGAACTGGACACTGCTGACTCCTTCTGGGAATGACGCGTCCCACCTTCGTGACGGGTTCCGGGTCTGACTCTCCACAGTGGCGCGACCGTTCTGGAATTTCACCAGATTCCGTTGCCCATCAGCAATAACTGATAACAGTCGTCAGTCTAATCGGACTGCACAGTAGAACCAATCACTACTGCGCGGGCTGTCCGCCGTAGCCCAGTTGGCTGGCGGTGTACTTCGCGGCATCCGTAACCGGCACCGCCTCCACTGCCGTGCCGTAGGCGCAGATCTCGGTCCACACGTCGCCGATCTCAGTGGTGTCGAACCGCATCGCGATGATCGCGTTGCCGCCGCGGTTGCGCGCCTCGGCGATCAGCCGACCCATCGCCTCGTTGCGACTCTCGGCGAGATTCTTGGTCATGCCGGCCAGTTCGCCGCCGAACATCGACTTCAGCCCGGCACCGAACTGGGCGAACGCATTGCGCGAGCGAACGGTCAGTCCGAACACTTCGCCGCAGACGCGCCGAATCTCCCAGCCCGGAAGGTCATTCGTGGTGACGATCAGCACAGCCGAACCCCTTAGCTCTCAGCACAGCAAAACGGGTGGTTAGTCCGGTCAGAGACTAACCACCCGTTTTGCTGTAGTGCTACTGGCTGTCGGGCGCGGCGTGCGCTCCGGCTTTCGTCAGTTCCGGCTCGGCCGGCGGCTTGCGCGCTCCGGCGAACGTGAACACCGCGTCCTCGCCGGCACCTTCGCCGTCCCAGTTGTCCACGTCGACGGTAACGACCTGACCGGGACCGACCTCGTCGAAGAGGATCTTCTCGGAGAGCTGGTCCTCGATCTCGCGCTGGATGGTGCGCCGCAGCGGGCGAGCACCCAGCACCGGGTCGAAGCCGCGCTTGGCCAGCAACGACTTGGCCTTGTCGGTCAGCTCCATCGCCATGTCCTTGGTCTTGAGCTGCTTGCCGACGCGTTCGATCATCAGGTCGACCATTTGGATGATCTCGTCACGAGTCAGCTGGTGGAAGACGATGATGTCGTCGATGCGGTTGAGGAACTCGGGGCGGAAGTGCTTCTTCAGCTCGTCGTTGACCTTCTGCTTCATCCGCTCGTAGTCGTTCTCGCCGCCACCCTGGGTGAAGCCCAGGCCCACCGGCTTGGAGATGTCGGAGGTGCCGAGGTTGGACGTGAAGATCAGCACGGTGTTCTTGAAGTCCACCGTGCGGCCCTGCCCGTCGGTGAGCCGACCATCCTCGAGCACCTGCAACAGGCTGTTGTAGATCTCCTGGTGCGCCTTCTCGATCTCGTCGAACAGCACCACGGAAAACGGCTTGCGGCGCACCTTCTCGGTGAGCTGGCCACCCTCTTCGTAGCCGACATATCCGGGCGGAGCACCGAACAGCCGCGACGCGGTAAACCGGTCGTGGAATTCGCCCATGTCGATCTGGATGAGCGCGTCGTCGTCGCCGAACAGGAAGTTGGCCAGCGCCTTGGACAGTTCGGTCTTACCGACACCCGACGGGCCGGCGAAGATGAACGAGCCCGACGGGCGTTTGGGGTCTTTCAGCCCGGCGCGGGTACGGCGAATCGCCTTGGAGACGGCCTTGACGGCATCGACCTGACCGATGATGCGCTTGTGTAGTTCGTCCTCCATACGCAGCAGGCGCGTGGTCTCGGCCTCGGTGAGCTTGAACACCGGAATACCGGTCCAGTTGCCCAGCACCTCGGCGATCTCGTTGTCGTCCACCTCGGCGACCACATCCATATCGCCTGAACGCCACTGCTTTTCGCGCTCGGCCCGCTGCGCGACCAGTTGCTTCTCGCGGTCGCGCAGGCTGGCGGCCTTTTCGAAGTCCTGGGCGTCGATCGCGGATTCCTTTTCCCGACGCGCGTCGGCGATCTTCTCGTCGAACTCACGCAGGTCTGGCGGAGCGGTCATCCGGCGGATTCGCATCCGCGCTCCGGCCTCGTCGATCAGGTCGATCGCCTTGTCCGGCAGGAACCGGTCGTTGATGTAGCGGTCGGCCAGCGTGGCGGCGGCCACGATTGCGGAGTCGCTGATCGACACCCGGTGGTGCGCCTCGTAGCGATCGCGCAGACCCTTCAGGATCTCGATGGTGTGCGCCACCGTCGGCTCGCCGACCTGCACCGGCTGGAAGCGGCGCTCCAGGGCAGCGTCCTTCTCGATGTACTTGCGGTACTCGTCGAGCGTGGTGGCACCGATGGTCTGCAGCTCGCCGCGGGCCAGCTTCGGCTTGAGGATCGACGCGGCGTCGATCGCGCCCTCGGCGGCGCCGGCACCGACCAGGGTGTGCAGCTCGTCGATGAACAGGATGATGTCGCCGCGGGTATTGATCTCCTTGAGCACCTTCTTCAGGCGTTCCTCGAAATCACCGCGGTAGCGGCTGCCCGCGACCAGCGACCCCAGGTCCAGTGTGTAGAGCTGCTTGTCCTTGAGGGTCTCGGGCACCTCGCCCTTCACGATGGCCTGCGCCAGACCTTCGACCACAGCGGTCTTGCCGACGCCGGGCTCGCCGATCAGCACCGGGTTGTTCTTGGTGCGCCGGCTCAACACCTGCATCACCCGCTCGATTTCCTTCTCGCGGCCGATGACAGGGTCCAGCTTGCCTTCCATCGCGGCAGCCGTCAGGTTGCGGCCGAACTGGTCGAGCACCAACGACGTGGACGGGCTGCCGGACTCGCCACCGCGGCCACCGGTCCCGGCCTCCGCGGCCTCCTTACCCTGGTAGCCGCTCAGCAGCTGAATCACCTGCTGGCGCACCCGGGTCAGTTCGGCGCCGAGCTTGACCAGCACCTGGGCGGCCACGCCCTCGCCCTCACGAATCAGGCCCAGCAAAATGTGCTCGGTGCCGATGTAGTTGTGGCCGAGCTGCAGCGCCTCGCGCAGGCTCAGCTCCAGAACCTTCTTGGCACGCGGGGTGAACGGGATGTGCCCCGACGGTGCCTGCTGCCCCTGGCCGATGATCTCTTCGACCTGGCTCCGGACGCCCTCGAGCGAGATCCCAAGCGACTCCAGCGACTTCGCTGCGACGCCTTCACCTTCGTGAATCAAACCCAACAGGATGTGCTCGGTGCCGATGTAGTTGTGGTTGAGCATCCGGGCCTCTTCTTGGGCCAGGACGACCACCCTTCGGGCGCGGTCAGTAAATCTCTCGAACATCGGTGGTTACCTGCTCTCCCTCACCATCGGTACTCCCTCGTTGTCGGCAAACGGGCCGACAGTGCGTACCTGGTGTCTACTGTAGTGGTCGGCCCGCCAGGGTTCTAACCTTGCGGTGCCTTGACGTTCAGGCCTGCTCGGCACCATCTGAGGAATCCCCCGGTGATGACACAGCCATAGCTGAAGAAACGAGACAAACCACCAATTCGTTTCCCCCGGACGCCGGGGATAATTACGCCACCAGCGAAAACAGAACCAAAACAGAACCGGCGCCCAGGCCTCGCGGCCGGGCGCCGGTCAACGGCTTATCTAGGTGGCAGCGTGGAACGCGTCGATGACGTCTGCCGGGATGCGGCCCCGCGTCGACACGTTGTGCCCGTTTCGGCGCGCCCATTCGCGGATCGCCGCGCTCTGCTCGCGGTCAATCGCCCCACGACCGCGCCCAGTTCCGGAACGCCCACGGCGACGGCCACCGACGCGACGGCCGGCTGCCACCCACTGCTTAAGATCACCGCGGAGTTTCGCGGCATTCTTCGTTGAAAGATCAATCTCATAGGTCACCCCGTCAAGCCCGAATTCGACAGTTTCGTCGGCGGCGCCTGCACCGTCGAAATCATCGACCAAGGTGACGGTGACTTTTTTCGCCATTTGCTTACCCTCGCGTTCTTCCTGAGCAGTTGCTGGGCAGTTTGGACCCACTCCCCGGGCACTAATCTGCCATATGAACGCAGCATATTCAATCTGAGCGCAACACAGAGTGTTGCGCTTTCAGCTAGAGTGCGGTCGAACAATCGGGAACAAAACTGTCTCTCTAATTGACAGCCCGGTCAAAGTCATCAACAACCGGTCGATACCCATTCCCGTTCCGGTACAAGGCGGCATCCCATACTCGAGTGCGGCGAGAAAGTCTTCGTCGAGCAGCATAGCCTCGTCATCACCTGCGGCCGCGGCGCGCGCTTGTTCGGCGAATCGCTCGCGTTGCACCACCGGATCGTTTAATTCCGAGTACCCGGTGGCGAGTTCGACGCCGCGCACGTAGAGGTCCCACTTCTCGGTCACACCCGGGATACTTCGGTGCTGTCGTGTCAAAGGTGTTGTCTCGACAGGGAAATCCTTGACGAACGTCGGTGCGGTCAGCGTATTGCCCACCGCGTGCTCCCACAGCTCCTCGACAAGCTTTCCGTGTCCGTAGCCGCGGCCCTCGGGAATCTCGACACCTAGCCGGTCCGCGATGGCACGTAACCGATCGACCGACGTCTGCGGTGTGATCTCTTCCCCGAGCTCCGCAGACAACGACGGATACATTTGAATCGACGCCCATTCTCCGTCTATGTCGTAGACACTGCCATCTGGCAACCGCAGTTGTCTGATACCGATGGCCTCGTCGGCCACCTCTTGAATAAGCTCTCGCGTGACGACTGCCGAATCGTCATACGTTCCGTACGTCTGGTAGGTCTCCAACATCGAGAATTCCGGAGAATGTGTGGAATCGGAACCTTCGTTTCTGAACACACGATTTAGCTCGAAGACCCTGTCGAATCCACCGACGATGCATCGCTTGAGGAACAGTTCGGGTGCGATCCTCAGGTAGAGATCGATGTCGAGAGCATTGGAATGCGTGATGAACGGCCGAGCTGCCGCGCCACCGGCCAACGTCTGCAAGATTGGCGTTTCGACTTCGAGAAACCCGCGCCGTTCCAGTGCGTTGCGTATCGCGCGTACAACGGCGATTCGCTGGCGTGCCACGTCGCGCGCCTGCGGGCGGACGATCAGGTCGACATAACGCTGCCGCACCCGCGATTCTTCACTCATGTCCTTATGCGCGACCGGCAGCGGCCGCAGCGACTTGGATGCGATCCGCCAGGAGTCGGCCAGAACGGATAATTCGCCGCGCCGTGAGCTGATCACGTTGCCGTGTACATAGACGATGTCGCCGAGGTCGACGTCGGCTTTCCAGGCCTCCAGCGAATCCTGACCGACCTTCTCCAGGCTGATCATTACCTGCAGGGTGGCGCCATCACCGTCTTGCAGCGTGGCGAAACACAATTTGCCGGAATTACGCGCGAATATGACCCGTCCCGCAACTCCGACGACGTCGGCTGTCGCGGTGTCGACGGCCAAGTCGGGGTAGGCGGCGCGGACCTGCGCCAGGGTGTGGGTGCGTTCGATGGCTACCGGGTAAGGGTCAAGCCCCTCGGCCAACAGCCGAGCGCGCTTATCCCGGCGTATCCGGAACTGCTCGGGGAGGTCTGCTCCGTTGTCTGCGGCGGCACTCACGACGTGCCAGCTTAAAGGACTTGGCGCGGCCGTCGCCGCAGGCGTCGAGTGTGCGCTGGTGGCTTCGAGTGTGGGGTCGCGGCGTGGAACCGGGTGCATTTCCGCCCTGTGCGCACGCTCAGCGCGAGCGAGAACGTCAGTGTGCGGTCTTGAGCCGGCCGCGCTGGGCGTCCCGGTTGCGCTCGAACACCAGTCGCAGCCCGTCCAGCGTCAGGTGCTGGTCGTAATGGGCAACGGTCTGCAGCTCGGACAGCAGCAGCGGCGCGGTGTGGCCGGTGGCCACCACCACGACTTGATCGCCTAAGTCGTCGGAAAAGCCGTCGACGTCCTCGCGGATGCGCGTCACCAGGCCGTCTACCAGCCCGGCGAAGCCGAACACCGCGCCCGCTTGCATGCATTCGACGGTGTTCTTGCCGATCACCGACCGGGGGCGGGACAGCTCGACCCGGCGCAGCGCGGCCGAGCGGGCCGCCGCGGCATCCGAGGAGACCTGCACCCCGGGTGCGATCGCGCCGCCGAGGAACTCCCCCTTGGCCGAAACCACGTCCACACAGATCGACGATCCGAAGTCGACGACGATGCAGGCTTTTCCGTATTTCTGAAACGCCGCCAGGCAATTGACGATCCGGTCGGCGCCGACCTCTTTCGGGTTGTCGACCAGCAGCGGGATACCGGTCCGCACCCCGGGCTCGATCAGCACGTGCGGCACCGACGGCCAGTACTGGTCGAGCATGACCCGCACTTCGTGCAGCACCGACGGAACGGTGGACAGGGCCGCGGCGCCGGTGAGCTGCTCGGAGTCGTCGCCGATCAGGCCGTCGATAGTCAGCGCCAGTTCGTCCGCGGTGACTTCGGACTCGGTGCGGATCCGCCAGTGCTGCACGACTTTTGCGTGCTCTCTGGCGCCGGACAGCAGCCCGACCACGGTGTGCGTGTTGCGAACGTCGATCGCAAGCAGCACGATTACAGGACGCCGATCCGGGGGTTGTGGGGGTACCGCCCGCGTGCCGGGGATAGGTCGGCCGCATCGTCGGGCACGAAAGCCGGATCGCTCCCCAGGTCGATCTGCTTGTTGTCGGCATCGACGAAGACGATGCGTGGCTGGTAGGCACGCGCCTCGGCATCGTCCATCGTGCCGTAGGCGATCAGGATCACCAAGTCGCCGGGGTGCACGAGATGCGCTGCGGCACCATTTATTCCGATGATGCCGGTGCCACGCTCGCCGGTGATCGCGTAGGTGACGAGCCGGGCGCCGTTGTCGATGTCCACGATGGTCACCTGCTCGCCCTCCAACAGATCGGCGGCCTCCATCAGGTCGGCATCGATGGTCACCGAGCCGACGTAGTGCAGATCCGCTTGCGTGACGGTGGCACGGTGGATTTTCGACTTGAGCATCGTCCGAAACATCAGTTCCTCCAAGGTGTTTCAACATGTCCGTCCGGCCCCCGAGAGGTGCCGGCGATACCATCGAATTGGATTGCAACGTTGTCCAGCAGTCTGGTGGTGCCGAGCCGGGCGGCGATCAGCAGCCGACCGGATCCGTTGATGGGTTCGGGTCCGAGCTCAGTGCTGCGCAGCTCCAGGTAGTCGAGCATGAGTCCGGGGGTGGCATCGAGCACCGTGCGGGCCGCGTCCAGCACGGCCTGGACGCCGTGCCCCGCCGCATGCGCCCCGGCCGTCAGCGCCGCCGAAAGTGCTACGGCCAGTTCACGCTGCTCGGTATCGAGGTAGCGATTGCGCGACGACATCGCCAGGCCGTCAACTTCCCGCACGATCGGCACACCGACGACCTGCACGTCGATGTTCAGGTCGGCAACCATCTGCCGGATCAGGACCAGTTGCTGGTAATCCTTCTCGCCGAAGAAGGCACAGTCTGGGTGCACGATCTGCAGCAGCTTGCACACGACCGTTAGCATTCCCGCGAAATGTGTTGGCCGCGAAGCACCTTCGAGCTCACCGGCCAGCGGACCAGGCTGCACGGTGGTGCGTAGGCCGTCGGGATACATCGCGGCGGCGGTAGGGGCGAACACCACCTCGACACCTTCGCCGCGCAGCAGCGCCAGGTCGTTGTCGAGCGTGCGCGGGTAGGCGTCCAGGTCTTCCCCGGCACCAAACTGCAGCGGATTCACGAAGATCGAAACAGCCACTACGGAGCCGGGCACCCGTTTGGCGGCGCGCACCAGGGCCAGATGCCCCTCGTGCAGCGCGCCCATCGTCGGCACTAACATCACCCGGCGGCCGGTGTAGCGCAGCGCGCGGCTGACGTCCGAGGCGTCGCGTGGCGCCGCGTAGATATTCAGTTCACCCGGCTCAAACGCCGGCGGTCGTGCCGTCGTCGCGTTCATCGCGCCAACACCTCGACGACGTCGGACGGAGCGTGTGCGCGCTGCGCGGTCCGCAGGGCGTTCACCCGATAGGCCTGCGCCAGCTCCGGATCAACCTGCGCCAGCGCGCGCAGATGGGCGGCGACCGCGGCCGCATCACCGCGGGCGACCGGACCGGTGAGCGCGGCCTGCCCACGCTGCAGCGTGTTCTCCAGCGCCGCCCGGGCCAGCGGTCCCACGATGCGCTCGGCAAGGCCGCCGGGCTGCTCGTCGACGGCTTGCTGCCCGAGCAGTTCGCTGCCCCGCAGCGCCGCCCGCAACGCGTCGAGCGCATCGGCGAGCACCGCCACGATGTGATTGCCCGCATGGGCCAGGGCGGCGTGGTACAGGATGCGGGCGTCCTCGCGGACGCAGAACGGCTCGCCGCCCATCTCCAGAACCAGCGACTGCCCGATCGCGTAGCCGACATCGTCGGCCGCGGTGATGCCGAAGCAGGTGTCCGGCAGCCGGCTGATGTCCTCGTCGGAGCCGGTGAACGTCATCGCCGGGTGGATCGCCAGCGGTATGCAGCCATGCTGGGTCAGCGGCGCGAGGATGCCGACCCCGTTGGCGCCCGAGGTGTGGACCACGATCGTGCCGGGCCGCACCGCCGAGGTGGCGGCCAGCCCGGACACCAGTCCGGCGAGTTCGCTGTCGGGAACCGACAACAGCAGCAGTTCGGCCGCGGCGGCCACATCCTGGGGTGGGACTATCGAGGTGTCCGGCAGCCGGCGCGCCGCCCGCTCCCGCGACGCATGGGAGATGGCGCTGCACGCCACTACAACGTGCTCAGCGCGCTCCAGGGCGACCCCCAGGGCGGTACCCACCCGGCCTGCCGAAATGACGCCCACCTTGAGCCTGGCCGGGCGCAAACCGTCGAACTGCTCCATCGCAGACGGCCTCACAATGTTGATTCGTTCGTTCCAGTCCCAGGTGCTGGGTACCGGACGGTCATCCAGATTTTAGTCGATCCGGGACGCTGCCCCAATGTGAGGAATGTCCCAGCTCAGCCTTCCCGGCGACGACGCCGGCCACCCCCGGATGGCTGTACCTGCAGCCGGGCCAGCAGGTCGGCAACCGACTGACCACCGGTCTGCGGGCCCTCACCGATGTTGTCCGGCGCCTCGGGCCCGGACTCCGCCCCGAGGTGGCGGGGTGCGGGCTCCGGCTGCGGCGCGGGGGCGAGTCGGGGTGGCGGCGGCTCCGCGTCGTGAAGTTCCTGCCTGGCGTGCGGCGGCGGGGGCGGCGCGGTCGCGGCGGCGGGGCGAGGTGGCGGCGCTGGGCCGGGCTCGTTCGGTCCGAGGAAGTTCGCGACGGAATAGTCACGGTACTCCGCGGAATGGCGCGAGCGTGCCCGACGGCTGGATTCGCTGTCCGGCGCTGGGGGCTCGGGCTCGACTGGCGGGCCCTCGAACTGCTCCTCGGGGTTGGAATGCCGGGAGCGCCGACGCCGGCCCGACGTTTCAGCGGCCGCATCGGGTGAATCGCCGCCCGCCCAGTTGCTGCCGGGTGCTCCCGGAGGCAACCAGAGCCCGTCGGAGATCACCGGCTGCCAGTCGGGCCGTGCCAATCCGGGCTCCGGTGGTGGTGGTGGCCCGGGTGGCGGCACCTGCTGGGGGTGCGGCTGCCAGTGTTGGGGCTCGAATCGCTGCTCGGCCGCGGCAGGGGCGGGCATCGGCGGGGGCGGATACGGGACCTCTTGCGGGACCACATACGGCGGAGTCTGCGGATACTGGGCCGGTGGCGGCGGGTAGGCCGCCTCTTGCTGGTCTTCGTATTGGAACCGGGCCCGCTCCCGCGAACGCGGCGGCACCAGCGGCTCTTCGGGCACGTCGATGATCGCGGATTCGTCGATGCGAGGCTCAGCCGAGTTCACCGGGTCGCCCTCGCGGACCGAGGTGACCCGATCGCTGGTCACCCAATCGACTCCAGCGCCCTCCCCGTTGCGGTCCCAGTCGCTGTACGCGCGGGCCGGCGGCGTATCGGTCTCCATGGTTCCCAGCGCCGGGCGCTGCTCGAGGTCGGTGTCGAACAAGATCTCCAGGCTGGTCCGCAGCGCGGACACTTCCGCGCGCAGCGCGGCCAGATCGTCGTCGGCCGCAGCGCGTATCTCGGAGGCCAGCTCGCGCCGCAACTGGGACTCGACCGTCAGCTCGTACTCACGGCGAGCCGAGATTTCCCGATCCAGCTGTAGGTCATAGACCAGCTTCAAGTCCCGCACCCGCGACTGATCGGCGTCGCTTTGCCGACGGTAGAGCACCGACACGAAAGCACCGGCGACTGCGGCCCACAGCGCCAGGATCACAGCGAGCTTGAGAAGTTCCACCCGATTGGTGAAAACCAGTGCGGAACTGGCCCCCATCGCGAGGACCAGCAACGCCGTCAAGAGCACCCACCCCGGCCTGCGGCCGCCGCGCCGACCCCGGGCGCCGCGGGACAGAACGGTCATGGCCTGACTGTACCTGTGCGACGTCATCGCGCGTGTCGCACGACTCCGGCGATTCTCACCTGGGTTAATTCGTTGATTAATCGCCGTTAACTGGCGGGCCGTTCGCGTCCACCCGCCGGATGGTCCGCAACCTCGGCGGGCCCTTAGCCTTCCGCTCCTTCGGCCCCCCCGCCGTGCTCGGTCTGGTCCGGCGGGGATTTGCAGCAGTGCTGTAGCCACAGCGCGGCGACCAGAAGCGCCAACGCGCTGACGGCGGCCACCACGGTTCCCGTGGTGTCCTCCGCGGCGACCCGCAGCCAGGACCGACGCGGCAGGAAGTACACCAGCACCCCGACCCACCAGCCCAGCACCAGGGCGCCGACCCAGGCCGACGCCTTGGCGATCACCACGGTGCGTGCCACCGCGAGCGGGTGCAGCCAGCCGGGCCCGTCACCGATCTCCCCTTCGGCGATCCTGGCTCGTACGTAGCGCGCCCACAGCGCCTCGGCGATAGCCACCGCGAGCAGCGACAGACCCGTCCACACCGTGATCGGCGGAAACCACCGGAACAACGCCCTGATCAGCAGGTAACTCAGTATCGCAGCGCCGACTACCGCGGCCGTCAGGTCACGTTTTCTAGTCGGCCCCATCAGCTCTGCGATTCCGGATCGGCTCGGGACGCGGCCCGGTGCGTGAGCGTCTGTACCGACAGCCGGACCGCCTCTTGGTCGGCGGGATCGAGTTCGGCCAACAGCTGAGCGACGGGTTGGGGCCCACCGGCCACGGTCAGCTGAGCCCCCGGGTCGACGGCCAGCCAGGGCACCATCACGAAGGCCCGCAGGTGGGCTAGCGGATGCGGCAGTGTCAGGTTGTTGTCCAGACTGATCACCTCGCCGTCCGCGGAGTAGCAGGCAATCAGGTCGACGTCCAGGGTGCGCGGGCCCCAGCGCTCGCCGCGAACCCGGCCCGCCGCATGTTCGAACTCCTGCGCCCGGCGCAGCCAGGCCTGGCCGTCGCGGGCCGGGTCGTCGGCGATCAGCACCGCGTTGAGAAACGGCCCCTGCTCCACCCGCCCCCAGGGGGCGGTCTCGTAGACGGGCGAGACCGCCAGCAGTGCGTCGCCGAGCCCGTCGACCACCGACTGCAGTCGCGCCAGCCGGTCCCCCAGGTTGGAGCCGATGGACAGTACGACGCGGGTCATCAGACTGAACCCGCGGGAATCACCGAACCGCGCCCGCCGCGCCGCGACCGCCGGATCACCACCGCGACATCGGCGAACTTCTGCGGTATCGGGGCCTGTGGCTTATGCACCGTCACCTCGACAGCGTGTACTCGCTCGTCGGCCATCACGTGATCGGCAATCTCGGCTCCCACCGTCTCGATCAGGTTGTGCGGAGGCCCCGCAACGATGTCGGCGGCCCGCTGGGCCAGGGCGCCGTAGTCGTGGGTGTCGGCCAGGTCATCGCTGGCGGCGGCGTCGACCAGGTCGATCCACACGACGATGTCGACGACGAATTCCTGCCCATTTGTCCGCTCGGCCTCGAAGACTCCATGTCGGCCATGAACTGTTAAGCCGCGCAACTCGATTCGGTCAGCCATTGCTCTTTGTCCGCCCTATCTGCGTCCAGGCATCGACGACCTTGAGGGCGTCGACAGAGGCCCGCACATCGTGCACTCGCACACCCCAGACTCCGTGCAGGGCGGCCAGCGCGGAAATCACCGCGGTCGCCGTCTCTCGCCCATCGGGCGGCCGGGGCGAGGAGTCCGGTCCGGCCAACAGCGTACCGAGGAACCGTTTACGCGAGGCACCCAGGAGCACCGGCACCCCGGTGGCCACCAGTTCCGGCAGGGCATGCAACAACGCCCAATTGTGTTGTCCCGTCTTGGCGAATCCAAGTCCCGGGTCGATGACCAGCTTCGCCGGGTCGACGCCGGCGGCCACCGCGGCGTCCACGCTGGCCAGCAGTTCCGAGCGCACCTCGGCCACCACGTCACGGTAGTGCGGAGCCTCGTGCGGGTGGCTCGACGACACCGATCGCCAGTGCATCAACACCCACAGCGCACCGGCTTCGGCCATCAGTGGTGCCATCGCCGGATCGGCTCGCCCGCCGGACACGTCGTTGACGATCCGCGCGCCGTTCTGCAGGGCGGCGCGAGCGACTTCCGCGTGCATAGTATCGATGCTCACCGTAATACCCTGTGCCACAAGTTCTTTGATGACAGGAAGGACGCGGGAGCTCTCGACCCGCGGGTCGATCCGGGTGGCTCCGGGCCGGGTCGACTCTCCGCCCACGTCGACGATGCCCGCACCTTCGGCCGCCAATGCCAGGCCGTGCGCGACGGCGTTGTCGGTACAGAGGTAGCGTCCGCCATCCGAGAATGAGTCGTCAGTGACGTTCACGACCCCGACAACCTGCACAGGCGGCGAACTCACTTACGCAGGATGAGATCGAGCGCTTCGGCTCGGGAGGCCGCATCGGTTTTGAACTGGCCGCGCACCGCGGAGGTGGTGGTGGTGGCGCCGGGCTTGCGGACACCGCGCATCGCCATGCACAGATGCTCAGCCTCGACGACGACGATCACCCCACGGGGGGCAAGCCGGTTCACCAACGCGTCGGCGATTTGGCTGGTGAGCCGCTCCTGAACCTGCGGCCGCTTGGCGTAAAGGTCAACCAGCCGGGCGATTTTCGACAACCCGGTTACCCGGCCTTCCTCGCCGGGGATGTAGCCGACATGGGCCACGCCGTGGAACGACACCAGGTGATGCTCGCACGTGGAGTACAGCGGGATTTCCTTGACGATCACCAACTCGTCGTGCTCCTCGTCGAACATGGTGTTGAGCACGGCATCCGGATCGGTGTAGAGCCCGGAGAATATTTCCCGGTACGCGCGAGCGACGCGAGCCGGGGTGTCGCGCAACCCGTCTCGATCGGGGTCTTCGCCGATCGCGTACAACAACTCGCGGACCGCCGCCTCAGCACGTGGCTGGTCGAACGCTCGTACGCGATCCAGCTCGATGCGGGTATCCGGGAGCGCCATCGAATCTCCGTTCGTCAGCCGCGGGCCGGCGGGTTGGACCGGCTTACATCCTCATCCGGTTGATCAGGGGATTTTGTCGGATCCGGGCTGGGCTGACCGGGTGGGGGGTAGGGCGGATAGGGCGGGTACAACGGCTGGCCCTGGCCACGGCTCGGCTGGCCCGGATAGCTCGGAGCCGGCGCAGGCCAATGTGGCTGCGGTGGAGGCGGATACCAGTGTCCCTGCGGCTGTTGCTGATGCTGCGGTGGCGGCGGCCAGCCGGGCGCATGCCAGCCGGCCGGAGCCCCGTAGTCGGGCTGAGTGGGACGCAGGGACCCGGCGCGATCGCCGGCACCCTGACCACCGTGAGAACCGTTGGGGCCATGGGCTTTTCTATCGGCCTCAGCTTGCGCGGCCTCGGCGGCCTGGCTGGCCGCCGCGATGGCCGCCTTGAAAGCCGGCTCGGGGACCGGTTGGGGCCACGGCTCGCCCCGCTCGATCGCCAGCTCTCCGGGCGTCTTGATCGGCGGTTTGTCCGACGGGATACGACCACCGAAGTCTTCGAACATCGTGAGCCGGGGCCGCTTTTCGACATCGGCGAAGATCTTCTCCAGCTCGGGCCGGTGCAGGGTTTCTTTTTCCAGCAGCTCGCCTGCCAAAGTGTCGAGCACATCGCGGTATTCGGTGAGGATCTCCCAGGCCTCGGTGTGCGCGGCCTCGATGAGCTTGCGGATCTCGTCGTCGATGTCGCGGGCAACCTCGTGGGAGTAGTCCGCCTGGTTGCCCATAGTCCGGCCCAGGAAGGGGTCGCCATGCTCGGAGCCGTATTTGACGGCACCGAGTTTGGAACTCATACCGAATTCGGTGACCATCGCGCGCGCGGTCTTGGTGGCCTGCTCGATGTCGGACACCGCGCCGGTCGTCGGCTCGCGGAACACCAGTTCCTCGGCGGCGCGCCCGCCCATCGCGAACACCAGCTGCGCGACCATCTCCGAGCGGGTGCGCAGGCCCTTGTCCTCTTCGGGCACCGCGACGGCGTGCCCGCCGGTACGGCCGCGGGCCAGGATCGTCACCTTGTAGACGGGGTCGATGTCCGGCATCGCCCACGCGGCCAGGGTGTGCCCACCTTCGTGGTATGCGGTGATCTTCTTCTCATGCTCGCTGATGATCCGGCCCTTGCGGCGCGGTCCGCCGATCACCCGGTCCACGGCTTCCTCGAGGGCGGGCCCAGTGATGACTGTGCCGTTCTCACGGGCCGTCAGCAGCGCCGCCTCGTTGATGACGTTGGCCAGGTCGGCGCCGGTCATGCCGACGGTCCGCTTGGCCAGCCCCTCCAGGTCGGCGCCCGACGCGATCGGCTTGCCCTTGGAGTGCACGGCCAATACCGCACGCCGGCCGGCCAGGTCGGGGTTGGACACCGGGATCTGCCGGTCGAAGCGGCCCGGGCGCAGCAATGCCGGGTCCAGGATGTCGGGGCGGTTGGTCGCGGCGATCAGGATGACCCCGGCGCGATCGCCGAAGCCGTCCATCTCGACCAGCAGCTGGTTCAGTGTCTGCTCACGCTCGTCGTGGCCACCGCCTAGCCCGGCGCCGCGCTGGCGGCCCACCGCGTCGATCTCGTCGACGAAGATGATGCACGGGCTGTTCTGCTTGGCCTGCTCGAACAGGTCGCGCACCCGCGAGGCACCGACACCGACGAACATCTCGACGAAGTCGGAGCCCGAGATGGTGAAGAACGGCACCCCGGCCTCTCCGGCCACCGCGCGGGCCAGCAACGTCTTACCGGTTCCCGGTGGCCCGTAGAGCAGCACTCCTTTGGGGATCTTGGCGCCCAACGCCTGATAACGCGACGGGTTCTGCAGGAAGTCCTTGATCTCGTAAAGCTCCTCGACCGCCTCGTCGACGCCGGCGACATCGGCGAATGTGGTCTTGGGCATGTCCTTGGAAAGCTGCTTGGCGCGCGATTTACCGAAGCCGAAGCCCATTCGGGCGCCGCCCTGCATGCGCGAGAACATCACGAACAGGCCCACCAGCAACAGCAACGGCAACACGTAAACCAGCAGCTCGCCCAGGATGCTGCCCTCATTGACGACGGTGGCAACCTTGGCGTTCTTCGCGTTGAGCGCGTTGAACAGGTCGACGGCATAACCACTGGGGAATTTGGTGATGACCTTGTCGGAGTTGTCGGTGTCGTTGTTGCCCTTCTTCAGGGTCAATCGGAGTTGCTGCTCCCGGTCATCGATCTGCGCGCTCTTGACGTTGTCGCCGTTGATCTGGGACATCGCCACCGAGGTGTCGACGGGTTTGTATCCGCGGGTGTCATCGCTGAAATAGAAGAACGACCAGCCGAGCAGCACAACTACAGCGATCGCCGTGACTATGCGAATCACGTTTTTCCGGTTCATCAATCATCGGCCGTTTCGGCCAGGTCCTTCCCGATACACGCAGCTGGAAAAGTTCAGGCTACCGCTACTGGCGATCGCCAGCACCGGCAGAGCCGGGGCGCAGCGGGTCGCCAGCTGCCTGCATAGACAACGAGCGGCGGTTCCCGATCCGACCTAGAGCACCGCAAATTGAGTTCGGGGACACCTCGCATTGGGAGAAGCCACACTGGGATGACACTGCGCAGCCATGAACTCTTGGGGGCCGCTTACTCGTCGTAATACCGGGCCTCGAGCACATTGCCGTCCGGATCGGAGAAGTAATAGGTGTGCGGTGCCCATCCCCGGGCCCCGTAGCTGCGGCTCAAGCGGGCGCTGGTGTCCACACCCGCCGCCTGCAGGCGCCGATCCAGCGCCTGGTATTCGGACTTCGACAGCGCCAGGCAGACGTGGTTGACCGGGTGTCCGGCACTGCCCTCGACCTTTGTCAGCAACTCTGAGCCGGCAATGTTGGCCACCGGCAGCAGGTCGATGATCGAGTCTTCGCACACCCGCACGCTCGGAAACGGCGCCTCTGCGGCCTCGTACTCGTCGAAGCGCAGCGGCGCGAGCCCGATCACGTTCGTATAGAAGTCCATCGCTGCGCGCGGATCCTTGGTCCACAACACGATGTGGTCCAGTCGCCTCATGCCGAGTCCACCCGCTTTCGGTTAGCCGTCGTATTCGCGATATCTACCAGATGCCAGGAAGTGAACGGCTATTTTCAACTCAGGTGAGCACTTCTCACGCCAGGAGGGTTGTGATTTGGTGTGTTGGTGCCCACCTCAACCGAACGGTTAGTAGAGACCAACGGCGTGCGGCTGCGGGTGTTCGAGGCCGGCGATCGCGGTGCTCCCGTGGTGGTCTTGGCCCACGGCTTTCCCGAATTGGCCTACTCATGGCGACACCAGATTCCGGTGCTCGCCGAGGCCGGCTATCACGTGCTGGCACCCGACCAGCGCGGTTACGGCGGCTCCTCGCGCCCCGACGCGATCGATGCCTACAACATCCGCGAGCTGACGGCCGACATCGTCGGACTGCTCGACGACGTCGGCGCGCAGCGAGCCGTCTGGATCGGCCACGACTGGGGTGCCCCGGTGGTGTGGCATGCGCCGCTGCTGCATCCCGACCGGGTCGCGGCTGTCGCCGCCCTCAGTGTGCCGGCCACGCCCAGATCGCAGGTAACGCCGACGCAGGCATGGCGCAAAACATTCGGTGAGAACTTCTTCTACATCCTGTATTTTCAGGAGCCCGGCATCGCCGACGCCGAACTCAACGGGGATCCGGACCGGACGATCCGCCGGTTGATGGGCGGCCTGCGTACCGACGGCGACAAGGCCGCGGGGATGCGGATGGTGGCACCGGGCCCGGAAGGCTTCATCGATCGCCTGCCCGAACCCGATGGGCTGCCGGCCTGGATCAGTCAGGAGGAGCTCGACCACTACATCGGCGAGTTCTCCCGCACCGGTTTCACCGGCGGCCTGAACTGGTACCGCAATTTCGACCGCAACTGGGAACTCACCGCCGACCTCGCCGACACGAAGATCTCGGTGCCGTGCCTATTCATCGGCGGCACAGCCGATCCCGTTCTCGCCTTCACTCGCGCCGACCGTGCCGCCGAGATCGTCTCCGGGCCGTATCGCCAGGTGATGATCGACGGCGCCGGCCACTCGCTGCAACAGGAAAGACCCGACGAGGTCAACACAGTATTGCTGGAATTTCTCAACGGATTGGAGCTGCGGTGAACGCACCGCTTGGTTTCGGCGTCTTCATCACACCATTTCACCCGATCGGCCAATCCCCCACGGTCGCACTGGAATACGACATGGAACGCGTCGTCGCCCTAGACCGCCTGGGGTACGACGAAGCGTGGTTCGGCGAACACCATTCGGGTGGCTACGAGTTGATCGCGTGCCCGGAAGTGTTCATCGCGGCCGCCGCGGAACGGACCAAACACATCCGGCTGGGCACCGGCGTAGTCTCGCTGCCCTACCATCATCCGCTGATGGTGGCCGACCGCTGGGTGCTGCTGGACCACCTGACCCGCGGCCGGGTGATGTTCGGCACCGGCCCCGGGGCGCTGCCGTCAGATGCCTACATGATGGGCATCGACCCGGTCGACCAGCGACACATGATGCAGGAGTCGTTGGAGGCAATCCTCGCGCTGTTCCGCGCCGGGCCTACCGAACGAATCGACCGTCACACCGACTGGTTCACGCTGCGCGACGCGCAACTGCACATCCGCCCGTACACCTGGCCCTATCCGGAAATATCCACGGCGGCAATGATTTCGCCGTCCGGACCGCGCCTGGCGGGCGCCCTGGGCACGTCATTGCTGTCGCTATCGATGTCGGTGCCCGGCGGTTACGCCGCGCTGGAAACCACCTGGGATGTGGTGCGCGAGCAGGCCGCCAAAGTCGGGCGGGACGAACCGAGTCGGGCCGACTGGCGGGTGCTGTCCATCATGCACATCGCCGACAGTCGCGAGCAAGCGATCACAGACTGCACCTACGGGTTGCAGGATTTCGCGAACTACTTCGGTGCGGCCGGATTTGTCCCACTGGCGAACACGGTCGAGGGCACGCAGACACCGTACGAATTCGTCGAAGACTATGCGGCTAAAGGGAATTGCTGCATCGGCACCCCCGACGAGGCGATCGCGCACATCGAAGACCTACTGAAACGGTCGGGCGGCTTCGGGACTTTGCTGATGCTCGGTCACGACTGGGCCTCCCCCGAAGCGACGTATCACTCCTATGAATTGATGGCCCGCAAGGTGATTCCACACTTCAAAGGGCAGCTAGCGGCACCGCGAGCGTCGCACGGCTGGGCCAAAGATCATCGCGACCAACTGATCGGCCGCGCCGGCGAGGCCGTCGTGAAAGCCATCACCGAGCACGTCGGCGAGCAGGAAGGCGCGGTGACCTGATGCGCGCCTCGGTGCTGCGCGACGGCCGGATGGTCTATCGCGACGACGTCGCAGACCCGGTACCCGAATCCGGCCAGGTGCTGGTCGCCATTCGGGCCTGCGGAATCTGCGGCTCCGACTTGCATTTCGCCTCGCACGGTCGCAAGGTGCTGGAGATGACCGAGCGGGTCGCGCGTGGCGCCAGCGGTATGGACGTCGACCTGGAGCACGACATCTTCATGGGCCACGAATTCAGTGCCGAGGTGCTCGAAGCCGGCCCCGACACCGACACCCATCCGTCCGGTTCCATCGTCACGTCGATTCCGGTGCTGTTGTCCGACAAGGGTGTGCAGCCGATCGTCTACAGCAACAACACCATCGGCGGCTACGCGGAACGGATGCTGCTGTCGGCGCCGCTGCTGCTGCCCGTCCCCAACGGTCTGGACCTCAAACACGCCGCCCTGACCGAGCCGATGGCGGTGGGGCTGCACGCCGTCAACAAGTCGAACATCGAGCCAGGCGAAACCGCCCTGGTGCTGGGCTGCGGCCCGATCGGCATTGCGATCATCGCGTGCCTTCGGGTGCGCGGCGTGGAAAGCATTGTGGCGTCGGATTTCTCGCCCAAGCGACGTGAGTTGGCTACGGCGATGGGCGCCCATCAGACGCTGGATGCCGCACAGGGCTCGCCGTTCGACATCGTCAAACCAACGGTGGTTTTCGAGGCGATCGGAGTGCCCGGCATCATCGACGACGTGCTCTTGCGGGCGAGGGCGGGCACCCGCCTGGTCGTTGCTGGAGTGTGCATGGAGGCCGACACCTTCCATCCGTTCTTCGCGATTGCCAAAGAGATCAACGTGCAGTTCTCGCTGGCCTACGGAGCCGAGGAGTTCGCCGAGTCACTGCGCTCTTTGGCCGAGGGCGAGATCGATGTCAGCCCGCTGATCACCGGCGAGGTGGGCCTGGACGGGGTCGGCGCGGCCTTCGACGACCTCGCCGACCCCGAGTGGCAGTGCAAGATTCTGGTGACGCCCTGGGCTTACCCGCCCGCGGGGGGATGAGTGATGATCGTCGGCTTGAAACCGTAGCGGGGAGGAGCAAAGTGGGCGGTCGCTACGCTGCGCCCCGCCCCACTGCCCGCTAGCGGCATCCCACCGACCGCATTGGTCCCCGGCTGTGCCGCCGCCGCAGTACTGAGGCCGTTGAGCGTCACAACGGCGGGGTTGGTCGCCGGGCTGACGGCGCCCCAGGACGCCGGAACCGACAAGCCCCCGACGGATGCCGCATGGCCCACTACTCCCGTGGCGTTGCCCACGACTCCCGAAAGCATCGGCGGCGCAGCGTCAATGGCTCTCGCAGCGACCGCGGCAGCCTGGGCGACGCCCTCGGTGGCGGCCCGGGCGGCCTGGGGTGCGAAGCCCTGCGCGAGCTGCTCGACGTCTCTGAAGGCGGTGGTAAACAGACGCGTCGGCGAGACCAACCGGATGAATGCGTCGAACGGCGTGCTGGCGCTCAAGACTTGCGACCCAGTCAGACCCCTGAAGAGATCACCCAAGTGGCCGTTGAGCCGAACCCCAGCGCCTTCGGTTTTCACGCCACCGAGATTGAATGCGGGTGTCGACCGGGCATTGTTGGTCGACCCCGCCAGCGACGACAAGGTTTGGGGCACCGCGTTGAGCCCCTGGCTACCTGCGCTATTGCCCGCCGCTTGCGCCACCACAGCGGCCTGACCGGCCGGCCCGCCAGGTTTGGGTGTTGCGGGCTGGAGCGGCGACAACGTGGACGCCGCCGCGGACGCACCCGCGTAGCCGTACATCGCGACCGCATCTTGAGCCCACATCTCGCCGTACTCCGTTTCGAGGGCCGCAATCGCCGCGGTGTTCTGCCCAAGGAAGTTCGTCGCCAACAACTCCAGCAACAACAACCGATTCGCCGCGACCACCGGCGGAGGCACTGTCTCGGCGAACGCCGCCTCGAAGGCACCCGCGGCCCCCGCGGCTTGGGCACCGGCCTGTTCGGCCTGCCCGGCCGTCTGACTTAGCCACGCCACTTGCGGGGCGGCCGCAGCCAGCATGGCCGAGGCGGATGGCCCCTGCCAGGGGCCATCGGTAAGCCCGGAAATCAGCGCCGCATAGCTGGCTGCCGCGGAATACAGCTCGGCGGCCAGCCCGTCCCAGGCTGCCGCCGCGGCCAGCAGGGGCCCTGATCCGGGCCCCGTATACATCAGCGTGGAATTGATCTCCGGCGGTAACTGCGCGAAATCCAGCATCGGCGTTCCTCGCCTAACCGGCCGCGGCGGCGTTGGCGAGCTCGGTGGCCGCATACGAACCGGCACTGACGACCAGCGTTGCCACCAGCTGCTCTCGGACCGCGGCAGCCTCGGCGCTGATCTGCTGAAAGAGCTGCGCGTGCGAAGCAAATTGTGCCGCAGTCAATATCGAAACCACATCAGCGGCTGCCGGGACCACCCCCGTCGTTGGTGTTGCCGCCGCCGAACTCCCCTCCCGCACTGCCGCATTCACACTGTGCAGCTCACCGGCAACTGTATTTAGCACTTCAGGCTGCGCCCTCAGAAAAGACATATCTCCTCCTCACAAGCTGTTCTATTTCACCATCTTTCAGCAGACAACTCCGGCTCCTGAATCAGACGCCTGGCTACGCTAGACGCGACATGTCCAGGGATAACAGCCCCAGACTAGCCAATTCATTATCGAGTCGATAACTGTTCATGTTGCCGATCCGGCACGCTGCAACATTTGTTTTTAGTATGAAAGACTTTGCAAAACAATATGATTGGAGGTTTATATGAATTCGCACGCGGATCGGCGGATTACTGATAGGGTGCGCTCACACCTGCGCGCCGACTGCCGGAAATTGCTGCGGTCCGATACGCGTATGTCAACGAATCGCCGGAGCCAAAGCATGCGCCAGCTCGGCTCGGCTTCCGGGGAGCCGAGCCTCCGGACTATCTGCTGCCAGCTAATTTTTGGCTATGCTGAACGAGGCAGGCAATCAGCTACGCGACGGGACGGAGCCGATGCTGAAACGTGAGTCCTCGGCGGGTTAACCACCGTGACCGAAGGAACCGCACTGGCGCAGTTTCTGCGCGCCCGTCGCAGCCTGGTCCAACCCGCTGACGTGGGACTACCCGTGGGCGGGCGCCGCAGAGTCGCCGGGCTGCGCCGCGAGGAAGTGGCAATACTCGCCAACATCAGCACCGACTACTACCTGCGCCTCGAGCAAGGCCGCGAGGAGCATCCGTCGGATCAGGTGCTCATTGCGCTGAGCCGGGCTCTGAAATTGGATGACGACGCGGTGTCTTACATGCGAAACCTGATGCGCCACCAATCCACCGACGTGGTCCAACCATTGCGGGACCCGCACCCAGGAATCCGGGGACTGATTGACGGCTGGCCGCTGACGGCGGCACATGTGGTCGATCCCGGGTTGACCGTGGTGGCCACCAACCACCTCGCTGACGCCCTGTTGCCCAGCTTCGGAGTCGGGGCCAACACAATGCGGGAATTATTTCGTGATCCCGAGACGCCGAACTTCTACCGCAACTGGAAGAAGCTAGCCGCGTGGGCAGTTGCCCTGGTCCGGGTCTTGTACGGCCAACGCCCCGACCCTGCCCTGATCAGTCTGGTCGACGAGTTGGTCGAGCAATGCCCACGGTTCCGTCAGCTCTGGGAACGCCACGATGTCACGTACGAACCCGCCGGACTGATGCTGGTCAACCATCCGCGGGTGGGCAAGCTCGATCTCAACTACCAACAGATGGTGTTGCCGGCGACCGGTCACGTGCTGGTGGCGTACTGGGCCGAACCCGGGTCCCCATCGGAGGAAGGCATGCGCCGCCTCGACGTCGGCTGAGCCTGGGAGTCGCACAACCAGGAATCACGCGTCCTGGATACACCGAGTCAACGGCAGCATTATTCGTGATGTGAGCCAGAACGGATGCCAGATTGGCACTGGACCTGCGCCGACCGAGAACGCGCCGCGCCTTGGTCGGGCATTCATCCAAGATCCGCACCCCATCTATCGCCGGCTGCGCGCGCAAGCCCCCGCGCATAGTGTCCAGATCTGGGGTGAGGCGCAAGCCTGGCTGGTCACCCGCTACGCCGAGGCGCGGGCGCTGTTGACCGACCCGCGGCTGAGCAAGGACTGGCAGCGGCTCAACGGGTTTTTTCCACCCACCAACAATGATCCGCACCGCTCGCTACTCAACAGCCATATGTTGCAGCAAGATCCGCCGGACCACACCCGGCTGCGCAAACTGCTGACCAAGGCGTTCACCGCCGGCAGCGTGCGAAAGATGAGACGCGATATCGAAGTGATCGCCGACGACTTGCTCGATCGGATGGCGATTGCCGCCGCAGGCGATGCCTTGGTGGATCTGATTCAGTCGTATGCGGTTGCGTTGCCGTTGGGCGTCATCGGCAGGTTGCTCGGCGTTCCGCCCGACGATCGCGACCGCTTTCGCCGTTACGTCGAGCCATCGTTCACCAGCACCGACCCCGCCGAGCTGTCGGTGGCCGAGAATATGTTGATCGACATGTTGACCGGGTTGATCGCGCAGAAGCGCAAGCTACCGGCCGACGACCTGCTCAGCGCTCTGGTGCACGCGTCCGACGTCGACGACCGCCTGTCCCCCGACGAGCTGCTGTCCACCGCGTTCCTGCTGATTCTGGCCGGCTACGAAACCACGGTGAACCTCATCGGCAACGGCGTGCTCGCGTTGCTGCGCAACCCATCTCAACTCGCGGCGTTGCGTGACGACCTATGGCTGATGCCCACGGCGGTGGAGGAGTTCCTGCGGTTCGAGAGCCCGCTCAACACCGCCACCATGCGATTCACCACCGAGCCGGTGCAGCTCGGTGCTGTCGAGATACCCGCGGGCCAACTCGTCTTGATCGCCCTGCTCGGCGCAAACCATGACAGCAGCCAGTTCGACAACCCGCATCTTCTCGACGTGACAAGGGCCCCGAACCCGCACCTGGCGTTCGGGCACGGCATTCACCACTGCCTTGGAGCACCGCTGGCGCGACTCGAAGGAGAGATCGCGATCGGCCGGCTACTCGCCAGATTTGACCGGATCACCTTGGACGACAACATTATTCTGCAGTACCGAAACAGCACACTGATGCGCGGTCTGACCGCGCTTCCCGTTCGCCTGCACGAGTTCCGATGAACGACAACAGCAGCCAAAACAATTTCGGCGCAATGCAACTAATGGGAATACTCGCAGGATTGATGATCGCGCCGGTAGCGACACCGGCATTGATCTGGGCCACGATCACCGCGAATCTTCCTCTCGCACTGGTGATCATGCAGCTGTTCGTCATGGCAGTGGTTTTGAACTGGCTTTCGCGCAAGATGATTCGCAATCACGAACTGACTGACGACTCCGACGACGACACGATGAGCAACCCCTGGAGTAGCGAGCCATCAAACGGCTAGGGTGCCAGGCATGGCGATCGATCAACGCGCTCGAGGTTTCCTCGGGTGGTCGATTGCCGTGGCCGCGGCCGGTTTGGCCCTGACCACGGTATCGGCCTGTGATTCCCACAATCCGACACCCGCACCGGGAGCAAATCCGCGTCAGGTCACCGTGCTGGGGTCAGGGCAAGTGCAAGGTGTCCCGGACACGTTGACCGCCGACGTCGGTATCGAATTCAGCGCGCACGATGTCACCGCGGCGATGAACCAGACCAACGACCGTCAGCAAGCCGTCATCAATGCCCTCGTCGGCGCCGGTATCGATCGCAAGGACATCAGCACCACCCAGGTGACGCTGCAGCCCCAATACGGCAGTCCCGAGCCCACGATCACCGGCTACCGCGCCACCAACGCGATCCAGGTCAAGATCCACCCGACCGACGCGGCATCGCGAATGCTGGCATTGATCGTCACTACCGGCGGCGACGCCACCCGGATCAGTTCGGTCAGCTACTCCATCGCCGACGACTCACAGCTGGTCAAGGACGCACGGGCGCGCGCGTTCAACGATGCCAAGAACCGCGCCGACCAGTACGCCCAGCTGGCGGGGCTGCGACTGGGCAAGGTGCTGTCCATCTCGGAGGCCACCGGCGGCTCGCCGATGGCCGGGTCACCGCCGGCGCCACCCAAAGCCATGGCCACCGCGGTACCGCTGGAGCCGGGCCAGCAGACAGTGAGCTTTTCGGTGAACGCGGTGTGGGAGCTGGACTAGTGGCGATCGGCTACTGCTCGTAGACCCTGGGGTCGAGCGTGCCGATATAGGACAGGTCGCGGTAGCGCTCGTCGTAGTCCAGGCCGTAGCCCACGACGAAGTCGTTGGGAATGTCGAAACCCACATAGGCGATCTCGGCGTTCGCGCGCACCGCGTCGGGCTTGCGCAGCAGCGTGCACACCCGCAGCGAGCGGGGATGGCGAGTTTTCAGGTTCCGCAACAGCCACGACAACGTCAGGCCGGAGTCGACGACGTCCTCGACGATCAGCACGTCGCGATCGTTGATGTCGCGGTCCAGGTCCTTGAGGATGCGCACCACACCCGACGAGGACGTCGAGGAACCGTACGAGCTGACAGCCATGAATTCGAATTGCGTCGGCACCGGAATCGCGCGCGCCAGGTCGGTGACAAAGATCACGGCGCCCTTGAGCACGGTGATCAACAGCAGATCCTGGCCGGTCGCGTTGATGGACTCCCGATAGTCGTTGCCGATTTGCTCGCCGAGCTCGCCGGTGCGTGCCTGGATCTGCTCCGTGGTGAGCAGCACGGACTTGATGTCCCCCGGGTACAGATCCACGGGCTGCTCGGGCGTTATCGCCGAGGAGATCTGGGCCACGCCCACAGCGTGCCATGTCAGCGGCCGAACAACCAACGGCGGCGACAATCTTGCAGCCTTTTACATAGACTCGCGCCGCAGGGTCAGGGCGCCGTCGCGGCGCCCTGCGACCAGGCGCTCGCCGCGCAAATCGGATCCGACGGCCACCCCGCCCTGCCCACGCCAGGCGGTGACCAGCGCATCCACCCCGCGGATCTGCTTATCGGTCAACCCCCTCGCACCGCCGGCCAGCAGCCAGCCGCGGATCACCCGGCGCCGCACCGGGTCGGGCAACGGAGCCAGCGCCTGGGCAGCCAGTCCCGAGTCCGCCCGCACACCGGGCGCCGCCTGCGCCGCGAGCGCATCGATGAACTCGGTGTCCTCTCGCAGCGCTGTCGCGGTCCGCGCTAGCGCCTCGGCCACCCCGCCGCCCAGGACGTCCTCGAGCAGCGGGAGCACCTCGTGCCGCAGCCGGGTCCGGGTGAAGCGGCGGTCGCTGTTGTGCGGGTCCTGCCACGCGGTCAGGCCCAGCTCACGGCACGCGGCATGCGTCGCGGCGCGCCGGACACCCAACAACGGCCTGCCCCACGGCGGGTCATGCGGGCGCATCCCGGCCATCGAGCGCGCTCCAGAGCCGCGACCCAGCCCGAGCAGCACCGTCTCGGCTTGATCGTCGAGCGTGTGGGCGAGCAGCACCGGCCCCAGACGGTAGGCGCTCAACGCGGCGTAGCGGGCCGCCCGCGCGGCGGCCTCGGGACCGCCGTCATTGCCGACCTGTACCGAAACTATTTGTGCGTCAACACATCCCAATGCGATGGCCTGGGTGCGCGCGGTTTCGGCAACTGCGGCCGATTCGGGCTGCAGGCCGTGATCCACGATCAGTGCGGTGGTGCGCCGCAGCGGAGCCGCGACCGCGGTGAGCGCCAGCGAGTCCGGTCCGCCCGATAGCGCTACACACCATTGGTCCCCAGTGACCAGATGGTCCTTGGCGAACGCCTCGACAGCCGCACGCAGCTGGCCTACAGAATCCTGTCGATCCATCGCTGAGGGTCTTCGATCTCGGCGGGCAGCGGCAGCGTTTCGGAGCTCGTCCAGACGGTGCTGAATCGCTGCATTCCGACCCGGTCCACCACGTGGTCGACGAACGCCTTGCCACGGGTGTACTGGCTGAGCTTGGCGTCCAGGCCCAGCAGGGCGCGCATCAAGCGTTGCAGTGGCGGTGGCTTGCGACGGCGGCGGTCGTCGAATCGGCCGCGAATGGTGGCCACCGACGGCACTGCCTTCGGCCCGACGGCATCCATGACGTGCTCGGCGTGCCCTTCCAGCAACGTGCCCAGCACCAGCAGCTGATCCAGGGCGTTGCGCTGTGGCTCGGACTGCACGGCGCGCACCAGGCCGACAATCCCCGACGCGGAAGCGTCGGACGCCGGAAGACCACGGTTGCGCACATAGGAGGCCAACCTGCCGGCCACTTCCCCGACGTCGTCGCCGGCGTCGCGGGTCAACAACGCCAGCGCGTCCGACATGTAGTCGGGCAGCCATGGGTTGGCGGTGAACTGCACCCGGTGCGTCACCTCGTGCAGACATACCCACAGCCGGAAGTCGGACGGCTCCACCCGCAGCTGACGCTCGACGGCGATCACGTTCGGATATACCAGCAGCAGGCAGCCCTGCATGTCGTCAAAGAACGGGTCGTACTGGCCGAGAATCCCGGATGCCACAAACGCCAGCACCGCGCCCGTCTGCGCGCCGGTGAGCCGGCCGGTGAGAAACCCGTGTGGCTTCTCGGTGCCGTGCGTCATCACCCGCATCGAGTCCGCAGCGGCGCGAACCCACTCGCCGCGGTCGACGATGCGCGCAGGCGGCACCACCCCGCCGGTGGCCAGGCCCGTGACGTCGCGTACCAGCGGTTCGGCTTTGGTCGCCGAACTCGCCAGCTCGTCGATCGCCTGACGGCGGGTGTAGTCGCTGGCCGGCGGGCCGGGCCGGGCCAGCCGAGCGCCGACCGTCGCAGCGAACTGCCAGTCGACGGCGGTCCCCAGGGTCAAGTCGGTTGGCGCGGTCATGCGCACCCGCAAGTCCACAGCCGAGTGGCCAAAGCGTCCATTACATTGCGCCCGTTGGGGCCGGCGGAATTGGAGATGAACGCGAACGTGAGCACGCGTCCGCTGCGGTCGGTGACGACCCCGACCAGCGAGTTCGTCGCGGTCAACGAGCCGGTCTTGGCTCGCAACCAGCCGGCCGGTCCCTGGTTGGTGGCCTGATCGAGAAAGCGCTCTGCCAGCGTCCCGCTGCCACCGGCGATTGGAAGCAGATCCAGCAGCGCCCGCAACGACGGCTGGTCAGGCCCCGCGGCCGCCTGCACGGTGCCGTCGAGCGTCTTGGCCGTCAGGCGATCGTCGACCGAGAGCCCGCTGGAGTCCAGCAGCGCGGCACCGGTGGTGTCGATGTGTGCGGTGCTCAACCGATTGGTCACCGCGTCCACCGCACCCGCGAAGCTGCGCGGCCGGTTGATCGCCGCCGCCACCTCACGGGCGATGCACTCGGCCAGCACGTTGTCGGAGTGGTCCATCATCTCGCCGAGCCGCTGGACCAGCGGCGCAGATTGCACCACCGCCAGCTGCCGTGCCCCGGACGGGGCGGCGGCGACCGTCACCGCGGCAGGGTCCATTCCGAGGGCTTTGGCCAGCTCCCGGCCCGCGTCCAGCGCTGGAGTCTTAGACCGCCGCGAGTTGACGGTGCTCGGCTGGATGCGGCCGGCGTCGATCATCACCGATTCGATCGGCGCGATGTCGCCGTTGTCGATGTCGGTCGGATCCCAGCCCTGTGCCAGCGTCGGGCCGGTGAACGCCGAGGTGTCCACCTGCACTGCCGTCGGCGTCATGCCGCTGCGACGAACCTGTTCCACCAGGTCGCTGATCCGCGGCGCACCGCGGTACCAGGTCGGCACGTCCGGCGGTGCGGCCGACAGCGTCGGATCGCCGGCCCCCACCAGCACAATCGGTCCCTGAGCGTTTTGGCTGCCGGCCACGACGCGGGTGCTGATGCGGGCCTGACGATCCAGCGTCAGCAGTGCCGCGGCCGCGGTCAGCACCTTGTTGGTCGACGCCGGCACCAACGGCACGTCGTCGCCCAGCTGCCACAGTTCTTTTCCGATGATGGCGTCGGTGACCCGGCCGCCGAGCCTGCCCAGATTGGGGTCGGCAGCCACCAGCGCCAGCACGGCCGCCAGCCCAGCCGCCGACGGCGTCTCGGCGGTGTCGGCGACGGGCACCATTCCCGGCTTGACAACCGGCGCGCGCGGAGGCGGTACGGGGACGTGCGCGTTGCTGGTGCCGTGCCCACCCGTGGTGAAAAAGGTGGCCGCGGCCACCACGGCGGCGACGAACGCCAGCACGGCCACTCCGATGAACACCTGGGTGGATTTCCGCCAGCGAGTACGACCCATCACTCTCCTGACTCTTTGGTCCCATTCTGCCGAATCCGCCGCAACTCGCTCGACTAGGGTGATGCGCGACGCAACCGACCTACCCGGGTCGACCCAGATTTACGTCTCTTCGAAGGAGCTTCAGACAGTGCAATTCGACGTGGTCATTGAGATCCCGAAAGGCCAGCGGAACAAGTACGAGGTCGATCATGAAACGGGGCGGGTGAAGCTGGACCGCTATCTGTACACGTCGATGGCCTACCCTACCGACTACGGATTCATCGAGAACACCCTCGGCGAGGACGGCGACCCGCTCGACGTGCTGCTGCTGCTTCCCGAGTCGGTGTTCCCCGGCGTGCTGGTCGAGGCGCGGCCGGTGGGAATGTTCAAGATGGTCGACGAGGCCGGCGGTGACGACAAGGTGTTGTGCGTTCCGGCTGGCGACCACAGGTGGGACCACATCCAGGACATCGGCGATGTTGCGTCCTACGAGCTGGACGTCATCAAGCACTTCTTCTCGCAATACAAGGCGCTGGAGCCGGGCAAGTACGTCAAGGCAGCGGACTGGGTCGGTCGCTCCGAAGCCGAAGCCGAGGTGGAGCGCTCGATCGCACGGTTCAAAGAAGGCGGACACTAACGCTTCTGGCCGGGTGGCAACCTGGCGATGTGACCTCGGTGCTTGGCACCTTCGCCCGGCGGGCTTGTTGGGTATCCCGCCGAGTCGACCTTTCGTTCGCTGCATCGTTCAGTTGGCACTGACGCCACTTGATCATGTCTTCGAGCACGGCAAGGTCGCGGTGTGATTCAGGAGTGATTTCGGCGATGAACGTCGAAACACCTTCTGCCAGCAAGACATCGGCGGCTGATTTCCCAGTCCAGGTCGCTGAGCGTGTGACACCAGGATGTTCATCTAGCTCATCGGTCATTTGGTCAAGTATGGCGCTGTCGCGCCGGAAGGCCGCGACGTCGAGGGCGGTATGCCAGGTCTGTGCGTGGCGGGCGATTAGACCCAACATCCTCGGGCTGCCAGATCCACACATAGCGATTGGGATCGAATGTGCTTGTGGGCTAGCATTTTTAGACAACCTCCACCCGAGGTGTTGAAGTGCTGCCTCCAATCGATTCATCTGTGAAGTCGTGGTGTCGTGGCGATACTGGCTGTAATCCTTGCCGTAGCGCGAGACCACCTGGCCAGGCTCGTGGTTGCCAATTCCGAAAATGAGCCGACCGCAGGAGATGCTGTCGATGGTACGAGCCATATCAGCAAGCTCGTCCACGTTGCGATAGCCGATGCCCATCACGAAGATTCCGATCTGCGCCCGATTGGTGATTTCGCCCCATGACGCAAGCGCGGTCCAGCCGTGGAACTCGGTGACGACACCGCGGTTCACTCCTACCGCAGGATGCTGAACCTGATCGGTGCAGAAGATGACGTCGGCCCCTAGGTCTTCGGCACGTCTGACGGTGTCGCGCCACACTGCGTATTCGCTGGGACCCCTGGGGCACAACCGAATTCCGACATTGAGCGACCGTGTCACCGGAGCCGACTTCCTCGCTGGTTAGGCACGGTGTCCCGATACGATGCCCAGCTACCCGACACTTGTAGCCACTACGTGTTCAACGACCACGGGTCTAGGCGACCCAAGGCGACAATGACCGCAAGTATCAACAGCACCAGGTTCACCACAATATTTCGCGCTTCTTTGCGACGAGCGTGCAATGCGGCGGCACCGATCATCACCAGCGCCAGGCCGATGGCGGCCAGTGGTGTAAGGATCGGGGCGACATGCACTGCGGGAGGCAGGGCCAACCCGATGGCGCCTAGAATTTCGACGAGCCCGATCAATCGGATACTGGTCGCGTTGTAGTCCTGCGCCCAGCCTTGGCCCGCCACGACGAGTTGATCCTTGGGCACAAACTGCTTCATCAGCCCGTTAGCGGCAAATGTCACCGAGAGCACACTGGTGAAAATCCAGAGTGTTAACTGCATCGAGTCTCCTACATCCTGTCATGGCGAATACGACCGTAACGTGTTGCAATGCAGCTAAAGTCGTCTCTCGTGCGGCCCACGCGCAACCGCCGAATGAAAGCCGTGAAAATCACCTCGCGTTGGAAACCACCGCAGGATTATCGACGCCACCACGCTTCGGCTCGCACAACCATTCATAGTACGAACGGGATGACACGGCTTGTATCATAGGAACTTCGGCGGCCACGGATATAGAAAACTCATGTCATGGCATCGCCAGCGTGACCGCGACCTCGACCGCGACCGCGACCGCGACCGCGACCGCGACGAAATACATTCGTGTTACCTCATATTCAACGCCATACACGAAGGCGTCTACGGCGCAAGCATGTTAGGCATTCGCGAGTTAAGAACGAAGACAACATATCTCGAATATCACTGGCCGCGCCACGCGTCACGACGATATGGTGGCACTGTGTGATAGCTCGTCGATGCGGCTTCCTTTCGGCCCGTTGACTTGTCGGATTGAACAACCGCTCAGATGTGGGAGGCGCTCACATGACTATCGTCGATGCGGAAATCGATACGGGATCACCACCTTCTGGCACGAATCCCCGGCAAGTGGCGCTGTATGGGGTGCTGGACACGTGACTCGAGAGGACGCCCGGCGGCCCGCACGCTTGACAGATCGGCAGGTTGCGCAGCTAGATGGACTGCTGTCGGGCGAGGTTATTGATCCACAGCATCGTGAATACACTCGCGCACGGCGTATTTGGAACCACACGATTGACCGGTACCCAGCCGCGGTGGCGAGATGCGTGAACCGCGCTGACGTCGCCACCGCTATCGGGTTCGCGCGTGAACACGGTCTCGAACTCGCGGTACGGGGCGGTGGACATAGCGTCGTTGGACAATCGATGATTGACGACGGGTTGATCGTCGACCTCAGTGCGATGCAGCGCGTCACCGTGCACCCAGACACCGGGACGGTACGAGCAGAGGGCGGCTGCCTCCTGGCGGATCTCGACCGCGCGACACAAGCGCACGGCCTGGCAACGCCGGTAGGAATCGTTTCTAGCACGGGGATCGGCGGTCTTACGCTCGGTGGCGGAATGGGCTGGCTGACTCGCAAGTTTGGCCTTACTTGCGACAACTTGATCTCTGCTGAGGTGGTGTTGGCCGATGGCACTATTACTGCTGCCAGTGCGGCAGCGACACCTGACCTCTTCTGGGCGTTACGTGGAGCTGGCACCAACTTCGGGGCGGTGACCGAGTTTGAGCTAGCCACGCACCCGCTGGGTACAACCGTGGCTTTCGGGGTTGCCCTGTATGGCATTGATGAGGCGCCGGCCGCAATCGCGCACTACGAGCGAACCATGCGTAATTCCACCAATGACCTGACGGCTACGGTCCTACTGCGACGGGCAACTGCGGAGCCCGGGATCCCAGAGGAGCTGATCTATAGGCCAATGTGCGGCTTAGTCAGCGTTTGGACCGGCGACCCCCGAGATGCCCGAGCCGTCAACGAGGAGTTGTGGAAGGGTGCCTCGAAGGTCTTCGGCGGCGTTGAGGTTGTGCCCTATCGCGAATTGCACACAATGAATGATGCAGTACTGGCGGCCGGGGCATGTAACTACACCAAGGGTGGTTACCTCGGCCGGCTGGATGACGACTGCATCAAATCACTGGTTGAATCTGCAAGGACGTTGCCGTCCACGGACTCGGTTATCGCGCTTACCTACCGGCACGGCGCACAGGATCACCTTGACGAGCGCGAGACTGCGTTTCCAGCCCGGCTTGCTGATCACTGCATTACCATACTCACCCGCTGGCTCCCTGGTGTGCACGGACAGCCGCATATTAACTGGGCGCAAACGACTTTCGGCCTAGTCATGGCATGCCAAACGGCAAGGCTTTGCCCAAACGACACGGCTGCCCACGACATCGACCGAGCACACGACATCTACCCCGGTTATGACTACGCAAGACTTCGGTCAGCCAAAGCAAAATACGATCCGGAGAACATCTTTAACACCACACTCAACCTTCCACCACTGGACGGTGGCCGTCGCAACAGCGCGAGATACCAGTGCACAGACGCCCGTCGTGACGATCGACACTAGGGAGTGGAGGCAACTGTTCGGTGCGTCAATACTGCTTACTTGTAGCTGATTTCGTGCTATGAGTGGGGCTGGCCGACCGATCTTCGATGTGCGACGCAAATTGGAGCAGCAACTGGCTATTCAAGTAATCTCCCGATCATCTCGCTTATTTCCGCACCCTGTTCTGTCAGGACTGAGACCTCGTGTACTATCTGGTCACGAAATGCCTTGGCGCAGAAGTCTTCTTGATCGATAAGCCTACAGATTAGCCGATAGTTACCAAGAGCTACATTCAGGGCTTGTTCTCTCACCGCCGCCTGCAGCACGGCGGTCTCGGTCTTCTCATCGAGCGCAGCGCTGCAAACGTCAAGCATCACAATCGCAGCCTTAATCGAGGTGGCAATGTATCGCTCACGACTTGTCCGAGCTTCGCACAACGGCGGCCAGTCGCATTGGAGGGACTCCAAGATTTTGCGCAGTTCGCGCGCCAGCGTCGTCATTTCCTGACCCGACCTTTCGTTCACACAATCGGTTCGACGGCTTGGGCCAGATTTGCCCACCATGGTGTAGCGCACGGCGGCAACGACGCGGTGCGCGCGCCGCAGAAAGCGGACGCGAATGTTGCTCGATACAGATTTCCGGGAGGGTGGAACCATGTACTTTCCCTTCGCAGCAAGGCCATTCACTGAGGATTGGAATCACGTCAAAGACTCCACACTCCGTGCGATTGCTAAAAATAGTGCGGCATCGTGTCTTTCAATCTGCACCGCTGCCTCGAGAGTACCTGCCATAAAGAGGCGGGGAATGTTGCTGGCATACAGATTATGACAATGGGCTTAAGCAAAACTAATCGAAAGACCTGCAGCTGGCACGGAGATGTGGCGCCCACCTCTCACCAGACCCTACGGCGTCAGGGGTTGGTTACTATCGGTGCCGCAATGGATTACGTTGCATTGACGCGCCGGCCGGCTGGCGAGCCGCCGTTGCCGAGTCCCGCCGCTTCTGAGCCGAGATCCGGTCTCGTATCCGAAAGTTGTTAACAGCCAAGAAAATATGAATTCGCAGGAATCACAATGTGTCGATCGAATTGGTTAGCCTGGCCGCAGGGTGGCAACGCGCGTCCACTCTTAGCTAGTCGTGGCGCCCAGCTGCACGGTTAGTACCAACTGAGCAGCATTTCCCTGCGCCCAAAGTCCATTCGGCGCCGATTCGGTGCCGCGCGGATGGCAGGCATGGATTCGAGTAGGCGCAACCGAAGGTCGGCATAAAGGAGAAATCATCGTGAGCAGACTCCGGGTAGGTATTGTCGACGCGGGCATCGCGGCGCGTCCCAGTGCCAGCACAGCGACCCGCGCAAACTACTTGTCTGCGGCGGCCAGTCGCGTTGACTCCTTTTGGATCCCGGATCATCTCAACAGTCTGGCGCCACGGGCACTGTGGACGCCGGAATACTGTGGCGTGACGCAGCTGATCCCGCGGACTGATGCGAATTTGGAGCCGTGGACGATGGTCGGCCACCTCGCTGCTCGGAACTGGCCGGGGCGGCTCCGTCTGGGCGTCGCCGTCACCGACGCCGGCAGGCGTAACCCCGCGGTGACGGCGCAGGCCGCGGCTACGTTACATCTGCTGAGCAAAGGACGAGCGATTCTCGGAGTCGGCGCGGGTGAACGTGAAGGCAACGAGCCCTACGGAGTGGAATGGTCGAAACCGGTGGCAAGGTTCGAGGAGGCACTGGCAACCATCCGGGCACTATGGGATTCGGCTGGCGAACTCGTGAACCGTGATTCGCCCTACTTTCCACTTCGGAGTGCGCTATTCGACCTGCCGCCTTACCGTGGGGAATGGCCTGAGATCTGGGTCGCCGCGCACGGTCCTCGCATGCTGAGGCTTACCGGACGTTATGCCGATGCCTGGTTTCCGTACCTGGCGAACGTCACGCAGCAATACGAAAAGTGTCTTGAAGTCGCTCGGACAGCCGCTTCCGATCATGGACGAGATCCCATGGCGCTTACTCCGGCGTTGTTGGCACCGATTGTTACCGGGCGCAGCCCCGACGATGTTGAAGAAGCCATGCAGTCCCATCTGGTCAAAGCCTATGCGTTGACTGCCCCCGGAGACCTGTTCACTCAGGTTGGTGCCGAACATCCTTTTGGACCGGATTTTTCCGGCCTTCAAGACATCCTACCGTTCGCCCTGGACGAAGACTCCGCGCTCGCCGCTGTATCTCGAGTCCCGCGGTCGGTGGTGCAACGTTGGGCGCTGTGCGGCACGCCTGCTGAAGTCATCGAGCAGGCGGCAGCGTGGCGCGATCGCGGGGTTCGCTATCTGGCGGTCGCGAACAACAGTGTGCTACAGCGAAGTTTCTCGAAAGCCCTCGCTTCGACCCTGCCGTTCAACAAGATTGTCCGTGGGCTCAAAAGACTTTGAACCCACGAGCATACTTGCCGCGTGAGTCTGCAGTCACACTGGTTATCCAACAACATCATTCGTGATGCCCAGCGCCGACGCGATCGTGAGTGACGCAACATCTAGGTCGTCAGACCGCGCCGGCCGCCGTGCATCGATGCCGACTATCACAACGCTGCGAGCCGACGACTTCGATCAGCGAACGCTCGCAGCGACACGTCGGCGTCAGGTGCGATGAGTTCGAAGGCATGCGGGCAACCCTGTCGCACAATCACTTCAGCGCTGATCGCGTGGCGCCGGAGCCGCTGTCCGTATTCGACGCATTCGTCGCGGAAACCATCTAGTTCCCCGACTTCGATGTATGCAGGAGGAAGATCCACCGGATTCGGGGAATCGGGAAAGGTGAAGTAGGGGTGCGCCTCCTCTCCGAGGAACGCTTTCCACGCGTCGACGTTATCGTCATGCGTCCACGTTAAGAACGGTGCGATGTTGGGATCCGATATTGTGGTGCGGCTGCTGAGCATCGGATAAATGAGGATCTGCGCGGCCAGCTCGAGTTCGCCACGATCACGCACCAGCGCTGCCGTGCCCACCGCCAAACCGCCGCCGGCACTGTCGCCCATCACTGCAATGCGAGAGGGCTCGACTCCAAGTCGTTTGGCGTTAGCGGTGAGCCATTTCAACGCGGCATAGCAATCCTCGACCGGAGTCGGGTACTGATGCTCGGGGGCCAATCGGTAGTCTACCGCCAGAATCGGCACGCCCGAATCGGCAACGTAGCGACGTATCGCCGGTGCATAGTGCTCGACGCTGCCGCTGATGTACCCGCCTCCGTGTATGTACAGGGCGGCGCTCCCTGGCTGTTGTCCGACCTTCGTAAACCAGGACAGCACCAGCTCGCTGTCGTCGGCAGTTTGAACTGTGTAGCGTTCGATGTCGATGCCATTGATCGGCGGAAACAGAGTGCCAGCATGAGTGAAGAGTCCGTCAAGCAGGGCTCTTAACGTCTCCCAGTCGCCAGCCTGTCGCGGCAGCACGGCCGCCATCTGTTCCATTACCGGTGCCAGTTCTTTTGCTATTTCCTCGTCGATGCTAAACGGCACGGCAATCCTTTCGGCTGATTCGCCACGCTGGTGAGTTGACCGCTTTCCGCAGACCAGCTGACTAGAGGTGCGAACCCGGCAGTGGAAACGTCTCTTCGGTGCGCCCAGGTCAGAGAATACCGGCTGCGGTCGCATTCTGAGATCAGAGTTTTCTAACCGTTGTTACTGCCAATGGAATGCCATGCCGCGCTTGAACAAAAGCATCCAATCGATGCGCCGATTATTCTCGCACGGGGGAACTCCGAGACTCTGCAATACTTTTGGCGCGGGTCGCAAGCCGTCGGCGCCGGAGCCAAGGTGGATCTGTCCTGAAAAGGACATACCTGTCGATCTCTAATCATATTGCAACCCTGCGTAGTTCGCGTAGCGATCGCCAAGCACGACGCACTTTTGGACATGCTTAACGAAATTTTATCTAGATCGGTATAGGTTTTTATAGCCGTTGCGTACGCCTCTGGGGCGTCGGCATAGTCGGGAAGTGACGACCGGCGGTAGTCACGCCACACGAGTACAGATGATGGGTAGTCCAATGACAGCAACGCCCGGCACGCAACCTTCTTCAGTGAGTGATATCGATCCGTTCAGCGATGAGTTCCTAACAGATCCCTATCCCGGTTACCAGAAGCTACGCGCATCCGGTCACTCAATTTGGCTGTCAAGCTATGGGATTTGGGCGCTGGCACGCCATGATTCCGTGGCCGAAGCCCTCAAGAACCCTGACGCGTTCTGCTCATCATCTGGTGTAGGGCTCGCCGATTTGCGTAAAGAAGAACCTTGGAGACCTCCCAGCCTACTTCTAGAGGCCGATGATCCCGACCATGCGAAAGCCCGCCGAGTGGTGACTCGCGTTCTGACTCCGAGTGTCGTGCGGAAACTCAAGTCAGACTTTCTCGACAGCGCCCGGGGCATGGTTGACAAGCTCCTCACGCGCGGCCGCTTCGATGTGATGACCGACCTTGCCCAGGCTTTTGTTTTGCAGGTATTTCCGGATCTGGTCGGGCTACCGCAGTCTGGCCGGGAGCACCTGATCGCCCATGGAGCATTGGTTTTCAACGGACTAGGGCCGCGTAATCGTCACTTCGAACGTGCAATGGCCAACGCTGGCGAGGTCTCCGCTTGGATCGCTGCCCAATGCACCCGCGATCACCTGGCCCCAGGGGGGTTAGGTGCACAGATCCATGACTTGGCTTCAGTCGAAGGCTATTCGGAAGATGACGCGAACCGCATCGTTCGGTCTCTACTGTCCGCCGGCGTGGACACTACTGTGTTCGGTATAGGTAATGCTGTGCACTGCCTGGCACAGCGCCCTGAACAGTGGAATCTGCTGTGCGCGAACCCCTCTCTTGCACGTTCCGCATTCGAGGAGACCCTTCGTTTCGATTCGCCGGCGCAGGCCTTCTTCAGAACAACGACGTGCGACGTCGAAATCGGCGGCGTATCGATCTCGGTCGGAACTAAGATCCTGTTGTTGGTCGGAGCCGCCAACCGCGACCCACGGCGCTGGGATGAGCCTGAAAAGTTTGATGTCATGCGGAATGCGGCGGGACACCTGAGCTTCGGTGTCGGCATTCACGGCTGCGTCGGGCAAGTGCTCGCGCGGCTTGAAGCCGAGTCTGTGTTGACTGCACTGGCGGAACGCGTGAATACAATCGAAATCTCTGGATCCGCTGTACGCCAACTGAACAATGGCGTGCGAGGTTTCGAATCGCTGCCGGTTGCGGTAACCGCGCGTTGAGTGACTACCGGCTTCTCGGGCTTGGCCCTTGATTGTTGGCTGGCGAAGCTCCGTTCGCGACCCACACTCACCGCTAACCATTGTTTAAAGAGCGGCGCGGCTCTTACGTCGCGATCTGCTAAGCGTTTGCGCGCCAAAACTGTCGAATACAAGCGTCATTCCCGCACGGCAATGTCCGCACGCTGACGGGGATCAATCAGGAGGCCCGATGCTTCCGCGGACGCACGCTTCAAAACCCAAGCAACTCACTCACTGCCATCGAGGAGGAATGGATCGTGCTAGACCTGCCAGAGAAAGAACTTCTGTCGGGAGAGTCCTGGCGAGGATTTGCGAACTCGGTGGTTCGGCGACAACGCAACTGCGTACCTCGGCAGCTGCGTACCGGGATTCCCGAACTTCTTCATGCTCTACGGCCCCAACACCGGCATTGTGGTGCATGGTGTTTCGGCATTTTCATGTCCGAGTGCGCAGTCCGCTTCGTCGTTGATGCGGTCAGACTGCTGCTCGAGAGCGACAGTTCGTCGTTGGAGGTGCGTGAATCAGCCTTGGCCGCCTACCAGCACCGCGTTGATGAGGCCAGCGGTCGCCGGGCTTGGGGATTTTCCACTGTTAGGTCTTGGTACAAGAACAGCGCCGGCCGGTCGACTCAGAACTGGCCTCTGACCACCTTCGAATACTGGCAGCGCGCCCGCCACATCGACACTTCGGACTTCATCCTCGGAAGCTGATGCAAGTCCTTGGGCTCAGCCAAGCTCGTCATCGATTTCCACGGCACTGATGGCGAGGGCTATCTCAGCCTGTATCGGATCGGGAGGTGTTTGAGGCCACCCACGAACACGGTATCGGAAAGGATCGGAGCGCCGGCAAGTTCGATTGTGTCGACCTTAGTGACTAGCTCGGTGAGGAAGCTGTTGATTTCCATTCGGGCCAGGGCAGCACCAAGGCAGAAGTGAACGCCGTGGCCAAAAGTGAGGTGTCTGTTCGGTTTTCGGGTGATATCGAAGCGGAATGGTTCGACGAAAGCCTCTTCGTCGCGGTTGCCGGATGCATAGGCAAGGCAGACCGATTCACCCGCAGCGATAGGCACACCGCGCACTCTGGTGTCCGCGACGGCGGTACGCATAAAATGCTTTGTCGGTGTCGTCCAACGTAGTATCTCCTCGACAGCGGTGGTCATCAGGCTGGGATTGTCCTGCAGCCGCCCCAATTCTGAGGGGCGTTCAACGAGCGCCCAGAGGCCGCCTGAGATCGCGGCGCTAGTGGTGTCGTGCCCGGCGGTCGCGATGAGGAGGTAGTAGGCGATGGTCTCGGCGTCTGATAGATGCTTGCCGTCGATACGGGCGTTGGCAATTGCGGACGCGAGGTCGTCGGCAGGGCGGGCGCGACGGTCAGTAGTGAGCGCAGAAAAGTAGGTGAGCATGTCGGCAATTGCATCCGCATAGCCCACGCTCGAGCCGCTGCGCTGCAACTCTTTGTCGTCTCGCCCGAATAGCTCCTGAGTAAGCTTGCGCAGGTACGGGAAGTCGCTTTCGGGGAGACCAAGTAGCGACAGGATGATGTATAGCGGGAACTTCACAGCGATTTCGGTGACAAAGTCGCAGTCAGTACTGTCCCTCATCTTTTCGACGTACCGTCTCGCAAGATCATCGACCCTGTGCTTGAGAGCTCTCATGGCCTTGGGCTGGAACCAATCCACACCGATAGCCCTGACCTGCCGGTAGCGTTGACCGTCCATAGCGGGGAGGACGGGCAAGCCACCGCCGCTCTCAGGGCGCTCTCGGTTCGTGCCCTCGTCATCGGTCGGGAATAGCGCCACCCGCGGCGCGTTGATCCACAATGCGTTGTTGCGTTCGATTTCCGTGATGTCGGCGTGCTTGGTGATTGCCCAGAATGGCCGGTACGGCGGATCGTCGACAAACGACACCGGTGCATTGGCCCTTAGATGCGCTAGCGACGAATGCAGTCGTGGCTCATCGGCGTAAGCAGTCGGATCGGTAAGCACCTTGGCAGCGCGATCCTGAATTTTCAACACCTGGAACTCCTCTCGTGCTGACCGAAATGACCGGGGCGGCAAGCACGGCCGGACTTCTCAAAAGGTGGCGACAGCCGATCGGCGTATTGACCCGCCCCTGTTTCTCAGCATAAGACCCGTTGTCCACCAATGGTGTGTTAGGGGCATCACTCCAATCACGCTAGTAGCCAATATTTTTGAAGTCACGCGGCCAATTTTGCATGCAACGACGTCAAATTCCTGGTGCGATCGCTTCCAGCACCGGTCGATGGCATTCACCTGACTTATCGCTGGCATCAAATACTCGCATGACAATCAGAAATGGAGAGCCGACCCTCTAGTGTCTTGGTGTGAAAGGTGTACCGCCACGAGGTATCTATCACGGGAAGAAGTCCATGATGATCGTGTTGAAGAACTCGGCAAGAGCCAGCGAGATCGTGAAGGTGACCATAATCTATGGGATTGCCAGCGTCCTAAGCCGATACGGTCTGGTAGTCGTCATCGGCTGGATCGGCGCGCTGAAGTTCATGAATTTCGAGGCTCACCAAATCCAACCATTGGTAGCCAACAGTCCATTCATGGGCTGGTTGTACGGCATCTTTCCCGTATACACGTTTTCGGTGCTACTGGGTGTCGTTGAGGTTAGCGCGGCTGCGCTCCTGGCGATCAAGCCGCTAGCCCCGGCACTCTCCATCGGAGGCAGTCTGCTGGCGATCCTGCTCTTCGTGGCGACGATCAGCTTTCTGTTCACCACTCCCGGTGTGGGTGAATCGGCCGGCGGTGGTTTTCCAGCGATTTCGCTCACTGGCGAGTTTTTACTCAAAGATGTTCCGCTGTTGGGTCTGTCGTTCTGGACACTGGCCGACGCTATATGCGCCGCAAAGCTCAAGGCGAGCAGGAAGTGAGAACGAGACGAGCCGGACACAGGGGGCGCCACGAACCACACCCCGGCGGCCATCCGCTCAACGAGCTCGCACAGAAGTTCATCGCGCTGTGGTTCCTTTCCGCTGTGGTGACGTCACCCTAACCCAAACATCACCGGGTGTGTTGCGACCCTTGCCGGAGTGAAAATCGGTGCTCGGATGCTGTCCTGACGCCGTAATTACCTCCCCTTCAACGCTTTTAACAGACAGCTCGAGACTACTCGCCCTGGTGGTCTTACAACAATTCCTTACTGCCGTGAATAAAAAACGTTGGCAGGACGCCGATCACGTCACCTCGAGCGGTAGGCCTTGCTGCGTTGGTAGTGTCGCGCCGCTCGGACGCGGTTCCCGCAGGCTTCTGAGCACCACTCCCGGCGGGGATGAGTCTTGACAAAGTACAGCACGCAACCAGGGGCGTGGCATGCCCGCAGTGTCGCCGACGTTGGTCCGGTCAGCAGATCAATTGCATCGTGCGCCAGTTCGGCAAGAGCGGTGCGGATGGGCGATGCCTGCGTGGGTCTTTCGCGCTGAAGTTGGTCGCCGCGCAGCGCGATCCAGGCAGCGGGGCGATGGCTGACCGCGGCGTTGACAGAGCTAATCGCGTCATCGATGTTGTCGACTATCGATTGTGCGGCGGCACGGTCATCCTGGGTGCAGAAGGCTGCCAGTCGCCGCACCGCGTCGCGCAGCAGCCTGGCCTCGACAACGTCGCGGACGCCAATACGTCCGAAGGACTTTGCATCCCGTTCCGCTACGACGGCGATCCACTCGCGCAAGGCACTCGGTGTAGTTAGGTCGTCGTGCGAACCGCTGGTGTCGGCCCAGATCGTATTCATGAATCGCACAGCGGCGGGCTCACCAGGCAGTACCCAAGCGGGAGCGGAGCGAGTCACATGGTCAATCGTATCACGGGTCGGCGGGCTTGTATCCGTTAGGTAGGGATGGTACAAATCCTAACGGAATCTACTAACTAGATCCGTTATAACTGGATCGGCCGAAAGGAAAAAGATGACCCACTTCACCCCAGTCGAGCCCGGCGCTGCCACGGGCAAGGCCGCCGAACTACTTGCGCAGGTACAAAAGTCGTTGGGCCTCACGCCGAACATGACGAAAGTCATGGCCAACAGCCCCGCGCTGCTGCACAGTTATCTGGCTCTATCAAATGCCGTGTCGGGCGGCACGTTGTCGGCCGGTGTGCGCGAGCGCCTCGCGATCACCACGGCGCAGCTCAACGGCTGCCAGTACTGCCTGTCCGCGCACACCTACATCGGGGCCAACATCGCCCACGTAGCCACCGACGAACTCGAGATAGCCCGCCGGGGCGAGTCGAATGACCCGCACGTAGCGGCATTACTGAAGCTGTCCAACGACATCGTGCGAGCCGCCGGAGATGTGAAAGAAGTCGACCTGGAGACCGCACGTGCGGCCGGGGTAACCGAGGAGGAAATCGGCGAGGTGGTAGCCAATCTCGCGCTGAACGTTTTGACCAACTACTTCAACGTTTTGGCCCATGTCGACAACGACTGGCCAGCCGTGTCCCTGGCGACAAGTGGAAGCTGACCGGCACGTGTGAACCGTCCGCGGACACATCACTTCCCCGGGCCGCCGTCGGCGCCGCGAGTCCCGCACCGGCTGTGTCGCGAATTGCGAGTCGAGGTTGTTCTTATCCTCGTTGGCTCCCCGATCAGGATGCGCGCCGCGCCATCCATGCGGCAACTTGAGATCGTGAGCTGAAACCCAGCTTTGCCAAGATGCGTTCGACATGGCCATCGGCTGTGCGTTTAGCGATAACCAGTCGCTGAGCGATCTCCCGGTTGGAAAGGCCACTCTCAATCAGCGCGGCGACTTCGAGTTCTCTTCTAGTGAGCGGTGTTTCGTCTTTTCGGACACCGCGGCCGCTGCTGGTACCGGAGCCCAGCACCAAGTCGATGACATCGTCGAGTCCGTGGAGCTTCTGCGTGAGGCGGCTCTTGTCGGTGTGCGCGAGATCGGTTGACGATGGACCGTACTCTCGGGCGAATGCGGACAGGTGCGGCCCGAACGCTTCGAGGGATGTGCCGCGCGATTGCCAAATCTGTTGCGCTGCTTTCGACAGGTCGACGGCGCGTTCATGTTGGTTGCGAATGTTGGCAATCCACGAACACAATGTGGTCGCGAGGGCGGCGGCGATGCCGTCGCCCATCGTGCGCTGCGACTTCAATACTTGCCAGGCAGAGCGTTCCGCTTCGTCCGGCTGGCCAAGCGTCCAGTAGGCAACTCCGCAGGCCCAGTCGGTGTACGCACGCGCATTTCGCTCGCCATATTGCTCACACATCGCCGCGGTTTCCGTGCTCATGTCGAGTGCGCGCTTGGCTTCGGAACTGAACGCAAGCGCATTGGCGAGCATGTACCGAGCGGTAATTTCCAGATAAGGATTTTCGTGGGCACGGTGACCGACGAGCGCGATCTGAAAGTCGCGTTTCGCGGCTTCCAGGTCGCCGCTGAACATCGCTAGCAGCGCGTTCCAGTGGTGCAGATGCACAACGAGTTGCGGGCTGTCGAATTCATGCGCCAGACCCGCAAGCTCGTCCAATAATTGCGCACCCCTTTGATGATCACCTTGCAGGAGCGCTATCCAGGCAGTTACCCACAGGCACTCGGCCCGTATCGCTGAACGCTCGGCGACGGTGGCCAGGGCCGCCTCGAGGCGTACCCGCCCCTCGGCGAGGCGCCCGCCAACGAGGTAGTGGTAGCGCAACGATGCCAAAAGCCGCAGCCCGGTCTGCTCCTCTCCGGCGGTCTCTAGGCTCCACTGCAACGCCGCGACGTATTCGGCGTGGTCGAGGCTCATCTGTTCGATAAGGACGTCTTGATCTGGGCCACACCATCGCTGCAACACTTCGCATGCGCGCCCAAGCATTGCGTCTCGGTGTCTGCGCTGGAGCTCAGCTGTCTCATCGGCCTCGTCCGCGAGATCGCTAGCCACCTCACGAATCGCCGCTGGGAGACGGTAACGCATCACGCCGGCGCCGCGGCAAGTCGATAGGATCGATTGCGCGACGAGGCGCTCGACAGCGTCCATGACGTCGTCTTGTTGCAGTGCACCGAAGGCACAAACCGACTCCGCGAGTTCAAGGTCGAAGGTGGCGGCGAAGACCGATAGTCGGCGCCACAACACCTGCGCACTTTTCGGACACAGGTCGTAACTCCAATTGACCATGGACCGTAGCGATCGGTGCCGATCGGTAGTCGGTGTCGTCGAGGCCGTCAATGACGTCAGCCGGCGGCCGAATCTTTCGACGACCTGCTCGACCGTGAGCGACCGTAGCTTGGCCGCAGCAAGCTCGATCGCTAGCGGCAAACCCTCCGTGAGCCGGCAGAGTTGAACTGTTGCCGCAGCATTGGCATCGGTGAGCTCAAAGCCGGGATCGACTGCGCTGGCCCGCTCGGCGAGCAGGCTCACCGACCCGTCGACGATGAGCTGCTCGGCTGGCGTGCCCGGTTCTGGCACGCTCAGTGGGAGCACCGGCCGCAGCATTTCACCCGCTACGTCGAGGGGCTCTCGGCTGGTGGCAACGACACGAAGACCCGGAGCTCCGCGCAGCAGAACCGGCAGAATGTCGCGCACCGAGGCTAGGACGTGCTCGCAGTTGTCCAGCACTAGAAGCAGTGTGCGAGGTCCTAAAAACGTGAGCAGCTTTTCTCGCGGACCGATCGCCGACTGGTCGCTGATACCTAGGACGCTGACGAGCGCCGACTCCACCTCAGCGATATCGGCCCCGACGCTTAGCTCAGCGAGGCATAGCAGCCACGCCCCATCGGCGTAGCGGTCACGGGCACGGTAGGCCACCTCCAGCGCCAGCCGGGTTTTGCCCACACCACCGAATCCGGTGAAGGTCAGCAACCGGGTGGTCGACAAGCTTCGCTGCGCAGCAGCCATGTCCTGCCGGCGTCCCACGAAGCGGTTCAGCGGAGGATCAACGGGTATTCCGCGCCGATAGCCCACGACCTCGCTCACAAATGCAATATTAGGTCGCACACGTAGCGGCCTGTTCCGCTTGGCGCTCGCACACTTTAGCTCCGATCTCAATCACGTCTGCTTTGCTGGCTTTCGTTGCGGATGACAGCGGGGCCGACGGGGTGCTGTGAGCAGTTTTGCTCAGGCGCACACCGGTTACGTCTTTGACGCAGCCTCGATGATTAGCTCCGTCAGTTGGCCTGGGGCCGCAAGGAAGGGCGAATGACCGGTAGGCAGTCTGCGCACATGAGTTGCGCGCGCAGCGAGAGCTTCCTGCAGCCGGACCGGAACGGCACGATCCCTTTGACAAACAATGTAGGTGCTGGGCGCCGTGTGCCACGCGGACGCGGTCAAGGGCTGCTGAAAGCTCATGAAACTAATGGGTCGGAGTTTGGTCAGAGCTATGCGAACCTCAGCTGCAGGGACATCTTCATAAAGAATCTCGTGGGGCTTACCCGGGGAGACCACCTCGCCATCGATCACCCACCACTCCGGCACCCGACCGGAAGCCAGCCCCAGGACCGACTCGCCAATGTCGAGTGCGAAGGCTGCGAGATAAACCAGATGCCGCACCTGTTGCATGTGTGCCGCTCCCTGCGAGACCGCCGCGCCGCCATAGGAGTGAGCAACAACGACCACGGGACCGCCGATCTGTTCGATGCGCCTGCGGATGACGGCAGCGTCGTCATACAGGCCCTTCCGCGACGACCCAAATCCACTGGTGCTGGGGAGTTCGGCGACGTGTGTCCGCCAGCCGCGGGCAGCAAGTGCGGGTTGTACTTTGTGCCACGACCAGCGGCCATGCCAAGCGCCGGGAACCAATAGCACGTCAGGCCTTGCAGCCGCATCCACGGAAGCGTCGATCAAAGCGGTATCCCATCCGTGCAAGTACCTGATTTACGTTTTGAAATGAACAGCATCGCGGCATTACCCACTTCGCACACCGGTGCAATTACCCCAAGCCATACCTGTCGATATACCTGTCTTTGCTTATAACCATTGCGGGAGAGGGGTTTTCACCATGCATCTGCAAAACCATGAGCTACATTTGAAGAATGCCAACGTTGCGCGCTTTGGAGTGCTTAGTGGCTCTTGTGGAGCACGGCTCAATGAGTAAAGGCGCTGCCGCGATGTATATGTCGCAGCCAGCGATGTCGCATCACATTGCTGCCCTGGAGCGAGAATTGGGAGTTCCACTGGTTGAGCGGCTGTGGCGTGGGGTACGCGTGACCGCGGCCGGCCGCGCCGCCGCCGAGCAAGCACGCCTTGCGGTGCGGGCATCCGAGCGGGTGGTCGAAGTTGGCCAGCGTGTTGGCAGTGGTCAAGCTGGCCGACTGCGTATCTCTTGTGTTGAGACGATGACGGGGTGGTTGTTGGCACCCACGTTGCGCCTCTGGGCGTCTCAGCGCCCAGAGGTAAGCCTCGAACTATCAGAGTACACCAGCACTGACGTCATGGCCAAAGTCCTCGAGACGGGAGGAACGGATGTTGCCGTGGGGTCTCGGCCGGCTCAAACAGATGCACACGTCGCAGTCATCGGACAGCAGGAGATGGCAGTCGTAGCTCCTGCCGGACACCGGTTCACTGCCATGGCCGAGGTACCGATACAGGCATTCGTCGACGAGGCGTTTGTCCACTACGACCCCGCGAACGCGATGGCAGCGTGGATCGATCAATTTACTGCCTTTCACAAAGTCGTTTTGAAACCGGCCGTGCGGACCCGTAGTCCGCGCACAGCTGCGCACCTTGCCGCCGCGGGCCTCGGTGTGGCCATCGTCCCGGTATCTGCCCTGGCGCCACGACCGATCGGGGTCGTGCGGCGCCTGCGCCCGGTGGTCAAAGGTGACGTCGTCGCAATGGTCGCCACACCCTCCGACACGCTGGTAGGAGCATTCGTCACCGATCTCCAACATCGCGGAATTCCAAGTTGGTCGTGGCCCGCGGCAAATGAGTTGCTAAGTCAGGTGCCGGCACAGTCGCATCGACGAGTTGTCAGCTGATGCGAAAACACATTTATTGAATCATGTGAGAGTCGTATGTTCTTTTGCTGCAAGAGAACAGAACGGCAAGACCGAAGCGGTCGGCCCAAAGTTGTCTCGACGATATGGCCTACGCCACTGTTGGTAGTAAGGACTTGCACACATCTCGCTAAGTGGCCGAGAATCAGACCATTCCACGGCGGGGGGTTACGTTAGATGCGGCGCGACGGTCCACTAGCTCAAGGTTGGCACACGACTTCCATCAACGGCGTCAAACTTTCCTACGAAGTTGCGGGCAGTGGCCCGGTGTGCGTAGTGCACTCGGGTGGTCCCGGGATCAGTTCAGGGTATCTGCGTATGCCGCTACTTGCGGGGTATCTCACCATGGTTTACCTCGACCCAATCGGCACCGGCGAGAGTGACTTGCTACCGGGTGGCGAGTACGACATGGCCACTTACGCAAGCTATCTCGAGGCCTTTGTAAATCACCTCATGGTGCCGCAGCCGTTGATTCTCGGACATTCTCACGGTGGCATGGTTGCGTTGGAACTGGCGATGCAGAATCCGGGGCGTCTCGGCGGAGTCATAGCTTATGACGCCGCACCGGTGTACAACGACGAGCTGTGGGATGAGGCATTTCGCCAGATGGCAGCCTTTGCGCAGCGGTGGCCCGAGCGACCCGAAGCTATCAAAGCGGCCCGCGCATGGCACGCCACGGGCGGCGGCGAACCACACGCTGATGACAAGTTTCTCGCTGACGTCTTCCCCGCCTATTTCGCCGACTATCGGCAAACCTTGGCTCAGTCCAGTCTGCCCAGGCTCCAGATGACTTGGGATCCCAACAGAAAGAGCAAGCCATGGTCGGCAAGGGGCCGCCTCGGTGCCATAACAGCTCCCACGTTGCTCATCTGTGGTGATTTCGACTTCGTCTGCCCGCCGCGCTGGTCCAGAGAGATGCGCGCCGCCATAGGTGGTTCGCAGTTGCGCGAACTTCATAACAGCGGTCACTTCGGCCACCTGGAACAGCCCTGGGACTTCACTGACGCCGTGGTGAAGTTCGTTTGGGGACCCTAGTAAACGCGGTGGTTTCAGACGTCCGGGCTGTGTCTAGCGGCTAACATGTCGCGCTACTTCGCGACGGTCTCGATAACGTGGTAGCCACCGTGTAGCGGCTTGACACTACTGACACGCATCCCGGCTTGTTCGAACAGGTCCTCGAACTCAGACATGCCGCGCTCTTTACCACCGAGACCAAAGAGCATCACTAGATCCATCAGTGCGGCATCGATTGTCGCAGAATCATTTTCGAGGAGCATCTCAACGATGAAGAGCTTGGCGCCCGGATTCATTGCGCTCCGAATGTTGGTGAGCAAGGTTACGCATCTTTGGTCGTCCCAGTCATGCAAGATGAACTTGAGAAGGTACATATCGGCGCTCGGCACCGACTCGAAGAAATCGCCGGCGATCCCCGAGACCTGCTGTCCAAGCCCTCGGCGCTTGGCTTCTTCCACCGCCCCCGGAATCACGTGAGCGAGATCAAAAACGGCTCCCGTCAGCTGAGGGTTTTGCTCCACCAACTCACTCACGAAAATTCCGTTCGCCCCTCCAATGTCGAGCGCGTACTTCGCTGACCCCGGATCGATGACGGAAACAGCCTCGCGGATGACAGGTGTCGACAACTCGGTCATCGCTTCGGTGAATATCCGTCTCTCATCGGGGTGCGACGCGTAGTGTTCCCACAGATCTTGACCGAGCGCATCTGCTGTCTGGGTACGGCCTTGTGCGACGGCCTGAGGCAGACGAAAGCCGGGAAGCCAGAAGGCTTGTCCCATAGCGGCTTGCACATAGTGTTTGAGCGACTTGGAAGCATCCTGATGGAGCACACGAAGCGCCGGTGTCGTCGAAAATGTATCGGTAGTAACGTGGTAGCGGACCAATCCCATTGCCGCACCGGCCCGCAAGAGCCGAAAGAGCATAGCCGGGTCAACCGACTCGCGTTCGGCTATCTGCTGAGCACTCAAGGCCGCCTTCTCAAGGTGCTCGGCGATAGACAGGCTGGCCAAACAACGTATCGCTTGGCTTCCCCACGCTGCCATGACCAACCGGTAGATTCTTGTGTAGCTGTCGCTATCGCTTTCGATGTCCACCGAAGTGACTCCAATCTGTCGCGTTTAGTGAACGCTGAGACCGGCATCGAGTCTTCCTTCACGACCAACCTGCCTGTCGCCCTGCGGTATCCAATAAACACGTCACCGTTTACACACCACCGTATATGGCATCGGCGGCGCCGGCCAGTGACTTCTTGCGCGGGCGCACGTTGCGGTTTGACCAAGATGCACCGTCGGTACAATAGTCCGAGTCCCGCGGAGATTGATACGAATTATGCTGTCCCACAGTGATTTACATGTTGATTATCTCGACGTTGGCCCGATTGCCGGTGACACATATCGGAGTTTTTTGACTGTCGATGGAGTTCACCGGTTATTTGTCAAACATTCGTTTATTCGAGGCCGGCATAAGTGCGGACAACCTGTCCGGGGACAAATGTGAGCCATGGACGTGAGCGGCAGCAGCGTGTTTCTTTGAGCAATCCGTTGGCCCCGAACAGAAGTCGAAAACACAAGGGTGTGAGACACGCTCAGGCAATTGCCGGTCAGTACTCTCTGCGCAACCAGTTCTGGTCTTCAGCTTGGAATTGCAGGTAGTCCCCGAAAGCCATCAAGCTCGCGCGCCCCACATCACCGCCCCCGGGTTGCTGTCGCCCGGTTGCGCGGACGCGTTCGGATCGATCGAGGCACCTCTGCAGCAGACTGTTGGCGATCACACTCATCGTGTTGGTGTTGGTGTCGGCAGGGGTTTTGCGCGGGCTTGCGCCGCGCTGAAGTGCCCTGCGCACCGTACTTCGTCTCATCAGACCAATAACCGTCCGATCCTCTGCGTTATTTCCATATCGTTGCGCCGATAGCTCGCAATGCAGCAATTTGTTTGCGTGGCGCAAAGCGAGGAACGTAAATCCCTTGAACAGTAGTCGATTACGGCGCGCTCGGAGGCTTCGGCTCAGACAAGCTTGGAGCGCCAAGAGTACGCATAGGCGATGCTACCGACGGCGTTGTGACATGGTCGCTGGCATTCGAAAATTTGTAACTGAAAACCGCTTCAGCGAAAGCCACCACCGCCGATCCGGATTTCAGTGTCAACCGCAGCCTCGAGGATTGACGAGCCGTGGCGACACTGCGCCAGTGTCAAACGGTTGAAAGGGACACGGTTGACATTCGCCCGACTTGACCATCCCAAAGAATTTGGTGTGGTCTTCCTAACTGGTTGAGACACCTTTGGGGCTTCGTCACGGAGTCGAATCAAGCTATGGTGCAATCAAATTGGCTTCATAATGGCGATGGGCGGCGATGCGCTCCTCGCGTCCGAGGAGCAGGCGGGCGAGGTTGATGCAAGGTGCCCGCTAGGGCACAAGGGCGTACGGTCTGTCGCGTGAATATCAATCTCGGACTACCGCCGGAGGCCCAGACCGGATCGCGAATGAAATTGGGCGCAACGTGGTCGACGTGGGGCTTCACGGAGTTGTGGTTAGTCACGTGAAGCATCAAAGCGCTCCAAATCACGAGCAGACCAACCTGATTGACCGAGGAAGCAGCGACTGATTCGGTGATCGGCGGGCGAGCCAATGCTCGCCGTGCTGTTGAAAGGAGGGCTAGACATGACAGGATCCGACGTGCACCGCAATGGGAAGTTTCTCCACGCAGCGGACTTGTCAGTAAAGGCTGCGGCACTCATTCCTTGGATCGACGAGCGAGCCGCGGAGGCGGCCGCCGCCGCGACGCTGCCTGGTGACGTGATCGATGTCCTGGTTGCTCAAGGGTTCTTCCGCCTGGCTCTTCCGCGCAGTCTTGGGGGACTCGAACTCGACCCGGTCGCAACCCTAGTGGCGACCGAGACGTTGGCGTGGGGTGATGGTTCCACAGCGTGGGCGGTAGCAATTGGAAACAGCTCGTTTATTTTCGCCTGGCTAGATCAGGCCGTCGCAGCCAAGTTGTTGGCGGGTCGCGCTGGTCAGCCCGTAGCATCCATGCTCGCCCCGAGCGGCGACGGTGTCGAGGTGCCCGGTGGGTACCGACTGTCTGGACGCTGGCACTACGTGACCGGGTCGCCGCATGCATCGCTCTTTGTTGTCGGCTTCGCCGTCATAGGACCCGATGGGGAGGTCCAACACACATCGGGCGGTCCGGCATTCCGGTGGGCGGTGCTCGACGCCGCCGACGTGAGAATCGAGACCACCTGGCTGGGCGCTGCGGGAATGCGTGGTTCAGGCACCCATGACATCACTGCTCAGGATGTGTTCGTCCCAAACGCGCAGACGCTAGCGCCATTCGTCGGGCCGCCGCGAGTCGAAGGCCGCCTTTACCGGATGCCATTCTTCATGGGGACAGCAATGTTGACTGGAATCCCGCTCGGCGTGGCCCGGCGCGCCCTCGATGAGCTCAACACCCTATGTCGCCGGAAGACTCGAGAGGGCATGCTTCTGGCCGAGGATCCAGATATGCAGGTGAGGCTCGCCGAGGCAGAGGCCTCGTTGCGGGCCAGCCGCAGCTTCGTACTGGAAAGCCTCGAACGAATCTGGAAAGTCGTCCAGGTCTGCGATGCACCACTGGATCGTCGCATTGATTTCGCGCTGGCTGCTCAGCACGCAATGCGCAGTGCCGTTAACGCGGTCAACGTTGCCTTCGAAGTCGGCGGAGCGTCGGCAGCCAAGGCAGATTCGGTGATCCAACGGTGCTGGCGCGACGTCAACGTCATGAGCCAGCATGTTTCCTTTCATCGGGCGCGCTTTCGTGAGGCCGGCCAGGCTCTGTTGGGCGTGGTGGACGAAGTGCCCGACTTTTAGCCCCCAAGCCGGCGTCGACTCGTCGCCGGACAAATCGAGGCATAGCCGGAAGGCTCAGGAAGGCTCGGCGTCGCGCCGGTTGCGCAGCACGCTCCACCCGAAGGCCGCCCCGATGAAGACCACGCCCACCGAGGCGGTGGCGATTTCAGGAATCCGGTAGTGCTCCTCGATGGACAGCAGCATGATCACCGCCAGTGCGCCGATCGCCCAGTGCGCGCCGTGTTCCAGGTATACGTAACGGTCCAACGTCTGCTGCTGGACCAGGTAGATCGTGATCGACCGGACGAACATCGAGCCGATCAACCCCAGACCCAGGGCGATGACGATGGGGTCCGACGTGATCGCAAAGGCGCCGGTAACCCCGTCGAACGAAAACGCCGCGTCCAGTACCTCGAGGTAGACAAACAGCGTCAAGCCGGCCTTGCCCACCGCCAGGGCCGGCGCGGAGGCCTCGTCGCCGGCGACCTCCTGCGGGCGAAATGCCTGGCTCAAACCGTTGACGATCAGATACGTAACCAGGCCGAGCAGCCCGGCCGTCAGCACCGTCGCGCACTCCTCGGTGGAGTGGGTCAACTGCGTGCCGACCAGAACCAGCGCGATCGCGGTGGCCACCACCGGGACCTGTCCAAGCTGCCCGATGCGCGCAAATGGGATCTCAATCCACTTGAGCCACTTGATGTCTCGGTCATGAACAACGAAATCCAGGAACAGCATCAGCAGGAATATCCCGCCGAATGCCGCGATCTGCGGATGGGCCGCCAACACCAGCTTCTCGTAACTGGGCGAGCCGTCCGCGAATACCAGTGCGCCGTGTGGCGGCGGGTTGAGCGCCAAGTCCAGCGCGCGGACCGGGTGTACACCCGCACTCGCCCATACGATCAGCAACGGGAAGACGAGCCGCATACCGAACACAGCGATCAAAATCCCGATGGTCAAAAACATCTGCCGCCAAAACGAGCTCATCCGCTTCAGCACACTGGCGTTGATGATCGCGTTGTCGAACGACAGCGACACCTCGAGAATGGCCAGGGCTATCAACAGGAAGAGGGCATTGAGGCCGCCGTGCGCGTAACCGAGCGCGAGCGCCGCCAAGGTGACTAGCAGCGAAATCCCGAAGATGCGAGCGGCGGCCATAAGTCCTCCCTGACAGCCGACCACATTAGGGCGAACCCGGTCGTCGCCGCCAGCCATCGCACGCGCCGCACTTACTATTTTCAAATTGTGGCGATACTGGCGATATATCGGGGCAGCCGGCCGAAGGCGCCACCCCGGTGACCAAAGTCGGCGGCGCGGCGTCTCCCCTGGGCGCTGCCGGGGCCGCGGGAGTGGCACAGGGGCCGGTTGCACGCAGCAGCATGGCCCGGGTCGGCATCGCAACCGCGCTGACTGCGGTGTGCGGCTACGCGGTGATCTATCTGGCGGCTCGCGACCTCGCTCCGAGCGGCTTTTCGGTGTTCGGGGTGTTCTGGGGCGCGTTCGGCTTGGTCACCGGCGCCGCCTTCGGCCTGCTGCAGGAAACCACCCGGGAGGTGCGCGCCACTCGCTACATCCAGGCAGCGCCCACCCCCGGATCAGGTAACCACCCGCTGCGCGTCGCCGCGATGGTCGGCGTCGCCGCGGCCGTCGTGATCGCGGGCAGCTCACCCCTGTGGGGCGGGCGGGTATTCGTGGAACAACGCTGGCTGTCGGTGGTGCTGCTGTCCGTTGGCCTGGCCGGGTTCTGCCTGCATGCCACGCTGCTCGGCATGTTGGCCGGCACCGATCTGTGGACCCCGTACGGGGCGCTGATGGTGACCGACGCCGTCATGCGGGTGGCAATCGCCGCGGCCACGTTCGTGCTCGGCTGGGGGTTGACCGGATTCCTCTGGGCGACGGTGGCCGGCGCGGTGGCCTGGCTGATCATCCTGGCGGCGTCACCCGCGGCCCGCGCAACGTCGCGCCTACTCACACCCGGCAACACCGCGACGTTCTTGCGGGGCACCGCGCATTCGATCACCGCGGCCGGAGCCAGCGCGATCCTGGTGATGGGTTTCCCGGTGCTGCTCAAGCTGACGTCGAATGAGCTTGGGGCACAGGGCGGTGTGATCATCCTGGCCGTGACGTTGACCCGGGCCCCGCTGCTGGTGCCGTTGACCTCCATGCAGGGCAACCTGATCGCGCATTTCGTGGACGAACGCAGCAACCGGCTGCGGGCACTTATGGCGCCGGCGGCGATCATCGGCAGCATCGGTGCGATCGGGGTGCTGGCGGCCGGCTTGGTGGGCCCATGGCTGCTGCGGGTCGCGTTCGGATCGCAGTACGACGCCAGCAGTGCGCTATTGGCGTGGCTAACGGGCGCCGCGTTGTCGATCGCCATGCTGACGCTCACCGGTGCCGCCGCGGTGGCCGCCGCGCTGCATCGCGCGTACGCGCTGGGGTGGGTCGGGGCGACTGCCGCATCGGGACTGTTGTTGCTGCTGCCGCTGCCGCTGGAGACCCGCACCGTGGTCGCTCTGCTGTGCGGTCCGCTGGTCGGAATCGGCGTCCACCTGGTGGCGCTGGCGCGCGCCGGACACTTAACCGGCTGATCCTGGCTACCCTGTGAACATCGAAACGGATTATGCCGGCGCCTGGATCGTCATTCCCGCCTTCAACGAAGCCACGGTCATCGGCGAGGTGATCGCCGATGTGCGTTCGGTCTTCGACCACGTCGTGTGCGTCGACGACGGCAGCGCCGATGACACCGGCGAAATCGCCAGACGGGCGGGGGCTCATCTGGTCCGCCATCCGGTCAACCTGGGTCAGGGAGCGGCCATTCAGACCGGTGTCGAGTACGCCCGTAAGCAGCCCGGGGCGCGGCTGTTCGCGACTTTCGACGCCGACGGGCAGCATCGCGTCAAAGACGTGGCCGCGATGATCGACCGACTCGTCGCCGAGGACGTCGACATCGTCATCGGAACGCGGTTCGGCGGGCAGGAGAGCAGTCGGCCGCCACTACTGAAGCGGATCGTGCTGCAGACCGCCGCGCGGTTGAGCCCACGTGGTCGACGGCTTGGCCTGACCGACACCAACAACGGGCTGCGGGTGTTCAACAAGACAGTCGCCGACGGGCTGAACATTACGATGAGCGGCATGAGCCACGCCAACGAATTCATCATGCTGGTCGCCGAAAACCATTGGCGCGTAGCCGAACAGCCGGTTGAGGTGCTGTACACCGAATACTCGAAGTCGAAGGGCCAGCCGCTGCTCAACGGTGTCAACATCATTTTCGACGGGTTCCTGCGAGGGAGGATTCCGAAATGAAAAGGACCGAAAGATGAACTGGATCCAGGTGCTGCTGATCGGGTCGATCATCGCGCTGTTGATCTACCTGCTGTGGTCACGCCGCAGCTCACGCTCGAAAGCCTGGGTCAAGGTCGGCTACGTCTTCTTCGTGCTCGCCGGCATCTACGCCGTACTGCGGCCCGACGACACCACCGTGGTTGCGCACTGGTTCGGCGTGCGCCGCGGCACCGACCTGATGCTCTATGCACTGATCATGGCGTTCAGCTTCACCACGCTGAGCACATACATGCGGTTCAAGGACTTGGAGTTGCGCTACGCGCGCCTTGCCCGCGCCGTCGCGCTAGACGGAGCACAGGCGCCCCCGGCGCGCTAACCCGCGTGGGCGTGCCGGAAGAACTCGACCGTGCGAAACACGCCCTCTTTGAGGTCAACTTGCGGCTTCCAGCCCAAAACCCTTGCTGCCGAAGTGATATCGAGGCACGACCGCTGCAGATCGCCGAGCCGATCCGGGTGATAGTCCGGGTCGTCGGGCCCCCCGACGGCGTTCGCTACCGCGCTGTGCAGTTGCCGGTCGGAGGTCTCAATTCCGGTGCCGATGTTGAAGCGCTGCCCGCTGCCGGCTTTCCCGGACGCCTTGACGAAAGCGTCCACGACGTCGTCGACGAACACGTAGTCGCGCGTCTTGGCGCCGTCCCCGAACACCTTGGTCGGCTTACCCGACAGCAGCGCCTGCGCGAAGATCGCCACCACGCCTGCTTCGCCGTGCGGGTCTTGGCGCGGGCCGTAGACGTTGGCCGGCGCGATGTGCGAACAATCCAGCTCGTACAGATGCCGGAAAGTGTTCAGGTAGATCTCGCCGGCCACTTTGCCCGCGGCGTACGGCGACGCCGGGTCGGTCGGCACGGTTTCGGGAGTGGGGTACTGCGACGGGGTGCCGTAGATGGATCCTCCCGACGAGGTGTGCACGACCTTGCGAACACCGGCGCGGCGCGCGGCCTCGGCCAGCCGTACCGTCCCGACGACGTTGACCGAGGCATCAAACTGCGGGTCGGTCACCGAGTGACGAACGTCGATCTGCGCCGCCAGGTGGAACACCACCTCGGGACGGTGCTCGGCCAGGATCGCTTTGAGGTCCGCGGTCACGATGTCCGCCTCGACGAAGACATGAGCGGAATTGTCGGCCAGATGCTCGAGGTTGCTCGCCTTGCCCGACGAGAAATTGTCCAGGCTCACCACCGAATGGCCGCCCGCCAGCAGGCGGTCGACCAGCGTGGACCCGATGAATCCGGCTGCCCCCGTAACCAGTGCGTGCACCGGCTCACCATACCGACCGGTAAGAAATAACCATGCCCGCCGCCATCAGCCGGATGCCGCCGGTCGCCCTCGCAGCGGCCGGGCTGATCGTCGTCCAGCTGGTCATACGCGCGGTCCTGGCATTCGGCGGCTACTTCTACTGGGACGACCTGATCCTGATCGGGAAAGCCGGAACCGAGGGCCTGCTGTCGCCGTCGTACCTGTTCGACGACCACGACGGTCATGTGATGCCGGCCGCCTTCCTGATCGCAGGCGTGCTGATCCGGCTGGCTCCGCTGGGCTGGACCGGGCCCGCCATCAGCCTGGTGGTGCTGCAGCTACTGGCCTCGCTGGCGCTGCTGCGCGCGCTGTATGTGATCCTCGGCTGGCGTCGCGTGCTGCTGATCCCGCTGACGTTCGCGCTATTCACCCCGCTGGGGGTGCCGGGGTTCGCGTGGTGGGCAGCGGCGCTGAACTCGCTGCCGATGCTGGCGGCGCTGGCCTGGGTGTGCGCCGACGCGGTGCTGCTGGTGCGCACCGGCAACCAGCGCTACGCGCTGACCGGGCTGCTGATCTACCTGGGCGGGTTGCTGTTCTTCGAGAAGGCGGCGGTGATCCCGTTCGTCGCGTTCGCGGTGGCCGCCCTGCTCTGCCAGGTACGCGGCGAGAGGCCCGCGCTGCTGACGGCCTGGCGTGGGGCCTCGAGGTTATGGGTCTCGTCGCTGATCCTGACGGTCGCGTGGGTGGCGATCTACCTTGCGGTGGTCAACCAGCAGCGCTGGAGTTCCGACCTCGCGATGACCGGGGATCTGGTGTCGCGGTCCATCACCCACGGCATCGTGCCGGGGCTGGCCGGCGGGCCGTGGCAATGGGGCCGCTGGGCGCCGGCCTCCCCCTGGGCTACTCCCCCGCCGCTGGCGATGGCGGTGGGCTGGCTGGTGCTGATGGCGGTGCTGGCGCTGACGCTGGTCCGCAAGCAGCGCATCGGCCCGGTGTGGCTAACCGCGGCCGGTTACGCCGTGGCCTGCCAGGTGCCGATCTATCTGATGCGCTCGTCGAAGCTGACCGCACTGGAACTCGCCCAAACCCTGCGCTATTTACCGGATCTCGTCGTCGTACTGGCGCTGCTGGCCGCGGTAGGCCTCTGCGCGCCGAATCGGTCCCTCGGCGCGCGTTGGCTGGACGCGTCACCGCAACGCGCCGTCGTGACAACAGTCTTAGCGGTGTTGTTCGTGACCAGCAGCCTGTACTCGACAGCGACATTCCTGACCAGTTGGCGCGACAACCCGACTCAGGCCTATCTGCGCAATGCCCAGTCCAGTTTAGCTGCGGCGCATGCGAATTCGACTGCCCCACTGCTGGATCAGGAGGTCGATCCGCTGATTCTGCAGCGGGTAGCTTACCCGGAGAATCTTGCCAGCCACATGTTCGCCCTGCTGCGGGATAGGCCGGACTTCGCCACCGCAACAACGCAATTGCGAATGTTCGACAGCTCCGGGAGCTTAATCCCGGCGAGAGTCACCTGGATACGCACCATCAAGCCGGGCCCGATGCCGCAGTGTGGCTATTTCGCACAGCCGGACAAACCGGCGCGGATGTTGCTCGACGGGCCGCTGTTGCCGGCCGATTGGACCGTCGAATTCAACTATCTGGCCAACAGTGACGGCTCGATGACGGTCTCGCTGTCGGAGGGGCCCGGCGTCAAGGTTCCGGTGCACCCGGGACTCAACCGCGTCTACGCCCGGCTGCCCGGTGCCGGCGACGCGATCATGGTCAGGGCGAACACCACCGCGCTGGCCCTGTGCGTCGCGTCAGGCCCGGTGGGCTTTCTCGCGCCGGCTTAAGTCGCGTGCCTCGCCCTCGGCGCCGAACGTGACGGTGCAGTCACGCACGGGCTCGAACGTGACTGTGGCGTCACGTTCGACGAAATCGTGGCGAGTCTTCAGAAGCCGTGCCGCATCCCGCGGTAGGTCCACCAGGCGGTGGCCATGATCGCGATCGTCAGTGCGAGAGCCAACAGAACTAAAGCGTCTCCAAAGGCCAGCAACATGATGATTCCCGCCAAGATCCAAACTGCCTCACCGATCGGGCAGTGGGATTCCTGCCGCATGTCAGCCTCACTCGAAGTGGTAGTCACCCGTTGATGTGACAACTAACCGCTGTAACGCGGCAGCGATGGGAAGGCTGCCCGATCCGGGGCCGCGGTGACTCAACTCACTGTGGAATCCACTGGTTCGATGGAGCCGCCTGGGGGAATCGAACCCCCGACCTATTCATTACGAGTGAATCGCTCTACCGACTGAGCTAAGGCGGCGCACCCTCTAGCTGGGCGGCACGAGTCTACGGCAGGCGGGCTGGCCCGCCCAATTTCAATCCCGCAGTTCCTGCCCGATGGTGGCCACCATCGCGTCGACGGCGAACTTGGGCTTGACGTTGACCGCCAGCGCTTCGCGACACTGAAGCACGGCCTCGATGCAGCGCAGCAGGCGCTCGGGCGCGGCATGAGCGGCCAGCGCTGCCACCCGCTCGGCCATATCGGGATGGTTGGCCCGCACCCCGCCCGCATGCGCCGAAACCACCAGCGCGTCCCGGAAGTAGGTGGCCAGGTCGATCAGCGCCCGGTCCAGCGCATCGCGCGATGCCCTGGTCTGGCGCGACTTCTGCCGTCGCTCAAGGTCCTTGAACGCGCCCGTGGCGCCGCGCATCGCCCCGGCGGTGCCCTTACCGGTGCCGCCGGCCCCTAGCGCCGTCCGCAGCTCTTCGGTCTCGGCCTCGGCACGGTCAGCGGTCAATACGACCGCCTCGGTTTCGGCCGCCGCCACCAATTCTTCAGCGGCCGCATAAGTGCGCGCCGGAGTTGCGGCATCGCGCACCAGCCCCAGCGCCCGCTCTCGTCGCTCCCGGGCCTCCGGGTCGGTCGCGAGCCGGCGCGCCCGCCCCACGTGACCGCCGCTGACCGACGCCGCCCAGCTCGCCGTGTCGGCGCTCAGTCCGTCGCTATCGATCAGCACCTGAGCGATCGACTCGGTCGACGGGGTCACCAGTGCGACGTGCCGGCAGCGGGACCGCAGCGTGACCGCGATGTCCTCGGGATCGACCGACGGCGCACACAGCAGGAACACCGTCGACGGCGGCGGTTCCTCGACCACCTTCAGCAGCGCGTTGGCCGCACCTTCGGTCAGCCGATCGGCGTCCTCGACCACCACGATCTGGCGGTACCCGGTGGTCGGGCGCCGCGACGCGATCTGCACGATGCCGCGCATCTCATCGACGCCGATGGACAGGCCCTCGGGGATCACCCGCCGGACGTCGGCGTGGGTGCCGGCCATCGTCGTCGTGCAGGCCCGGCACTGCCCGCAGCCAGGGCCCCCGTCTTCCGAAGAAGAGGTGCACTGCAGCGCGGCCGCAAAGCACAGCGCCGCGATCGAGCGCCCCGAACCCGGCGGGCCGGTAATGAGCCACGCGTGTGTCATAGTCCCGCGGTCCCCGTTGCTGTGATCGGGATCACCGTGGGCGGCGCGGGCGGCGGCGAGCAGCTCGGCCTCCACCGCTTCTTGGCCTACCAGCCGCGTAAACACTCCGGACATCACTGGCAACACTAGTGAGACGGACCGACCTCTACCGACTGGCAACCGTATCGCGACAATTCCGTGATCTTTGCGGCATTTCGCCAGGATCCGATGACTTGCCGAAGCATTTACGGGTTACCGGGTAGTCCCTGCCGACCGATACGGTGTGTTGGTGGCAACACCGGGTGCTCTGCCCGGGCGAATCGGCGCGTTCGTCCGGTGGGTAGTGCGCACCCCGTGGCCGCTGTTCTCGCTGAGCATGCTGCAGGCCGACATCATCGGCGCCCTGTTCGTGCTCGGGTTCCTGCGCTATGGGCTCCCCCCCGCCGACCGTATTCAGCTGCAGGATCTGCCAACGCTGAACCTGACGATCTTCGCCAGCTCGTTGGTCGTCCTGTTCCTCGTCGGCGTCGTGGTCAACCTCAAACTGCTGATGCCGGTTTTCCGTTGGCAGCGCCGCGACAACATGCTCGCCGAGGCCGATCCGGCGGCCACCGAACTCGCCCGTAGCCGCGCGCTACGCATGCCGTACTACCGCACCCTGAGCACCGTTGTGTATTGGTGCATCGGTGGTGTGGTGTTCATCGTGGCCAGCTGGTCGGTGGCCAGGTTCGCAGCACCGGTCGTCACGGTGGCGACCGCATTGGGAGCGGCGGCCACCGCGATCATCGGCTATCTGCAATCCGAACGAGTATTGCGGCCGGTGGCGGTCGCGGCATTGCGCAGCGGGGTGCCGGAGAACGTCAAGGCGCCCGGTGTCATCCTGCGCCAGATCCTGACCTGGATGCTGTCCACCGCAGTGCCGCTGCTGGCGATCGTGCTGGCCGTGGTGGCCGACAAGGCCTCGCTACTGCACGCCGCACCGGAGAGCCTGTTCAACCCCATCCTGTTGCTGGCCTTGACGGCGCTGGGCGTCGGGTTGATCAGCACCCTGCTAGTGGCGATGTCGATCGCCGATCCGCTCCGCCAGCTGCGCTGGGCACTCTCGGAGGTGCAGCGCGGTAACTACAACGCGCACATGCAGATCTACGACGCCAGCGAGCTGGGTCTGCTGCAGGCCGGATTCAACGACATGGTGCGCGACCTGTCCGAGCGGCAGCGGCTGCGCGACCTGTTCGGTCGCTACGTCGGCGAAGACGTGGCCCGCCGGGCGATCGAGCGCGGCACCGAGCTTGGCGGCCAGGAGCGCGACGTCGCGGTGCTGTTCGTCGACCTGGTCGGCTCGACCCAGCTGGCCGCGACGCGACCGCCCGCCGAGGTGGTCCACCTGCTCAACGAGTTCTTCCGGGTGGTGGTCGACACCGTCGGCCGCCACGGCGGCTTCGTCAACAAGTTCCAGGGCGATGCCGCGCTGGCTATCTTCGGCGCACCCATCGAGCACCCGGACGCCGCCGGGGGCGCACTGGCCGCCGCCCGTGAGTTGCACGACGAACTCCTGCCGGTGATCGGTGTGGCCGAGTTCGGCATCGGGGTGTCGTCCGGCCGGGCCATCGCGGGCCACATCGGCGCGCTGGCTCGCTTCGAGTACACCGTGATCGGCGACCCGGTCAACGAGGCGGCGCGACTGACCGAGCTGGCCAAACTGGAAGCCGGCCACGTACTGGCGTCGGCGATCGCGGTCAGCGGCGCGCTGGACGCCGAGGCGTTGTGCTGGGATGTCGGCGAGGTGGTCGAGCTACGCGGTCGCGCCGCACCCACTCAGCTGGCCCGGCCACTGAATCTGGCTGTCCCCCCGGCAGTTTCGGCCCCACAGCCCATCGTCGAAGAAGTGTCCAGCGAAATCATGTGATCGCGCGGGCGCTAACTGCGCTTGGCGGCCTTTTTCGCCGGAGCTTTGCGCGCGGCCTTCTTCGCCGGCCGCTTCACCGGACCTCGGGCCCGACGGTCGGCGAGCAGCTCGGAGACGCGCTCGTCGGTGATCGACGCCACGTCGTCGCCCTTACGCAGGCTGGCATTGGTCTCGCCGTCGGTGACATACGGACCAAATCGACCGTCCTTCACCACCATTGGCTTACCCGACGCCGGATCATTACCCAGCTCGCGCAACGGCGGGGCGGAAGCACTTTGCCTGCCACGACGTTTCGGCTCGGCGTAGATCTTCAGCGCCTCGTCGAGCGTGATCGTGAACATCTGCTCCTCGGTCGCAAGCGAACGAGAATCGGTGCCGCGCTTCAGGTATGGGCCATAGCGCCCGTTCTGTGCGGTGATCTCCTCGTTCGACGCAGGATCGACACCGACCACCCGGGGCAGTGACAGCAGTCTCAATGCGTCTTCGAGCGTGACGGTCTGCAGATCCATGGTGCGCAGCAGCGAGCCGGTGCGGGGCTTGGGGCCGGTGGGCTTCTTGCCCTTCTTCGCCGGGGCCGCATCACCGTCCTCCGGGGGCGGCTCCGGCAAGACCTCGGTCACATACGGTCCGTAACGACCGTCCCTGGCCAGGATTTCGTGGCCGGTCTCGGGATCGGTGCCCAGCGAGCGACCCTCCTGCGGTGTGGCGAAAAGCTCCTCTGCTACCTCGAGCGTCAGCTCGTCAGGAGTCAGCGAGTCGTTGAGGTTGGCGCGCTGAGGCTTTGACTCACCGTCGTCGCCGGCGATCGTGCGCTCCAGGTACGGCCCGTTCTTGCCTACCCGGACATAGACCGGCCGACCCTGCGCATCGTCAAACAGCTTGATGGAGTTGACTTCTCGGGCATCGATGCCCTCGAGGTTGACCCCGACGAGCTTTTTGAGTCCACCGGCGCGTGCCACTGAGTCCTGCACGCCGTGGTCGCCACCGAAGTAGAACTTGTTGAGCCAGTTGGTGCGTTGCTCGCTGCCCGAGGCGATCGCGTCGAGCTCGTCTTCCATCGCCGCGGTGAAGTCGTAGTCGACGAGCCGGCCGAAATATTGCTCGAGCAGACCGGTGACGGCGAACGCCACCCACGAGGGCACCAGCGCGCTGCCCTTCCTGTGCACGTAGCCGCGGTCCTGGATCGTCTTGATCGTCGGTGTATACGTCGACGGGCGGCCGATACCCAGCTCCTCGAGGGTCTTTATCAAAGACGCCTCGGTATAGCGGGCCGGCGGGTTGGTGGAATGACCGTCGGGGGTGAGCTCGAGGGCGGCCAGCCGCTGCCCCTCGGTTAGCTGTGGCAGCCGCCGCTCGGCGTCGTCGGCCTCGCCGCCGGCCAACTCGTCCACCGTTTCCACATAGGCCTTGAGAAAGCCGGCGAAAGTGATGGTGCGGCCGCTGGCCGAGAACACCACCTGCTGGTCGTTCGATGCACCGGCGATCCGCAAGCTCAGCGTGGTCCCGCGCGCGTCGGCCATCTGCGAGGCCACCGTGCGCTGCCAGATCAGCTCGTAGAGGCGGAACTCGTCGCCGTCGAGTTCACGGCGCACCGCATCCGGCGTCGCAAAGGTCTCACCCGCCGGGCGGATCGCCTCGTGGGCCTCCTGGGCGTTTTTGACCTTCCGGGTGTACTGACGCGGCGACGGGGACACGTATTCGTCCCCGTAGAGCTGACTGGCCTGAGTGCGCGCCGCGCTGATCGCCGACTGAGACAGCGTCGTCGAGTCGGTACGCATATAGGTGATGTAGCCGTTTTCGTAGAGGCGCTGGGCAATGCTCATCGTCCGCTCGGACGAGAAACGCAGCTTGCGGCCGGCCTCCTGCTGCAGCGTCGACGTCATGAACGGCGCGTAGGGCCGCCGGGTGTAGGGCTTCTCCTCGACCGAGGCCACCGACAGCTGTGCGCCGCGCAATCCGGTGGCGAGCTCGGTGGCCCGCGCCTCGTTGAGCACCACGACTTCGTCGGCCTTGCGCAGCGTGCCCAGCGAGTCGAAATCACGGCCGGTGGCGACCCGCAATCCGTCGACGGAGGTCAGGCGGGCGGTGAAGGTGGGTGGCTGCGCGTTCGCGTCGGACACGCTGGCGTCCAGCTGGGCGACGATGTCCCAGTAGGACGCGCTGCGGAAAGCCATCCGGTCCCGCTCACGCTGCACGATGATGCGGGTGGCCACGGACTGCACCCGGCCCGCCGACAGCCGGGGCGCGACCTTTTTCCACAGCACCGGACTGACTTCGTAGCCGTACAGCCGGTCCAGGATGCGACGGGTTTCCTGCGCGTCGACCAGGTCGATGTCGAGGTCGCGGGGGTTTTGGGCGGCCTCGAGGATGGCTGGCTCGGTGATCTCGTGGAACACCATCCGCTTGACCGGAATGCGCGGCTTCAGCGTTTCCATCAAGTGCCAGGCGATGGCCTCGCCCTCGCGGTCACCATCAGTGGCGAGGTAGAGCTCGTCGACGTCCTTGAGTAGGCCCTTGAGCTCGGTGACCGTGCTCTTCTTCTCAGGGCTGATGATGTAGAGCGGTTCGAAGTCGGCGTCGACGTTCACTCCGAGCCGGGCCCAGGGCTCCGACTTGAACTTGGCAGGCACGTCGGCGGCGGCTCTCGGCAGGTCGCGGATGTGTCCTCGCGACGACTCGACGATGTAGGTGGAGCCCAGGTAACCCGCAAGTTTGCGCGCTTTCGTCGGCGACTCGACAATGACAAGTCGCCTCCGGCTGCCATTGCCGCTGTTGTCGCGGTCTAATGTCGGGTCAGCCACCTGCGCTTACGCTCCATCTCTCTCTCGGCCTCCGTTCGAGACCGCCCTGCAGGAAGAATGACAGGCGGACGTCCGAAATTCCGCTGAAATTCAGATACGCCGACGTTCCTTCCCCTTCAGGCACCTGACAATTTCGCACCCATAGGCGGGCCGACGCAAACCGACTCTCCGAAAACGCAGGTCCTAGCGACGACGGAACACGATTGGCGGGTGCAGCGCCGCGCGCCGGGGAATCCTGGATCCGGTCCGCTCGCATATCCCGGGTCGCACGGCTAAACCTGCGGCCACAACGCCAACGCTTCGGCGCCGTCGGGGTGTTCCCCCACGTTCTCTACCAGCCGCGATAGCCTGCGACGGCCGCTGATCCGCAACGCCGGGCGGCCGCCGCGGGTACCGATCAGGGTGGGCGCGATCCCGACCCGCATCAGGGCCGACGCCAGCGGCGAATGGGTGTCGGGAGCGTGTGGATCCAAACCCAGTTGGTAGTGATCGCCTTCCGGCGTGCCGGCCACGATGGTCCACGCCCGCAGCTCGCGCGGCCCGGGCAGCCAGCGCGGTGGCACCGTCTTAACCGCGCCGCGGGTCCATTCGGCGGCGATCGCGGTCAACGACGGGTCGATCGCCGTGCGCACCAAGGGAGTTTCCTCGTCCGTACTGCCGATCTCGGGGACCAAGCCGGCCTCGTCGATCATGTCGGCCAGCGCCGAGGCGCGCCAAAGCTGATCCACGACCACCGAAAGCCGGGCACCACGGGCCTGCCCGCGACCCACCGTTACGATCTGGCCAGCAGCCGCCAGCACTCCACACAGATCGGCGACCGCGGGCGGCACCGCTTCCGCCGTGAAGAAGGAAAGCTGGCTCACCACACCGACAGTAAGCCAGGTCGTCCATCCCCGCTTCCAGGCATTCGGCGCGCCGGGTCAGCCACACCCGGGTGGCGGTGGCGCACCCGTGAATAGATAGTGAAAACCCCCCGGCAGAACCCGCTAAGCGGATTGCACGGGGGGTTTTCGTCAGAATCTGCTCGAATTAAGCGGAGCGGACTCCGGTGGCCTGGGGGCCCTTAGGGCTGTGGCCGATCTCAAACTCGACCTGCTGATTTTCTTCGAGGGTGCGGAAGCCCGAACCCTGGATCTCCGTGTAGTGGACAAAAACGTCCGCGGAACCATCTTCAGGGGCGATGAAGCCGAACCCCTTCTCCGCGTTGAACCACTTCACAGTTCCCTTCGGCATTTCTCGATCTTTCCTTTTCTTCAAGGTTCGGTGCACCGCGTTTGGGCGCACCGGGCCCGTTGTCACCGCCATACCTCACGGAGTAGTCGGAACTTCACCCGACCGTTAACCTCGCAGGAACCGCGGGTCGCAACGTCGATCCTGCGAAGTTTTGACACGAACACAGAAGCTACGACCGCAAACAGTCAATCATGTTCGTCGCGTCGGCGACAGACTTGTGTTCCTGATGGATTCTGGGAGGGTGCGACGTGGCGAGTTTCGGCAGCGGCCTGCTGGCCGTCGCGCTCGCCGGCAGCGCACCGGACGAGCATCCGCTGCGCCACGTCGCGGAGCTGCCGGCGCGCGCCGGGCGGCTCCATATTTGGCCGGAATGGGCCGAACCCGACGTCATTGCGGCCTTGACCGACCGCGGTATCAGCGCACCGTGGTCACACCAGGCGCGGGCCGCCGAATTGGCTCACGCCGGCCGTCATGTCGTGGTCAGCACCGGTACCGCCTCGGGCAAGTCGCTGGCATATCAACTGCCCGTTCTCAATGCGCTGGCGACCGATCCGTTGGCCCGGGTGCTGTACCTGTCGCCGACGAAAGCCCTCGGTCACGACCAGTTACGCACCGCGCACACGCTGACGTCGGCTATCCCGCGCCTGGCCAACGTCGCGCCAACGGCCTATGACGGCGACAGCCCCGCCGAGGTCCGCCGCTTCGCGCGCGAGCGTTCCCGATGGCTGTTTTCCAACCCCGACATGATCCATTTATCCATTTTGCGAAATCATCCGCGCTGGGCGGTCTTACTGCGCGGCCTGCGCTATGTGATCGTCGACGAATGTCATTACTACCGCGGCGTCTTCGGCTCGAACGTGGCGATGGTGCTGCGCCGCCTGTTGCGTCTGTGCGCGCGCTATTCGACCGCGCCGACGGTGATTTTCGCCAGCGCGACGACGGATTCGCCAGGTACGACGGCCGCCGAACTGATCGGCCTGCCAGTTGAAGAGGTCACCGAAGACGGCTCCCCGCAAGGTGCTCGCACCGTGGCGCTATGGGAACCGGCCCTGCGCACCGACATCACCGGCGAGCATGGCGCCCCGGTGCGACGCTCCGCCGGCGCCGAGGCGGCGCGGGTGATGGCCGATCTGGTCGCCGAGGGGGCCCAGACCCTGACCTTCGTTCGTTCGCGGCGCGCGGCCGAATTGACCGCGCTGGGCGCCCAAGCGCGACTGGACGACGTTGCCGAGGGGCTGTCGCAGACGGTGGCGTCATACCGGGCCGGTTATCTCGCCGAGGACCGCAATGCGCTGGAACGCGCGCTGGCAGAGGGCCGCTTGCGGGGCTTGGCCACCACCAACGCGCTGGAGTTGGGAGTCGACATCGCGGGGCTGGATGCGGTGGTGCTCGCCGGGTTTCCCGGGACGGTTGCGTCGTTCTGGCAGCAAGCCGGCCGGTCGGGCCGGCGCGGACAGGGCGCGCTGGTGGTGCTGATCGCCCGCGACGATCCGCTGGACACCTATCTGGTGCACAACCCCGCGGCGCTGCTGGACAGGCCGGTCGAGCGGGTGGTGATCGATCCCGCCAATCCCTACCTCCTCGGCCCGCAACTGCTGTGCGCTGCAACAGAATTGCCCCTCAAGGAGGAGGAGGTCCGGGAGCTCGGCGCGACGCGCGTGGCCGACGGGCTGGTCGACGACGGGCTGCTGCGGCGGCGGGACGGCAAGTACTTTCCGGTGCCCGGTCTAGAACCGCATGGCGCGGTGGACATCCGAGGCACTGCGGGCGGCCAGATCGTCATCGTGGAGGCAGATACGGGACGACTGCTGGGCAGCACCGGGACCGGTCAGGCGCCCGCCTCGGTCCACCCGGGGGCGGTATATCTGCACCAGGGCGACAGTTACGTGGTCGATTCGCTGGATTTCGAGAGCGGAATGGCCTTCGTACACGCCGAGGATCCCGGCTATGCGACGTTCGCCCGCGAAATCACCGACATCAACGTCACCGGCAGCGGCGAGCAATCGACTTTCGGTCCGGTCACCCTGGGCGTGGTGCCGGTCCGGGTCACACACCAGGTCGTCGGGTACCTGCGTAGGCGACTGTCCGGGGAGGTGATCGATTTCATCGAGCTGGACATGCCCGAACACGTCCTCGACACCACTGCGGTCGTGTACACGATTACTCCGGAGGCGTTGGCGCGCAACGGGATCGACGCAACTCGGATTCTTGGCTCGTTGCACGCCGCCGAACACGCGGCCATTGGACTGCTGCCGTTGGTGGCCAGCTGCGACCGCGGTGACATTGGCGGGATGTCCACCGCGCTGGGCCCGCTGGGTGAGCCCAGCGTCTTCGTCTATGACGGGTATCCGGGCGGGGCAGGATTCGCTGAACGCGGCTTCCGGAAGGCTCGCACTTGGTTGAGTGCCACGGCCGCGGCCATCGAGGCATGCGAATGTCCGATGGGCTGTCCGTCGTGTGTGCAGTCCCCAAAGTGTGGCAATGGCAACGACCCGTTGGATAAAGCGGGAGCGGTGCAGGTGCTGCGACTAGTACTTGCGGAGTTACCGGAAAGATCGCGCTGAGCAACCCGATAGACGGCGACCGACCCCTCGACGGTCGACCTCCACGGAAGTGCATACAACAACCGCCGAATGCGTCTCCTCTTTACTAAAGAAACGCCAGCATGTTGTCTCAAAGCGCGACCAACGGCCGGAGCAGAAAACCTACCAAGGCTGAGATCTCGAATGCAAACTTATCAGTAACTTAGCGGCGCCGAAGCCGAATCGCCGTTATCCGAGCTGGCGACATCGCGGGATTTGCTGGAGCGCTGACAGCACGCCCGCACAACCACGAATCCGCGTCGGCGCCCTAAAATCGACTGCATGGCCCACGACTGGTTGCTCGTGGAGACACTGGGGGACGAGCCCGCCGTGGTATCTCAGGGGCGGCAACTCAAGAACCTTGTCCCCATCACGACCTTCCTCCGCCGCAGTCCCCATCTTGCCGCGGTCCGGACCGCGATCGCCGAGTCGATGCGCACCGGCCAGAGCCTGACCAGCATCACTCCCAAGCGTGATCGCGTGATTCGCACCGAACCGGTGGTGATGTCCGACGGCTGTATCCACGGCGTGCATGTGTGGACCGGCCCTGCCGACATCGATCCGCCCGAGCGGCCGATTGCGGGCCCACTGAAGTGGGACCTCACCCTTGGGGTGGCCACCGACACCCGGGAGTCGCTGGCCATTAGCGGCAAGAATCCCGAAGTCGAAGTCACCTTTGGCCGAGCGTTTGCCGAAGATCTCCCTTCACGTGAGCTCAATCCGAACGAAACCAAAGTCCTTGCCATGGCGGTCAAGGCGGAGCCCGGCCAAACAATCTGCAGCACTTGGGATCTCACTGACTGGCAGGGAAATCCTATCCGGATTGGTTTCATTGGCCGCAGCGGGCTCGAGCCCGGGCCGGACGGCAGAGACCACCTCGTCGCACGGGCGATGAACTGGCGCGCCGAACTCAAGGGGCCGGTGGTCTCCACTGATGACCTGGCCCTGCGAATCCTCGACGGGCTGCGTCAGGCCGGAGTGCACCGGGCGCTCGTCGACCTGAACAACTGGACCCTGTTGAAATGGCTCGACGAGCCTTGCACCTTCTACGACTGGCGGGGCTCCGATAAGGACAGGCCGAAGGTCCATCCCGAGGACGTGCCCCAGATGTCAGCCATGACCAAGGAATTCGGCAAGGGAACGACCAGCCGCGTGCTGCGGATGCGTGGCATCGACGGCAATTGGGTGCCCGTGCACGTGACGGCCAATCGAGTGGAACTCGAGCCGGACACCTTCGTCGGTCTGGTCTCGCTGCGATTGCCCAGTGACGAGGAGCTCGCCGGCGCCGGCCTGCCAAGTGAGCCGGACGACAACGGCTGATCACGCCGCGTCGACCGGCCCGGCCCGCGCGGCGGCCTGGGCCACACCGGCGAACGGCACCGCCACGTGAACGATGACGACGACGTCGAGATCGTCCACCCGGCAGACGACGTCGTCGACCCGCATCGCGCGGGCTACCACACTCGCCCGGACGCAGGCCGCCCCCGTTCCAGCAGGCAGCCGCGCCGCGGCAGCCAACGCGGCCAGATCGGCAGCCGCTTGAGCACGATGGCGTGCCACCACCACCGAACCGAGGTATGCCCCGGCGCCCGTGACGCACAGCAGCACCGCGAGCATCGCCACCGCCAGCACGGTCGCCGAGCCGCGATCATCGCGACGGCTCTGCCGCCGACACGGCCCTAGCCCTAATATCCAACGTGGGCAACGCCTTTGAGTGCGCAACGACCGTCGCCACAAGGAAGTCACCGTCGCGGTGCAACGAGACTTGCGCTCCCCCCGGCGCGATCCGGCGCGCCGCGTCGACTGCGGAATGTTCGTCACCGCGGGCGGCCAGCCGGGCGGCTTCGCGGGCGGCATCGACACAGCGGACTTGCATTGACACAGCCGTGATCCCCGCCAGGCATCCCACCAGCACGACGACCAGCGTGGCGATTGCCAATGCGCCTTCCACGGTGCTCGAACCGGCACAGCCGGCTAGACCTTGGTGTTGAGCGCGCGCCCGATGATGTTGGTCAACGCCGACACGATTGAATCGCCGGTGACGACCGTGTACAGGATCGCGCCGAAGGCGGCCGCGGCGATGGTGCCGATGGCGTATTCGACCGTCGACATCCCCGACTCGTCGGTGGCCAGGAGCGTCATCCGCGCGATCACTACGCGAAACATGTTGATCATCAATGCATCCCCTCTGTTGCGGCGTCACAGCAAGCCCGACTGCAGAACATCTCCGGCCAGCCCCGCCACCACCGGGACAATGCCCAGGCAGACAAATGCCGGCAGAAAACACAGGCCGAGCGGTCCGGCGATCAGCACCCCAGCCCGCTCGGCGGCCGCCGCGGCGGTGTGCGCGGCGTCGTGACGAGACTGATCGGCCAGTTCCGCGACGCCGCCGGCCAGCGCTGCGCCCGATGACGCCGACCGCCGCGCAAGTCGCAGTAGCGCATCGGTCTGCACATCGACCACAGCCTTTGGCGACATCGACCATGCGACAGCGGGATCGGCGCCCAGAGCCAGCAGATCAGCGGCCCGCCGCAACACCCGCGCGAGCTTCGGCGGCGCGGACGCTGCGGTAGCGCCCGCCGCGGTCGACACGGCCATGCCCGCCGCTAAGCACACGGCCAGCACGTCCAGGCTGGACGCGACCGCCAGCGGGTCGGATCGATGAGCGGGCGCTTCGGTCAACCCAGGCCGCACCCGTTGCGCGCGAGCGGTTGTCCCGGCGCGCGCCCGCACCACCGATGGGCCGGGGCCGATCAGCAAGGCCACCGCGAGCAATACCGCCGCGGCGCTCATGCCCCCGCTCCAGCACGCTCGATGATTCGGTCCGACCACAGCAACCCGCCGCACGCGAGCACCGATCCGACAAACAACAGCCATCCCCCGGCGTTCCCGCTGAGCAAGAAGCCCAGTGGACGAGCCCCGATCAGTTGGCCCAGCAAGACTCCAAGCAACGGCAGGCACGCCAGTATTGCCGCGGTGGCACGCGCCCCGGCCATGCCCGAGCTGACCCGTGCCGAGAATCGTTGATACTCAGCGATATCGCGCTGCGCGGTACGCATCAGGGTGGCGATCGCTAGGCCGTGAGCGCCGGCCAGCTGCCAGCACACCGCCAGTCGATGCCAATGCGCTGGCTGGGCTGACGATCGTGCGGCGGCGCGCAGGCCGGCCGTGACGTCGGCACCCAATCGCGCCCGGGCTGCGACGGCATGCAGTGCCACGGCAACCGCACCAACGGTTTCGCCGGCGGCCACCTCGAACGCCTGCACCGGATTCGAGCCGACGCGCAGCTCTCCGACCAACACATCGAGCGCGGCTTCCAGCGTCCGGCCCTCCTGCGTCGCGCGCCGGATCTGGCGTCGGCGACGGTAGCGCACGCCAGCCGTGCCGGCCACCACCGCGGCGGCCAAGACCGTCGCCAGCGGCAACAACGCCGCGGCCACGACAGCGGTGCAGACGGTGACGCCGCCGGCCCCGCGCGCCCCGACCATGACCCGTCGGTGCGCTGGGGTCGCCACGGCGATTCGTGGCCGCGGTGATGACGGAAACACCCAGAGCGCCAATGCCAATAGCAACGCGGCGGTCGTTAGGCCGTTCATGCCGGCAACCGGCTTCGCAGCAAACGATGCAGTTCGTCCGCTTCGTCGGTCATGCCTTGCTCTGCCTGCCACGCCGTGATCGCCCGGACGCGCCCGTCGACTGGGCGCAGCACCGCGATCTCGGCGAGCCAGCGCCGACCCTGTCGATCGCGGGCGACGTGCAGCAGCACCTGCACCGCCGCGGCGAGCTGGCTGTGTAAGGCCGCGCGGTCCAGACCGCCAAGCGCGCCCAACGCCTCCAGCCGGGCGGGAACCTCACCCGGATTGTTCGCATGCACCGTGCCCGCCCCGCCGTCGTGCCCGGTGTTCAGCGCCGCCAGCAGGTCTACCACTTCGGCTCCCCTGACCTCGCCGACCACGATGCGGTCCGGCCGCATCCGCAACGCCTGCCGGACGAGTTGGCGCACCGGAACCTCGCCCACGCCTTCGACATTGGCGCACCTTGCGACCAGCTTCACCAGATGTGGATGCCGGGGCGCCAATTCGGCGGCATCCTCGACGCAGACCATCCGCTCGACCGGGGATACCGCGCCCAGCATGGCCGCCAGCAAGGTTGTCTTTCCGGCGCCGGTGCCGCCACAAATCAGGAAGGCCAACCGCGCCGCGATGATGTCGGCCACCAACGCGGCCGCCCGGGGCTCGATGGCGCCCGCCGCGATCAGGGCCGCCAGATCCTGGGTAGCCGGCCGCAACACCCGCAGCGACAAACAGGTGCCGCCGGCCGCCACGGGCGGCAGCACCGCGTGCAATCGGACAGCAAACCCGCCGGCACCGAATCCAGTCAGCTGTCCGTCGACCCACGGCTGGGCGTCATCGAGGCGCCGGCCGGCGGCCAACGCCAGCCGCTGCGCCAACCGCCGCACGGCCGCCTCGTCGGCAAATCGGATGTGGCTGCGTCGCAAACCGTTTCCATCGTCGACCCACACGGCGTCGGGCGCGGTGACCAGGACGTCGGTGGTGCCGTCCGCGCATAGCAGCGGTTCGAGGATGCCGGCGCCGGTCAGCTCGGTCTGTAGCACCCGAAGATTCGCGAGCACCTCGGTATCGCCAAGCACCCCGCCGGACTCGGCCCGAATCGCAGCGGCCACCACGTTGGGCCTCAGCGCAGAACCCAGCGGAGCCGATTCGGTGGCCAGCCGCTCCCGCACCCGCTCGATAAGCGATCCGCTCACGCCGCCCTGACTTTCGGCCCAGATCCCGTGCGCGGCAGCACCGCTAACACTCGGCGGGCCGCCGCCGTCAGCGCGGATCGCCGCCCCAACCGCAGCCCTCCGCGTTCCAACTGCTCCGCCAGTTGCGGCTGCGCTCTCATCGACGCGAGCAGCGTCACCCCGGTGATGTCGGCGACTTCAGCCGCCCGCAAGCCGCCCGGCGCTGGACCCCGAACAACCAACCCGAGGTTGGGATTGATCGCGGCCAGCACCGGGGCGATCGCCGCGGTCGCCGCGCACGCCCGGACGTCACATGGACTGACGACAACGACCAGGTCCGCGGCATCCAGCGCGGCTTGGCTGGCTTCGGTCAGCCGGCGGGGCAGATCGCACACGACGGTGACTCCCCCACGCCGGCCCGCATCGATCACCGCGTCCACGGGCTTGGCGTCCAGCTCGTAGCCGCGCCGTGTGCCCGACAGCAAGCTGATACCTCCCAGCCGCGGCAACGCGTCACGCACGGCCAACCAGTTGAGGCGACCGCCCTGCAATGCCAAGTCGGGCCAGCGCAAACCCGGCGTCGTCTCAACGCCGAGCAACAAATCGGCGCCGCCACCCCAAGGATCGAGATCGACCAACAGCACCTCGCCGGCGGCCCGAGCCAGCGCGGCCGCGAACAACGAGGCACCCGCACCGCCGCACCCCCCGATCACCGCGACAACCTCGCCGCGCGATCCGTCGTCTCGGATCGAATCAGCGGATTCGGCGAGCTCGCGAATCAGTTCATGTTCCTGCCCGGGCAGGAACATGACGTGTTGGGCGCCGACCGCAACTGCGGCCGACCAAGTTGCCGTCGTGGGTTCGGCGGCGCTCAGCACGCTGACATGAGCGCGGCGCGGCATCCCCGCACGCCCACAGCGCTTCGCGGCCGCCTCATCGAGCACCACCGCCGCAGCCGCCGACCACGTTTTCCTCGCCACCGGCGAACCCCCGGCGTGGACCACTCGAACGCCGACGGCCGCGGCCACCCGGTCCAGCTCGTCACGCAAGTTGGCGTCGGTCAGCACCGCCAAGACGCCCGAGGAATCTCTCGCCGCGGTGCCGGAGGTGGTAGCCATCCCACCACCGTGCGGGCAGCTGAGGATGGGACACCAGTCCCAAAGCAGGATTTGTGGAGAGACACGGAAGTGTGCACAAACCGATCGAGTGGGCGGATTCCGGCGCGATAGATAACACCGTGCCCGCAACCCGCCGCAGGCCCTTACAGAGGGCCTGACAGAAGAAAGTAATCCTGGGAAACTTACCCCAGAAAAGGGACGACCCCCGCCAGTGGGGGAGGAGGCGGAGGTCGTCGTGCATCAGCCCCGGGGGGTCGGGCTGATGCACCCTCGGCTCAGGCCGAGTAATGCTTACTATACACACGACAGTGCGGACTGACGCAAGTGGCTGTTTTTTTCAGAACAACACTTTGAGCCGCAAAAACACCGTTGGCCTCGTCTGTTACATCCCGTTCGCCGCGCACTGCGGGACAACACCGCGGACTCGCCTGCCGACCGACCTATGCTGTGTCGGTGACCGTCTCCGACCCGGATGCGCATCAGCAAACCTCGGCGCGGACCACCGCACCCGGCAGTCCGCACGCCCGCACCGCGGCCTTCTTCGACCTGGATAAGACGATCATCGCCAAGTCCAGCACGCTGGCGTTCAGCAAACCGTTCTTCGACCAGGGTCTGCTCAATCGCCGGGCCGTGCTGAAGTCCAGTTACGCCCAATTCATCTTTCTGCTCTCTGGTGCCGATCATGACCAGATGGACCGAATGCGGACCCACATGACCAACATGTGCACCGGCTGGGACGCCGCTCAGGTCAAGTCGATCGTCAACGAAACGCTGCACGACATCGTGACTCCGCTGGTGTTCGCGGAAGCCGCGGACCTAATTGCCGCGCACAAATTATGCGGCCGCGACGTCGTGGTGGTCTCCGCCTCCGGCGAAGAAATCGTCGCGCCGATCGCCCGCGCGCTCGGCGCAACGCATGCGATGGCGACCCGGATGGTGGTCGAGGACGGCAAGTACACCGGCGAGGTCGGCTTCTATTGCTACGGCGAGGGCAAGGTCCAAGCGATCCGCGAGTTGGCCGCCCGCGAGGGCTATCCGCTGGAACATTGTTACGCCTACTCGGACTCGATCACCGACCTGCCAATGCTCGAGTCCGTCGGACATCCGAGCGTGGTCAACCCGGACCGCGGTTTACGCAAGGAAGCGACCGAACGCGGCTGGCCGGTATTGAGTTTCTCGCGACCGGTGTCTCTGCGAGACCGGATTCCGGCCCCGTCGGGAGCCGCGATCGCCACCACAGCCGCGGTGAGTATCACCGCGCTGGCGGCCGGCGCGGTGACCTACTCGCTGTTGCGGCGCTTCGCGTTCTAGCGTCGCGCCGCGGCGCCAGCAAACCTACCAAGCGATCGATTCGATAACCGCTTCGCAACATTCGCACAATTGGGCCTTGCTGTGCTAAGGCTCCAGTAGTACAAAGGAACCACGGAAGCCCGGTAAGGCCTAGGTCGACCCGGAAGAGAAGGTTCGTTCTCCCAACCCGGGCGCCCAGCACGGTACTCGGCACCCACGCGGAGTCATAGCCGCGATAATGGCAGAAGTGTTGTGGGCCTGCGTAATTGCGAAAAAGCAGAAAGTACGAGCAGCCCTTTGGGTGGGGTTGTGACTTGAAGCGTCGCAAGATCGCCGAGGCCACCCACGCAACCCCACAGATGCACGCTTGGTAACCGAGTTCCGTGCTAGCGGGCGGCGGACCGAATATTTCGGAACGCCGCCCGCTCTACATGTGTTGACCCGGTTGGTTCAACTTTTCCCCGGCAACGCCTCGGCGATCGACAACGCTTCTTGCGCGCCGGCCTGCAGCGCCCGGCAACACAGCACCAGCCAGGCACCGACGCCGCGCGGCGCGCCTTCGGCGAATCCGCTTGCGGCGGACCGATAGTCGCCGGGCTTGCGCATCCAGCTCACCTCGGGCACACCCAGTCCGTGCGGATCCAGCCCACTGGCGATGGTCACCAGCCGAGACACCGCGCGTGCCACCACGCCATCCGCGCTGCCAAAGGGCTTGAGCGTCAGCAGTTCTCCGTGCGCGACCGCGGCGACTACCGGCGCCGGCACCTGCGTGCGACCGGACACCAACTCGGCCAGCAGCTCGAGACGCGGCCCGATCTCGGCGTCGGCCCGCGGTCGGCCCAATTGGTCATCATCGACCTGGTCGGCGGCGGCCAGCATGTGTAGCCGGGCCAGCGCCTGCAACGGCGCCCGTTGCCAGATACCGACCAGCGCACCCCCGCCGCCCTCCAGTGCCTGAGCGACTCGCAGCGCGCCGCCGAACACCGGATCGTTGACGCCTGAACTGTCCGCCAAGTCCTCGAACCGCACGGGCCCGCCATCGAGCACCGACGAAGCGCGAGCCGCCCGCAACGAGGCCTCGGCGGCGGTTACCGGCCAGCCCCGCAGGTTAGCCCGATGCCGGTGAGCGCGGCCCAACGCGTCGCGGGCCCGGTCACTGGCCTCGGCGACGCCGGGGAGCTCCATCAGCGGGGCGAGCGGGTCTGCCGTCACAGGTTGCCAACCTAGCGGTCAGGGGTGGACGCGCCGGGAATGGCCTCCAGCAATTGCCGGGTGTACTCGTGGCCGGGGTTGCTGAACAGCTCCTCAGTGCCCGCATGCTCCACGATCTGGCCCGCCCGCATCACCAGGACATCGTCGGCGATCTGCCGGATCACCGCCAGGTCGTGGCTGATGAACAGGTAGGCAAGGCCCAGCTCGGCCTGTAGCGAGGTCAGCAGGTCCAGGATCTGCGCCTGCACCAGCACGTCGAGCGCCGATACCGCCTCATCGCACACCAGCACCTGCGGGCGCAGCGCCAACGCCCGCGCGATTGCGACCCGCTGGCGTTGGCCGCCCGACAGCTCGCGCGGCAACCTGCCGAGCACCGACGACGGCAACGCCACCTGGTCAACGAGCTCGCGCACCGCCTTCTCGCGTTGGGTCCGGTCGCCGACGCGATGGATCCGCAACGGTTCCTCGATGGCGCGAAACACCGAGTACATGGGGTCCAGGCTGCTGTAGGGGTTCTGGAACACCGGCTGCACGCGACGACGAAAAGCCATCATCGCGTCCCGGTTCAACCCGTCGGAAATCTGAGTGCCGTCGAAAACGACTGTGCCCGAAGTCGGTTGGAGTAGGCCCAGTGCCATCCGGGCGACCGTCGATTTCCCCGAACCCGATTCCCCCACGATGGCCAGGGTGCTGGCCCGGCGCAGCCGGAACGACACGGCGTCGACGGCGCAGAACTGAGTCCGCCGCCACGGTGCGCCGTGCGACTCCCGGTAGACCTTGGTCAGCTCCGAGGCGACGAGGATGTCAGCGGCACCGGTGACGGCCTGCCGACGTGCCGGCGCCGAACTCCGGACCGTCAGCGACGGCGCCGCAGCCACCAGCCGGCGGGTGTACTCGTGCCGCGGATCACGCAGGATCGACTGTGCAGCACCGGATTCCACCACCACCCCCCGGTTGACCACGACCACCCGCTCTGCCCGTTCGGCGGCCAGCGCCAGGTCATGAGTGATCAGCAACAGCGCGGTGCCCAATTCGTCGGTGAGGCGCTGCAAATGGTCGAGCACCTGCCGTTGCACCGTGACATCCAGCGCGGATGTCGGCTCATCGGCGATCAGTAGCTGCGGATGACCCGCCAGCCCGATGGCGATCAGCGCACGCTGGCACATCCCGCCGGACAACTGGTGCGGGTACTTGGCCGCCTGCTTCGCCGGATCCGGCATGCCGGCCTGGGCGAGCAGCTGCACGGCTCGGTGGCGTGCCTGCCGGCCATCGGTATTGGCCCGCAACGCTTCTGAGATCTGGAATCCTACCTTCCAGACGGGGTTGAGGTTGGTCATCGGGTCTTGGGGTACGTACCCGATGCGACGGCCTCTGATCGACCGCAGCAGTCGGCGGTCGGCTTTCCGACCAGCCGAAGTGATGTCGATCCCGTCGAAGGTGATGCGACCGGCCGTGATCCGGCCACCGGGAGCCAGCAGCCCAAGGATCGCGGCGGCAGTGGTGGATTTCCCCGATCCTGATTCACCGACCACGGCGACGGTTTGGCCACGCATGACGCTTAGATCGACGCCGCTGACCGCTGGGGCATGGTCGCCGAACTTGACTTCCAGGCCCTCAACTTTCAGCAGCGGCGATTCCACGGTGCTCATGCCCGCCTCGCTCGCGACGCCGGATCCAGGGCGTCGCGCAGGGCGTCACCCATCATCATGAATGCCAGCACCGTAATCGCCAGTGCGCCCGCGGGATAGAACAAGATCGGTGAGCCGGCCCGCAGCCGCGTCTGCGCGAGGTTGATATCGCCGCCCCACGACACCACCGAGGTCGGCAGCCCGACGCCGAGATAGGACAGCGTGGCCTCGGTGACGATGAAAGCCCCCAGCGCAATGGTGGACATCGCGATCACCGGGCCCACCGCATTAGGCAATGCGTGCCGCAGCAAGGTTTGAAACCTGCTCAACCCCAATGCCTTAGCCGCGAGGATATAATCGCTGGCCCGCACCTCCAATACCGCGCCGCGCGCGATCCTGGCCACCTGCGGCCAGCCGAACAACGCCAGGATGGCGATCACCGTCCACACCGTGCGATGGTGCAGCACCTGCATCAGCACGATCGCGGCCAGCAGCAGCGGCAGCCCGAAGAACACGTCGGTAATGCGCGAGACCAGCGCGTCGAGCCAGCCCCCGTAGAAGCCGGCCAACGCCCCCAGCGCCCCGCCGACGACGAACACCAGCAGGGTGGCGCCCAACCCCACCGTGACCGACGCGCGAGCCCCATAAATGGTGCGCGCGTAGATGTCGTGCCCTTGCAGGTCGGTGCCGAACCAGTGCACCGCCGACGGGCCGAGCAGGCTTTGGCTGGGATCGGCGTAGCCGGGGTCGGCGTGGGTGAACATCGCCGGAAACAGCGCGACCAGAACAATGGTCAGGATCAGCGCAGCGGCGACGACGAATTTCGGACGCCGGTGCAACCTGCGCCAGGCCTCGCCCCAAAAGCCGGAGTGTTCAGCCATAGCGGATCCTCGGGTCCAGGGCCGCATAGAGCAGGTCGACCAGCAGGTTGGTGATCAGATAGATCAGCACCAGCACTGTCACGATCGAGACGACGGTCGGCGCCTCCTGCCGGGTGACGGCTTGGTAGAGCACGCCGCCGACACCGTGAATGTTGAAGATGCCTTCGGTCACGATGGCTCCGCCCATCAGCGCACCCACATCGGCACCCAGGAACGTCACCACCGGGATCAGCGAGTTGCGCAGAATGTGCACGGTGACGACCCGCGGCCGCGACAATCCCTTCGCCGTAGCGGTGCGGACATAGTCGGCGTGCGCGTTGGCGGCCACCGCCGATCGGGTCAACCGCACCACGTAGGCGAATGACACTGAACCCAAGACGATTCCGGGCAGCAGCAGGCGCGCGAAGGTCGCCCGCTCGCCAACGGTGACCGGCGCGATGCCCAGCCGTACCCCGAACAGGAATTGGGTCAGGAACCCCAGCACGAAGATCGGGATCGCGATAATGATCAGTCCGGTGATCAGCACCGTGGAATCGAACAGCCCACCCTGGCGCAGCCCGGATATCACGCCGAACCCGATCCCGAACACCGCCTCCACGATCAGTGCGATCAGCGCCAGCCGGATCGTCACCGGAAAAGCGTGTGCTAGAACGGCACTCACCGGTAGCCCGGAATAGGCGCGGCCCAGGTCGCCGTGCAGGACGCCGCCCAGGTAGTGCAGGTACTGCAGCAGGAAAGGATCGTCGAGGTGGTAGCGCGCCCGCAGTTGGGCGGCGACCGCCGGGGTCAGCGGCCGGTCTCCGGCGATCGCGGCCAGCGGGTCGCCGGGCAGCAGGAACACCATGCCGTAGATCAGCAACGTCGCGCCCAGGAAGACGGGCACCATGACGGCGATCCTGCGCGCGATGTACCACCCCATGGCTCAGGCCTTGACGATGTTCTCGTAGTCGGGCATCCCGTTCCACGTCACCTTGACGTCGCTGACTTCCGGCGACCATCCGAGAACGGCGATGTAGTACCACAGCGGCACAGCGGGCATGTCGCGCAACAGGATTCGCTGTGCGACATTGGCAAGCACGTCCGCCTGCTGCAGGTTAGGCGCCGCCTCGGCGGCCGCTAGGCCGGCGTCGAACTCCCCGCTGGAGTATCCGACGTCGTTGGATCCCGCACCGGTCGCGTACAGCGGGGCGAGGAACTCGATCATCGACGGATAGTCACCGATCCAGCCGGCCCTAAACGCGGTGTCGATGGTGCGGTTGGTGATCTGGGTGCGAAACCCCGCGAAAGTGGGCTGCGGCGCGCCGACGGCATCGATGCCCAGCACATTCTTGATGCTATTGGCCACCGCATCCACCCATTCCTGATGGCCACTGTCGGCGTTGTACGCGATGGCGTAGCGCCCGCTCCACGGCGAGATCGCGTTGGCCTGCGCCCAGAGTTGCCGCGCCCGTTCGGGGTTGAAGTCCAATGCGTCATTTCCCGGAATATTCGGGTCGAAACCCGGCAGGGATCGGGCCGTGAAATCGCGGGCTGGGCTGCGGGTGCCGTTGAAGATCTGCTGACAGATCTGCGAGCGGTTGACGGCTGCCGACAGCGCCAGCCGGCGCAGCCGGCCCTCCTCACCCCCGAAGTGTGGTAGCCGCAACGGCGTGTCGAGAGATTGGCTGACCGCGACCGGGCCGCTCGTGGCATTCCCGCCCAAGTCGCGCTGGTAGATCGTCAGCGCGCTGGACGGAATCGTGTCCAGGACATCGAGATTGCCGGACAGCAGATCGGCATACGCGGTATCGAGGTTGCCGTAGAACTCGAACCTCAGGCCCTTGTTGTGGGGTTTACGGTTACCGCGGTAATCGGGGTTCGGTTTCAAGTCGATCTTGACGTTGTGCTCCCAGGCCGGTCCATCCGGACCGTCGGCCAGCTGGTAGGGGCCGTTCCCGATCGGATTGCGCCCAAATGCCGCCATGTCCCGAAAGGCCTTGTCCGGCAACGGGTAGAACGCCCCGTGACCAAGTCGCAAGGTGAAGTCGACGGTCGGCGCCCGCAACCGCACGGTGAACTCGAGATCGTTGACCACCTGCAGCCCGGACATCGTGGTCGGCTTTCCGCCACCCGGGGCGCCGGCGACGTCGTCGAATCCGGCGATGGGACGGAAGAAGTCCTGTTGCAGTTGGGCATTGGTGCTCAGTGCACCGTAGTTCCACGCGTCGACAAACGAATGCGCCGTCACCGGCGACCCGTCCGTGAACTTCCACCCAGGTTTGAGGATGATCCGATAGTTGATGTTGTCGGTGGTCGCGATCGACTGCGCCACCTCCGGCGAGGGTTTGCCGTTGGCGTCGTAGGACACCAAGCCGGCGAACAGCCGGTCCAGGATCCGTCCTCCAAGGCTGTCATTGGTGCCGGTGGGGATCAGCGGGTTGGGCGGTTCCCCGCCGTTGACGACCACCAGATCGGGGCTCAGGGCGCCACCGCCGCAGCCGGCCAACGGCGCGATGATCAGCACGATGACGGCAGCAAAAACCGGCCAGACCGGCCTGCTCGGCATCCAACGCATGACAGCGACCCTAGGGCCTGCGGTCACGTCGGCCGCAAAAGGACCGCCGGCGAAGTGCGTCATCTCACGTCGACTAACCCTAGGGTTTCGCGATGGGGGTCGCGGTTCTCGCCTCGGGGGGGCGCCGCCTACGTGGCCGGTAGGTACGTCTAGTGAACGTCGGTGATGGGATGCACCTGCAGTTCGCAGGCATCGATCGTCGCCGGCACGGTGAGCACGATGATCGTGTCGGGTGGGTTGACCCGCAGCTCGGTGTAGTTGGGGCATGCGGTGCCCTTGCCGTCGACCGCCATGCCCTCCACGACGGCCTGCCCCTGTGCGGCCAATGACAACGTGACGGTGGGTGGCACATCGACATTGCTCGGCAAACCACCCAGGTAACCGCGCGGCGTCGGCCTGGCATGAAGATCCGGCCCACCGGAGCCCGTCTCGACCGCGGGATAGCCGGTGAGCGTGCACGGCTCCCCACCACCGGCGAGGCTGAACATCAGCATTACCGCGCGGTGGCCCATCGCCCCCTCCGTCGGGGAGGCGATCACGGCGACCTGGTCGGACTTGCACGGCACTGCCTGTTCGCCGCTCTCAACCGGAACCGCCCACGACTGCGGGCCCAGCACCGCCGCGACCGTGTAACTCGTTGCAGCCGCGGCAAAGCTAAGGAGCAAACGGCGGGCGCGCCGTCCGCGAGGTTCCAGCACAAAGGTGATTATGCGGTATGACAACCCCGTTTACCCCCGGATTGAAGCGCGCGGGTTCAACTGGCGAGGCTAGGCTCTCAGACGGCTGACGAGCTCGAACCCCGGCCCTCGACACAGGAGAGAAGCCAGTGACCGCCACACACACCGAAGGCCCGTCGTCGTACCCGCCGCCCGCGCAATTCACCGAGCAGGCCAACGCTGGTGAGGACCTCTACCGCGAAGCTGAGCAGGACCGGCTGGCGTTCTGGGCCAAGCAGGCCGACCGGCTGGCGTGGGCAAAGCCGTTCACCGAGGTGCTCGACTGGCAGCCGCCGTACGCCAAATGGTTTTCCGACGGCAAGCTCAACGTCGCGTACAACTGCGTGGACCGCCACGTCGAGGCCGGCCTCGGCGATCGGGTGGCAATTCACTGGGAAGGCGAGCCGGTCGGTGATAGCCGCAGCCTTACCTACTCCGATCTGCAGGCCGAGGTCTGCAAAGCCGCGAACGCGCTGACCGATCTCGGTCTGGTCGCCGGCGACCGAGCCGCCATCTACATGCCGTTGATTCCGGAAGCCGTTATCGCGATGCTGGCCTGCGCGCGGCTCGGCGTCATGCACAGCGTGGTGTTCGGCGGTTTCACCTCGAAGGCCCTGCGGGCCCGGATCGCCGACGCGCAGGCCAAGGTGCTGATCACCAGCGACGGGCAGTTCCGCCGCGGTAAGCCGGCGCCGCTTAAGGACAACGCCGACGAGGCCGTCGCACCCGGACCGGACGGCGAGAGCTCAATCGAGAAAGTTCTGGTGGTGCGGCGCACCGGAATTGACGTGTCCTGGGACGACGACCGCGACGTGTGGTGGCACGAGGTCGTGGATTCCGCGTCGCCAGAACACACTGCGGCGCCCTTCGACGCCGAGCACCCGTTGTTCCTGCTGTACACCTCGGGCACCACGGGCAAGCCCAAGGGCATCGTGCACACCAGCGGCGGCTACCTGACGCAGTGCTGCTACACGGTCCACACCATCTTCGACGTCAAGCCGGAGAGCGACGTGTTCTGGTGCACCGCCGACATCGGCTGGGTCACCGGGCACACCTACGGCGTCTATGGTCCGCTTTCCAACGGCATCACCGAGGTGCTCTACGAGGGCACACCCGATAGCCCCGACCGCAACCGGCATTTCCAGATCATCGAAAAGTACGGCGTAACAATCTATTACACGGCGCCCACCCTGATCCGGACATTCATGAAGTGGGGCCGTGAAATCCCCGACGCCCACAACCTGTCCAGCCTGCGGCTGCTCGGATCGGTCGGCGAGCCGATCAACCCGGAAGCCTGGCGCTGGTACCGCGAAGTGTTCGGCGCGGACACGCTGCCGGTGGTCGACACCTGGTGGCAGACCGAGACAGGCTCGGCGATGATCTCGCCGCTGCCGGGAATCGCTGCGGCCAAACCGGGTTCGGCGATGACGCCGCTGCCGGGCATCTCGGCCAAGATCGTCGACGACCACGGCGACCCGCTGCAGCCCGACGCCGACAACGCCAAGAACGTCACCGGATATCTCGTGCTGGACCAGCCGTGGCCGTCGATGCTGCGTGGCATTTGGGGTGATCCCGATCGCTACCGCGACACCTACTGGTCCAAATTCGCCGACAAAGGCTTCTACTTCGCCGGGGACGGCGCGCGTTTCGATCCCGACGGTGCGATCTGGGTGCTGGGCCGCATCGACGACGTGATGAACGTGTCCGGCCACCGGATCTCGACCGCCGAGGTTGAGTCGGCGCTCGTCGGTCACTCCGGCGTCGCCGAGGCGGCGGTGGTCGGGGTCACCGACGACACCACCGGCCAAGCCATTTGCGCGTTCGTCGTCCTATGCACCGGCTACGACGCCCATGACCAGACCATCGACGAGCTGCGTATCCAGGTGTCCACGGAGATCTCGCCCATCGCGAAGCCGCGGGAAGTCCACGTCGTGCCGGAGCTGCCGAAGACCCGCAGCGGCAAGATCATGCGCAGGCTGCTGCGCGACGTCGCCGAAAATCGCGAGCTCGGTGATACATCGACATTGCTCGATCCGGGTGTGTTCGAGGCGATCCGGGAAGCCAAGTAAGGCCGCAACGCCGAATAGCTCAGGCCGGTATCGGGACGAAGCCCGCACCAGCCCGGTGTTTGGCATTGATGTCGGCCAGCACCGCGTTGAACGACACCACCACCGCCGGGGTGTGTAGCGGGATGTACTTGACAACACAGGTCGGCAGGCTGTCACTGAACGCGCCGTGGATCATCCCCACCAGCAGGTTGTCAACGGTCACCGGCCCCCCGGAGTCACCGGGCCGGCCACAGACCTGCATCACGATCGTGCCCGGATCCTGGCCGGGCCCCCAGGTGACGCCGCATGAATTCCCGGTGGTACGGCCCTGCTTGCAGGCGATCTGACCGAACACCGGCTCCGGACCGACGCCGTCGATCACAAAGCCGTTGTAGTTGGCCACCGGCACCACCTTGGCCCGATCGAATTTGATCACCGCGTAGTCCAGGGCGTCGTTGCCCGCAACCATCGTTCCGAGTACGCCTCTGCCTTCGGCTGCCTCGGACGCGACCTGAGCGCCCGGGCCACCACAGTGCGCGGAGGTGAACCCGATTAGGTCACCGGCGGCATCGCCGCCGATGGTCGTCAGGGTGCACATTGTGTCTCCGTTGATGACGATGCCCGCACCGCCACCCATCGGGACCCGGTCGTCGGCCGCCGCGACGTTTGCGGGCAATCCCGGCAGCAGCAGGAGCACCACCACCAGCATCGCCACAAAGCACCGATGTGCCGTCTGCAATGCGCAACTCCCGTCACTGGCCGACTGTCGGAGAACAGCTGCGCCAGTCTAAATGATCACCCCAGCACCCCTCTCGCTGTGCGAATAGCGGTTTCGGGCATTGACCGCGACCGTAGGTCGCCGGGCCTCGCGGTCGTCGGCTGGCCTCGTCTGGCATCGCAACGCATGGCAACATAAACCGCGACGACAGCGAACCGAGAGGACCGTCTGTGAGCAAAGTGGATCGCAAAAATGGTGTGCCGAGCACGCTGACCACGATTCCGTTGGCCGACCCGCATGCCAGCCACGGCGAGCCGTCGATCGGTGACCTGATCAAAGACGCGACGACTCAGGCATCAACCCTGGTGCGTGCCGAGGTCGAGCTGGCCCGAGCCGAAATCGTCCGCGACGTAAAGAAGGGCCTCACCGGCAGCGTCTTTTTCATCGCTGCTCTGGTGGTGCTGTTCTACTCCACCTTCTTTTTCTTCTTCTTCATTGCCGAGCTCCTCGACACCTGGCTGTGGCGCTGGGTGGCCTTCCTGATCGTCTTCGCGATCATGGTTGTCGTCGGGGCCGTGCTGGCGCTGTTCGGCTATTTGAAGGTGCGGCGCATCCGTGGGCCACGCGAGACCATCGAATCGGTCAAGGAGACGCGCACCGCGCTCACCCCGGGCCATGACAAGGCTGCCGACGCGACCAAGCAGCTCACCGATGCGCCCGGTAAGCACGCCAAGACCGCGGACGCCCACCCCACCGACCCCTCAGGTTGGTAGATGGCAGTACCAGATCCGTCGGTAGTCCGCATCGACGGGCCGTGGCGCCATTTGGACATGCACGCCAACGGCATTCGATTCCACGTCGTCGAGGCGTTACCGACCGGCGCGGGCGTACCGGCTGCGGCTGCGGCACGACCCCTGGTGATGCTGCTGCATGGTTTCGGTTCGTTTTGGTGGTCCTGGCGTCATCAGCTACGCGGGCTGACCGATGCCCGAGTGGTCGCGGTCGACCTGCGCGGCTATGGCGGCAGTGACAAGCCGCCCCGCGGTTACGACGGCTGGACCCTCGCCGGTGATACGGCCGGACTCATTCGCGCGCTTGGGCATTCGTCGGCGACGTTGGTCGGCCATGCCGACGGCGGTTTGTCGTGCTGGACTACCGCGCTGCTGCATTCACGGCTGGTGCGCGCCATTGCCCTGATCAGCTCGCCGCACCCGGCCGCGTTGCGGCGATCGACATTGACGCGCCGCGATCAGGGCTCCGCGCTGCTGCCGACGCTGCTGCGCTATCAACTCCCGGTTTGGCCCGAGCGCCTGCTGACCCGCGACAACGGCGCGGAGATCGAGCGGCTCGTCAGCAGCCGCAGCTCCGCTAAATGGGTTGCCTCCGAGGACTTCTCGCAGACAATTGGCTACCTGCGCACAGCCATCCAGATTCCCGGGGCCGCGCACTGTGCACTGGAGTATCAGCGCTGGGCGGTGCGCAGCCAGCTGCGCGACGAAGGACGGCGATTCATGAAATCGATGTCCCGACAACTCGGCGTGCCACTACTACACCTGCGCGGCGACGCCGATCCCTACGTGCTGGCCGACCCGGTCGACCACAGTCAGCGCTACGCGACGCAGGGTCGCTACGTATCCATCACCGGCACAGGGCATTACAGCCACGAAGAAGCCCCCGAAGAAATCAACAAACATCTGATGAGATTTTTCGAGCAGGTGCACTGACGCCGGATCAGCTGACGCAGTTCCCGGTCGCCACCTGTTGAGTGTCACCGATCTTGGCCATCTGACTCGCGACCTCGCCCGCCGTCAAGACAAATCCGGTGTCGGGATCGTCGACGGCGGCGCCGAACACCACACCGAGTACGTGACCGCTCAGATCGATCAATGGTCCACCCGAATTGCCTTGCTCCACATTGGCTCTGATGGTGTAGACGTCGCGGGTGACCGGCGCCGGGTCCCGGTAGATGTCGGGGCCACTGAGCTTGATAGCCTCACGAATCCTGGCCGGGGTCGCAGTAAAGTTGCCCCCGCCCGGATAGCCCAGAACCACCACGTTGGCACCGGTTTTGGCTTCCGATTCGCTAAACGCCAGTGGTGGCGGCGGCAAGTTCGGGATGGCAAGAATCGCGATATCGACCGACGGGTCATAAGACACCACGGTGGCGTCCAACGGATTACCGCTGGCGTAGATCTGGACGCTGCTGGACCCGGCCACCACGTGCGCATTGGTCATCACCCGATCGGGTGCGATCACGAATCCCGTGCCCTCCAACACTTTTTGGCAGCTTGGTGCCAGGCTGCGCACCTTGACGACGCTGGGTGCCGCGGCCGTCACCACCGGATTGGTGGCCAGCGCGGGATCCGGTGATTCGACAGGGATCACCGGGGTACGGCTGAACGGCTCCAGCACCGCGGGCAGGCCCGAGGTATTCAGCAGTGCCGAAAGGCGTTTGGGGACCGTCTTCAGCCATGGGGGTGCGATGTCGTTGACCTCGGCGAGCACCCGGGAACCGCGAACCGCGGCCGCCAGCTCGGGTTGGTCCTTGGATTGGGTGAGCGGTGTTGCCAGCAGCCACGCGGCCGTCAGCACCACGACGAGCTGCACCCCCACCCCGATGACCGAGTCGACGGTTCTGATTGTGCGACTGTGGATTGCGCCGCGAACCGCGCGTCCCAGCACCACGCCGGCGACCTCGCCGACGACCACGAGCGCAAGAATGAGAAACAGTGCGCCGAACAGCTTGGCGCGCGGCGCGGTGATATGACTGACGATGTGGGGCGCCAGCAACACACCAGCGATCGCGCCCAGCAGCACGCCGACAAACGAGAACAGGGAACCCACCGCGCCCGAACGCCAGCCGGAGATGGCCGCGATGAAGGCCACGGCGAGAACGGCGATATCGAGCCACTGGGACGGGGTCATCGAGTTCACCGCGCGCCGCCCTGCCTACCGACCAGAACCATCGCGTCGTCGAGTTCACGTACGTCGTTGGTGTCCCAGGGCTTTGCCCAGCCGGCGACATCGAGCACCGCAGAGATCACCTGGCCAGTGAAACCCCAAACCAACATCTGGTTCAGCAGAAACGCCGGGCCGGCCCAACGGTTGCCGAGGTCGCCACGGTAGACCATCAGCCGGTTGTCGGGATTGATGAAGGCGCGCACCGGAACCCGCGACACGATCGCCGTTTCGGCCTCGTTGACCACGGCGACAGGTCCGGGATCGGGCGAGTAGGCCAGCACCGGAACGACATGGAACTGCGACGGAGCGATGAACGTCTTTTCCATCGTGACCAGAGGGTGCAGCCGGGTGACATCGATCCCGGTCTCCTCGTGGGCTTCTCGCAGTGCGGTGTCCACCGGTCCGTGATCTTCGGCGTCGAATGCACCGCCGGGAAACGCCGCCTGGCCCGCATGGTGTCGCAGCGACGAAGCCCGCACAGTAAGCAGCAGGTCAGCGTCGTCGGGCACACCGCCGTCGGCCGGTCCGGACTCGGGACCCGAAAACAGAACCAGCACAGCGGCCTCGCGGTCGTCGCGGTGGGCGGATGCTGTCCTCGCCGCGGTCACCATCGCCAACACGTCGGCCGGCAGCCGGCGCCGGTAGGCGTCTGGCATCTGACCCACGTTGTCCAGCAATGGACGCAACCAGGATGGGCAGACATCGGGCGTGAGGGGAACCGTCCCCGGTGCGCGGGCGGCACCCCCAGCACTCACCGGCGCCTCCTTGTCGGGTCCACCTGCCCAGCTGAGTTTCGGGCCGCCGAACTCGGTCATGCCTCGTTTCCGACCGCGGCCGCGATCTCGTCGGCAGTCACGAAATCCCGCAGCAGCGTCTGGGCAACGCTACCGTCCGGCCGTAGCACCACCGTCGCGGGCACCACATTTGCGACCTTGAGTGCTGCAGCGATCAGCCGCCGTCCATCCTGCAAGGTCGGGAGGCGAACACCCAGCTCCGCCAACCGCAACAACGCAGCGGTCTCATTCTCGTCTTGATGCACGGTCACCACCACGACGTCGGATCCGACGCGTCGCTGATATTCAGCCATCGCGGGCAGTTCGGCCGCGCACGGCGCGCACCAATACGCCCACAGATTGATGACCACCCGGCGTCCGCCCAGGGCCCGAGCGACGTCGACGGTGGATCCGTCGCCGGCGCAGTCGACCAGCACCGTCTGCAAGGCCGCCGGACCGGGAGCATTACCCGGCGCAGGGCACGGCAGCAGGTTCGCCCGTGCCCGCGGACCGGCCAGCGCGGCCGGTGTGTCGGCGTCGCGATGTTCGCGATTGGGCGACGGCCGGCCCGGCGTGGTCGTCGGGGACTCGTCGCGCAACTGGGCGACCAGCGCGGCCGTCAGCGCGACCACCACCGCCAAGATCGCGATGGTCCAGCGAGTTCTCGAGGTCAACGTCGCGGCCGTATTACAGCCCGACCAGGGAGAGCAGATGCTCGGCTTCGGGGCCCTGCACCAGCGGCGCCGCCAGCGCCGGTTCGGTAGGGCCGAGGCCGAACGATGGGCAGTCTTTCGCGAGAACGCAGACGCCACACGCCGGTTTGCGCGCGTGGCACACCCGGCGGCCGTGGAAGATCACTCGATGGCTCAGCAGGGTCCATTCCTTGCGTTCGACCAGTTCACCGACCGCGTGCTCGATCTTGACCGGGTCCTTCTCCTCGGTCCAGCGCCATCTGGCCACCAGCCGCTGGAAATGGGTGTCGACGGTGATCCCGGGGATGTCGAAGGCGTTCCCGAGGACGACGTTGGCGGTTTTGCGCCCGACCCCGGGCAGCGTCACCAGCTCGTCCATGGTCGAGGGCACCTCGCCGCCGAACCGCTCGACCAGGGCTTGACCCAAGCCGATCAGCGAGCTCGCCTTGTTGCGGAAGAAGCCAGTGGGACGGATGAGGTTTTCTAGCTCGTCGCGATCAGCTTTTGCATAATCGACCGCCGATTTGTATCGCGAGAATAATGCCGGCGTTGTCAGGTTCACCCGTTTGTCGGTGCTTTGCGCTGAAAGAACGGTGGCCACCGTCAGTTCCAGCGCCGAAGAGAAGTCCAGCTCGCAATGTGCGTCTGGAAACGCCTGTGCCAGTGTGCGATTCATCCGGCGCGCGCGACGCACCAAACCAGCTCGAGTTTCAGAAGACCAGCGCCGGGCAAGTCCGGAATCAGGCGCGGCGGGCGTTGATTTCGCACGCCCAGACGGCCTTGCCACTGTCACCTACGACAGAGTACTGATTTCGTGATCTCGCTGAGACCTTGGGCATGTTTACTCTCCTTGTGTTGTGGTTGCTGGTCGCCTGCGTACCGGGGCTGTTGATGCTCGCTGCGCTCGGCCTCGGTCGGCTCGAAAAGGAACTCGCCCGTGAGTCGATCACGGCGACCGACGTCGACGAGTTTCTGGATCAGGCGCGGGCCATGGACATGCACACGCTGGCCCGCGAAGGGATGCCGGAGGCGCTGGAATATCTGCATCGCCGTCAGGCCCAGCAGCTCGCGCTTTCCCCACCGCCCAGCGGCCGGCATCGCGCCGAATCGCTGCTCGCGACCGCTTTCACCGAGCCCCCGGCTCGTGCTGTACCCATGCGAATACACGCGCATTCAGGCGCAAATCCGCAATTTGAGGCGACTAGACACGTCAATCGTGTGTAGCGTTGGCACGTTGGCCTACCTCTAGACTCGTCACACGGGCGAGGCAGGCACCCAATATCACTTCGTTGGAAAGTTGAAGAGGGCAAAGTGGACGAGATCCTGGCAAGGGCAGGAATCTTCCAAGGGGTTGAACCCGGCGCAGTCACCGCGCTGACCAAGCAATTACAACCCGTCGACTTCCCGCGTGGACACACCGTTTTCGCGGAGGGGGAGCCAGGCGATCGGCTATACATCATCGTCTCGGGGAAGGTCAAGATTGGTCGCAGGTCACCCGATGGCCGGGAGAATCTGCTGACGATCATGGGGCCGTCGGACATGTTCGGCGAATTGTCGATCTTCGACCCGGGACCCCGGACTTCGAGCGCCACCACGATCACCGAGGTGCGCGCGGTATCGATGGACCGTGACGCGCTGCGGGCGTGGATCGCCGATCGTCCCGAGATCGCCGAGCAACTCCTTCGGGTGTTGGCTCGACGGCTCCGTCGCACCAACAACAACCTGGCGGACCTGATCTTCACTGACGTGCCCGGCCGAGTGGCCAAGCAGCTGCTGCAGCTCGCACAGCGTTTCGGCACCCAGGAAGGTGGTGCGATGCGGGTCACCCACGACCTGACACAGGAGGAGATCGCCCAGCTGGTGGGCGCTTCCCGGGAGACGGTCAACAAGGCGCTCGCCGATTTCGCCCACCGCGGCTGGATCCGCCTGGAGGGCAAGAGCGTGCTGATCTCGGACTCCGAGCGGCTGGCTCGCCGAGCAAGGTAGTTCGCCGAGCCGGTAAATTTGCGGGCAGCTACTCGAGCTTTGTCTGCGAAAATACTCGAGCTTTGTCTGCGAAAACTCAGTCTCGACGCAGGCTCACTCCTGCTGCAGATAGTCCAATTGCGCCTGCACGGACCACTCGGCCGCGTCCCAAAGCTTCTCGTCGACGTCGACATAAACGTGTTCGACGACCTGGCGGGCGGTCGCGTCGCCACCGAGCTCCCGCAGCGCGGCTCGCACCTGGTCCAGGCGCTCGTGGCGGTGCGTCAGGTAACCCGTCGTGACGGATTCCAGGTCGGCCAGGTCGGGCCCGTGGCCAGGCAACACGGTGCGCCGGCCCAGACCCCGTAGTCGTCGCAGCGATTCCAGGTAATCGGTCAGGCTGCCGTCTTCGTTGTCGATGACGGTGGTGCCGCGGCCGAGCACGCTGTCCGCCGTCAATACCGCGTCTTCGAGCAGAAATGACAGCGAATCGGCGGTGTGACCCGGCGTCGACATCACCTTGATCTTCAGGCCGGCCGCATCGATGACCTCGCCGTCGACCAGCTCACCGCCGAAGCCGCGCAGGAAGCCGCTGCCCGCCGAGCGCACGGTCGCGCCGGTGAGCTCGACCAGCTTGTCGATGCCATCGGTGTGGTCGCCGTGCCGGTGGCTGATCAGGACCAGGGCGATGCGGCCCAGCGCGGCGATCCGGGCGATGTGCTCGTCGTCGTCGGGCCCGGGATCCACGATGACCAGCTCATTGCTGTGTGGACCGCGCAACACCCAGGTGTTGGTGCCGTCCAGCGTCATCAAGCCGGGGTTGTCAGCCAGCAGGACCGAGGCAGTGTCGGTGACCGCCCGCAACCTGCCGTATGCGGGATGGGTCAGCGGCTCAGCGGTCTCGGCCACGGCCGTTAGCCGACCTCCACGATCAGCTCGACTTCGACGGGCGCATCCAGTGGCAGCTCGGATACACCCACTGCCGAGCGCGCGTGCGCACCTTGGTCGCCGAACACCTCAGCGAGCAGGTCGGACGCGCCGTTGACGACGCCAGGCTGGCCGTTGAAGCCGGGAGCGGAGGCGACGAAGCCGACAACCTTGACCACCCGGGTCACCGCGTCGATGCTCACCAGCGAGTTCACCGCAGCCAGCGCGTTGAGCGCACAGGTCCGCGCCATCGCCTTGGCGTCTTCGGGGCTCACGTCGGCACCGACCTTGCCAGTGCCCGCCAGCTTGCCGTCCGCTATCGGCAGCTGGCCCGAGGTGTAGACCAGATTGCCGGTCCGCACCGCGGGAACGTAAGAGGCCAGCGGCGCAACCAATTCCGGAAGCGTGACACCGAGTTGCCCCAGCCGGGCCGAAGCTTTCATCTGCTCGAGTCCTCTTTACTTGGGGCGCTTCAGGTAGGCGACGTGTTGCTCGCCGGTGGGTCCGGGCAGCACGGCCACCAGCTCCCACCCGTCGGCGCCCCATTGGTCGAGGATCTGTTTGGTGGCGTGCGTCAACAGCGGAACCGTGGCGTATTCCCATAGGGTCGGTTGGCTCATGACGCGAGCTTATCGGTCGGTCTTGGACGGCAAATGGGCTGCCCGGTAGACCGCAATCAGACGTAGCTACCCGATTTGCGGGGGGCCAGAAGGGCTCGGGCTAGCATGCGATGGTGGCAACCACTTCTACCGGCAACGCTGCTGTCGGCTGGCCGGCACGCCTGTCCAAGGCCCGCTTGCATTTCGTCACCGGCAAAGGCGGTACGGGCAAATCGACGATCGCGGCCGCGTTGGCGCTGACCCTGGCGGCCGGGGGCCGCAAAGTCCTGCTCGTCGAAGTCGAGGGTCGCCAGGGAATTGCGCAACTCTTCGATGTTCCGCCGCTGCCCTACGAAGAGGTGAAGATCGCGACCGCCGAGCGAGGCGGCCAGGTCAATGCCCTCGCGATCGACATCGAGGCCGCGTTTCTGGAATACCTCGACATGTTCTACAACCTCGGCCTCGCCGGACGCGCGATGCGTCGCATCGGCGCAGTCGAATTCGCCACAACGATCGCGCCCGGTCTGCGCGACGTGCTACTCACCGGCAAGATCAAGGAGGCGGTGGTGCGCCTCGACAAGGACAAGCTCCCGGTTTACGACGCGATTGTCGTCGATTCTCCACCGACCGGCCGGATCTCACGCTTCCTGGACACCACGAAGGCAGTGTCCGACTTGGCCAAGGGTGGGCCGGTGCACTCGCAGGCCGACGGCGTGGTGAAGTTGCTGCACTCCGACCAGACTGCCATTCACCTCGTGACCCTGCTGGAAACGCTGCCGGTGCAAGAGACACTGGAAGCTATTGAGGAACTTTCCGAGCTGCAGCTGCCGATCGGCAGTGTGATCGTGAACCGCAACATCCCGTCGTATCTGGAGCCCCGCGACTTGGCAAAGGCCGCCGAGGGCGACATCGACGCGGACGCGGTGCGCACCGATTTGAAGAAGGTCGGAATCGAACTCGCAGACAACGACTTTGCCGGCTTACTGACCGAAACCATCCAGCACGCCATCCGCATCACCGCACGTGCCGAGACCGCACAACAGCTCGACGCGTTGAAGGTGCCGCGGCTGGAATTACCCGCCATCTCCGACGGAGTCGACCTCGGCAGCCTGTATGAGTTGTCGGAATCGCTTGCACAGCAGGGAGTTCGATGAGTATTGCACCGAAAGCCCTTGATATGGCGGCAATTCTGGCTGACCGGGCCAACCGCGTGGTGGTGTGCTGCGGCGCGGGCGGCGTGGGCAAGACGACCACCGCAGCAGCGATGGCATTGCGCGCAGCCGAATATGGCCGCACCGTATGCGTTTTGACAATCGACCCGGCCAAACGGCTCGCGCAGGCGCTGGGCGTCAATGACCTCGGCAATACTCCGCAGCGGGTGCCGTTGGCTCCCGAAGTCTCTGGCGAACTGCACGCGATGATGCTCGACATGCGCCGCACCTTCGACGAAATGGTGATGCAATACTCCGGCCCGGAGCGGGCACAAGCACTGCTGAACAACCAGTTCTACCAAACCGTTGCCACCTCGCTTGCCGGCACGCAGGAGTACATGGCGATGGAGAAACTCGGCCAGTTGCTTGGCGAGGACCGCTGGGACCTGGTGGTGGTGGACACTCCCCCGTCGCGCAATGCGCTGGATTTCCTAGATGCGCCCAAACGGCTGGGCAGCTTCATGGACAGCCGACTGTGGCGCCTACTACTCGCACCGGGCCGAGGAATCGGTCGATTGGTCACCGGCGCAATGGGTTTGGCGATGAAGGCGCTGTCTACCATTATGGGTTCGCAGCTGCTCAGTGACATAGGGACTTTCGTGCAATCGCTGGAAGCCACCTTCGGCGGCTGGCGCGAGAAGGCGGACCGCACGTACGCACTGCTGAAAAGACGGGGCACTCAGTTCGTCGTGGTGTCCGCGGCCGAACCCGACGCGCTGCGCGAGGCGTCCTTCTTCGTCGACCGGCTGTCGCAAGAGAGCATGCCGCTTGCGGGACTCATCTTGAACCGCACCCATCCACTGTTGTGTTCACTGCCAGTAGAGCGGGCTATCGACGGTATCGAGTCACTCAGGTCTGACGCGGACCCCGATGCCGCGTCGTTGGCCAGTGCCGTGCTCAAGATTCACGCGGACCGAGGCCAGACCGCTAAGCGGGAGGTCCGGCTGCTGTCCCGATTCACCGGGGCCAATCCGAATGTGCCGGTCGTGGGCGTTCCATCGCTGCCATTCGACGTATCGGATCTGGAAGCCCTGCGTGCGCTGGCCGATCAGATCACCGCGGTCGGCGATGATGCGGCCCGCGCTGCGGACCGCTGAGCACTCGCAAAACGGGAGCCTTTACGGCCTGTTCAACCGGTCGCTAAGCACCTGCCAAAAACTAGGTACGCTGGCGAGCACTGCGCACAAGCCCAGCTATGTCGGCGAAATGCTATCGCGCACAAGCCAGTTGGCGCCAGAGCTGGCTATTGAACATACGCTGAACCAAGCCAGCGGTGTAACAGAAATGTAATAGTGTGGTTCGGCCTAACAGTGCGCCTGGCTATGCCGGCACACCAGCGGTCGGAGAGTCAGCTGACGCCCCGGCTCCTGCGCTTGTCGAAGAAATCGGACCACGATACGACCTCGGGGTGCTGCTTGAGCAGTGCCCGGCGCTGCCGCTCGGTCATGCCGCCCCAGACGCCGAACTCAACCTTGTTGTCGAGCGCGTCTGCTCCGCATTCCTCCATCACAGGGCAGTGGCGGCAAATCACCGCTGCCTTACGCTGGGCGGCTCCCCGGACAAAGAGTTCGTCCGGGTCAGTGGTCTTACATAGAGCTCTGGACACCCAGGCAATTCGTTCTTCGGCGTCCACACTGTGCAGCACCCCCTGTGCTGCCGCAATGTTGGTTCGGCGTGCTGCCGGTCGTGTTCCTGACACGAGCTGTTCCCTTCCTCCCGGTCGCAATTTACGACCGCCCTCCTCGGGTGGCAGATCGTTGATGCGATCCACGCCACACTGTGCGGATCGGTGTTACCTGAATCTCACCGTCTGTATAAGTTAGGTGGTCAGGGGCCAATTGCGCAACAGTCTGATAACGCTTTTTTTGGGACGGGCGTGCCGTCTTGTTGTTGAGCGTAGGCGCAGCCATGGGATCGAGTACCCCTTTTCGGTGGCTGATATGTAACTCAATCGATAACTTCCCATCCCCATCGTCAACAAAGCCGCTGGTCACGAGATCCTGATCCGCTGTGCGGATCGACGGAGCGTCGGACGAGAGGCGGCGGTTACTGTAGTACGCATGTCAGACCGCCCGCCGGCAGCTCTCACGATTCTTAAGCTTGCTGGGTGCTGTTTGTTGGCCAGTGTGGTCGCTACGGCGCTGATGTTCCCAATGGCGGGCGGGTTAGGACTGATGTCAAACCGGGCTTCCGAAGTCGTCGCCAACGGCTCGGCCCAACTTCTCGAGGGACAGGTGCCCGCGGTCTCGACGATGGTCGACGCGAAGGGCAACACCATTGCGTGGCTATATGAACAGCGCCGGTTCGAGGTGCCCACCGACAAGATCGCCAACACAATGAAGCTGGCGATCGTCTCGATCGAGGACAAACGATTCGCCGAGCACAACGGGGTGGACTGGAAGGGCACGCTGACCGGGCTGGCCGGCTACGCGTCCGGCGACGTCGGCACCCGAGGCGGCTCGACGATCGAGCAGCAGTACATCAAGAACTACCAACTCCTGGTCACCGCCAAGACCGATGCTGAAAAGCGCGCTGCCGTCGAAACCACCCCCGCACGCAAGCTGCGGGAGATCCGGATGGCGCTCACGCTCGACAAGACCTTCACCAAGCCGGAGATCCTGACCCGCTACCTCAACCTTGTCTCCTTTGGTAACGGCTCGTTCGGGGTGCAGGACGCCGCGCAGACCTACTTCGGTATCAACGCAGCCGATCTGAACTGGCAGCAGGCGGCGCTGCTGGCAGGCATGGTGCAGTCGACCAGCACACTCAACCCGTACACGAACCCCGACGGTGCGCTGGCCCGGCGAAATCTGGTCCTGGACACGATGATCGACAACCTGCCCCAGGAAACCGACGCGTTGCGCGCCGCCAAGGCGACGCCGCTAGGGATATTGCCGCAACCCAACGAGCTTCCCCGGGGCTGCATCGCGGCCGGCGACCGCGCGTTCTTCTGCGATTACGTCCAGGAGTACCTGTCGCGCGCCGGGATCAGTAAGGAACAGGTGGCCCGCGGCGGCTACCTGATCCGCACCACCCTGGACCCTGACGTGCAGATCCCGGTCAAGACGGCCATCGACAGGTTCGCCAGTCCGACCCTGCCCGGCATCTCGAGCGTGATGAGTGTGATCAGCCCGGGCAAGGAATCGCACAAGGTGATGGCGATGGCCAGCAACCGCACCTACGGACTCGACGTCGACGCCGGCCAGACCATGCGTCCGCAGCCGTTCTCGCTGGCGGGTGACGGCGCCGGGTCGGTGTTCAAGATCTTCACCACGGCCGCGGCGCTGGACATGGGTATGGGTATCAACGCCACCCTCGACGTGCCGCCGCGGTTCCAGTCCAAGGGCCTGGGTAGCGGAGGGGCCAAGGGCTGCCCCAAGGACACCTGGTGCGTCATCAACGCCGGTAACTACCGTGGGTCGATGAACGTGACCGAGGCGTTGGCCACCTCGCCCAATACCGCGTTCGCCAAGCTGATCTCACAGGTCGGGGTCACGCGCACGGTAGACATGGCGATCAAGCTCGGGCTGCGGTCCTACGCCGATCCCGGCACCGCCCGCGACTACAACCCCGACAGCAACGAGAGCCTGGCCGACTTCGTCAAGCGGCAGAACATCGGGTCGTTCACGCTCGGCCCGATCGAGGTGAACGCGCTCGAGCTGTCGAATGTCGCGGCCACGCTGGCGTCCGGCGGTGTGTGGTGCCCACCGAACCCAATCGACAAGCTGATCGACCGCAACGGAAATGACGTCGCCGTGACCACCGAGACCTGTGATCAGGTGGTGCCCACAGGCCTGGCCAACACCCTGGCCAACGCGATGAGTAAAGACGCCACGGGCGGCGGTACCGCGGCCGGTTCGGCCGGCGCCGCGGGATGGGATCTACCGGTGTCGGGCAAGACGGGCACCACCGAGGCCCACCGCTCCTCCGGGTTTGTCGGGTTCACCAGTCACTACGCGGCGGCCAACTACATCTACGACGACTCCACCACGCCGACGGACCTGTGCTCGTCCCCACTGCGCCATTGCGGCGAGGGCGACCTGTACGGCGGTAACGAGCCCGCACGTACCTGGTTCACCGCGATGAAGCCGATCGCCCTGAGCTTCGGCGACGTCAAACTGCCGCCGACCGACCCCCGCTACGTCGAGGGGGCACCCGGCTCACGAGTGCCGAGCGTCGCCGGCATGGACGTGGACTCGGCGCGCTCGCGCCTCAAAGACGCGGGCTTCCAGGTCGCCGACCAAACCAACTCGGTCAACAGCAGCGCGAAGTTGGGCGAGGTGGTCGGGACGTCGCCGACCGGAAATACGATTCCCGGCTCGGTCGTCACCATTCAGGTCAGTAACGGCATCCCGCCGCCACCGCCTCCGCCGCCGGATGGTGCGCCGCTGCCGATCGGTTCGCAGGTCGTGGAGATTCCTGGGCTGCCGCCAATCACCATTCCGCTGCTGGCGCCTCCGCCGCCACCACCGCCCCCGTAGGCAACGCGAAGGCGCGACACGTGCTCGTGAGTCCGCGGCCGGCAGTAGGCTGCGTGCATGGCTGATGTTTTGCCCGCCCTGATCCGCACCGGCGCCGTCGCGGTCGGTTCGACCATCGCCGGCATCGGTTACGCCGCGGTCGTCGAGCGCAATGCCTTTGTTCTGCGCGAAATAACCATGCCGGTCTTATCGCCGGGTTCCACACCGCTGCGGGTACTGCATCTCAGCGATCTGCACATGATGCCCAACCAGCGTCGCAAGCAGGCCTGGCTGCGCGAGCTGGCCGGCTGGGAGCCCGACCTGGTCGTCAACACCGGCGATAACCTGGCCCACCCCAAAGCGGTGCCGGCGGTCGTGCAGGCGCTCGGGGATCTACTGTCGCGCCCGGGTGTCTTCGTCTTCGGCAGCAATGACTACTTCGGGCCGCGCCTGAAGAACCCGTTGAACTACCTGACCAACCCGTCGCACCGGATAAAGGGCGAGCCGCTGCCCTGGCAGGATCTGCGGGCAGCGTTCACCGAGCGTGGCTGGCTCGACCTCACGCACACTCGCCGCGAGTTCGAGGTGGGCGGCCTGCACCTCGCCGCCGCGGGCGTAGACGACCCGCACATCGACCGCGACCGCTACGAGACGATCGCCGGTCCGGCCAGCCCCGCGGCGAACTTGCGACTGGGACTGGTCCACTCCCCCGAGCCGCGCGTGCTGGATCGCTTCGCCGCCGACGGCTACCAGCTGGTGATGGCCGGACACACGCACGGCGGCCAACTGTGTCTGCCGTTCTACGGCGCGCTGGTGACCAACTGCGGCCTGGACCGGTCCCGCGCGAAGGGGCCGTCACGCTGGGGCGCCAACATGCAGTTGCACGTTTCGGCGGGCCTGGGCACCTCCCCGTTTGCGCCAGTCCGGTTCTGCTGCCGGCCCGAAGCGACCCTGCTGACGTTGATCGCCGCCCCGATGGGTGGCCGCGACTCCCGCAGCGACCTGGGCCGCACCCAGCCCGCGGCATCGTTGCGTTGAACGACAGGACCCAGATCGCGATCCACAGCCACTCACGAAGCTGGGCGGACAACGCGATCCGATTGATCGAAGCCGATGCCCGTCGCAGCGCCGATACCCACCTGTTGCGCTACCCGCTGCCGGCGGCCTGGGGCACGGATGTCGACATCGCGCTGTATCTCAAGGACGAGTCGACGCACATCACCGGCAGCCTCAAGCACCGGCTGGCGCGGTCGTTGTTCCTCTATGCGCTGTGCAACGGCAGGATCGGCGAGGGCACCACGGTCGTCGAGGCGTCGTCGGGTTCGACGGCGATATCCGAGGCCTACTTCGCGTCCCTACTGGGGCTGCCGTTCGTCGCCGTGGTCCCGGAGAGCACCAGCGCCTCCAAGGTGGAACTAATCGAATCACAGGGCGGCCGTTGCCATTTCGTGCAGAACTCCAGCGAGGTGTACGCCGAGGCGCAGCGCGTCGCCCAAGATGCCGGCGGCCACTACATGGACCAGTTCACCAACGCCGAGCGAGCCACCGACTGGCGCGGCAACAACAACATCGCGGAGTCGATCTTCGCGCAGATGCGCGACGAGGAGTACCCGATTCCGGAGTGGATCGTGGTGGGTGCGGGCACCGGCGGAACCAGCGCGACCATCGGCCGCTACATCCGTTACCGGCGGCACGCCACCGGGCTGTGCGTCGTCGACCCGGAGAACTCCGCGTTCTTTCCCGCCTACGCCGAACAGCGCTACGACCTGGTGATGAATGCATCGTCTCGCATCGAGGGGATCGGCCGGCCGCGGGTCGAACCGTCGTTTCTCCCCGATGTCGTCGACCGGATGGTCGCGGTGCCCGACGCGGCGTCGATCGCGGCCGCCCGCCATGTCAGCGCCGTACTGGGACGACGGGTGGGGCCGTCGACGGGCACCAATCTGTGGGGCGCTTTCGGGCTGCTCGCCGAGATGGTTGCCGCGGGCCGCAGCGGCTCGGTGGTCACGCTGATCGCCGACAGCGGCGACCGCTACGCCGACACCTATTTCAGTGACGAGTGGGTCGGTGCTCAGGGCCTCGAACTCACCGGTCCCGCCGAGGCGCTGGTCGACTTCGAGCGCAACTGCAGTTGGACGTAGCCCGCAGCCAGCGGTTTGGCGAGTCGACGGGCGGGTGCGATACGCTGTCGTGGCTTCAAGCGGGGTGTGGCGCAGCTTGGTAGCGCGCTTCGTTCGGGACGAAGAGGCCGTGGGTTCAAATCCCGCCACCCCGACCATGAAACAGGTTCTCGATGCGCATTTCGAGAACGCCTAAGCAATTTGCTCTTGCCTACCTGGTGCGTTTTCCCGCGCCAGGCTTGCCCGACTCAGATTGGTGCGGTGAGCGGATCACCAGCACGGCATCCACCGGCACGTCATCGAGTGCAGCGTAGGTGTGGGGCACGTCGCTGATCCAGTCGGCCGATGCGCCCGCGGCCAACTCCACCTCCTCACCGGCGCGCCCGACAGCCGCCCTGCCCGCAGTCACGAGCAGGTGCTCGACGACATCGCGTCCGTGTGCGGAGGAACGATGCCGGGCGCCGACGCCAAGCTGCAGACGGTAGATCTCAACGGTGCCGTGCTCACCTTCGGTGACGTCAAGCAGGCTGATGGCGATCCCTTCTGCTGCGACGCGTGTTCCGCGGCGACCGTCAAGCAGTGTCGCTAGCGGCAGCCCCAGCGCGCCGGCGACCGCGTACAGCGTCCCCAGCGTTGGGCTGCGCGCGCCGTTCTCGATCTCCGATAGCGATCCCTTGCCGATGCCCGCCGCTGACGACAGTGCCGCGAGCGAAAACCCGCGGGCCTGGCGCTCAGCGCGCACCCGGGCGCCCACCACGACCGACAGGTCATCCATGGTCTAACCGTAGCCAGAGTTCCATAAACAGAACACCCGAGCTACAGTTCTGTTTATGGAACTCCGCCAGCCGATTCACGCGGGACTAAGCATCGCCCTGGTGGGCTACACGAGCGCGTTCGCCGTCGTTATAGCGGGCCTGCAAGCGGTGGGCGCCAGACCCAAGCAGGCCACTTCGGGGCTGGCGGTGCTGTGCGTCACCATCGGGCTGGGCACGCTGTGGCTGAGCCTGCGGCATCGGATTCCGATCACGCTAGCCTGGTCGACGCCGGGCGCGGCGGTGCTGGTCAGCACCGGAGTGGTGCACGGCGGATGGCCGGCCGCCGTTGGAGCATTCCTGCTCACCGGAGCCCTGGTATTGCTGACCGGCGTCTGGCCGCGGATGGGTGCGTTGATCTCCGCGATCCCGGCGCCGATCGCACAAGCGATGCTCGCCGGTGTCGTGCTGCAACTGTGCCTGACCCCGGTGCGCGGGCTGGCGTCACACCCCTGGCAGGTGACCCCAATCTTGTTGACCTGGCTGGTGTTCGCCAGGTTCGCGACACGATGGGCGGTGCCGGCGGCCTTCGTGGTCACGCTCACGGTGATTGGACTCACTCACCACGCCGGTCTATCGGGACCGGTTCTCCCACAACCGGTCTGGACGACGCCGCAACTAAGCTGGGCCGCCGTCGTTGGCGTTACACTGCCTCTCTACATCGTCACGATGGCCGCCCAGAATGTTCCCGGTGTCGCGATCATGGGTTCCTACGGCTATCAGGTGCCCTGGCGGGAGTCGATGACGGTCACCGGGCTCGGCACGCTAGCCGGCGCCCCTTCGGCGGGCACGCGATCAACCTGGCCGCTATCAGTGCGGCGGTTCCGGCATCCCCTGAAGCACACCGCGATCCGGCACGGCGGTGGCCGGCAGCGACGGCCTTCGGCGCCGGCTATCTCGTGCTGGCCGCGCTGACCACCGCGCTGACCACGCTCGTCGCCGGAGCACCCCCCGAGGTGATCGGCGCGGTCGCCGGCCTCGGGCTGCTCAGCACCCTCGGCTCGTCACTGGCAGCGGCCACGTCCGGCCCGGTCGATCTCGCTGGGCGTGCCCCGGCGGCGATCACATTTGTTGTCGCTGTATCAGGAGTGAGCCTGGCCGGCATCAGCGCTGCGTTTTGGGCGCTGGCGGCGGGCCTGGTAGTGCAGGCCGCGCTACGACCGGCCCGGAACCTGAACGTAGCGGGCACGAGCCCGCGGCCTGCCGAAGCAGCGAATGCGGCGCTCGGCGTCAACGACTGACCAGGCGGCGTCAGCTGGGGTGCCGGCCCGATGCGGAGGAATCCGGCTTGTAGCAGTGACTTATGCTCGTCGGATCAGGCAGCGCCAGCAGTCCAAGCGACTTTGGGCGACCCTTGCCTGATGGGGTCCGGATCGCGATCTGCGGGATCATCACCTCGCCGGTATTGACACCCCGCACTAAACTTGGCCCCCACGGCAGTCGCCGGGCCGATCACCGAGCAGCGGGAGATTCGCGAACGCGTGACCGATTTCCCAGATTCGCTACGAGACAGCGAATTCCCTTGCTATCCAACACTTTTAGAGATTGCACAACGGCGTCACGAGATCGACGTTTGGCAGGCGCTGCAGGTCGGCGGCTATCGATTCACTAAGCCTGGCTTCATCATCAGTCTCCTGGTCTCCACCGTGTTGATGTTTCTCGCGCTGACACCTATCCCGCCGAACTGGCCATGGAACATCCCACTAGTCATCGGGGCTGTTTTCGGGGCGGTGACGACGGTGATCTGTGGCCTTTTGTGGCTCGACACCCCAAAAGCCGCGCCCCGCCCGCAGCGTCTGGTGATCGTGCCGTTCTCACGGGCCGAAAACCTACATCTGATGGCCCGCCAGCCAGTCGAGCCGTATCGGGCGACCTGTGCCTGTCCGGGTTGCGGCGATCTATCCACTCATCTGGTTCGACAACCCGGGCAAGGCGAACCGCAATCGTCGACAGTCACCCGGCATTGCCGGGTATGCGGACGGGAATGGGCGCAGAGTTAGTCGGCGCGCGGTGCCCGCAGCAGCTGGCACGGACGGTCAACGTGCCAGCTGCACAATGCCGACGGTTATCGAGAGGCTGCGCCGGTGACAAGGTTGGTGAGATCCGCAACCGTGGCCAGGCTGGCTTGCAGCGCACCTGGGTCGAGATGCGGTATCGCGAGTTCTGCAGCGATGCGGTCAGCGAACTGCATCGCCTGAACGGAGTCGAAACCTAAATCGTCACGGAGGTCGACTGTCGGATGCAGTGCGTCCTCTTGATGCCCGGTGATCTCGGCGAGCACTCGAATAATAGTGTGGTGGACACTCTCGAGAGCTACCTCGCTTTGTTTACTAACCGGCGCCGCGTGGCCCCTGGCATCGTTGCTACTACTGTGCGTCACCGCGTCGATGTCTTGGACGAACCGCGAATACGCGGTGGTTGCGGCGGACGTGAAGAAGCGCTCGTTGTCCGCGAACGCATAAGATGGAAGGCGACACACCGCGCGGTCGCTTTCCATATACATTGCAGGCCAATTGATTTCCATTCCAGACTGCCATAGCTGTGCGAGGACACCGGCCAGGTCCAGGCCGGTTGCCGCCTTTCCGGGGATTGGTGCCGCACGCACGCTATTCATCGCAACGTCAGTCGTTTTCAGCAGGCCGAGGAGGATTGCCTGTGGGCCGATTTCGATGAGATGGGTCGGCGCTTCTGCTTCAAGCCTCTTTGCGGCAGCATAAAAGTCCACCGCACACAGCAGCTGCTTTCGCCAGTACTCGCCAACCAACATATCCGGGCTGATTACCGTCCCGTCGACGGTTGAGATCATCTTTACACCGGTGCCAGTCTTTGGTTTCGGCGCCACTGCGGCCAATTCATCTGCAATGGGGGTCATGGCCGGTGAGTGAAACGCGTACGAGACGGGGAGCCGACGTGTGCGCACCCCACTTGTGTTCAGCCGATCCTCGATATCGTTGATCTGGTCGGTCGGGCCGGAAAAGACAACATTTGCCCGGCCGTTTATTGCCGCGAGCGAAACCGGACCACCGATGAATTTCATCGCGTCATCAGTTGGAATTTGAGCCGCTAGCATGGCCCCGCCCGCTGGTATCGAACTCATAAGTGCACCGCGCCGTACAACCAGCGCAGCCGCGTCGCCAGGGGAGATCATGCCCGCGGCCACACATGCTGCTATTTCACCGACGCTGTGGCCCAACACAATTTCAGGTCGCACTCCGTGGGCCGCAAAAGTCTGAGTCAGAGCGTATTGCACTGTGAACAGTGCGGGCTGTGCCACGGCGGTGTTGTCAAGGCTGCGCCCCTGGTGGTCTTCTCCACGGTCGATCGCCTGAACCACTGAACCGCCGAAGAAGGGGAACAGTAGCTTGTCTGCATCCTCGAGGGCACTTGCGAATCCCGGGTGGTCGTCGCGCAATGCCATTGCCATCGTCGGGTATTGCGATCCTTGGCCGGTGTATAAGAAACCGATGCGCGGATGCCTACTGCGCGATGAATTCCGGTCATGCTGAGCGAGAAGGCGTTTCGCTATCAAGGCTTTGCTTTGTAAATCGTCTCTTCCCCTTGCGACCAAAGCGATTCGCAACGAGCCCCCAGCTTTAACTTGATTGGTCGAGTAGCAGTAGCGAGGCCATTGTTCGCGGCCGCTGAAGTTCTGCACTAGAACATCTAGGTTGCGATCTACCGCCGCGGCATCGTTTCCTGAGACGGTCAGCACGCCGATCCCGCCCATCCGATCCGGCCGCATCGGGCTCCGTTGCCGCGGAACCGAGCCGACGACGACGTGGACGTTGGAGCCGCCCAATCCGAAACTGCTAACACCTCCGACCGCAGTACCTAGCGGGAGCTTCTCGGGAGTCAATGCCAGTTTCAGCCCGCGATCTGCCAGGGAGAGAGCTGGATTCTCGTCTTCGGAGGCAAGCGAAGGTGGAACTCGTCGATGGTGAATAGAAAGACACGCCTTGATAAATCCAGCGATGCCGGCAGCTCCCTCGGCGTGTCCGATGTTCCCCTTGACTGAACCAATAACCAGGGGGGGCTGGTGGCCACGATCCCGGAATACCGCTCCTAGCGCTTGAACCTCGATCATGTCTCCAAGGGTGGTACCTGTCCCGTGCGCCTCTACGAAGTGGAGATCGGAACTGTCGCATCCTGCGCGACGTAACGCAGAGGTAATGGCAATCTCCTGACCGCGGCGACTTGGCGCGGTGATTCCGTTGCTCCGCCCATCTTGACATGCGAAGCTACCTCGTACGCTCGCATAGGGGGCGGGGGCATCGGCGGGGCGGTCAGCGGAACGACGCAGAATCACCACGCCTACTCCTTCGCCGCGGCCGATACCGCCACCGGACTTTGAAAATGGACGACATCGGCCATCTTTCGCTGAAAGCCCAGCCTGTGCATAGAAAATTGAGAGGGCAGGGGTGAGCATCAAATTGACGCCGGCCACAACAGCCAGGTCGCATTCCTCGTTCCGAAGGGCGGACACTGCAAGATGAACCGCGGTCAACGATGACGAGCATGCGGTATCGACTGACATACTCGGTCCAACAAAATCCAGCGAGTAGGAAACGCGATTGGCGATCATGCAGTAGCCATTGCCGATACCGCATTGTGGCGTGATTCCTGTGTAGTCGGCGAGATGCAGTGTCGCCCAGTCACTCGACATCACACCAACGAACATTCCGGTAGCTGACCCGCGAAGGCGATACGGATCGAGTCCGGCGTCTTCCAGGGCGTGATACGTCGTCTGTAGAACTAAGCGCTGCTGGATATCGGATGCCGCGGCCTCATTCGGTGCAATGTTGAAGAAGCCGAAATCGAATCGCTCAGGATCGTCGATGAATCCGGCATGCCGCGTATTGGTCTTACCTGGAGCCAACTCACCGTCAGCAGTGAATTCATCTGCAGACCAACGCGTTTCCGGGACCATTCGAATCCCGTGCCGACCACGGATCAATAGGTCCCAGAACTCGCCGGTATCAGCCGCTCCAGGGAATCGGCATGCAATGCCGGCGACGTCGATACCCATCTCGACCTAGCTCGCGGCTCGCAGCATCACATCGAGATGATCGGACATAGCGTTCACGGAGGGATAGTCCCAAGCCAGCGTCGGTTCAATCGGGAGGCCGAACGCATCCTCGATCTCACCGCAGATGGTGACCGCGTAAACCGAGTCCAACCCATAGTCGGCCAAACTGCGGTCCCGATCAACGATATCTGGTGTGATCGACAGGTACCCAGCGATTTTCGTTGCGAGCCAATCGTCGATTGCGGCGGGTGCAGACATTGGTATCTCCTCGTGTGATGAAGTACGGGCTAGGAACATGTCGATTAGGACGGATGCGGTGATCGCGGGTCGCGCATCCGCCACCGCAGCTAAGGTGGCGAACTCGGTTGCGTCGTAGGCATTCGCAGTGTCGGCCAACTTTGGGCGACATCACTAGTGGTTTCAGGTTCCGACAGTAAGTATGACATCGATCATAAACGCCTTTCTTAGCAATGGCTTTCGTGAGTTAGCTCTTGGGCTTTCGTGAGTTAGCTCTTGTCTAGGCGCGTCGTCGGAGCCTGCCTTCGCCAGCCTAGATCGTGACTTCACCTCTCCGGTAGGGATAAACACTTGTGTGTTTCCTGCCTAAATTCCTGTGCGTTTCCTGCCCTGTTGCCGCCGGCTGTTGCCAGCGTTTGCCGCACGTGCATGGCGTCGGACCATCAGCCTCGCTGGTATCGGAAGTCGCTTGTAATCGTGGTCGAGGTGGCGGCACTTGACGATCCATGCGAACATCAATCCGGCCGGCAACCTTGCAGCAACGTGTTGAAAGGTCTTGATAACCAACGATTTACGAACTACTTTGTTGGTGATGCGGGCGGCCCATCCGATGAGCTGGCCGGTGTAACCACCGTCGCTGCGGACATGGGTCTTCTAGCGACATCAAACCCGTTCTAAGAGTCTGTCTTGGTGTCCGACCGGTCGACAAGTACCGCTTGGTTTGGCATCTTCTCTGTCGCGACTCTCTGGACAGCTCATAGATTGCGAGGCGTTTGGATGCCGGAAGGCTAACGGGGCATGATATTTTCAGCTGAGCGCGTGATCCGACGTTGGTGAATGCTGCTGGTAGCGGCAGTCGTCGTTTCGCTCGCTGCATTCGCGATACACAGACTCAGTGGCGCCTTCGCTGCCCAGCATCGTCCATCCGCCACCGACGGCATCTCGAACGACATCATTCCCTTCAACCCGAAGCGGATGAAGCTTGAGGTGTTGGGCACGCCGGGCAGTGTCGCGACAATCAACTACCTGGATGCTGACACTCAACTTCAGGAAGTGGTGAACACGGCTCTGCCCTGGTCGTACACGATCAATACCACCGAGCCCGTCGTGATCGGGAATCTGGTTGCGCAGGGTGATGGAAATTTCATCGGATGTCGCATCACGGTCAACGGTGTTGTGAAAGACGAGAGGACGATCAGCAAAGTGAACGGTTACGTCTACTGTCTGGATAAGTCTGGATGAGCGCTTACACATCGTGGCGTTTTTCACTGCCCCGCACGATCCGCCGCTTTTCTGTGCCGATCTTGCTTTTCTGGCTGGCGCTTTCAGTCTTGACGAACATCGCGGTACCGAAACTCGAGGCGGTTGCCGCGGCACACAATGTCGCGCTGATCCCCCCTAATGCACCGTCAATGCAGGCGATGAAACGCATGGGCGAGGTGTTTAAAGAGTTCCATTCAGACAGCGTCGCTATGATTGTTCTGGAGTCTGACCAGCCACTGACCGATAAAGCTCACCTGTTTTACAACGACCTGATTCAAAAGCTGCGCGAGGACACTAAGCACGTTCAGCACGTCCAGGATTTCTGGGGCGATACGCTGACGGCGGCGGGTGCACAAAGCAATGACGCAAAAGCAGCCTACGTGCAGGTTTACCTTGCCGGCAATCAAGGCGAAGCATTGGCGAATGAATCGGTCAACGCGGTGCGCAAGATCGTCTTACACACGCCTGCACCACCAGCGATCAAGGTCTACGTCACTGGTGCGGCACCGCTGATCGCGGACCAGTTCGCGGCTGGGAGTGCGGGCACCGCGAAGGTTACCGTGATAACCGTCCTGGTGATCGCGTTAATGCTACTCTTCGTCTATCGCTCGATAATCACCACAGTTGTCATATTAATGACCGTCATGGTCGAGCTTGCGGCGGCACGGGGAGCCGTTGCATTGCTGGGAAGTAGCGGAATAATTGATCTATCAACGTATGCCACAAATTTGCTCACGTTGTTGGTCATCGCTGCGGGCACTGACTACGTGGTCTTTTTCCTCGGTCGATATCAAGAAGCGCTGAGTTCCCAGTCGCGGGAAAATGCTTTCTATACGATGTTCGATGAAACTGCGCATGTTATCTTCGGATCCGGACTGACCGTGGCTGGCGCGGTATTTTGCTTGACGTTTACCCGACTCCCTTATTTTCACAGCTTCGGTATCCCGGCGGCGGTGGGCGTGGTGGTCGCCCTAATCGCCTCACTCACTTTGACTCCAGCAGTTATCACATTAGGTAGCCGTTTCAGATTGCTTGAGCCTAAGCGTATGGCACGAACTCGGGGATGGCGACGAATCGGCACCGCGGCGGTTCGCTGGCCCGGTCCGATTCTCGTAGTAACTTGTGGGATATCCATTGTTGGCTTGCTCGCTCTGCCCGGATACAAGACAAGTTACGATTCCCGCCGGTATCTGCCAGATACTTCAACCGCCAACATTGGCCATGCGGCGGCGGATCGCCATTTCTCCCAGGCTCGAATGAACCCCGAGTTGCTGATGATCGAAACCGATCATGACATGCGCAATCCCGCCGATATGCTTATCTTGGATAAGATTTCGAAAAGCATCTTTCATCTGCGCAGAATTGCGAAAGTGCAGGCAATTACCAGGCCATTGGGGACGCCTATCGATCACAGTTCGATACCGTTTCAGATCAGTATGCAGGCGATAGACCAGAGTGAGAATCTGAGTTACCAGAGACAACGCGCAGACGACTTACTCAAGCAAGCTAACGAACTCAAGAAGATGATCAGCATCCTGGAGCAACAGTCCTCTTTGCAGCAGAGTCTTGCAGATGCCACTCATTCAGAAGCCGCAAGCTTTCACGATACGATCTCCACAATGAATACTGTCCGTGACAATATTGCGAATTTTGTTGATTTCTTCTTACCGTTCAAAAGCTACTTCTATTGGGAGCGCCACTGCTTCGATATCCCAATCTGTTGGTCGATTAGGTCTATTTGGGACTCGCTCGATGGCATCGATGACCTGAGTGACAAATTTCAACACGCGGTCGCTAGTTTGGATAAGCTGGATTCGATTCAGCCGCAATTGGTGAAGCTGCTGCCGTCGCAGATTGCTAGCCAGATGGTGAATCTTGCGTTGGTGCTGAAAAATTACTCTACAAGTTCCGGTATCAACGCTCAACAGCGCGCCCTGACAGAGAATGCGGCGGCCATGGGAAAAGCATTTGATACTTCCAAAAAAGATGACTCGTTCTACTTGCCGCCCGAGGCCTTTAAAAATCCAGACTTTCTCCGAGGATTGAAACTGTTCCTCTCGCCTGACGGCAGGGCGACACGCATGATTATTACCCACGACGGTGATCCTGCGACTCTTGAAGGCATATCACATATCGAACCTATTCTGAATGCGGCACATGACGCTGTTAAGGGAACCCCATTAGCTAATGCAAAGTTTTACCTAGCTGGCACCGCGGCGACCTATAAAGATATCCACGACATGGCCAAGTATGACTTGATGATTGTCGTGATCGCCGCACTGAGTCTGATCCTGTTGATCATGATATTTATTACCGGCAGTCTAGTTGCCGCGGTCGTTATCGTCGGAACAGTAGCGCTTTCTTTGGGAACGTCGTTCGGACTTTCGGTATTCATCTGGCAGGACATATTCGGAACCCAGCTGTACTGGATTGTGATGGCGTTGGCGATCATCGTGCTATTGGCGGTGGGATCCGACTATAACTTATTGTTGATTTCCCGGTTTAAGAGTGAGCTGCATGCCGGCTTGAACACCGGCATAATTCGTGCAATGGCTGGTACTGGCTCGGTGGTGACCGTGGCTGGGCTCATTTTCGCCGCGACCATGTCATCGTTTATCGTAAGTGACTTGAAAGTCTTAGGTCAGATTGGGACGACCATTGGGCTCGGATTGCTATTCGACACATTAATCGTACGTTCGTTCATGACTCCGTCGATTGCCGCACTGCTCGGACGCTGGTTTTGGTGGCCCAAATTGGTTCGCTCTCGCCCGGCTAGGCCGAATAGTGGCCCCTTGCAAGGGAATCCGGATTCACGCGTGCGGGAGGATTCGAATGCCGAACTTGATGTCGTGTAGCCTCGGCGCGTCCCGAGTTCGCCGCAGGCCGCCGGGGTGTTCTTTCATCTTGGTCAACCCTTCCTGCCAAGGATCAACCAAATCGGTTTCAGGCCAGTCGCACTCGATGGTGCGGGAACACCGCGCCTGCACCTCGCGGGGAATGCACTCATGCCGGACCTACCGGTCGCACCAACCCGCTCGCTAGACGCCCATACGACCAACCCAGCCACCGGCAACAGCGTCACGTCATGAGCATTACCCCGGCTGAACAGGTTGCACCGCTGTAGGTTTTCAGTTCGTGCTGAATCGCAACTAGGTCTAGAGATACACCCCCTAGAGAGCAGGGACAGAGCGCTGAACGGCATATTCATCGAGTAAGAGCGATCGACCGCCCGCAGTGTTGCGCTCAATTCGGTGCATCACGACGTCGACGTCAGTCGGATCAAGGGCTGGACGTCTGCGGCCGTGGGCGTGAATGGCGGAAAGAGCGATCCGCACCCACGCATCGGAGAATTCGGTCCTGCTCCGTTCGCGCGCGGCAAGCGCCGCGCCGGCAACAAATATTTTTGCGTACCGGGCGGCAGCGTCGAAGGCATCGGGTGAAGCGGTGACACCCAGCGACGATGCTGGCAAGGCGGCCACGCCGTTTCGAAGTCTGGCCAATGCGTCGATAGTCTCCGCAACCGCATCGTTCTGTGAGTGACCGTGCGGCAACTGAGCAGCGTGCGGTATTTGCGTCACGATTGGATCAGGACTTCCTGTCCGTAAAGATAGACGTGAGTAATCCAGCGGCGGAAGGGTGCTTGGGGCCGCCGTTCTGGTGGCGGTATCGACATTCTCCCTCAGGAGCTGACGGATCTGGGGCAGCAGCGACAGCAAGCACGAGGTACTTCCTGCGTGCCCGATGCCAAGGGGCGCAAGGTCACGGTAGTGCTTACCGAACAATGCAAAGGGGCCGGTTCGCAGATAAAAGCGGGCGCCGAGCACCACAGCAAGGTGCTCCATCGCGGATTCGAGGAGTATAGGCGCTGCGTATTTGACGGCCGCAGCCTGAGAGCTGGCGTACTCCGGCGCGGTGTGCAGGCAGACCGCGGCGGCGCTAACTGCGGCATCAACTGCCAATAGCAACGATTGAGCAATTGCCAGGTTGGTTCGTGCATGTGGAATTTCAGCAACCCGCCGTTCATACACGATGCGTTGGCTGGCGAATGCGGCCGTCATGTGCAACGAAATGTCCACCGGACCAAGTGCAGCCCCTGCCATTAAGACTCGACTGACTTGGAAAGACTTGAGCGCGATTTCGATTCCGTGTCCCTCGGCACCAATGCGATCCTGTGTGGTGACCGGATGGCCTTCGAATTCGAGACCCGCTAGCTGCGCTCCACATAGTGCCGTCGTGCGAAAGCGGGGCAGTCGGCGCGCGGTGGTCATGTCGGGCGCGTCGGCATTGCCGAGATCGACGAGAAACAGGGAATGGCTGCGGCCAGGAGTGTCAGAAGTACGCGCAAAAACCACGGCACTCGATGCTCGTCCTGCGTTGTTGATGACTTCCTTTCGCCCGTGCAGGCGATACCCGCACGGGTCGGGTACCGCCTGCAGGCTATTGGAAGAAAAGTCGTTGCCGTGGTCGAGTTCGTGGTAGGCGACAGATACTGACTGACTGGCGAGAAGACGGTCGGCCAGCTCCCGTTGTTGAATAGCACTGCCGCTGTGCCACACATTGAGTCCCGCCATGAGCGACGTGACACCATACCCAAGTCCGAGTCCGGCATCACGGGCAAAGACCGGTTGAAGGGTGCGTAGCACTGTCGGGACATCTGAGAAACTACCGCCAAGCTGCGTTGGAACGAAGATCCGTTGCAGCCCAATTTCATTGAGCAAAGCATACGTAGCGTCAGGTGGCAGTCCTTGGCTATCAGCGGTAAGTAAGGCTTCGACGCCATGTGGATTATTAGGACAAAACGGGTCGCCCAGTGCCTCCTCAATCGTGGCATCGGTCGCGACAGTAGCGTTGATCATTCAAAGCCTCCTGTAATGGCGACGGTAAGCAGGCTGAAGCCCTGGTCGGTACTGGCGAGTTGGCGAAGAACAGCGGTGGCCGCCTCGTGATCGGCGGTGGTTCCGGTGGTTGGCGCGTCGAGATTCAGCATGGCAAGGATGCGTGGGAGAGCTAGACGCAGCCACAATGCATCGCCCCACAGGGGGGAGTCGATGGTTCCTGCGTAAGTCAGGTAAACGTGTAACGCCGAAGTTCCAGCGATTACACACGAGAGTCGTTCGGCTAGTGCGAAGTTGGAGTCCGGCATTTCGGTTGGGTTCCAGTGAACCGTGGTGACTTCTTGCAGTATTTGTCGAGCGGCACCGACAAGTTCGATCGATGCGCTGCAGACGTCTTCTGGCGGATTAAGTTCGCAGAGCTGATCAACTGCGTCGGCAAGCATTCGCAGCATCGTCGAGCCGCCGCGGCTAAGCAGTGACAGACGGCTGAGATTCGGCGTCGGTGCCTCGGCGACGATCTTGGCCGACTCAGCGGGTAGGTCTGGCCTATTCATAAACGGGAATTGCATTATCAACGAGGTCAAGTTCACGACCGTGTTTCCATCGAACAGGGAGACAATGCGGTGATCACGCTCTATACGGCTCAGAGGCGGTTCGCCATTCGAACTTGGATCGAGGAACGCGCGAGCACCCATAAAGCCGCGGAGTGAGGCTAGGGCGGATTCCGTTCGGGTCGGAATGAAGTACTTCGCAGCGGGAGCGTGGACTGAAAGTTCCTGAGGCAGTGTATGAATGGAGCGAACCACTGCGATCGCCATTGCTTCGTTGAGTAGGTGGTCGGCAAATGCGTCGGAGAGGATTCGCTGGGCCTGCGGTAGCTCAATGAGAGTCCGGTTATATAGGCGGCGTTCTTCCGCGAACCTCACGGCGTTGTGCAGAGCCCGATCGGTGGCTCCAAGCGAGAGGCTGCAGCACAGTGTACGAGTCAACTGCAGCGCTTTCATCACGTTTTCCAGCCCATGCCCCGGCTTGCTAATGATTGATTGCTCATCCACTGGGAAGTCAACAAATTCAATCCCGGAGATGTCGGCACCGCGGATGCCGTGAGTGAGTTCTTTTGGTAGATGCCGAAATCCAGGATCAGAATCCGACGTCTCCGCAATAGATTTAACTACGAGCACCAGATCGAATCCTCGCGGACCACCACCGGCGGAGGTCCGTGCGATGACTACTATCGCGCCGCCCCGTGTCGCGTTATTAATTAGCCATTTTGAACCGTTCAGTCGGCCGTCCGTTACTTCCACTTCGCCAGCGAGCAGATCGGATCCATGATCACGTTCAGTAAGACCCCAGCTGATCGGAGTGCCTGAACGGACCAGTTCCGAAACCCGTTCGCGCTGTTGCTCATTCGCGCCAACCCACGCAGTCGCCGTGCCCAAGAAGGTTTTGCCGTGCGCAACGGCCAGGGTGATACTCCGGCGGGCGAGCGTCCGGATCAGCCAGAACGGCTCGAGATAGTCCGTAAGCCGCCCCCCGTCTGCATCTGGTACGTAGAAGTCGGCGATGCCGAGGCGATTCAACAAATCGATAGCGTGACTGGGGAACTCGTCAGACCGATCCTGCGCGCCGAGGACATCGAAGCCCATGAGATTCTCAGGATCACGAGGATTACCGAGCGCGGCTTCGAGGTCGTCCAATATGTCGAAGCGCAGGTACTGTGATTTTTCGGAGCGAGGGGTCACCGGATTTCCTTCTTGACCGGCGTATTCGAGCTTTCGGCAACCGGAACAGCGGAGATCGCAGATAGCTGGCCGGTCTCATACATCTCGCGCATGTAATTCCGACGGACCTTCCCGCTTGTGGTCCGGGCAACTCCCCCGCGCGGCAGCAGAACAAGATCGGCAAGTGAGGTCGAGAACTCGTTGAATATGGCGGAGCGGACCGTCGTTGCGACCTCTTCCAATGTGAGGTTCCCAAGGTGCTCAGGACGGACCTCGTGAATCAGCACCAGCCGCTCCGGGTTTCCTACCGCGAACGCTGCACCGACTCCGTAAGTGAGGGCTGGAACAGCCGCCCGGGCGGCGGCCTCGATGTCATGGGCGTAGAGGTTGCGCCCGTTGAGTACTACACATTCCTTAATGCGCCCAGTGATGAAGAGGTCACCGTCGACCATTGCCCCGAGATCACCGGTGCGCAACCAACCGTTGGCGCCGCTTGTTGAAGTAGCGTTGAACGTCGCTGCGGATTGTTCCGGCATGTTCCAGTAGCCGGCGGCGACGCTGTCTCCGCGTACCCAGACCTCGCCGATTTCCCCGTCAGCGAGACGCGAGCCGATTTTGTCCATTACGGCTATCTCAAGACTTTGCGAGTGTCCGCTGGCCACCAGCACGCGCGAATGTGGGGTTCCGTCCGCTACGACAACGAGTCGGTTACCGGCGAGTGCGTCAGCCTCGACCGTCACACAAGTCATCGGGGTAGCTGGTGAAGTACCGGTAACGAACAGCGTTGCCTCAGCCAGGCCGTAGACCGGCATCACGGCGTTGGGGGCCAGACCGTAAGGTGCCAGCAGAGTAGAGAATCGCGTGATCGAGTCCCCTTGAATCGGCTCCGATCCGTTAAGAATTGACCCCACCGATGACAGGTCAATGCCCGCGAGTTCGTCTGGGGTGCAACGCCGCACGACTAGATCGAAGGCGAAGTTCGGTGCGACGGACATCGTACTGCGATAGGCAGACATCGCACGAAGCCACTGAATCGGGTGCTTGATGAACGTTAAGGGAGACAGAAAGCTCGAGACACCTCCGACGAATAGGGGGTGCAACACCATCCCAATCAGCCCCATGTCATGGAACTGCGGTAGCCAGCCGACCACCGACAGTCCGTCATCGGAATTGATAGCACTTTTGATCTCAATCTCGTTGTGCACCAGGTTCCTGTGAGTCACGATGACTCCCTTTGGGCAGCTGGTTGATCCAGATGTGTATTGAAGGAAGGCCGGATCCGACGGAGCGACTTGGGTAGGGACAAAGTCGGGTGACCCGTTGGTAGCGATTGTGTCCGTTGCACAGGTAGTGACGGGAGCGGGCAGCGTGTTCGCCCACGCGGCGACGAGGGGGGCAATCGACGACTCAGTCAGGACTACTTGCGCACCGGAATCGGCGACGATTCCTGCCAGCCGGTCCTGCGCCTTGTCGCGGCCGTCAGGTAGCGGAGCTGGCACTGCGATGGTTCCGGACGCTAGACAGCCGAGGAAAGCTGCGACGAATGGGAGTCCCGGGGGATACAGCAGGAGAGCTCGATCACCGACGTTTAGTGTCTTACGCAGGTGTGCGGCGACCGCGCAGCTGTACACGATGAGGTCCTGATAAGACCATTCATTCGCCTCGCCATCCAAACTGCCTTCAGTTAGATATCTCAACGCGGTTCGATTTGGATGAATCTCTGCCCAAGACTTGACCGTGTGGAAATAATCGATAAAGCGTATGGTTTCCATCATGCCACCAAATTGATAGTAGTTGCGTTTTCTCTGATACGAATTACTGTGGCGATGCGACCTAATTGCGTCTTAAATGACGCCCATTCCTTGCGCTTGTGCCTCCGGGAGCAATGGCCGTTACCTGCTCTACCGGTTTGTGTGACGATGAATCTCTTTCCGAATCATCAATCGCAGATGTCAACCGCTTCCGAAAGATCGAATGACCCGTTGCTTTTGCTTTTTTATACGAATTAAGATTGGGCAATCGGGGCGATCCGCCCCGCGCGATGAAAATCGTTGAAACTAAGCCTACGGTCAACAATGCGAATGGAAGATACATGGAGCCGGCGAGAGCGGCGCTGAATGATTGCTTGGCACCGATAGGTACACCGTGGCCTTGTACAACGTTAGTCATAGTGCTACTCGGTCCGAGCCCGTGCGAGAGCATTTGGCTGGATAAAATTACGGCAATGGCAGAGCTGCCGATGACTGCACCGAGCTGGCGGATTGCATTGTAGACTCCGGCCCCGGCGCCCGCCTGGTACTCGGGGAGGTTAACTGTGGCAGTGGTGGCCAGGGGGGCCCAAATACAAGCGTTGGCTATCCCGAAGATCGCTGAAACTAGTACGAATACTTGGATTGGTGGAGTCAATGTCATAAGTATCGCGAAGCCGCAGATCGACAATGCAAACACGGCAAATCCGAAAGTTGGTATAACCCCTAGCCGAATGCGGTCATTGAGTTTGCTGACAATCGGAGTGAACAATAGACTTGAAATTGCCATCGGCACGAACACTAATACTGCGCGAGTCGGCACCATATCTCTCGCTACTTCCAGATAGAAGTAGGTCGGCACCATTAAAGCGGCGACGCTGGCGCTAATGGAAGCAGTTGCCAGGGTTGCGAGCGAGAAATTTCGATTCCGGAACAGCTCTACAGGCATCAGCGGTTCGCCTGGGTGAGTTCGTTGTTGCCGAACAAACAGAGCTAGTAACGCAATCCCTGCGGCGATCATCCCCAAAATCCAGTTGGCCCAATCATGTTGTGGACCCTCTTGGACGCCGAAGACAAGGCCAAACATGCCCAGGCCGCTGAGAACCACACCAATGGTGTCGAATCGGTGCTTATGGGTGGGCAGGGTTGGAATAAACCGTATCGCTAGAACCAGGCCCACAACCCCCACTGGCACGTTGACGAAAAAGATCCATTGCCAGCCCGGACCGCCGACCAGCACGCCGCCGATCAGTGGTCCGAGCAGGTTGGCCAGCCCGGCGGTCGCCCCCCATAGACTCATCGCGGCGCCGCGTTGCTCGGTTGGAAAGGTGCGGGTAATCACCGCCATTGTCTGGGGCGTTACGAGTGCGGCTCCGACGCCTTGCACTGCCCGGGCCGCGATGAGCATCTCGATAGATGTAGAGAGGCCACACGCCAATGAAGCACCGCTAAACATCGCCAAGCCAATGATGTAGAGATTTTTTGGTCCGAAGTGGTCTCCAATCCGCCCTGCTACCAGTAGCGGAATCGCAAAGGTCAACAAGTAAGCGCTGGTCACCCAGATCACCTGAGATACACCGGCATTGAAGTGCTTCATGATCGCTGGATTGGCGACAGCGACTATCGTCATATCCAAAATAATCATGAAGAAGCCAACCACTAGTGCGCCCAGTGACGGCCATGGATTGTAGTTCCTCACAACAGACTTACCTCACTGTCATGTCGTCTCACGCAACCGCGGATCGTCTAAACATGTTGGACGAGAGGGTGATTACGATAAGAGACATTACCAGGAGATCCTGGTTACCGAAACCTCCAGGCGTGCAACGGATGTCACGCGCAGCCAGGAACCCCTCGGCGCCGAGGCAGCCACGAGCGAACGGCAGGCCCGGCTCGCATTTTCGCCAACGAAGGCTCATTCGTGCCAGGCCGTCGTGCGTGATGACCTCTCCAACAATGGATTTGAATCGCGTCAGTGATCCGCAGTCAATTCCCAACCTTGGGGCGATCGGCAGCGTGGTGGTCGTTGGATGCTTCGGGGAGGTGCGCTATCCGAGAGTTTTGTGAGGTCGAGTGTCAAGGTTGGGTGATAGCAGCGATCTCGTCAGCGTTCCAGCCGAACAGATCTGTGCATTTCAGAACGTGTTGATGCAAAAGGACTTTGGCAATTTGCTGTTCGATCCGACTGTCGCCCCGGTGACAGCGTAGCCGTTAGCCCTGTTGACGTGACGCCCCAGTCTGCACCGACTATTCGGGATCAGGCCACTCCACGCAATACATCATGAAGGCTCATCCGCCGTCGATGAGGCTCGCTTTCTACAACGTTCAAGAGCCTTGGATGCAGGATTCGAGGGATCCTGCAGGCCGTAGTACACCGGGCGCCAAATTCTGCGTTGCAGCGGCGGTACCAGATCGACAACCCGATACAGCAGGCGTCGTAGGAGAGCACCCATACCACTTAGCTCGAACAAACGTTCCTGCCGAAGCTGCACGGCTCGGGAGGCGGTTACATCTGGCCGTCTCAGGTCAGCGAATCGTCTTGTAGCAGCATCCAATTCGGCTTTCGAATCCGTATCGACAAGCCGGACCTGATCAGCCAACACCAGCGCGTCGACAACCGCATTGTTAACCCCCTGCGCCAATATTGGGGTGATCGCATGTGCAGCATCACCGATCAAGACCAGGCCGGGCTGCGTCCATTCGGCGGAGACGGTCGTAAAGATGTCCAGCATGGACGTGTCCTTCCAGCCTGTTACCTCGGTTCGCAGCACCTCCTCCAATTCAGGAACCGCTGACGCGATCCTGTCGATAAACGAGGCAAACCCGCGGTCTCGCACATCGCGTAGACCTCCCTTTGGAATATTCACGCCGAGCCGTACCATGTCCGGCACCGTCGGAATACACACCAGGTGATCCGATCGCGTGATTCGTACGTGGTAGCGATCGGAATCCCAGCTGTTCGGTGCGCTCACCTTCATCCACAGGAAATCCCGTGCCAGCACCTGTTTCTCGTACGAAAACCCGGCAAGGTCTCGCATAGCGCTGTACCGGCCATCAGCCCCGATGACAAGGCGCGAGGCCAGCGTGTGCTCCTGCCCGCCACTGTGATAGCGCACTCCACAGACCCGCCCGCTTGCGCGTTCCAACCCCACAACCTTTGCGCCGAAACGCACGTCGACTGTGCCGTACTGTTCGGCACTTGCCTGCATCGCAGCCAACAAACTGTCCTGCGGGATCTCGGCGGGAAGTTCCAGCCCTGGCAGCAACCGTTCGAAATCGACAGTCAGAACGCGGGAGCCGCCGTCGGTGATGGTTGTACCGCGCACCGACCGTATGCGGTCCTCCGGGACGTAGTCGAGGACACCCAGCTTGGCAAGGATGCGTACTGAGTCTGGAGAAATTGACTCGCCCCGAAATGTTCGACTGAAGCCCTTCGCTTTCTCTAGCACCACTACACGGAATCCGGCGCTACCGAGCAATCCGGCCAAGAGCATTCCAGCCGGTCCAGCACCCACGATTAGGAACGTGTCGTCGTCACTCATTAGGTCACCAGCCTCATATCCTTCTTGAGTCGGATTGAATGATTCAGCTAAAGATCTGCTATCCGGGATTAGGTCAATCCCGGTTGCGCTTCGTCTACGGCAGCCCGCGCTAATGCGAATGTCCGTTCGCAGAGCTGCTGAGGGTCGGCGTCGAAGAAGTGCCCGCCCGACTGGTACTCAATGCTGACCCGAGTTCCCATGTCGGACCAGCCCTCGATCTGGTCGCCCGAGACCAGGCGATCGTCTCGTGCCCCGATGACATAGATCGGAATGTTGAGCGAATCATCAGTGTGGTCATGGCGGTACTGGTGGCACATCCGCAGGTCGTCGCGAACGATTGGGAGCATGGGATACAGCCACTCAGCGCGGTCGGTCAGGGCAGCAGGGATGCCGCCGATTTGCTCGAGCAGCGCTATCAGCTCGGCATCGTCCATGTGGTCGATATCCACCGAGGGTCGCAACCGAGGACACCAGCTCGCCGCAACGATCAGTGCTGCAGGGTTTGCGTACTCGCTTGTAGCGTTCAGCCGACGTGCGAGCAAATATGCGAGCAGGCCCCCATGCTGTGCCCGTACAGCACGTGCGACTTCCGCAGTGTGGTCGCATGTTTCGTCAGGAGATGCTCGACGAGCGCGGTCGCAGATGTGGAGCTTCTGCGGCCGGTGATCGGCCGTGTCGTCGGTAGCGATATTGGAATGATTTCGATGTCTGGCGCATCGACCTTCCGCCATGACAGGAAGGATGCTCCGCTGCCCCCGGCGTGGTGAAAGCAAAGTAAAGGAATCATGTCAAAGGCCTTTCAGATCTACGAAGCCGCAGCGCGGCGTGCGTGATAAAGCTGACGATCGGTCGGCGCGGGACGATGAACTCGGCAAGTGCGCCGATGGTTAGTAGTCGTGTGTCCAGAAGATGACACGGGGAGCCGTGTACGTCATCGAATGCAACGATCCGTGCTTTGGGCGCTGCGGATCGCAGTAGAACAAGGTCGGCGACCGGCACGATCTCATCCCGCAGACTTGCTATTGCCGTCACCGGCACCTTGACTGCCGCGAGTTGATCTGCGGTGAGTGCGAATTTGACGAGAGTGTCCGCAAGAGTCTCCGCGGTTGTACGTGTCGTTACGACAAGCGCGTCCTTAGTTGTCTGGGGAACCTGGTCCCACCACTGTCGGTCGGTGAAGAAGTTGCGGATCGGCGGCCCCACAGACAAGATGCTGCCGATCCGGGGGTCGTCGCCGGAGGCACGCAGCGCTATGGTGCCACCAAAACTCAATGCCAGTGCGAATGCTGACTCGAACCGTTGCAGGCTTGCAGCAGCATCTAGCACGGTGCTGAAGCGTTGGGCGGTATCGGCGTTGTAGGTTGTGGTGTTCTCGCCCACCCCGGGAAACTCGGTGAGTAGAACCGCCATGGACCAGCGACGGCCCAGCTCAAGGAGCGAGAGCCACTGCTCCTTGATGCTTACGATGCCGCCACAGACCACCAGAAGTCGTGGATTCGCAACGACATCCGGCGCGGGGAGGTGCCACGCCGCCCAGCCATCGACCTCGATTCGTGTTACGCCGCGCTGCACGGCTAGGTCGCCGGCGAGGCTGATACACCGCTGCAGGGCCGCGTGACCGTCTGGAGTATGTGGGAAGGGGAAACGTGCGAGGTTGAAGCGAGCAATTGCGCCGGTTCGGTCACCGCGGACCCTGTATCGCTCCCCCTCCCGGGACCATACTGTCGACCATCCCGCTGGACCGTCCTCGAGCGAGGTGATTCGGCTCAATACCCGCGTTGTCTCGGCAGTCGCCAAGCCTTGCGCGCGACTGTGCAGCCGTACAAGATTCGCTCGTTCCTCCAGGCTGTGCACTATTTCACCTCGGTTGCAATCGCTACCTGGTGTCCTGCATCGGCCATGTCGTGTACCCGCCACTGCTGCCCTCGGCTGTCGGCAACGACGCCACGTGCAAACTCGACATGCAATGACGGGAACGGCGTCGACAGCCCCGTCCCCATCGCCTTGGTGGTCGCTTCCTTCCAGGTCCACAGCCTCAGCAACATTCGCTGCCGATCGCGTCGCGACAGGTCGAGATATTCACTCAGTTCGTCTGGATGGCATATCGCCTCCGCGAATCCACCGTGGTCGAGATTGCGGTGGCTCGATTCGACATCGACGCCTACTCTTCCGCGCGTGCTGATTGCCATCACTACGGTGTCTCCGGTGTGCGAGAGGTTTGCATCGACCACCCGATACGGCCGTGCTCCACATAGGGATGCGAGCCGCGGGGCACAAAATTCAGGTCTGCCGAAAGCACCCCGGCGAAGTTCGATATCTTCGATTCCGATTTCGGCGACGCTTGCCACCATCGCCTTGGCGAAATAACGGGTTGCGGCGAAACGAGCTCTGAATCGGTCAGAACGGGCGTTTCGCCACCGCGGATAGTCGCAGTCGAGTAGTCCTGCCATCGCGCGATAGGAAACAGGTTCGGCAGTCCACTGGGTGATGACGGCGCGTGCGACGAACACGCCGTTTGTGATCTCCGACAGATAGTCCCTCCCTTGGAGGGAAGGCGTCTCATTGATCACAAGTACCGCCGGCGTGCAGGATTCCGGCTAGAGCGGTCAGCACCTCTGCAGCCATCGCACCATCGAGTGCACGATGGTCGAAGGTGAGGTTCAAAGGCATCGTTGGACGGGCGGCGAGAACGTACTCTCCCGCCGTGCCCGGCACGCACACCGGACGGTGCCGGACCGCGCCCAGCCCGATCGTGATCGCTGTTCCACCGTGTGAGTGAAAAGCTGCTACGTCCGCATGCCCCAAATTGGTCAGGGCGACCGTTCCCAACACTGCAGATCGCTTCGAGAGGCGGGTAGCCAAGGCGAATGCCAGACAGCCGAGCGCTGGAGGTAATCGGTCAAGCAGACGGGAACCGGCGAGATCGTCGAGGTCGGCGGCCGGCGTGTTTCGAAGCCGGTCGATCATGTCCTGAACCCTGTTTAAGTCCAGTGAGGCCACATCCGGCAGCACGGCTGACGCGACGTGCCGGATGCTTCGATCCGTCTTGTCGAGGGTCAGCTTTACGTTCACAGACTCGTACCAAATGATCCGCGGCATTAACCAAGATCCGCCGAAAGCAACATTCGCGTCAGGATGTCGACGCAGCGTTTCTCCCAGGGCTGCGACTACATAAGTGACGTATGAGTAACGTCGTGACGCCGTCTCGCGCCTGTCGACCAGCGCAGAGACATCCACTTCGGTCGATAGGTGGACCGGTGCCGCCGAACGGATTCCGCGCAAAAACGGAAGTGTATGCCTGCGGCGCACCGGAACCGCGGTGATGGCCGCATTCATGGTGCTATGGCTTGACGAATATCGTCGAGGCACGCGGGGTCGAGCAGCGCCGACACCGGAACCGATTTGCCGGTTCTTCGCTCAATCGCAGTGACCAGCTTGAGTAAGTAAACCGAGTCCCAATCGGGAAGGTCGTCGAGTGGTGTGGTGAGGTGAGCGACCTCGATGTCGATGCTGATTTCGTCGACGACAAGTTCGTGAAAATCCAAGGCATTCACAGTATCTCCTGAGAAATATTCACCGTTAGATGAGAAGCGGGGTCGAGGACCGTGGACAAACTGCGATGAAAGGTCGTGACAGCGCCAACACGGTCAAGATTGTTCGCACTGGCCGCATCAGCAACGAAGCCAGAACAGCTAAAGAAGTCAACCGCGCGTTTATTCTTCGCGGTTCGGACAAATGTTCCCACCGCGCTACACGCACCGCGACCAATGCTTTCTTCGATCACTGCGTGCAAGGCGGCAACCTCGATTCCTCTACCAAGGACGCGGCATGACATAACGAAGTTCATAATTTTCAGACGATCATGGTCAATCTCTGCGAACAGTGCCGCCACCAGACCGTGATCACTGAACTTATCGCTGCAGCGAACGGTCTTCACTATTGATTGTGGCCGCGCCAGAAGGTCTTTCACCGCATCTGGATCCAGGCGGATTGTTGTCAAGTTGTACTGGTTGGTGCGGAGTGTGAGCTGCGAGAGCCGGTCGATATCCTCATGGCCCGCGGGCGCAATCGTTACTTCGGTCTCGAGTCCGGCGAGATAGTCGTCGACGGAGGATAGGGACTGGCGGAAGTTGACTCGTTCGGCCTCCGCACGGTAGCGCTGGGACCGTTGCCTGTCGTCATCGGTTAGCCGCAGCGAAGTGAATGCACCGTCGCGAAGCAGGTTCGGCAATGTCCGCGCTGGGTCGACGACATCGGCTGCCACCGTACGGATTTGAGGATGGCTGGTGAGGACCGCGCCCCGTTCGGACGCGTTGTCGTCGACAAAGACCAGTGACTCGAGTCCGACGTTGAGGATCTCTGCGATTCGCGCAATGTTGTCCGGTTTCGGGTGCCAGTTCGCGACGATGACAGCGAAGTCCTCTACTCCTACCCGCACACCAGGATGGTCGGTGAGCGCGCTTTGGACGGCCTCGTAGTCGTTCTTGGACGCGATGGCAAGTACAACGCCCTGCGATGAGAGTTGTCGCGCTGCGTCCTGTAGGGCTGCGAATGCCTCCCCGGTACGTCCCTCCCCACTCACCACACCGAGCGGTCCGTCATCCGCTAGGACACCTCCCCAAATAGTCCCATCCAGGTCGAGAACTAAACATTTCGAAGTGCAACCAAGTGATGCGGCGACCACCGCTGCGACCTGCCGGGCATAGCTCAACAACACGATTTCGGTGAAATAGGACCGGGCATACGCGGCGAGGCGCGGATCAGTTGCCGTTCCGGGCGCATACGCTGCCAGCTGGTTCATGTCGACGACAACAACTCCGGCGACCGAAGTACCAACTTCCAGCAGGCGCAGGTTCGCGCTATTCCACGCGATGGCGAGTCGTGCTCTGGAGGGAATATCGAGGAGGAGCAAAGACTTCTCCATCGGCAGCAGTAGCGTCGGCACCACGATCGGCGTGCTGGATCGCGCACGAAAAGAATTGATTGCCGAGATGAGCTCATCGACAAACGCATTGATCCCGGCGACCGCCGTCTCGACTGTGAATGGGACCGGAGAGTAGCGGAACGCCGCCTCCCCGTCGGGCAGCAAGATGACAGCAGTCGGATCATCATGCAGCATCTGGCAATTCGGATCGAGGAGTTCTGCGATCATTCCACCAAAGTCGCCGAACTCGATCTGCGCAGCGATTCCTCGGGCCGCCAGAGCACCAAGAAGTGGCGCCTCCAGTAGGCCGAGGGTCGACGTGCCGATCACCGCAATCCGTGCAGCAGGAACAGACGTCGGAATATCTGTCAGGCTGAGATGCTTGAGGACCACTCCGGTTCGGAGCAGCGTGTCATCGTCAGCGTCCGTCAACAGCGAAGCAATTTCGGTGAACGACGATGCGAGGGCTTGACGCCCCACTACGGGAGGTGAATTTCGAAGGGCCCGTGCAATAGCCACTGGGTCGTGTGTCATGTCACACTCTCCAGAACCATTCCACCCTCAATCCACTTACTAGATTCGATTGTTACGACAGCTGCGAGCTGTCCGGAGCGCGCCTTCGTGGCAAGCGCATCCAACTGAAGGAAGGGAAGGGCGTTGCCGTTGTTGCCGGTATCGGCCACTACGGAGATTTCCAGCGAGTGCTCCGCGGGTTCCATTTGTTTAACGACACGTTCGGTCATGTGACCACTCAGCTGTGGTGGCAGCAGATAGTCGAGATCACATCGTGCAATGCCCGCGTCAGCGATCAATTCGGTCAGCACGTCTCGGGAAAGTCGAGGAACCCACCGCTCGATGGCTTTGTAGTCCTCGTTGACGCCGGGCTGGTCGAGATGGCGGTCGGCGAGGCCGAACCAGTCGATCTGCTGACCAGGCTCTCGTCCCAGCCCGCAGAATCTGTTGATCAGCGCTGTGACCCCGAACTGGGCACCGTCTTGGCTGATCGATAAAACGGCGGCACCGGCCCCGTCCCCGAACAGCACAAGGTTTATCAGTTCGGATGGGGACATCGCTGAAATCACGTCGCGGTCGAGGCGCAAGTGTTTGGTGCAGGTGTCGGCGCCGATAACGAGACCGATTGGACGGCTTTCGTCCAACAGCCGGCCTCCGAGTTCGAATGCGGCAATGGCACCGGAGCAGCCTGATTGCACCTGGAATGTCGGAATACGATCGAGACCGAGGGCGTCGGCCACTAGGTTGGCGGAGGTGGGCATGAGGTGGTCAGGGGTCGCGGTACTGAGTACGAGGAAACCGATTTCGGCCGGAGTGATGTCGGCTCGGCTCATCGCCTGACTTGCCGCCGAAGCTGCCATATCGGCAAGCGAGTGGGTTTGCCGGCCGCTTTCGATGTCGACGCCAAAGTACCGTGTTCGGGTACCGACGTAGAGATCGATCCATTCTGGCTGTACGCCAATGGATTTGCACAACGTGGCGTTGTCGATAGGTGGTCCTGGTAGTGCACTACCGATGCTGAGAATGTGTGTTTGGTAGCTCATGATTCCTCTGCAGGTATAGGGCGATCAAACGCAGGCGAGGCAAGCACAGCGGGCGGGGCGAGGGTCGGTGACCCCGTTCTCGTGCGCCACGTTCAGCCCGGCTCCGGTGCCGGGTTCACCTGATACGTTGTGCGGCTGGTGAATGCGGTGTATGTAGCTGGGGCGTAGACGAATACGCGATGCCGGCGGACACAGTCATGCCGAAGACCCCGCGGGTCCCCCGCATGATCGCGTCGCCAGCTCGCAAAACGCTCGACAACGCGAGCACGACGGTCGGATGTGAGTGCACCGCCACCGCCGCACGAGTGGTGCGGCTAGGCGAGTGGAAGTTGCGGACGGCGATCAGACCGCAAGAGTCCGGCGGCGACGTTCACGCGGTCACCCGGCGGGCACATGCCGTTCGGGGGCGACCTAGCCGATGACGCCGAACACCGTTGCGATGAAACTGAACACGGCACGAGAGTTGTGCCGGGATCTAGACCTCGGTAGCAACCGATCGAAGCACTTCATCATCAATCTCCCCTCGGAAGCGATATACGTAGGTGGAAACTATATACATATGCAACATACATTGGGAAGAGGTTCGCGACCGGCGTCGTCGTTGGCTTTCCGAACGCCACCAGTGCAGACTCCGTACGCCACCAGTACAGACTCTGTACGCCACCAACGCAAACTGAGTCACCCGATCGGTCTGCGGCACCAGCCCGCCGGGTGGGTAGGAGGGGGGGTCGTAGTCGTGGCCCCGTCGGCGATCCCGGCGGCACATTTCGAACCATGTACACGGTATTTCTGTTGCTATACACAATCTTTCGAGCTGTAGCGAACTCCGCCCCGAGCCGACCTGCCGGGCAAACCCTGAAACTCAGATTATTCCTCGGTGCGCGGTTCCCGGGCGTGCAACCGCACTCGGGTTCCGTGCGCAGGCGCCAGCATTATCGAGCGCCGCACAATCCGCTCCGTCTTGTCGTCGACGGCACTGAACTCGCCTTCCCGCAGCAGTGTGTGCAACACAGTAATCAGCTCGCGCATCGAAAAGCTCGCGCCCAGACAGCGTTTCATACCACCACCGAACGGAACCCAGGCGTAGGTTTGCGGCCGGCAGCCGAGAAAGCGCTCGGGGCGGAACTCATTCGGATTCGCGTAGGTCTGCGGGTTGCGGTTGATGGCGATGATATGGACAACGACTCGCGTCCCGGCCTCAATACGGTAGTCGCCGATGGGAAAGGGTTGCGCGGCAACGCGTGCCGTGAACGGCGCCGGTGGACGTATGCGCAGGGTCTCATTGATCACCGCCGTGGTGAAGTCTTCCCCACCGCCAATGGCTTCGGCCTGCACGCGCCGTAACGCTTCGGGATGGTGCAGCAGCAGGTCGAACAGCCAGGCCAGCGTGGTAGCGGTGGTTTCGTGGCCGGCCAGCATCAAGGTGATCAGGTCGTCGCGGATCTCGTTGTCCGACAATTGTTCTCCGTCATCGCCACGCGCGGACATCAACAACGCCAGAATGTCGAGCTTCTGGTCGAGATAGGGATCGCTTCGCCGTTGGGCGAGATCAGCGGCATGACGACGCCATCGATCTCGGCATTGGCCTGAGTCCGCGCGGGCCACGCCCGCAAGGTGCCGAGGCGCCGCAGCGCGTAGCGGACTGTCAACTGCTCGGAGACACCAAGATTCAGCAATCGCTCGAATGGGCGGCCCAGTCGCCGCACCTCGTCAGGATCGTCGACACCGAAGATGACCTTGACGATCACATCGAGCATCAGCGATCGCGCCGCCTCCAGCATCTGGAACGGACGGTCAACGGGCCAGCTGCGCAACGCCGCGCGGGCCGACTCCTGCATGATCGGCACGTAACTGCTCAGCGCCGCGCCGTGCAGTGGCGGCGTCAAAAGCTTGCGACGGCGCAGATGTTCGGGCTCTTCCTGGACGAACATCGATCCGGACCCGTAGATCGCGGCCGCGGGTCCCACCCCTTCACCGCCGAGCAGGACCTCGGGCGCCGCAGTGAAAACCTGCTTGACCAGTTCGGGGTCGGACACAATCGCGACGTTGCCCAAACTGAGGATCGGCATCGTCATGATCGGTCCGTACCGGCGTATCAATCGCAGCATTCGGCGCTCACCGCCAACCAGATAGGCAAGCGCGTACGCCGCGGCGAAAACCGCACGTACCGCGCGCGGCGCGGGTAATCCGGGTGGGCGGTTCAAGCCATTCCGGTGGCGACTACGCGCATCGCTGCGGCTCGGCCTCACACAGCGGCGTCACACCACGAAAGTGATATCGGTGTGTCGCCACCCAGCGATAGATGACGTTCTGCATCGCCCCAATGCCGGGGATCCGGTAGATCCACAACGGCAGGCGCGTGCCCAATGCCGCGGCCAGGGCGGCGTTGATCGCGTGCGCTCCGGTGAAGACCGCGCCGGAAGAATCCAGCCACCACGCGGATTGCAGCATTCGCTCGCCGGTAACCCCGAGCCGCTCGGCCATCCCCGGTGACTGCATCGGTTCGATGCGCAACATGCCCGTTCGGTTCAGCCGGGCCAGCCGATTGACCTCCCGCGTGCACATGCCACATCGGCCGTCAAAAACTAAGACGCCATGCATCCTTCGATTGTATTTCCAACGGCACTAAGCACAATCGGTGCAGACGGGAAGCCCCGAGCTGGACAGCACCATCCGGTGGCGGTGCTGAACCAGGAAACAGGTCGAGCACGTGAACTCGTCGGACCGCTGCGGAATCACCGTCACGGCAAGTTCTTCGCCAGACAAATCCGCACCGGGCAGCTCGAAGAAGTGCACATCGTTGGGGTCCTCGTCGACTACTGCGGTGGCTGGCCCCGACAAATTGGGATCAAGCTGGCGTAGCTCGGCCGGCTCCTGGTTCTCTACGTCGCTCACGCGGCGCGCGTCGTAATCGCTTGCGGTCTTCATGGGCATACCTTCCTGCTGAGCTGCCGGGATGACGCACGTCCGATGTACTCCCCCGTGCGAGTGTCGATACCCCGTTCCGGGGCACCCCACACACGTTCAGTAGAAGAAAATTGCGCGCCCGAAAATTCCCGGCGAGCGAACACGATCAACTACTCGGCGGAGGTGCCGGGGCGTTCCGGCACATCGCTACTAGCTGCAGTTCGGCCTTGCGAACGTGGCGATGGGCAGCAATCAGCCGGCCCGAGCCCGCAACGCCGAAAGCGACGGCCGCAATTGCGGCGACCACACCGATAAGGGCGTGTCCCGCGGCCAATTGGTACAGGCCAGCAGCCAGGGTCGTCACAGCGGCCGCTACCGCGGCCAAGGCTGGGATATTGGCCGAGTTTTTCAGCGACTCACCGGCGCGCTGACGCGTGGTCCGCGCATGGTCAACCGGATAGTTCATCTCGGACTCCTCCCCAAACATGTTCGGCACTAATACGATTCACGTTGAGAGTGGGCGTCTGGTTCAAAGTCTGCGCAGAATGCACCGCGATTTGCCGCTTGGCAGCCACTAAATGGCTCGGCGCCGTGTCAGCCCACCCGAAGGCGGGTATCCCGCAGCGATGAGAGCACCCACTGTCCTTTTCGACGTGGACGGAACCCTGGTCGATTCCAACTATCTGCACGTCTATGCGTGGCTGCGAGCCTTTGACTCCCAAGGCATATCGGTCGCGGCCTGGCAGATCCACCGCTGCATCGGCATGGACGGCTCGAAGTTGGTGGCCGCGCTTTCCGACGATGCGCCGGCGGACGTGCAGGATCGGCTCAGCGATGCACACAGCCGCTATTACCGGGAGATCTCGCCCCTGCTGGCGCCGTTGCCGGGCGCGCGGGATTTGTTGCGCCGCGTGGCCGATCTGGGCCTGCAGGTGGTGCTGGCCAGTTCGGCACCCGACGACGAGCTCGAGATGCTGCGCAAGGTGCTCGATTGCGACGACGTGATTGCGGCGACGACATCGTCTCGCGACGTCGACACCGCCAAACCCGAGCCGGGCATCGTGGAAGTGGCGCTGCACCGGGCCGCGGTGACGCCTGAGACGGCGGTGTTCGTCGGCGACGCCGTCTGGGATGGGCATGCCGCCCAGGCCGCCGGGGTGCCGTGCATCGCGGTGTTGAGCGGCGGCACCTCCCACGAGGAATTGGCGGCGGCCGGTGCGTCACCCGTCTTCGCCGATGCGCGGGACCTCCTCGAGCAGCTGAGCTCTACCCGCATAGCGGCGCTGGCGCCCGGCCGCTGACTAGGTGCCGTGGGTGCGCAGCGACAGCGGTAACAGCCACCAGAAAAACGCGAACAGCGTTAGCGCTAATCCACCCGCGATCAACCCCGCCGTGGTCCCGGCCACCGCGACAAAGATGATGACCGTCACCCCGGTCAGCAGCTGGACGCCCGTCTGCACGACGCGTAGTTCCTGCAGCAGGCTGTTCCAGTTTCGGTCGAGCCGCTCGGTCTGGGTTTCGCCGCGGGTGTCGTGATCCCAACCCTGGTCGCCTTCCGGGTGGTCGACATCCATAGCGGTGATCATCGCACCGAGCACGAGCGCCTCGCTCGGTTTCGAAGGGCGTATGGTCCCGCCTTGGGTGAGAACGCCTGCCTGCTATGGCTTCTCGATCATCACCAAGGTAAAACAGGTCACCAGGAAGTGAACCCGAAGCCGTCAACGCATCGATCCGACGCGGCCACATCCGCTCACCGCCGCGGGCAACACCGAATTCAATGCGCCGATTTGGATGCCGCCCACCGACCGGCGCTCAGCGGGCATCGCCACGGCCGGCTCGACGAACTTCACGACAACGTTGGGCGGCACCGACAGCCTGGTGGGCTTGCTGGCGCGGCTTTTCGCTGATCAGGTGGTGTCAGCGGTTGAGTGTGCCGTCTTGCACCGCGGTCAATGCGTCGTCCAGAGTCGGATACAAGGGAAACGTCTTGTCCAGACCAGTCAGGTGGATCGGGCGCCGGGTCGCAGGACCCCGCGCGACCACGCCGAACTCCGCGGACTTGCCGAGTTTCTCGTAGGTCGCCACCAGAATCTTCAGCCCGACCGAGCCGAGGAACTCCACCCCGGAGAGGTCAATGACCAGCGCCGTCGGCCCTTCCGCAACGACCGCACCGATCGCTTGCTCCAGGGCCGGAGCGGTGACCAAATCGATTTCACCGCTGACACTGACCACGGACACCCCATCGTGGTCCGCGACCAACGTGGTAATCGAATCAGGAGCTGACAATGGTGATCCTTCGTCTGGGCCTTAAATGTGGTGCAAGCCTAACCTGCCGTGCGAACTGCGAGAAGAAGAAGACCTCAACACCTGCCCGGCGTCCAATCAGGCTAGTCTCGCAAAAGAACCTGCGCACTGCGGAGCGCGACGTGGCACACGGGAGGCCAGATGTCAGATTCCAGCACCGTCACCACCGCAAGTATCTCCAGTGAAGGCCTTCTGCCGCAGCTAGTGCAGCACCTGCGGCAGAACCGCACCAATCTGCGCGAGGAATGGGCCCGCAGGATCACCGAGGCGGAACTACTCACCGCGATGACCCCCGAGGAGATTTTCTCCGAAGCGACCGCCGTGTACGACAACTATGTCGAGGTGCTCGAGACCGGTAGCGTCGAGGCGCTGCAGGACTACGCCCGCGACCTGTCCGAGCGCATCATTCCGCGTGGTGTGGAAACCGACGAGGTGCTCGGCATCGTGTTGCTGCTGCGTGACGTGCTGGCTCGCTCGCTGTTCGAGAAGTATCAGACCGACTTCGACATGCTCAACCGCGTTCTCGATGCCTATGAACCGGCGGCCAACCGCATCGCCAACACCGTGGGCGTGTCCTTCGTGCAGGAACGCGAGCGCATCATCCGCCAGCAGCAGGAGGCGATCCGCGAACTGTCCACGCCGGTGCTGCAGGTGCGCGAGCAGCTCCTGATTCTGCCGATCATCGGTGTGCTGGACAGTCAGCGTGCCCGCCAGGTCACTGAGCAGCTGTTGAGAGCTATCCGAGCCAACCGCGCGAAGGTCGTCGTCATCGACATCACCGGTGTGCCGACCATCGACTCGACGGTGGCCAACCACCTGGTGCAGACGGTGGACGCGTCCGGCCTGATGGGTGCCAGCGTCATCATCACCGGTCTGTCTTCGGAGATCGCCCTGACGCTGGTGACGATCGGACTGGATCTGTCGAAGATGAACGCCGTCGGTGACCTGCAGGGTGGTATCGAAGAAGCAGAGCGCCTGCTGGGCTACGAAGTCACGCGCACCGGCGAGCTGACCGGGTGAGCACAACTAGCACGGACACCGTATGCCAGTACCCATCCTGAAACAGGGCTCGATTCTCATCGCGTCGGTACAGGCCGCCCTGTCCGACTCGGACGCCGAACGGCTGCGGTATGACCTGATGGAGCGGGTCAGCCAATTCCGCGCGCAGGGCATCATCGTCGACGTCACCGCCATCGATGTGATGGACTCATTCGCCGCCCGGTCGCTACGGACCATCGCACACATGACCCGGCTGCGCGGCGCTGACACCGTGATCGTAGGCCTGCAGCCAGAAGTGGCCTTTGCGATGGTGCAACTGGGCCTGGCGTTCGACGACATGAATACCGCGTTGGATCTTGAGGAGGGCCTTGCCCTGCTGAATCGCCAACGGGGAGTAGGGAAACCGACGATCGGGCGCGACGGTGGCGTGTGACATTGTCGTCGTCATCAACAATCCCGACGACATCGTCGAAGCCCGCAAAGCAGGACATCAGCTCGCATTAGAACTCGGATTTTCCCTTACCGACGTCACCATGATCGCCACGGCGATCTCCGAAATCGCGCGAAATATCACCAGCTATGCGGGGCGGGGCACCGTGCGGGTCGCGGTGACCGAGCGTGACGGCCGCGAGGCGCTGGTGGTTCGCGCCGAGGACGACGGTCCGGGCATCGCCGATATCGAGCGGGCGATGGAAGACGGCTACTCGACGGGGCGCGGGTTGGGCATGGGGCTACCCGGGTCGCGCCGTTTGATGGACCGACTGATCGTGGAATCCGCACTCGGCAAGGGAACCGTGATCGAAATGTGGAAATGGGTTCCCGGCCGTGCGTGAAAGCGGTCGACTCGGCCCCATCGAGTGGGCAAATGCGGGGCGTCCCCTCCCGGGCGAGAACACCAGCGGCGACCGCAAGATCGCGATCGGCATCGACGACGATGCCGCCCTGTTCGGTGTGGTCGACGGCCTGGGCCATGGACCTGCGGCCGCGACCGCCGCGATCCGTGCCGTCGAGACAGTGCAGCGGGCCGCCGGCGAGCGCCTCGAGGTCCTGATCCAGCTCTGGCACCGGGTATTGGGGGGGACCAGAGGAGTCGCAATGACCCTGGCGAGGGTGGATTTCGCGGCCAAAACGCTCACCTGGACCGGGGTTGGAAATGTCGGCGCCAACCTCGTCTCCAAGGATGCGACCGGTGTCCACATCCGATCCAGTGCGCGCCTTGCCGCCGGCATCGTCGGCTATCGCATCCCGGAAATCAGGCCGGCACAGGTGGTTTCAATTCGAGTCGGCGACTTGATCGTCCTGACCAGCGACGGCATCGCCGAGGATCACCTGGACCACATCGACTTCGCCGCATCGGCCGCGGTGATAGCCGACCACATTCTGGGTAAACATGCGAAAGAAACCGACGACGCGATGGTGCTCGCCGCGCGTCACCGGGGGACCTCGACATGACCGAAGCGGCCGAATTTCACGCTCAGTACATCGCCGCGCTGCGGACCTACTTGGACGCGCGCGACGATAACATCCTGGCCGTCGCCCACGAACTCGGACGCCGGGCGTTGCAAGAACAAATCAGCATGCTCGACATCATCGAGCACCACGTCCGTCTCGTCCTCGAGCTGACCACCGACATCCAAGTCGACGCACCGGTCGCACTGGAATTTCTATTGCAGACGCTAGCTCCGCTCGACGTCGCGACCCGAGGATTCCTCGACGGCACCAAGCGCTACGCGGAGCAGCGTGCCCGTGCCGACGGCCTCGCCGACCGGGACAAATTCCGTACCGCCCTGGTTAATTCGTTGCAGGAGGGCTTCTTCGTCGCCGATCACGAAGGCTCGATCATCGAGATGAACAGCGCCTTCATCGAGATACTCGGCTACCCCACCGAGGGCTTGCCCTACCGGTGGCCACACCCTTGGCTGGTCGACAAGAAGACTGCGCGAGAACACCAGTCCCGGGTCCGCAGCGAGGGCGGCACCCAGTACGAGACACCGATTCGGCATCGAGACGGCCATCTGGCCTGGGTGATGGTGAGCATCAATGCCGTCAAAGCGAGCGACGCCGACGAGGCGGTGTACGTGGGAACGATTCGCGACGTCACCGCGGAACGCGCATTCGCCGCCCGGGAGAGCGCTGTCCTGCGCCTGGCCACCGCGGTGGCGGTGGCCAAGAGCGTATCCGAGCTACTGGCGATCACCCTCGACGAATGCCGGACCGCGATCGGCGTACAGCGTGTAATCGCTGTGACCTGGCCGGCCGGCGACGGCGAGCCCACCGTACAGGTGGCGGGTGAGCCGGACGAAACGACTTGGCGCGGAATGGATCCCTGGTTGCGCGACACATTTCAGGATGCGCGCCAACAGCTTCCGCTGACGGCTAAGACCATTGAACGGCCCAACAAACCCGGTAAGGCACATGGGTTGGTCGCAGTGCTCTCCGGCACCGGAGACCTCGCCTTGTGGATGGAGCTGGGGGTCCCGCGCTGGGTCAGTGCGGAGGATCGGCTCTTGGTCACGGTGCTGATCGGTCATCTCAGTTTGGCCATGCAGCATGTTCGCCAATTCGAAAGTGCCCGCGAAACTTCGCTGACATTGCAGCGTGCGCTGCTGCCCGCGATGGAGCCGCCGCCGGGCTTCGCGATGCGCTACGAGCCCGCCGTACCACCGTTGGAGATCGGAGGTGACTGGTATGACGTGCTGCCGATCGGCGATCACCGCATCGGCATCGTCGTCGGCGACTGCGTAGGCCGGGGTCTGCCGGCCGCCGCGATCATGGGTCAGCTGCGCAGCTCGGCACGCGCGCTGTTGATTAACGGCGCGCAACCCGCATTGTTGCTCGAACAACTCGATCTGGCGGCATCGCTCATTCCGAATGCGTACTGCACCACCCTGTTTTTGGCGATCCTGGATACCGAATCCGGAGTGTTGGAGTACAGCAACGCCGGTCACATGCCTGCGGTGCTCGCCGGACCTTCAGGCACCTCGGTCTTAAATGACGGCCGGTCGGTGCCGTTGGCGGTGCTTCGCGACGAACCTCGCCCGCAAATCTCCCGGCGGCTGTCATCCGGCTCGACGTTGATGGTGTTCACCGATGGACTAGTAGAACGCAAACACGAGTCGCTTGATGACGGAATAACCCGCGCCGCAGACGTTTTGCTGGAGACGATGACTTCGCCGCTGGACTCCGTCGCGGACGTGGTGCTTCGCGAGCTTTCCCCGGCAACGGGCTACGATGACGATGTGGCGATGGTGATATACCGGCACCAGCTGGCGCCGCTGCGAATCGAAACACATGCTATCGCAGACGAATTGGCTATCATCCGGCATCGGCTGGCCGATTGGCTCAGGGCCGCTGACGTCCCGCACGACTTGGTCGATGACATCGTGCTGGTCGCCAACGAAGCGTGCACCAACTGCGTCGAACATGCATACCGCGGGCATGGCCTCGGGACAACACTGCTCGAAGTCAAAACCGTCGACGGCGAAGTCCGCGCCCGCGTCACCGACCAAGGATCCTGGAAACCGCCAAAGGTCAACCCGGGCAACAGCGGGCGGGGCCTCATCCTGATGCGCGCGATCAGCGACACGCTGGAAATCGACAGCAGCCCAACCGGAACCATCGTCGACATCACCTTCCGGCTACCGACAGCGCCCGTAGGGGTCGATGAGTGGTCCGGTGGCCGCTAGAAAGCGCCGAGCCGACGCCGTGAACACCGTTTGCGGGGACCCCGTTCGTGGTATCTCCACCGACGTGACTCAAGCGTCGACCACTGCAGAACCCGCCCTACCGGCAGCGCACGGACCGCTGTCGACGGCCGTGCATCGCGCGTTGGCCGGGCCGCCGTCCGGGGATCATCTAGCCCGCATCGGGGTATCGGTCGGCGATTCGGATCCCTACGGCCTCGACCTGCAGCTGGCCCTGTGCATGTGCTACGAGCTGCACTACCGGGGTTTTGCGGGAGTGGATCCCACCTGGGAGTGGAACCCCGACCTGCTGGGGCTGCGCGCCGAACTCGAGCGCGCCTTTCTGGCGGGCGTGCGCCGCGATGTCGGCCCGATCGAACCCGACCGCACCTCAGCGGCGGAGATGGCAGCGATTTCGGTCGAACCCGTCGACGGCACCGGGCCGTCGTACTACTTGCGCGACAGCGGGACCTGGCAGCAGATGCGCGAATACTTCGTGCATCGGTCGATGTATCACCTCAAGGAGGGCGATCCGCATGCCTGGGCCATTCCCCGGCTGACGGGCGGTGCCAAGGCGGCGTTCGTGGCAATCGAATTCGACGAGTATGGCGCCGGTCTTGGCCACCGAATACACCAGCAGCGCTTCGCGGATCTGATGACGGCGGCCGATCTGGACCCGACCTATCTGGGCTACCTTGACGACGTGCCTGCCGAAGCACTCGCGGTGGTCAATCTGATGTCGCTGTTCGGCCTGCACCGCTGGCTGCGTGGCGCGGCGATCGGGCATTTCACCGCGACGGAGATCACGTCGTCGCCCGGCTCACGGCGCATGGCCCAGGCGCTCGAGCGGATGGGCGCACCACAGCCCTGTGTCGGGTTCTATCGCGAGCACGTCGAGGCCGACGCCGTCCACGAACAAGTGGTGCGCATCGACGTAGTGGGCGATCTCGTCGCCCGCGAACCAAAATTGGACCGCGACATCGTTTTCGGGATGCGCGCCTTCACAGCGGTCGAAGATCGCCTGGCGGACAAAATCATGGAGTCCTGGACGCAGGGCCGGACGTCGCTGCGCCGACCGCTCATTTAGCCGCTGAGCCAATATCTTCGACGTGCCGGCAGCGCCGGTGGCTGGTATCGCACAACGGGTATTCCTTGCTCCGTCCACAGGTGCAGATGGCCACCATGAACCGGTCGGACTCGACGACACCGCCGCCGTCGGTTTCGATACGCACCGGCCCCGATACCAGAATCGGTCCTTTAGGTACCACCCGTACCCGGGTGCCTGTCATGGCTTGTCCGCCCGGATCACCACCAGCTCCTCTTCCCGACAGCCGCTGCGCACCAGGCCGACCTGCTCCAGCCAGGCCGCCCGCTGAGTCAGCACGGGTCCAAATGGAATTCGTTTGCAAGCAACGACTTCGGCGTTTAATCCGGTCGATCGCAGGCAGTCCAGCGAACGGTGGATCCCGGCCAAGGCGGACTGTACCAACAGTAGAGATCCGCCGGCACACAGCAGGTCTGACGCCGACGCGCAGAGTGGGTCCAACACTCGCCGCCCATCGCAACCCGCATTCCACGCCCATGACGGGCCCACTCCGGGCGAAACCATGTCAATATCGTCCTCCGGGGGAGTCGGCACGTAGGGCGGGTTGGCCAGCACCACATCGAATGGCGCGCAGGTCAGGGGGGCGATCCACGATCCTTCCCGGACATCGAGGTCGACTCCCGCGACGATCGCGTTGCCCTGACTGAAATGCACCGCGTATGGACAGATGTCGAAGGCCGTGACGCTGGCACAACCCATTTCAGCAGCGGCGATCGCGACATACCCGCTTCCGGTACACAGATCCAGGACTCGGCGACCCGGGATCATCCCGCTGTATTGCATTGCGCTAACCAGCAATCGGGAATCATCTTGTGGCTGATACACCGTCTGTACATCAAGAATGTCGGTGGTAACCGGGTACGTACTCGTCAACAGTAGGCCTTTCGGGTGATCGCCGTGCTGGTCACGGCCTGCTATGTTAATGCCCACAACAGTGTCTTAAGTCGCCGACCATGCCCGTCGGCGACTTAACTCGTTGTAGCGTGCGCGAATTGCTTAATGACGGTCGCGCAAAAGGCCGGCAGGTCCGCCGGAGAGCGACTGGTAATCAAATTGCCGTCCACAACGACTTCCTCATCCACGACGTGCGCGCCGGCGTTGCGCAGATCGGTGCGAATGCTCGGATAGGACGTGAGCGTGCGCCCCGCCACCACACCGGCCTCCACCAGCGTCCACGGCCCGTGACAGATGGCTGCGACCGGCTTTCCCGAGCCGACGAAGTCGCGAACGAACGAGACGGCGGTCGGGTCCTTGCGCAGCTTGTCAGGGTTCACCGTGCCGCCCGGCAGTATCAAACCGGCGAACTCTTCCACCGAAGCGTCCGCCACAACACGGTCGACCGTGAATCGCCCGGCAGGTTCGAGATCGTGCTCGCGCGCCTGGATTTCGCCTGCCTTCAACGACAGGACTTCGACCCGGGCGCCGGCTTGTTTCATTGCTGCGCGCGGCTGCTCGAGCTCCGCCTTTTCCACGCCGTCAGCCGCCAGAATGGCGATTACCTTGCCTTGCAATTCGTTTGGCATTAACTCTCCTTCGTGGTCAAACGCGCGGTTAGGGCGATGCCGCTCGCAGCGCCGTAAGCAAGGGTTCCGCCACTTCTTTGAGGAACAGATCTTGCGTCGACCCGCCGATCTGAATCAGGGCGATGTCGGTGAAGCCGGCCTCCCAATAGGGCCGGACCGCCTCCACGATCGCGTCCAGATCCGGGCCGCAGGGAATGCTGTCGGCCATATCTTCGGGACGCACGAACTGCGTCGCCCCGGCGAAGCCGGCCGGTGTCGGCAAATCGGCGTTGACGGCCCAACCCCCGCCGAACCACCGGAACTGGTCATGCGCGCGCTCGATCGCCGCGTCCCGGTCGGGGTCCCAGCAGACCGGTATCTGACCGATCACCCGCCCGCCTTCGGCGCCGTTGACGGCCTGCCGGGAGACATGCCAGGAGTCCACCAGGCCCTTGTCGGGCTGCACCGCGATCAGATGGTCGGCAAGCTTGGCGAATTTCTCGACGCTCTTCGCCCCGCTGATCGCAACGCCCAGGCCGACCGGGACATCGGGCACATCCCACAGTCGCGCGGAGTCCACCTGAAAGTAGTCACCACGCAAGTTCACCAGGCGGCCGCCGAACAGTTCCCGGATGATCTTGATGGCTTCGCGCAGCATGTCTTGGCGCCGCTCGATGGTCGGCCAGTCCTTACCGACGACGTGTTCGTTGAGGTTCTCCCCGCTGCCCAGCCCGAGCGTGAACCGCCCGTCGGCGAGAAGCTGCACGGTGGCGGCCTGTTGAGCGACGATCGCGGGGTGGTACCGCATCGTCGGGCACGTCACATAGGTGTACAGATCCACCCGTTCGGTAGCGTGTGCTACCGCGCCCAGCACCGCCCAGGCGTTGGGGGCGTGCCCCTGCGACGTCAGCCACGGGGAGAAGTGGTCGCTGCAGACCTCGAAATCAAACCCGCGCTGCTCTGCCGAAACCGCGTACCGCACAAGGTCTTTGGGACCACTCTGCTCGGTCATCAAGGTGTATCCGAACCTGGTCATAGCAGACCGGATACCCGGGACGAACGGACGCAAACGCCCGCGGCGCGCGCCTAAAGCCGCTCTTTGATCGCCGCCGAGAGCCGGGAGCCGTCGGCCTTTCCGGCCGCGATCGCGGCCGCGGCCTTCATGACCTGCCCCATCTGCTTCATACCTGGGCGCTCGCCGATCGCCTCAGCAACCTGGGCGATGGCCGTGTCGACCACGTCAGCCAACTCGGCCTCATTAAGCGGCGTGGGCAGATACTCGTCGATGATCCGTGCCTCGGCGTGCTCGGTCGCGGCGAGCTCGCCGCGACCGTTCTGCGTGTAGATCTCGGCGGCCTCACCGCGCTTGCGGGATTCCCGGGCCAGCACTTTCAGGATTTCGTCATCGGAGAGTTCCCTGGCCTGCTTGCCGGAAACTTCCTCGGTCTGGATCGCAGCCAGCAACATCCGCAGGGTCGCGGTCCGCAACTTATCCTGGGACTTCATCGCCCCGGTCAGGTCCGCCCGAAGCCGGGCTTTGAATTCCGCCATGCTCTACAGACGCTACGCGCCCGAACGGTGCCCAGATTGCGCAGTCCAGCGGGGCGGGACCGGAAACCGGGGAAGATTGAGAAAAGCCCCGACCGCCGACAGGATGGAGCCCATGACCTACGACGACGGCTGCTGGACACGGTGACCGCGCTACCGCCTGGCTATCCGGTTGGTCCCTCGCCGGGAGGGCCGCCGCCCGATGGCTACTTGCCACCGGCGTATGGCACGCCGCCCGCCTACGGTGGTCCACCGCCCGGTTACGGGCCCCCTGCCGGCTACGGTCCCCCGCCGGGCTACGGGCCGCCGCCCGGCTACGGCCCCCCGCCGGGTTACGGGCCGCCGCCGGGGTATGGCACCCCGCCGGGATACGCTCCCCCACCCGGTTTTGGTCCGCCGCCCGGCTACGGCTCGCAGTACGGTTCGCCCCAGCTGGCTCCGAGAGCGAACAAACCCGGAATCATCCCCCTACGGCCGTTGAGCCTCAGCGACATCTTCAACGGCGCGGTCGGCTATATCCGCACCAACCCGAAGGCCACGTTGGGGTTGACCGCAATCGTGGTCGTGGTCATGCAGATCATCTCGCTGATCGCGACAGTGGGGCCGGTCGCCGCCTTCGGCGGGCTCAGCAGCGATCGACCAGACGAAATGAACTGGGGCGTGGTCGGCGCGTGGTTCGGGTCGATGGGTGTCGGCGTACTGGTCACCTGGCTGGGCAGCATGTTGCTGTCCGGAATGCTGACCGTAATCGTCGGCCGAGCGGTGTTCGGCTCGCCGATCACGATCGGCGAAACCTGGATCAAGATCCGGGGGCGGCTGCTTCCCCTGCTCGGGCTGGCGCTGCTGGAAGCTGCCGTCGTGGCGGCTCTGTTCGGGCTGGCGGCAGTGGTCATCGCATTGATCGCGGCGATCGGTAACGGGGCCGCGGCAGTGCTGTTGGGTATCCCGCTGATGTTCGCCGTATTCGCGTTGACGGTCTATCTGTACATGGTCGTGTTGTTCGCGCCGGTGCTGATCGTGCTGGAGCGGCTGCCGGTCCTCGACGCGATTACCAGATCCTTTGCGCTGCTTCGCAATGGCTTCTGGCGCGTGCTAGGCATCCGAGTGCTCACGTTCATCGTGGCAGGAGTTGTCTCGGGCGCGATCGGTGCACCGTTCAGCATCGTCGGCCAGGTGATGCTGGCCGGAATGCCGTCCACCGGAATCCTGTTGCTGGGCACCGTGATCACCTCCATCGGCTCGGCGATCGGCCAGATCATCACGGCTCCGTTCAACGCCGGCGTCATCGTGCTGCTCTACACCGACCGCCGAATCCGCTCCGAAGCATTCGATCTGGTGCTGCGATCCGGCGCGGCGAGCGGACCCTACGCAGCCGCATCCACCGACAACCTGTGGCTGACCCGGCCTTTCAACGGCTGAGCAAGGACAACAGTGCCTTCTATCGACATCGACCGCGATGCCGCACACCAGGCCGCCGAGATCGAGCTCGGCAAGCCGATCTATGCAAAGGCATCCGCCACACAACAGATCCTCGATTGGATCAACGAAATGTTGTACCGGTTGCTGCAGAAAACCGCCTCGATACCCGGCGGCTGGTTGACCACCGCGGTGCTGCTTACCGTACTGGCCATCGCAGTAGTGGTCGCCGTACACATCGCTCGACGCACCATGCGCAGCAGGCGTCGCGGCGACTACCAGTTGTTTGAGGCCGCCCAGCTCACCGCGGCACAACACCGTGAAACCGCCGAGCGCGATGCAGCAGAAGGAAATTGGACCGCGGCGATTCGTCACCGGTTGCGTGCCATCGCCCGTCAGCTCGAGGAGACCGGGGTACTGAATCCGGCACCTGGCCGCACCGCCAACGAGCTGGCGCGCGACGCCGGCGAGGTGCTGCCTCATTTGACTGACGAATTATCCCAGGCGGCAACGGCATTCAACGATGTCACCTACGGTGAGATACCCGGCACCCAGTCCGCCTATCAGATGATCGTCGACCTCGACGAGCACCTGCGGATGCGGGCTCCGGCCGGCTCATCCGCGGTCGGGCATCACACCCAGGTCGACTCATGGGCGCAGGTGCGGTGATGGCCGCGATCGCGTCTCGCCCCGCACTCACGACCGCCGGACGATGGCGGTCGTGGCGCGCGGTGCTGCTCGCGCTGGTTGTGCTCGGTGTCATCGCCTGGATCAGCGCCTACCTGACCGCACCGCGGCCGGGCACCCGCATGGATGCGGGCTCTACCGGACCCGACGGTGCTCACGCACTGGCGACGCTGCTGGGCGACGGAGGCGTCGACGTCGTCGTCGCCAAGAGCATCGCCGACGTCGAAAACGCAGCCCGCCCGGACACGCTGATCCTGGTTGCGGAGAGTCAGTACCTGAGCGACGAAACGCTGCAGCGGCTGGCGAAGGCGCCCGGTGACTTGCTGCTGGTCGAACCGACCGCGCGAACTCGCGAGGCACTACTGCCCGGTATCCGCATCTCGGGCGCCAGCGGCTTTGACAGCGAACCGAATTGCACGCTGCGCGAGGCCACCCGAGCCGGATCGGTTCGATTCGGGCCAAGCGGCACCTTCGATGTCAAGGACAGCCGGGTCATCACCCGCTGTTATGACGGGGTGCTGATCCGCTTCCGGGACAACGGGCGAACCATCACGGCGGTCGGCAGTAGCGAATTCATGACCAACGGGGCGCTGGCGCGAGCCGGCAACGCCGCGCTGGCGATGAACCTCGCGGGCGACCGACCCCGCCTCATCTGGTACGCGCCGGACCACATCGAAGGCCAAACATCCTCCGCAACATCAATTTTCGATCTCATTCCCGATAATGTGAACTGGATTGTCTGGCAACTATGGGTTGTCGTGCTGCTGGTTGCCCTGTGGAAGGGCCGCCGCCCCGGCCCGCTGGTGGCCGAGGACCTGCCCGTCGTGGTGCGCGCGTCGGAGACCGTGGAGGGCCGCGGCCGGCTGTACCGATCCCGCCGGGCACGCGATCGCGCCGCGGCGGCACTGCGCACCGCTACCCTGCAGCGGCTGCTGCCCAGGCTCGGCCTGGGTATCGGTGCGCAGCCCCAGGCCGTGGTGATTACCGTCGCCCAGCGGACCGGGACCGACGCCGGATTTGTTTCCCATCAACTGTTCGGCCCACCGCCGGGCACCGACACCGACTTGCTCCATCTCGCCCGTGCGCTCGACGAAATCGAAAGGCAGGTCACCAACTCGTGACACAGTCCCCTACTCCGCAAGCCAACACCGCACCAGCCCTGCTCGCCGACGCAGCACGAGATGCACTGCTGGCGTTGCGCGGCGAGCTCGCCAAGGCCGTCGTCGGACAAGAAGGTGTGATCAGCGGCCTGGTGATCGCGCTGCTGTGTCGCGGGCACGTGCTGTTGGAAGGTGTTCCGGGAGTGGCGAAGACGCTGCTAATCCGGGCGCTGGCCGCGGCCTTGCAACTAGAATTTAAGCGGGTGCAGTTCACGCCCGATCTGATGCCCGGCGACATCACCGGCTCGCTGGTGTATGACGCGCGCACCGCCGCGTTCGCTTTCCGGCCGGGTCCGGTGTTCACCAATCTCCTACTGGCCGACGAGATCAACCGCACACCTCCGAAAACGCAGGCCGCATTGCTCGAAGCCATGGAGGAACGCCAAGTCAGCGTGGATGGCGAACCCCGGCCGCTGCCGGACCCCTTCATCGTCGCCGCCACCCAGAACCCCATCGAATACGAAGGCACCTACCAACTGCCGGAAGCCCAACTCGACCGCTTCCTGCTCAAGCTGAATGTGACTCTGCCGTCGCGGGACTCCGAGATCGCAATCCTCAGCCGGCACGCACACGGTTTCGACCCCCGCGACCTGTCCGGGATCAAAGCGGTGGCCGGTCCTGCCGAGCTGGCGGCCGGTCGCCAAGCGGTGCAACAGGTTCTGATCGCCGACGAGGTGCTGGGTTACATCGTCGACCTCGTCGGGGCCACCCGCTCCTCCCCCGCATTGCAGCTGGGCGTGTCACCGCGTGGCGCCACGGCCCTGCTGGGCACCGCACGCTCGTGGGCGTGGCTGTCCGGGCGCAACTACGTCACTCCCGACGACGTGAAGGCGATGGCCCGCCCAACGCTGCGGCACCGGGTGATGCTTCGCCCCGAAGCCGAGCTCGAGGGCGCCACGCCCGACGGAGTGCTCGACGGCATTTTGGCGTCGGTCCCGGTGCCGCGCTAGTGATCCTGACCGGACGCACCGGCCTGGTGGCGCTGATCTGCATCCTGCCGATAGCGCTGTCTCCTTGGCCAGCAAAGGTTTTCGAGGTGCTGCTGGGCGTGCTCGCGGTGGCTGTGGCTGCCGATATCGCGCTGGCAGCCAGCACCCGCAGACTGCGTTATGTCCGCTCACCGGATAGCTCTGCCCGGCTGGGTCAATCGGTCGACGTGCATCTGGAGATTCACAACGACGGCCCCCGCAGCTTCCGCGGTCAGATCCGCGACGCCTGGCCACCCAGTGCGCGCGCAGAACCCCGCATTCATGGCGTCAAAATTACTGCTGGACAACGTTACCCGGTCCTGACTCAGCTGCGGCCGGTCCGCCGCGGCGACCAGCGTGCGGCGGCGGTGACCGCTCGATCGATCGGGCCGCTTGGGTTGGCGGGACGACAGGGCTCGCGGCCGGTGCCCGGTCAGGTCCGGGTACTGCCGCCCTTCCTGTCGCGCAAGCACCTGCCGGCGCGGCTGGCCAAACTGCGCGAGATCGACGGGCTGCTGCCAACGCTGATTCGCGGACAGGGAACCGAATTCGACTCGTTGCGTGAGTATGTCGACGGAGACGATGTGCGCTCGATCGACTGGCGCGCTTCGGCTCGTCGCGCCGATGTCATGGTCCGCACCTGGCGGCCCGAACGCGACCGGCGGGTGGTGATTGTGCTCGACACCGGACGCATGGCGGCGGGTCGTGTCGGCGTGGACCCGACCGCTGCCGACCCCGCGGGATGGCCCCGGCTGGATTGGTCGATGGACGCCGCTCTGCTGCTGGCCGCTCTCGCGTCGCGGGCCGGTGACCATGTCGATTTCCTTGCCCATGACCGGGTGAGCCGGGCTGCTGTGTTCGGCGCATCGCGCACCGAGCTGCTCGCTCAGTTTGTGGATGCGATGGCCCCATTGCAACCAACACTGGTCGAGTCCGATTGGCGTGCAATGGTTGCTGCCATTGCACGGCGAACCCGGCGTCGGTCACTGGTGGTGCTGCTGACCGACCTCAACGCCACCGCCCTGGACGAGGGCCTGTTGCCGGTGTTGCCGCAATTGTCGTCCAAACATCATCTGATGGTCGCCGCGGTCTCCGACCCGCGGGTGGACCAAATGGCGGCCGGGCGAGCGGATGCGGCGGCGGTCTATGACGCCGCGGCAGCCGAACGGTCCCGCAATGACCGCCGGGCAATCGCGACACGCTTGCGCCAAAGCGGCGTGGAAGTCGTCGACGCGCCGCCCACCGAACTAGCGCCCGCTCTTGCCGACCGCTACCTGGCGATGAAAGCAACTGGGCGACTGTAGTCGTCGAGATCGCTGCTCAGCCAGTGGGAATCACGTCGGGAGCGTCGTCGATGTCACCGGTCTCCCCGGCCTGCACGGCGCGGCGCCCGAAGTAGATCACATACGACAAGAACGCCGCCTCCGCGATAAACCCGATGCCGATCCGAACAAACGTCTGCAACGGCGATGGCGTCACCAATGCCTCGATCAAGCCGGAGACCAGCAGCACACCGACGAGACCCACCGCGACCGACACGACGGCCCGGCCCTGTTCGGCGAGCACTTGTCCGCGGGGCCGGTCGCCGGGCGATATCACCGACCAGCCCAGCCGCATCCCCACTGCCCCGGACAGGAATACCGCCGTCAGCTCCAGCAGCCCGTGCGGAAGCAGCAGGCCCAGCAGGATGTCGCCCTTGCCGGCCTGAAACATCAGGCCACCGATCAGCCCGAGGTTGGCGGCGTTTTGGAACAGCACGAACGGAATCGGCAGTCCCAGCAGCACCGAAAACGCGATGCACTGGGCGGAAACCCAGGAGTTGTTCACCCAGACCTGCAGCGCGAACGCCGCCGCGGGGTGTTCGCTGTAGTACGACGCCACGTCGTGATTAACCAATTGGTCGATGTCACTGGGCGTTCCGATCGCCGACTGCACCTCGGGGTTGGTCGCCACCCAGAAAGCGATGACCACCACGACGGCGAAGAAAGCCACCGCGGTGCCCAGCCACCAGCGCCACGCACGGTAGGCGGTCACCGGGAAGGAAACCGTCCAGAACCGGGTGAACGTACTGGTCAGTGGCGCATGGGCACCGGTCACCGCGGAGCGGGCCCGGGCGATCAAGCTCGACAGCCGACCGATCATCAGCGAATCCGACGACGCCGACCGCAACATCGACAGGTGGGTGGACACTCGCTGGTAGAGCTCGACCAGTTCGTCGACCTCCGCGCCCGTCAGCGACCTGCGCTTCTTGATCAACTGGTCAAGCCGGTCCCAGGTACCGCGATGGGTCAGCACGAATGCGTCGACGTCCACCTGCGCAGCCTAATCGCAATTTCGAGGTCGCCGAGCGCAGCCGGGTGCACCTCGCGAACCTGTACCGTTCGGAGTTATGTCGGAGGTGGTCACCGGGGATGCGGTGGTGCTGGACGTGCAGATCGCGCAGCTGCCGGTCCGAGCCCTGAGCGCGCTGATCGACATCACGGTGATCTTCCTGTTGTACATAGTCGGGGTGATGTTGTGGGCGGCCACGCTGACGCAATTCGACGGCGCGCTCAGCGGAGCCGTCCTGATCATCTTCACCGTGCTGGTGATGGTCGGGTATCCGGCAGCTTTCGAAACGGCCACCCGGGGACGGTCTGTCGGCAAGATCGTCATGGGCTTGCGAGTGGTGTCCGACGACGGCGGCCCGGAACGCTTCCGGCAGGCTCTTTTTCGCGCATTAGCGTCGTTGGTGGAGATCTGGATGCTCGCGGGCAGCCCGGCCGTCATCTGCAGCATTCTCTCGCCGAAGGCCAAACGAATAGGCGACATCTTCGCCGGCACAGTCGTTGTCAGCGAGCGCGGGCCCCGATTGGGGCCGCCGCCGGCGATGCCACCGTCGCTGGCGTGGTGGGCGGCCTCGCTGCAATTGTCGAACCTTGATGCCGGCCAAGCCGAAGTCGCGCGCCAATTCCTCTCCCGGGCACATCAACTCGATCCCCAGCTGCGAATGCAGATGGCCTATCGAATCGCCGGTGATGTGGTGTCGCGGATCGCGCCACCGCCTCCACCGGGCGCCCCACCGGAGCTGATATTGGCCGCCGTCTTGGCCGAACGACATCGTCGCGAGCTGGCGCGACTGCGCCCCGTCATGCCGCCGGTGCCGATGGGATCACCGCCCGGCCCCTGGACGCCCGCACCCCAATTCCCCGGGCCATCCGGCTGGCCCACACCGCCCCCGGCCATGCCGCAGCAGTCCCAGCAGGCCGGGTGGCCGCAGCCGGGGTCACCGCAAGCCGCGCCCGGGCCGTCGCAGGAGCAGCAAACTGGCGGCTTCTCGCCGCCGCGCTAGTTATCAACCTCGTTACCTCGCGACAGAGGCTGCCATCAGCGCGACGTCGGCGACCAGCAGCGCCCACCCGAACAACGGCACCGCGACACCGCCGCGGCGTTTGGCCGTGAAAAACGAGATGAGGATCACGACGAAGGCCACCAGCGGCGCGCCGTAAAACGCAACGCCGAAGTCGATCCCGCCGCGGCCCAAGGTCGTGCAGCTGCGGTCGGTGCAGCCAGCTGTACTCATCACGGCCCCGAGCGCGAACAGCATGACGATCGCGGCCGCAGGCACCGTCGACAGCGCCAGCCCCCAATTCACCCACGGCCACGCCGGCTGGTCCGGGCCGCTGCGGCGGTGCCCTTCGGTGGCTCGCTGGGTGTGCCCGTCGAACGTCACGTTGGGGTTCTCTGCGTTCATCACGCAGTCCGTAGCCGGACCCCGCCGCATACAAACGAGTCGCTCGGTGGAATAGAACGTTGCATCGCGATCGTTTACGATATATCGTGATATTCCGAAGCGTACGGTTGGTGCGCTACCCCGAGAACATTGAGGACTACACAATGAGCAACCCATTCACTCCCCCCGACGGACCATTCGGTGGCCACCCCGGTATCGGATTCGGCTTCGGCCCAGGCCACCCGCACGGCCCAGGGCAACGGCGCGCCTTGCATGGCGCCAGGCGGCAGGCCCGACGGGAATTCTTCGAAAGCGTCCGAGACCAAGCCGGCGATCAGGGCTTTGGCCCCGGTTTCGGCCCGGGCTTCGGCCCTGGTTTTGGGCCGGGCTTCGGCCCCGGGTTCGGCTTCGGCAGGGGCGGGCGCCGCGGCGGCGGCCGTCGCGGCGGCCCCAACCGCGGCAAGCGCGGTGACGTGCGGGCGGCTATCCTGGCGCTGCTCGTCGAGCGGCCGATGCACGGCTACGAGATGATCCAGCAGATCGCCGAACGCAGCAACGGGATCTGGAAGCCCAGCCCCGGCTCGGTCTACCCGACGCTGCAGCTGCTGGACGACGAGGGCCTGATCACCGCAAGCCAAACCGACGGCAGCAAGAAGCTGTTCGAGCTGACCGAGGAAGGGCGTGCGGCGGCCGAGAAGGTCGAGACCCCACCCTGGGACGAGATCGCCGAAGGCGCCGACCCCGGTCAGATGAACCTGCGGTCGGCCATCGGCCAGCTGTTCGGCGCGGTCGCGCAATCCGCGCACACCGCCACCGCCGAGCAGCAACAGCGCATCATCGAGATCCTGAACAATGCGCGACGTGAGGTCTACGGCATCCTCGGCGAGGACTGATCGTCTCTGCTTAAGAAGTGCCCGCCGGCGATGCGACGGCGGGCACTTCGCTACGAGACGTCGACCCAATCCAGCGTGCGCTGCACCGCCTTACGCCAACCCGCATATCCCTGCGCGCGCAAGGCGGCGTCCCACGTCGGCGTCCACCGTTTGTCTTCCTGCCAGTTGGCCCGCAGGTCGGATGGATCGGCCCAGAACTTGACCGCCAGACCGGCTGCGTAGGCGGCGCCGAGCGCGGTGGTCTCGGCGACCACCGGCCGCACCACGTCCACACCCAGCACGTCGGCTTGAATCTGCATGCACAGCTCGTTCTGGGTGATCCCGCCGTCGACCTTCAGCACCGCAAGGCGCACACCGGAATCCGCTGCCATGGCGTCCACTACATCGCGGCTCTGGTAGCAGATCGCCTCCAGTGTCGCGCGAGCAAGATGTGCGTTGGTGTTGTATCGCGACAGCCCGACGATCGCGCCACGCGCATCGGATCGCCAGTAGGGGGCGAACAATCCGGAAAACGCGGGGACGAAATACACCCCGCCGTTGTCGGGAACCTCGCGCGCCAGCGACTCGCTTTGTGCGGCGCCACTGATGATGCCCAGCTGATCGCGCAGCCACTGCACCGCCGACCCGGTCACCGCGATCGACCCCTCCAGCGCGTAGACCGGTTTGGCATCGCCGAATTGGTAACAGACCGTGGTCAGCAGGCCGTTGTCGGACCGCACGATGGTCTCGCCGGTGTTGAGCAACAGGAAATTGCCGGTGCCGTAGGTGTTTTTCGCCTCCCCCGCCGACAGACACACCTGTCCGACCATCGCGGCATGCTGGTCGCCCAGCATTCCGGTGATCGGCACCTCGGCACCCACCGGCCCGTCGCTCAAGGTGACGCCGTAGGGCTGCAGGGGCGACGACGGTGCGATCGCCGGCAGCATCGAGCGCGGAATGGAGAAGAACGTCAACAGTTCGTCATCCCAGTCCAGCGTTTCCAGGTCCATCAGCATCGTCCTGCTGGCATTGGTCACGTCGGTGACATGCACCCCGCCCCGCGGACCGCCGGTCAGATTCCACAACACCCAGGTATCCGAGGTTCCGAACAACGCGTCGCCGCGTTCGGCCGCCGCGCGCACCCCATCGACATTCTCCAGGATCCATTGCAGCTTCCCACCGGAAAAGTAGGTCGCAGGCGGCAGGCCCGCCCTCTGCCGGATGACGTCGCCACGCCCGTCGCGGTCCAGTGCCGACGCGATCCGGTCGGTGCGGGTGTCCTGCCAAACGATCGCGTTGTAGTATGGCCGGCCGGTGTGCCGATCCCATACCAGCGTGGTCTCACGCTGGTTCGTAATGCCCAGAGCAGCAATATCTTTCGCCGAAATTTTCGCGGTGTTCAATACCGACATCAGCACCGACGAGGTGCGTTCCCAGATTTCGATCGGATTGTGCTCGACCCAGCCGGCCTGGGGCAGGATCTGCTCGTGCTCGAGCTGGTGACGAGCGACCTCGGCGCCGTCATGATCGAAGATCATGCAGCGGGTGCTGGTGGTGCCTTGATCGATAGCTGCGACGAACTCGGCCACCTGTCTCCTTAGTCGTGAACTGCGACACGTCATGCCATCGTCCATAATGGTGTATCGACCCACCAGGTCTGCAGCTAGCCGACCCGACTCCGCGGTGACCGGACGGTACCCGGTTGAGCTATCAGTCGCGTCGCTCTTGCGTTACCGGCAGTAACCCTATTGCATCGGCGATGTGGGCGACGAGGTCAAACGCACCACGTATGACCGCGCACATCGGCGGGAATACCGGCGCAAGGTGCAGCTGTGTCTGGACGTCTTCGAGACGATGCTCGCCCAGTCACGCTTCGACTCCGACCGGCCGCTGACCGGCATGGAGATCGAATGTAATCTCGTCGATGCCGACTATCAGCCCGCCATGTCGAATCGGCACGTGCTGGACGCCATCGCAGATCCGGCCTATCAGAGGGAATTGGGCGCCTACAACATTGAATTCAACGTGCCACCCAGGTCGCTGCCGGGACATACCGGCTTGGATCTGGAAGAAGAAGTGCGGACCAGCCTCAACGAGGCGCAAACCAAGGTCGGCTCCGACGGCACCCGTATCGTGATGATCGGCATCCTGCCCACGCTGATGCCCGAACATCTGTCGCGCGACGGCTGGATGAGCGAGTCGACGCGGTACGCCGCGCTCAACGACTCCATCTTCAACGCGCGCGGCGAGGACATCCCGATTCAGATCTCCGGCCCCGAGCCACTGAGCTGGGAGGCGGCGACCATAGCCCCCGAATCTGCTTGCACCAGTACACAATTGCACTTGCAGGTGGCTCCGGGTGACTTCGCTCCCAACTGGAATGCGGCGCAGATGATGGCCGGCCCCCAGCTGGCACTGGGGGCCAACTCGCCCTACTTCTTCGGCCATCAGCTGTGGTCGGAAACTCGCATCGAGGTGTTCTCGCAGTCCACCGACACCCGGCCCGAGGAGCTCAAAACTCAAGGCGTGCGGCCCCGGGTGTGGTTCGGCGAACGTTGGATCAGCTCGATCCTCGACCTGTTCAAAGAGAACATCCGCTACTTTCCGTCCCTGCTGCCCGAGCTGTCCGACGAGGGTCCCGTCGCCGAGCTGTCCGCCGGACGCATTCCGCAGCTCTCCGAACTACGGCTGCACAACGGCACGGTGTACCGCTGGAACCGGCCGGTGTACGACGTTGTCGACGGGCGCGCGCACCTGCGGCTAGAAAATCGGGTGTTGCCGGCGGGTCCCACCGTCATCGACATGCTGGCCAACTCCGCGTTCTACTACGGCACGCTGCGCACGCTGTCCGAAGAAGAGAACCCGCTGTGGACGAGGATGAGTTTCGCTGCGGCGCATAGCAATTTCCTGGTGGCCGCTCGCCACGGGATGGACGCTCGGCTGCACTGGCCGGATCTGGGTGAGGTGTCGGCCGCCGAGTTGGTGCTCGACACATTGCTGCCGATAGCTCATGAAGGGTTGTGCCGTTGGGGGGTCGACGCGGAGGTGCGCGATCGTTTTCTCGGCATCATCGAGGGCCGCGCCAAGACCGGCCGCAACGGCGCGAGCTGGCAGGTGGCGACGGTCCGCGCGCTGCAGGACGGCGGCATGACACGCCCCGCGGCGCTGGCCGAAATGCTGCGCCGGTACTGCGACCACATGCACGCCAACGAGCCGGTACACACCTGGCCCTGTTAGCCGCGACGGCCCGCCCGCCAACTGACGGCACCCACGGCCGCAGCCTAGCTGCCGGTCGCGACGGTCGCGGCAATCAGCGCTTCGGCGAAGCTTTCCAGATCCTCGGCAGTGGTATCGGCGTGCGGCGAGATGCGCAGCCTCGGCGCGGTCATCTCCAGCGGCGCGCGCTGCACCCCGGCGTAGGTAGTTAAGATCCGCCGTTCGGCAAGCATCCAGTCCCGCACCAGCTGCGGGTCGGCACCGTCGACTGCGGCCAAAGTGGTGATCGCGCTTGGCTCTTCGGCCTCTTCGACCACCACCCAGCCCGGCACATCGGTAAGCGTGGTTCGGCTGATGCTGCCGAGCTCAGCCAAGCGCGCCCGCACCGCCTCGGGCCCGAACGCCAGATACTCGCCGAGAGCCACCGAAACCCCTACTCGCGCAGCGACATTAGCTTCACCGAATTCGAGCTGCTGGGCCACCGAGAACGATTGCGACCACTCCGGTGCCGCCAACCGCGGACGTAGCCGCTGGATCATGTCCGGCCGAATCGCCAGGAAGCCCACCCCGCGCGGACCCGCGATCCACTTGCGCGACGACGAATAGGTGACGTCGGCGCCGACCGCGCAGTCAACCTGGCCCAACGCTTGGGCGGCGTCGACGACCAGAGGCAATCCCAATTCACGGCATAGTTGTACGAGCATCGAAATCGGTTGCACCACACCGCTATGGCTAGCCACCGGAGTCAGGTGGACGAAATCAGGCGGGTCGGCCTCCAGCGCGAAAGCCGCGTCGTCGAGCGCCAGCCGGCCGTCCTCGAGGGCCGGCAGCAGCCGACGCTCGAATCGGTGCGCGTCCATCACGGCGAGGTTGGGTCCGTATTCGCCCGGTAGGCAGGCCAGTGTCCGGCGTTCGGCGGGCCAGCTGCCCAGCAGCAGATCCAAGGCGTTCAGCGAACCCGTGGTGTACACCACCTCGGGTTCGACCATCCCGGTCAGCGCGGCGAAGGCCGCGCGCCCGGCATCAAGCGTGGGCGCCGCGGCCTCGGCCGCCACGTACGCACCGACCTCGGCCTCGTGGCGGGCATGCTGCGCAGCGGCGTCAATGGCCGCATAACTCTGACGCGAGCAGGCCGCGCTGTCCAGATGTAGTCCCGCTGCGGGTGGGCGGGCCGCCCGCCATCGATCGGCCAGCGATCCGCTATCGCTCACTTGACTGCTAACGACAACCCGAAATCGCCTGCGGCATCAGTCCACCACCGAACGCGACGCAATCCCGCGCCGGCCAATTCGGCGCTCACGCCGCCCGGGTGGAACTTGCTCGACACCTCGGTTAGCAATTCCTCTCCGGCCGAGAATTCAACGGTCAGGTCGAGCGCACCGATGCGGACCCGCTGCGGCCGTTCGGTCCGCAGCCACATTTCGATGCGCTCCTCGTCGGCGTTCCAGCGCGCCACATGCCGGTAGGCGTCGACGTCGAAATCCGCGTCGAGTTCCCGGTTTACCACCGCGAGCACATTGCGATTGAACTGGGCCGTCACCCCGGCAGCATCGTCGTAGGCACGCAGCAGACGACCGGTGTCCTTGACCAGGTCGGTGCCCAGCAGCAGGGTGTCGTCGGGCCGCATGACCTCCGAGAGGGACTTGAGGAATTCGGCGCGCGGCCCGGGTGTGAGGTTGCCGATCGTCGACCCCAGGAACACGAACAGCCGCCGCCCGCCGCTCGGGATCTCGCCGAGGTGCTCCTCGAAATCACCGCAGACAGCCTTGATTTCGATGCCTGCGTATTCCTGCGCAATGGCGGCCGCAGCGGTCGACAGGATACTCGCATCGACATCGAAGGGCACAAACCGGCGCAGTGATCCGCGACCGTGCAGCGCGTCCAGCAGCAACCGGGTCTTCTCGGACGTCCCGCTGCCCAGTTCGACCAGGGTGTCAGCCTCGCTTGCCGTCGCAATTTCGCTCGCGCGGGCACGCAGGATCTCCGCCTCTGCCCGCGTCGGGTAATACTCGGGCAACCGGGTGATCTGGTCGAACAGCTCACTGCCCACCGAATCGTAAAACCACTTGGGCGGCAACATTTTCGGTGTGCTCTGCAAACCGTCGTGAACATCACGGCGCAAAGCGTGGTACGCCGAATCGGCAGCGAGATGGTTGGACAGCGACAGTGTCATGAAGATCCCTTCGGCTCGTCCAGCGGCGTCATCGTTACGCCTTGCGCGGTGACTTCGACAAGGTGGTGCTCGGGTACGTCCTCCCATTCGGAATCGTCGTCATAGGGCTCGCTCGCCAATACCACACCGTCGGCGCGGCGCAGGATGGACAAGGTGTCGCCCCACGCGGTAGCCAGCATCCGAGAACCATTGGCGGCCAATACATTAAGCCGGGCGTTTGGATCCAGCGCCCCGATCTGCGCGATGGTCTCGCCGAGCACGTCGAGCCCGAGTGCGAAAATGGTGGCCGCCAACATTGCACTGTCACAGACGGATTCGGCCGTGGACGTCAGTGGCAACACGGCACGATCGACGACACCGTTATGTGACAGCAGCCAATGACCGTCGGTGAAGGGTGCTGTCGCACTGGCCTCGATCGGCATGCCGACGGCCGCCGAACGCACGGCGGCCACCACGCAGCGACTGCGCAGCGCGGGTGCGACCGAATCGAACGACGCGTCGCCCCACAGCGGTGCCGGGCTGCGCCAGCGCCGGAGCACCTCGCCGTCGAAAAACCCGACACCCCAACCGTCGGCATTCATCAGACCGTGCTTCTGGCGGCGCGGAGCATACGACTGCACGCGAAGGCCAAAGGGCGGTTCCAGCATCAGAGATGAGGTGCTGACATCGTCGCCCAGCCAGCCCAGGTGACGGCACATCAGGCGGAATCCTTCGCGTCAGGCACGTCCCAGGCCAACCGGACACCGGAGAAGATCTGACGACGGATCGGGTGGTCCCAGTTACGGAAGCTGGGCCGCACAATCGACGATTCGACGGCCCACGATCCGCCGCGCAGGATCCGGTAGTCGCCATCGAAAAATGGCTGCGAGTAACGCTCGTAGATCATCGGGACGAAGCCGGGCCACGGCCGCAGCGGCGAGCTGGTCCACTCCCAGACGTCGCCGAGCAGCTGCTCGACGCCGTATGCCGACGCGCCTGCCGGGTAGGCGCCGACGGGCGCCGGACGCAGGGCGGTGCCGCCCAGGTTGGAGTACTCGGCCGACGGATCCTGGGACCCCCAGGGGTAACGGCGCCTGGTTTCGGTCGCCGGGTCCCAGGCGCAGGCTTTCTCCCATTCGATTTCGGTGGGCAGCCGTGCACCGGCCCAGGCCGCGTAGGCCTGGCCCTCGAAGTAGGTGACATGCTGCACCGGTTCGTCGGCCGGAATGTCTTCGATGTAACCGAAGCGGGTGCGGGTGCGCGCGTCGGAGGCCCAGAACTGCGGTGCGGTCAGGCCCGCGCTGCAGCGATGCTCCCAGCCACGCTCGGACCACCAGCGCGGCTCGCCGTAGCCGCCGTCGGCGATGAATTGCTGCCACTCGCCATTGGTGACCGGCACCGTGCCGATCCGGAACGCCGGCAAGTCGACGATGTGGGCGGGGCGCTCGTTGTCCAGCGAGAACGGTTCGCTCGCGGCATCGACGCCCAGCACGAACGGGCCGCCGGGCACCAGCACCGACGTTCCGGCCAGCCCCGGACGCCCGGTGGGCACGGCGCCGGGGTCGCGTAGCAGCGCGGCACCGGTGCGCAGGTTCAATGCCTGCAGCATGGTTTCGTCGTGCTGGTTCTCGTGGCTGACCACCATCCCGTAGACGAAGGCCGCACGATCACCGGCGGGGTCGTCAGGCAATGCGTCCAGCGCATCGAGCGCAACGGAACGCACTGTGCGGCAATAAGATCGGGCTTGCTCCGGGGATAGCAGCGGCAAATCGACGCGGCTGGCGCGTGAGTGTTCGAAGGCGTCGTAAAGCCCCTCGACCGACGGGTCCAGCATGCCCGGGCGATTCGGGTCACCTCCGCGCAGCAGCCACAGCTCTTCCTGCTGACCGATGTGCGCGAGGTCCCACACCAGCGGGCTCATCAGCGGGTCGTACTGACGACGAAGTTCCGCGTCGTCGAAATCGACCAGCCGCAGCGTGCGCGTGCGCGCCCGCTCTAGATCGTCGGCAATCCGGTCCCGGCATGACGATCGCAAGCGCGGCGCTGGGGGCACCTCCCGCTTGCGGGGGACCGGGCGCAGGTCGGAATCATCAGGGAAAGTCACAGGCCCCCTTGCGCCAACTGCGACACCGTGGCCGCGATGCCGTGGTCGATTACCTGGTCGGAGAAGTCGTCGCCCGGACATCGGCCCTGGTCGACGCTGCGGATCAGCCGCTCCATCGCATCGGTGAGCTCGGGTGGCGCCTGCTGTGCCGCGATGGCCACGCAGGCGGTGGCGGCCTCATGCAGCCGGCGGTCGCTCAGACCGAGCCGAGCGGCGTTGTCCCAGGCGGTGGCCACCGGTTCGATCGCCGCCGCGGCGGCGTCGGCGGCGGCCGGGTCGTCGAGCAAGGCGGCCAGGGTGAACGCGATAGCGGGCCAGTAGGCATCCGGTGCGCTGTCGAGGTAGCGGATCTCCAGCCATTGTCTCGGGCGGACCGGCGGAAACAGCGTGGTCAGGTGATAGTCGAGATCGGCGAGGGTGGGCCGGCGGTCGCACAGCAGCGCCGAGCCGTCCGCCCAATCGGCGAACGACACGTAGTGGGTGAGCGCGACGGCCTCCGCGTTGTGCACCATCATCACCGGCGCCTTGAGCGCGTAACGCGCCCAGTCGGTGCCCGGGTCGTCGCCGCTGGCCCCCAGGATGGGCCCGCAGCGAGCCGAGTCCATCTGGCCCCAGACCCACTGCCGGGTGGACTGCCAACCGGAGAACTCGCCACCCAGCATCGGGGAGTTAGCCGCGATCGCAATCATCGTGGGCCCCAGGGCATGTGCCAGCCACACCCGGTCCGCCCATCCGGACTGCGGCCCAGCGTCCAGGTTGACCTGGACCGAGGCCGTCGATGTCATCATCGCCGCACCCGCCTCGGCGGAGTGGCTGGCGGCGAAGAACTCCTCCATCGCGCGATAACGCGCGCCCGGGTTGACGCGCTGGGACGCCCGCAGCGGGTCGGCGCCCAGGAAGACCAATCCGAGCCCTGCGTTGGCGAAGGCGTTGCGCAGTACGCCCTGGTCGTTGCTCATCGCTTGGATGGCCGGGGCGACGCCGTTCTCCGGCGGACCGGACAGTTCGACCGCACCTCCGGGCTCCACGGTGACCGCGCTACCGGCGGGCAGCGCGGGTAGCTGCTCGATAACCTCGGTGATTTCGTTCCAACTCGGCCTGCGGTAGGGATCTGCCGGGTCGAAGCAGTGGGCCTCCAGCTCCAGGCCGACGCGGCCCAGCGGGCCATCGATCAAACAACCGTCGGCGATGTACTGGGCGGCTTCTTCGGAACTGGTCAACTCGGAGTCGGCCGGGCGGGCGGCGTCCAGCTGCGAGGCCGCGGCGGTGATAGCGGCGAGCGTCATATCACGATCCCTCCGGGCCCGACCGTGCGCGCCGAGCGCCTTGTTGGGCAGCTATCCGAACGATAGCCGCCGTCACTTCATCTTCCAGATCGCCCCGACATATTCCCGTTCCCGCAGGTTCTCTCCACCCGGCCCGAATTCACCGGACTATTGTCCCAGCGCGTTCTGCATCGCCCCGGCCAGGACATTGACCGCGGGTCCCGCGTTGCCAGCCTGACAAACCTTCGCTTGAAGCAACACGTTTTCACGCAGCCGGGTTTGATTGAAGCACCGGCGATCGCTGCCTGCTTCTTGCTTGGTCCAGTTCGCGTCGGTCGCTGTTGCCGGACCGCCAGCAAATGACCACACTTGCGTCTGCCCGTTGTCCAGGTGCATCGCGGTCGTCTGACCAGAGCAGCCAACCGTGCGATCCACCACCCGGTGGAAAGCCCGGCCAGCGGCGTCGGTGGTGGCGAATACGCCCACCGCCTGCTTGACGAAGTGCGTCTGATCGTTGGCAGCCGTCTGCGCGGTGGCCCCGTTGAAAGACGCCAGGTCAGAGTCGTTGTACACCTCGGGCAGCCCGATATCCGCCCAGTTGTTGCAGTCGGCGAGGTCGACGAAGAAGCCCTGGACCGGCTCGGTGAACACCGATTCCCACCCCATCGGCCCGCCGACGATATTGCCGACCGACCCCTTGCCGAGAACCGCGTAGGACACCACTCCGGGATCCGAGGGATGGGCGGCCGCGACGGGGGCGCCTGCAGCCACCCCCAGGCTCAGACCGGCGCTTACCGCACAAGCGGTGATCCGCATCATGAATCTTGATCATGCCAGGCGAGGACCCACAGCGAACGCCGAGTTCTCCACCCCGGCGTCCGCTACTGGCCGGCGTTGCCCCGCACGCCTTCCTCGACCAACTTTGCGAGATCGGGGTCGACATTGCGCCAGTACTCGAAGACCCGCGACAGCACCGGCTCTTTGACGCCCTTGGAGACATGCCCAATGATGTTATGAGCCAAGCGGTTTCGTCCGGCATCGTCGAGGACCTCGCGGACCATGGTGCCCGCCTGACCCCAGTCGTCATCGTCGGGACGCAACGTGTACGCGGCCCGGACCATCTGACCGTCGGCCATCCAACCCACCTCGGCCGCGCGCGCCGGGTCCGCCTGCGGGCCACCGTAGGAATTGGGCGCATAGACCGGATCCGACGCGTTCGTCATCCGCATCGCGCCGTCTTTGGAGTAGCTGTTGACCTCGACTTTCGGGGTGTTGACGGGGATCTGCCGATAGTTGGTTCCCAGCCGGGCGCGATGCGCGTCGGAATAGGAGAAGCCGCGTGCCAGCAGCATCTTGTCCGGACTCAGCCCGGTGCCGGGCACGGTGTTGTTCGGCTCGAACGCGGCCTGCTCGATTTCGGTGTGATAGTCGGTGACGTTGCGGTCCAACGTCATCTTGCCGACCTCGATCAACGGATAGTCGCTATGCGGCCACACTTTCGTCAGATCGAACGGGTTGAACCGGTAGGTCTTAGCTTCCTCGAACGGCATGATCTGCATTTTGAGCGTCCAACTCGGGTGATCGCCACGCTCGATCGACTCGTAGAGGTCCCGCTGGTGGTAATCGCCGTCTTCGCCGGCCAATTGGTCGGCATCCTCTTGGGTCAGGAAGTCGACACCCTGATCGGTGATGAAGTGATACTTCACCCAGAAGATCTCGTCGGCGGCGTTGATCCAGCTATAGGTGTGGCTACTGTAGCCATTCATCTGCCGCCAGCTCTTGGGGATTCCGCGATCACCCATCAGCCAGGTCACCTGATGCGCGGACTCCGGCGACAGGCTCCAGAAGTCCCACTGCATGTTGTTGTCGCGCAAATTTGTTGCCTGCATCCGCTTTTGGGATCGGATGAAGTGTTGAAACTTCAATGGGTCGCGCATGAAGAAGACGGGCGTGTTGTTACCGACCATGTCGAAATTGCCCTCGGTCGTGTAGAACTTCAACGCGAATCCGCGTGGATCCCGCCAGGTGTCTGGGCTGCCGCGCTCGCCGGCCACGGTCGAGAACCTGGCCAGCATCTCGGTTTTGGTTCCGGGCGCGAACACCGCGGCCCTGGTGTACTTGCTGACGTCGTTGGTCACCTCGAAATGACCGAAGGCGCCGCCGCCCTTGGCGTGCGGTTGGCGTTCCGGGATGAGCTCCCGGTTGAATTGGGCCATCTGCTCGATCAGGTAGTGGTCTTGCAGCAGGATCGGACCATCGGGACCGATCGTCAGCGACTGGTCGTCACTGGGCGCAGCAATGCCCGCGTCGGTCGTGGTGAAGCGCTCCGTCATCTCGACATCTCCTCGCTAAATGGGCTGAATCCGAGGGCAGTGCGACGTGTACCCATTCAGTGTGAACCCAAATCGATGGCATGCGCTTCCACTGCACAAAAGCGAACGGTCCGGCGCCCCTTTCGGGGAGCCGGACCATAGCTATCGGCGTGCCTTCAGGTGCTATGGACGTGGTGCGGGAGCACTGCTCGACGGGGCCGCGGGTCCAGCCGGACCACTCGGTCCTGCGATCGGGCCACCGGGACCACCCGGTCCGTATCCCGGCGGCGGACCGTACTGATAGGGCGGCGGCATTCCGGGACCACCCGGTCCACCGTACTGCCACTGCGCGGGGCCGCCCGGGCCTGCGGGGCCGCCGGGCTTGAACATCATGCCGTGGTGATGGTGGCAGTGGTGGTAGTGATATCCGAAGATCATGGCGCCGGAGAAGAAGACGACCGACAAGATGAAGACGATCCCGGCAACGATCACCACCCACGCCGCGGCCGCGTAGACCTTGGGCGGCTTAGCCCGCTGGGGTGGTGGAGCCGTGGCTGTTGCGCGTTCAGGTGTTTCACTCATGTCTCGATACTGCCCCTGAATGCAACTGCTGCAACAATTTCCGGCAACAAAGTTGCTGTGAATTCATCCAAACGCGATCTGGGTTGCGCTCTCGCTGAACCACTGGTAGCCCGGCGCTCGGGTGAGCGCCGGGCTACTGCGTATGGAATTAGTGGCCCCCCGGGGATCCTCCTGTTACCCCGTGAGCATCTGAACAGGTGAGGTCTGTGGCCTCGTAGCGGCTACGGCGTGCGAGACGGAGCGACCGACGACGGGATCTGGCTCGGCCCCGGGGCGCCGGGAGCCACGGACGCAGGTGCACCCGGCTGGTTGGCTCCGGGCCAGCCCGGACCGCCCGGGCCACCCGGACCGCCGAATCGGTGCGGATGCACCATCGCGTGGTGCTTGTGGTGGTGGCCGTGGTGGTGGTGACCGGTCGACCTACCGAGCAAGAAGCCCGTGAAGAAGATGACCGCGATGACGAACACGGTCCCGGCCGCGATGGCGACCCAGGCCGCCGCTTGGAAGACCCTGGCGGGCCTGTGAACCACCGGCTCTGCCGGCGCAGTTGCGGTCGAGGACCGCACAGTGGGGGTTTCAGATGTTTCACTCATGAGACACATGATGCGGGGGTAAACAATAGTTATGGCTATGCGCTACTTATGTAGCAGCTGTGAGCCAAAACCCCCGTCTCACCAGGCGAAATCGTAATGGTGACGGGTGACCACGACGGGTTCGGGGGTCTATCTGGCGCCGGGGCTGACTGCTGGCCCGACCGAGGCGGCCGGCCGAGGTCGTCAAAGCGGATGATCAGGGGCCATACGAAAGCGGCTGCGGCCGAAACAGAACCCCGAGCCATCCGGCGGCGGTATCGCGCGCTCGTTGCTCGATATCGAAACCGTCCTCTCGCCACGGGCCCGATCATCTGACGCATCCACCGCGTCGAACTACCCATTCGCCGTGAGACACCCCTACCCCCAATACATTTCCGTTGCATATCGGGCGCGAGACATCAATATTGCTGTGGCACAAGGTATAACGACTACTGACAACCTACCTTGTCGACGTACTCCTCGGCCCGGGCGGAGTTGGCGAGAGTACTGGTTGCACGGCTCTCGATATCCGCTCAGCGATTACTTACAGCCACATAGCGCATTGAGCGCATTCAGATATCGCCGAATCTAGCAGCAAGCGATAACCGTTGAGCATGCGTTGAAATATCTGCTCACGTATCAGTGCTCTGTGCCCACAAACCCTACCGAATCGCGGCGCGAGGAACCGACCATGGCGACGAAGTCGACCGACCTCACCAGCTACCTGCGTGACCAACTCCATCCGGCACTGATGACGTTCGGCGGATTCTTCCTGATGTGTGCATTGACGGGAAGAGTACTGGTACGTAGACCAATTCACTGGCGCGAGTTCGTCCTGCAATGCTGGTTCATCCTGAGAGTGGCCTTGCTGCCCACGCTGATGGTGTCTATCCCATTGACGGTGCTGTTCGTCTTCAGCCTCAACATCCTGCTATCCGAGTTCGGTGCGGCCAGCCTGTCCGGGGTGGGGGCAGCTCTCGGTGCGGTCACCCAACTCGGGCCTGCGGTCACCGTTCTCGTAGTGGCCGGCGCCGGCTCGACCGCCATCTGCGCGGATCTCGGAGCGCGCACCATCCGAGGAGAAATCGACGCCATCGAAGGTATGGGCATCGATCCCATCTACCGGTTGGTGGCCCCCAGGGTGGTCGCCGCCATCGTCATCTCGACTCTTCTCAACAGTCTGGTGATCACCGTGGGGCTGGTCGGGGGATACCTTTTCAGCGTTTGCTTGCAAAACGTTTCGGGCGCCGATTACCTGGCCACCTTGACCACCATCACCGGGCTGCCGGAGGTCATCATTTCCATGATCAAAGCGGCGTCGTTCGGGCTGATCGCCGGCTTGGTCGGCTGCTATCGCGGATTGACCACTCGCGGTGGACCCACCGGACTTGGCCGGGCTGTCAACGAGACCGTGGTGCTGTGCGTGCTTGCGCTCTTTGCGGTCAACGTCGTGCTCAGCAGCATCGGTGTACGCTTTGGGACCGGGCGCTGAGGCAGTCGATCAGCCGTAATTCCAAGTCGCCATCCGGGTTTGGGCTGTGCAGCCCACCGACAGCCGGAGGCCGGGCTAGCCGTCATTCATTGCGGCGCTAGGAGTGCGCGGCCCTCGTCCTGACAACCGGCTATGAAATCTGTTCCAGAATCCACTCGGGCTATCTTGCCGCTTTTGAGATCGCTCATGAGAACCTTTTGGCAGTACTGATTCAGGTCGGTGCTGGGACTCAACTGCACGTGGTACTGCTGAACCTGTTCATCAATGGCCTGTTTGCCCTGACCGTAAGAAGGCGAGCCGGGATCGGCCGCTGCCGCAGGCGCGAAGACAAAGGCGACGGCGCCAATAACCGCTACCAACGTCGATCCGCGATGACAACTCACGGAGGACATCTTACCTCCACACTGGCAGAATCACGACAGGGATGTTTGCCACATGCTATGACCACTCCTAAAAGGTCCACGAACCGGAGGATTGAAGTACAAACCCGCGGTTCGTGATTGGGTCGATGCAAGCAGTCAGTCGGTCCGCACCCACCAAGCAGGTGGTGTTTGCGGCAGTGATTTTTTGACCGACGTTCAGCACAGGCGCGGTGATGACCGGGCAGGTGCCTTGATAGAAACCGTAGGGGCCCAGATCCGAGTGCAGCGAGCTTGCCACCCCAACCCTTTCGCAGCCAGCTTGTCCACGGGGGGCGTTTTCCGGCAGGCCCGGTAGTGGCCCGTTGCACTCGGCACTGATGTGATCTGCCGGCCCGTTAGCCAGTGAACCCCATCCGCACTGCAATCCGTCGGGGGTTGCGAAAAATACCCCGCCGCCACCCCGCCCGAAGTGCATTGTGTACGGCACGGGATCAATTGATTGAAAGGCGTTGAGGTCGGGGAATTTTGGAGGCGCTGCTGTCGCAACGACATTTCCGGCGTGGCAAGAGCCCAGCCCCAGAATCGCGAAGGTCCCGCTTGCTACAGCAATGGCCATCCGTATCAGCATGCGACGCCGCCTTCTGCTCAGTGTTGGACGGTAAAGGTTGTCGTCCACGTGTTGGGGTCGTAGAAATTGGGATCGGCCGGGTTGAAAGGCCAAGTGCTTACCCGCATTTGAATCGTCTCGAGCCCTGTCACCGGATCCAGCGTGGTGCCCGTGACGGTGGGTCCGTACACGCTCGGTAGGGTGCCCTGGGTCACCAGCGGAACCGGTGCAGCGGTAATCAGTCCTTGTGGGGTAGCCGCAGTTATCGCTTGCACTGCGTCGCCGTTGGTCGCGCCGACAAGCATGAAACCGCCACCCTTGAGTGAAACCAGTTGGCTTTCACGATCACCGGGAAGGCTGACATTGCCGGCGGGCTGCAACGAAGTGACCCAGCCGTTGGGGTTAGCCGGGTCGATTGGTCCGGACACCCACATGCCGCGGTTGAGATCGCCCGTCCTGTTGCTGGTGTTGCCGACGATCACCATCCGTCCGGTGGCAGGGTCATAAGCGCCGCTTGCCTGGAATATCCCTGGCAGGTCACCAACTTTCACGGGATGAGCGGGATCCGTGTAATCCCACACAGATCCGTTGGTCGCGAACTGGGTGACCCCTTCTTGGACACTGCCGTCTGGGTTGCTGAAAAACGCGTACCGGTGGCCATCTGGCCCGAGCGCGGTCCCCGTCGGCAGCGGCCGGGTGCCCGGGGGGCCTTGAGCCAGCTGGGAAGCCGGACTCCGGGGCAAGCCATCTCGGGGATCGCCACCGAAGATGGGACCTTGGCCGTCTTGGAATTGGTCTTGCAGGTCGTAGGTGTTCTGCTCGTGTTGAGGCTGGCCGGCTGGACCGGTGATCCTGGGGTCGCCGGGCGGATCTCCTTGGCCTTCGCCGAAGTCGGCAGGCTTGAACTCGGTGGTGAGGACAGCCTCCTGTGGGCTGAGGTTTCCGTTTGCTTGCGCTTGGTGCAGCAATCGCGTGTAGGTGTCCCGGGTTGACTGCAGATCGCCGAGCGCGGCCTTGGTGTCGCGGATGGCATCGTCTTCACGGCCGGTGATAAACGCATTCAGCGTTTGTCTATCCGCGGCGGTGAGGGTCGGGTCTTTCTCCATCTCCACCGCCTGGCCGATCATATTGTCGAGCGTCTGCAATTGAGTCTCGAGAGCGGCGATTCGTCCGGCCGCGGCCTTTTGTGCCTCGGCCAGCGCGGCGGCGATGTTTTCCAAGTCGACCCCGATCTTGGGCAACTGCAGCGACTGCGCACCGAGCAGCTTCGTCACCCGCTGCACTTCAGCGGAATCATTGATCGGGTGCTCGCCACCCTCCCGGTTCCACGAGGCCTCGAAGCGGCGACTGGCTTCCTCAAAGGCTTTGCTGGACTCCGCCGTACAGACACCCGCGGCGTGAAACGCCTCGGCAAGGTCAGAAATCTGAGCGGGGCGGCCAGCTTGCAGGCTTTGATTGAGTTTCCAGGGATCACCGCCGGCCTCTGCGACCAGAAGCGGAATGCTTATGTAGCGGAGCTGCATCGCGCAACCCGCAGTTTTGCGGCGTTGCGTAACATCGCCACCCCTCCCCTGCTGGCCGTAAGACTACCGCGACGGACTAGTCGCCGATTGCAAAATGGCGTTCAGGGATGGGAGGTGCCGGAGGCCACGAAAGGTCTCTGACTAAGGCTTGAACGGGTTGACCGCGAACTGGATCACCCGATAGGGCGCGGCCACCCGGGCCCGAGTGTCCCACTGGCTGACAAAGATTCGTAGCTCGTCGAGCATGGAGCCGGGCGAGATATACCCGCCATAGGGTTGTGCCAGCCGGTTATCAGTAGGTGGCGGAAGGCTTTCCGCCGGCTCCGGCCACTCGTCGTGCTGCACCACCGTGGTCACCGGAGCGTCGCCCAACCCCGTCGGGCCGTCCGCCACCCGGACCTCCATGTTGAGGGTGCTGGCATTGAAGTAAGACAGCACCGCCTTGCCGTCGATCTGCCTGACGGACATCTCGCCCACCTGATCGGGCCACAACGGCGTCGGTGGTTTGTTCCACCCGCCGCCCGGCCCGGCCGCCCAGCCCTGCCAGCGCGACCGGTCCGTGAAGTTCTGCGGCGTAACCCGATACAGCACCACCGGCTGACTGCGGGTGAAGCTGTTGGCCACGATGTACACCCACCCCGTCGTCGAATCGGCGGTCGGGATCGGGTCGTAGTACCCGCTGATCTGCGTCTGGGAGCCGCCCTGAAAGGAGCTGTCGCGCTTGGACCCCGGAACCGTCTGCCAACCGGCGCGCGCCGCTTCGGCCATCACCAGCCGCGAGCTCTGCGGCGCGAGGTCCTTCGTGGTCGTCACCATCAGGTAGTTGCGCCGGTTGATCTGCACCACACCGGCCGGCAACTGTGAGTCACCCGGGGGCGCGGGGTCGGCCAGCAGCGGCTTGCTGATCCCGGTGACGCCTGTGTAGCGCACCCCGGCCGGATCATCGACCGACGAGGTATCGACGTGCAGGGCGACCGGCGAATACCAGCCGCCGAACCCCACGCCCTGTCCTGCGAAGCTGTCGCCGCAGACCTGCAGCAGTTCGGTTGGAAACTCCAGGAATTCACAGAGATCTGTGGCTCCGATTCCGTAATCCTTTGTGGGAGTGCCAGTTCCGGCCGTCGGGCCGATTCGCAGCACCTGACCCGGCGCCAGCGGTGCCACGATTGGCCCCGGAGCGGGTGCCGGAGGATCGGCATGCACGACCCAAACAGATTGTGAGACAAGCAAACACAGCGTAGCGAACAGCGAGATCCGCGCGCTGCTCACCCGCACGTCACAGCTGGGCGGCCAGCAGCTCGGCGATCTGAATGGTGTTGAGCGCGGCACCCTTACGCAGATTGTCCCCCGAGACGAACAGCGCGAGTCCCCGCCCGTCCGGCACCCCTTCGTCGCGGCGGATCCGGCCGACCAGCGATTCGTCGACTCCGGCGGCATCCAAAGCGGTCGGTACGTCCACGACCTTCACGCCGGGTGCGACACTGAGCAGTTCGGCCGCCCGCTGCGGCGAAAGTGGCCGGGCGAACTCGGCATTGATCGACAACGAGTGCCCGGTGAACACCGGAACCCGCACGCAGGTCCCGCTTACCAGCAGCTCGGGAATGCCGAGGATTTTGCGGCTCTCGTAGCGCAGCTTCTGGTCCTCGTCGGTCTCCCCGGAGCCGTCGTCCACCAACGACCCGGCCAGCGGCAGCACATTGAACGCGATGGGCGCGACGTAGGTCTTCGGCACCGGAAAATCCAGGGCCCGCCCGTCGTGCACCAGTTGCTCGGCGTCGTCGATGGCCGCACGCGCCTGCGTCACCAGCTCCTCGACACCGGCCACCCCGCTACCGGACACCGCCTGATAGCTCGACACCACCAGGCGCTGCAGCCCGGCTTCCTCGTGCAGCGGCTTGAGCACCGGCATCGCGGCCATCGTGGTGCAGTTCGGGTTGGCGATGATGCCCTTCGGCCGGTTGGCAGCGTCACGGGCGAAGTTGACCTCCGACACCACCAACGGCACATCCGGGTCCTTGCGCCAGGCCGAAGAGTTGTCGATGACAATCACCCCGGCTGCCGCGAACCGCGGGGCCTGCACCAGTGACATCGTCTTTCCGGCCGAGAACACCGCGATGTCCAGGCCGGTCGGGTCCGCCGTCGCGGCGTCTTCAACCTCGATCTCCTGGCCGCGGAACGGCAGTTTGCGGCCCTGCGAGCGGGTGGACGCGAAGAACCGCACCGTCGTCGCCGGGAAATCGCGCTCGTCGAGCAGATTGCGCATCACCTGGCCCACCTGACCGGTGGCGCCTACTACCCCTATTGCAACCATCTAACGGCCCGTCCCCGCATACACCGTGGCCTCCTCGTCGCCGCCGAGCCCGAACGCCTCATCCAACGCCACGACGGCCTTATCTAGTTCGGTGTCGCGGCACAGCACCGAGATGCGGATCTCGGAGGTGGAGATCAGCTCGATGTTGACGCCGACGGCGGCCAGCGCCTCACAGAAGGTCGCGGTAACGCCGGGGTGGCTGCGCATGCCCGCACCGATCAGCGACACCTTGCCGATGTGGTCGTCGTAAAGCAGTTGGGTGAAGCCGATCTCGTCTTGGAGTGAGTCCAGCTTGGCCACCGCGGTGGGCCCGCTGTCGCGCGAGCAGGTGAACGTGATGTCCGTCTTGCCGTCCTCGACCTTGGACACGTTCTGCAACACCATGTCGATGTTCACGTCGGCCTCGGCGATGGCGCGAAAGACCCGGGCCGCATAGCCGGGGATGTCCGGAATCCCGACGACGGTCACCTTGGCCTCGCTGCGGTCGTGCGCAACTCCGGTCAGCAGGGGGCTTTCCATAGTTATGTCCTTGATCGATCCGACGACGACGGTGCCTAGTTTGTCCGAGTACGACGACCGGACGTGTACGGGCAAGTTGTACCGGCGGGCGTATTCCACGCAGCGCAGCATCAGCACCTTGGCTCCGCACGCCGCCAGCTCAAGCATTTCCTCGAAGGTGACGGTGTCCAGCTTGCGAGCGGTACGCACGATCCGCGGGTCCGCGCTGAAGATGCCGTCCACGTCGGTGTAGATCTCGCAGACGTCGGCATTCAGGGCGGCGGCCAGCGCGACGGCCGTGGTGTCCGAGCCGCCGCGGCCCAGCGTGGTGACGTCCCGGCTGTCCTGGCTGACGCCCTGGAAGCCGGCGACCAACACGACGTCGCCTTCGTCGAGCGCGGACCGCAACCGGGTCGGCGTGACGTCGATGATCTTCGCGTTCCCGTGCGTGCCGGTGGTGATGACACCGGCTTGCGAGCCGGTGAACGACCGGGCGCGGGCGCCGAGCGATTCGACCGCCATGGCCACCAGCGCGTTGGAGATGCGCTCACCGGCCGTGAGCAGCATGTCCAATTCGCGGGCCGGTGGCACCGGGCACACCTGCTGGGCCAGATCCAGCAGGTCATCGGTGGTGTCGCCCATCGCTGAGACCACCACGACGAGGTCGTTGCCCTGCTTCTTGGTCTCGACGATGCGTTCCGCGACACGGCGGATCCGGTCGGCGTCGGCCACCGAGGATCCGCCGTACTTCTGTACGACGAGCGCCACTGTTTCTCTGCCTGCCCTTCCACACCCACAGACGTGGTTCAAGTTCACAACAGGATACGTGGCGGCGCATCTTGTTTTTTGACCCGATGGCGAGTGCCACAGCCTGCGGTTTTGGTCTCGATGCGGCGTAGTTTTCGCCCAGGCGCTGATCGCGGTAGAGTTCACAACGTGCAGCGGATGCTCCTTCTCGGACGCCGCGACGGGGTCTGATCCAGACCGGCCTCCCGTCGCGGGTGTTCGCGATGCGCCGGTTTGAAGCCCCTTCTGACACCCCCGGAGCAATTACCGTGACCAACTTCTCTGAACCTGCCCACCCCGACGCGTACACGTCGTCGCCTGTCAGGGCCCGCACCATCCAAAAGCCCGCGGGCCCGCACCGATCTGATCAGCCCACGTGGAACCCCCAGCGTGGCTCGTCGATGCCGGTGAATCGATACCGACCGTTTGCCGACGAAGTCGAGCAGATCCAGGTCGCCAACCGCGGCTGGCCGGACCGCGTCATCAATGGCGCCCCGTTATGGTGTGCGGTGGATCTGCGCGACGGCAACCAGGCGTTGATCGACCCGATGAGCCCAGCTCGTAAGCGCCGTATGTTCGAACTGCTGGTTACCATGGGCTACAAGGAGATTGAAGTCGGATTCCCGTCGGCCAGCCAAACCGACTTCGACTTCGTTCGCGAGATCATCACCGACGGCGCCATTCCCGACGACGTCACCATCCAGGTGCTGACGCAGTGCCGCCCGGAGCTGATCGAGCGCACCTTCCAGGCGTGCCAGGGCGTGCACCGGGCGATCGTGCACTTCTACAACTCGACGTCAATCCTGCAGCGGCGCGTGGTATTTCGCGCCGATCGCGCCGCGGTGCAGGCCATCGCGACCGAGGGCGCGCGCAAGTGCGTCGAAGAGGCGGCCAAATACCCGGACACGCAATGGCGATTCGAGTATTCGCCGGAGTCCTACACCGGAACGGAATTGGAGTACGCCAAGCAGGTGTGCGACGCCGTTGGCGAGATCATCGCGCCGACACCACAAAACCCGATCATCTTCAATCTGCCCGCCACGGTGGAGATGGCCACCCCGAACGTCTACGCCGACTCGATCGAGTGGATGAGCCGCAACCTGGCCAACCGGGAGTCGGTGATCCTGAGCCTGCATCCGCACAATGACCGCGGAACCGCTGTTGCCGCAGCCGAATTGGGCTATCAGGCCGGCGCTGACCGGATTGAGGGCTGCCTGTTCGGCAACGGGGAGCGCACCGGCAACGTGTGCCTGGTGACGCTGGGGCTGAACCTGTTCTCTCGCGGCGTGGACCCGCAGATCGACTTCTCCAACATCGACGAGATCCGCCGCACGGTGGAGTACTGCAACCAGCTTCCGGTGCATGAGCGTCACCCGTACGGCGGCGATCTGGTCTACACCGCGTTCTCGGGCAGCCACCAGGACGCCATCAACAAGGGCCTGGACCAAATGAAGGCCGACGCCGACGCCGCGGACAGCGATGTCGAAGAGATGCTCTGGCAGGTGCCGTACCTGCCGATCGACCCGCGCGATGTCGGCCGCACCTATGAGGCGGTGATCCGGGTCAACTCCCAGTCCGGCAAGGGCGGGGTGGCCTACATCATGAAGGCCGACCACGGTCTGGCCCTGCCGCGACGGCTGCAGATCGAGTTCTCGCAGGTGATCCAGAAGATCGCTGACGGCGAGGGCGGCGAGGTGTCGCCGAAGGAGATGTGGGGCGCGTTCTCCGAGGAGTACATCGCCCCGATCCTGCCGCTGGAGCGGATGAAGCAGCGCGTCGACGCCGATGAGGAAGACAGCGGAACGACCAGAATCGCCGCGACCGTCAAGATCAACGGCGTCGAGACCGAGATCACCGGCACCGGCAACGGCCCGCTCGCCGCGTTCGTCGACGCCCTGGGAGACGTCGGGTTCGACGTTGCCGTCCTGGACTACTCCGAGCACGCGATGAGTTCCGGCGACGACGCGCAGGCCGCGGCGTACGTGGAGGCGTCCGTGGGTGGCCGCACGGTGTGGGGGGTGGGCATCGCCCCGTCGATCACCACCGCGTCGCTGCGTGCCGTGGTGTCGGCGGTCAACCGGGCGTCGCGCGGCTAGCGGCGCTGGGCGTCGAAGAACGCGTGCACCGCAAGGTTCGGTCTAGAACAACGCGAGCTGGTCGTCGGCCGTCGTAGCGTCGACGAACTCCTCCATGTTGGTGCCGCCGATCACGGCCCCGACGCCGTCCATGAACTGGGCGTCGGATACCACCGGAACCCCCAGCTGCTGGGCCTGATAGCCCTTGCCCTGCTCGGGGGCATCGTGGTTGCAGACCACCAGCGAGGTCTCGCGGTCGACGACATCGGTGTAGGCCAGCCCGGCGTGCAGGATCCGTTCGACAAGCTCCTCGTGGGTGCGCCGCACCTCGGCGGCCAGCGCCACCCGCATGCCCTGGACCAGTGGCCGGCCGCGGACATAAGGCCCCGGGTTGAGATATGGGCAGGGCATCCGGGATGCCAGCGACTTCAGCGGGCGCAGCTCGTCATGGGTCACGCGGCCGTTGGGCCAGCGGCGCCGGGTGACCGGATGCACCGGCAACCAGATGTCATGTTCGCGGGCGCGGGCGAGCGCCGACGCGAGCACCCCGGTCAACACCATCGCGTCGTCGAAGGCGTCGTGCGGCCGCTCCTGGATCACGCCCCAATGCGCGGCGAGGGTCTCCAACCGCAGGTTCTCGACGCCCAGATTGAGTCGCCGGGCCAGCTCGACCGTGCACATGACACTGTCGACGGGCAACTCGGTGGCGGTGAGCTCGGCCTCCGCGGCCAGGAATGCGTAGTCGAATGCGACGTTGTGCGCCACCAGCGTGCGGCCGCGCAGCACCCCGATCACGTCGCCGATGATGTCGCCAAACTGCGGCTGATCCTCCAGCATGGCGGCGGTCAGCCCGTGTACGTGGGTGGGGCCGGGGTCGACGCCGGGGTTGAGCAGGCTGACGACGGATTGCTCCACGCGGCCGTCGACGTCGAGTCCGAGCACCGCAAGGCTGATGATCCGGGCCTGACCAGGCCGGAAACCCGAAGTTTCGACGTCGATGACGGCCCAACCCGCGTCCGGATCGCTCGCGGGCCGGCCCCAGGGCGTCGGATTTTTGGGGCTCATGAACTGAGAATGGCACGTCTAACCGACATCATCCGGTCGCTGCGCAGCCGTGTCGGCCGTTAACTCGAGCTGGCAAAAGGTGCCGCGCTGGCGATCGCCCTCGACTTGCTCAGGGCGACCCGCTGCACCCGGCAAAAAGCGCCGCGCTGGCGATCGCCCTTAAACTGCGCGGGTGGTCACCACCCGTGCGCGTCTAGCCCTCGCCGCAGGGACGAGCGCGCGCTGGGCATCGCGGGTGACCGGGCGCGGCGCCGGGGCGATGATCGGCGGCCTGGTCGCGATGACACTGGACCGCTCGATCCTGCGCCAGCTCGGTGCGGGACGGCGCACGGTCGTCGTCACCGGCACCAACGGAAAATCCACGACCACCCGGATGGCCGCGGCGGCCTTGGGCACGCTGGGGTCGGTGGCCACCAACGCCGAAGGCGCCAATATGGACGCTGGCCTGGTGGCCGCGCTAGCCGCCGACCGCGGCGCCGGGCTGGCGGCGCTGGAAGTCGACGAGATGCACGTGCCGCACGTGTCCGATGCCGTCGAGCCCAGCGTCATCGTGCTGCTCAACCTGTCGCGCGACCAGCTGGACCGGGTCGGCGAGATCAACGTCATCGAACGCACGCTGCGGGCCGGCCTGGCCCGCCACCCGAATGCGGTCGTCGTCGCCAACTGCGACGACGTGCTGATGACGTCGGCAGCCTACGACAGCCCGAACGTGGTGTGGGTTGCCGCCGGCGGCGGGTGGGCGAACGACTCGGTCAGCTGCCCGCGCAGCGGTGAGGTGATCGTCCGCGACCAGGGCCACTGGTATTCCACCGGCGCGGACTTCAAACGGCCCAGCCCGCAGTGGCGTTTCGACGAGGACACGTTGTATGGACCCGACGGGCTGGCCCTGCCGATGCGGCTGGCGCTGCCGGGCGCGGTGAATCGGGGCAATGCCGCCCAGGCCGTCGCAGCCGCCGCCGCGCTGGGCGCCGACCCCGCGAAAGCCGTCGCCGCGGTGTCGGGAGTCGACGAGGTCGCGGGTCGCTACCGGACCGTGCGGGTCGGCCGGCACGACGCGCGAATTCTGCTGGCCAAGAACCCGGCCGGCTGGCAGGAAGCGCTGTCGATGGTCGACAAGCACGCGGCCGGGGTGGTCATCTCGGTCAACGGGCAGGTGCCCGACGGCGAGGACCTGTCGTGGCTGTGGGATGTGCGCTTCGAGCATCTCGCTGGTGAGCCTCGTGCGCCACGAGGCGAATCAAGCGAGGAGACCGCCGTGGTGGCCGCCGGCGAACGCGGCACCGACCTGGCGGTGCGGTTGGGGTACGCAGGCGTCAAGCACACGCTGGTGCACGACACCCTGGCGGCGATTGCGTCCTGCCCACCGGGGCGAGTCGAGGTCGTCGCCAACTACACCGCCTTCCTGCAGCTGCACCGAGCATTGGCCCGGCATGGCTGAATCGGCGGTGCGGATCGGGCTGGTGCTGCCCGACGTGATGGGCACCTACGGCGACGGCGGCAACGCGGTAGTGCTGCGCCAACGGCTCCGGCTGCGGGGTATCGACGCCGAGATCGTGGAGATCACGCTGGCCGACCCGGTGCCGGAAGACTTGGACCTGTACACCCTCGGCGGCGCCGAGGACTACGCCCAGCGGCTGGCCACCCGGCACCTGCAGCGCTACCCGGGCCTGCAGCGCGCGGCGGAACGCGGCGCACCCGTGCTGGCGATCTGCGCCGCCGTCCAGGTGCTCGGGCACTGGTACGAGACGTCGTCCGGGGAACGGGTCGACGGTGTGGGCATGCTGGACGCCACGACCTCCCCGCAGGATGCGCGCAAGATCGGCGAGCTGGTGAGCAAGCCGCTGCTGGCCGGACTGACCCGGCAGCTCACCGGCTTTGAAAACCACCGCGGCGGCACGGTGTTGGGCCCGGCCGCCGCACCGCTGGGCGCGGTCGTCAAGGGGGCCGGCAATCGGCTCGGCGACGGCTTTGACGGCATGATTCAGGGCAGCGTCGTGGCGACGTACATGCATGGGCCGTGTCTGGCCCGCAACCCGGAGCTGGCCGACCTGCTGCTGAGCAAGGTGGTGGGCGAGCTGGCGCCGCTGGAGCTGCCCGAAGTGGACCTGTTGCGCCGCGAACGACTGGCGGCGCGCTAGCCGTGCGAGCAGCGACGACGAAGATCAGCCCGAGACTGGCCGCCGGTGCCGCACTGCTGGCAGGTGCCGCGTTCATCACGTCGTCAACGCCGGCGAACGCCAACCCCGAAGTCCTGAACGGCCGGTACAACGTGCGCTACGCGGACAACGACAAATCGACGGCCTGGCTTTTCGTCCCGTGCGGATCGGACTGCATCCTGGCGACGTCGCAAGATGGCGGGACATTCGTCATCAGCTGGGAGTTCCACCTGGCGAATGGGCGATGGACTCACACCGGCACGGCCCAGGTGCCGTGCCCGAACGGGGCATCGGCCCCGGTGACCGTCGACTACAGCTTCGATGCCGTGTCGCTTGCCGGCGAAGGCCAGCAGACGACGACGTCCGATGCGTGTGGTGCAGAGCCGGGCAAGACCTTTACCAGACCATTCCAATTGAGCAAGGCCTGAACCGCCGGCTCGCGGCCGGCGAGTACTCGGCCCTACCTGCACAACAAGATTCCTTATAGGCCCATATCGAATCCTTTCCTCGACACCGACGCGTCTCGCGGCGGCTCGAGAAAGGGGCTCCGATGACCAGCACCGCAGGAACCGTGGCCCCGACGGCACGCCTCGGCGCACTCGCGGCGTTGTTGACCGCGGCCGCCGCCGGCTGGGCGATCGGAATCACCGGTGTGGCCAACGCCGCTCCGAGAGTGCCCGCCCCACACATCGCCCCCGGGATGCATAGCGACCCGGCCGCCGCCGCACCCTACTGGCGCTATCAGCAACAGAAACTCGACTGTGGGGAGATGGCGGTGGCCGACGTGATCGGCCAGATCAGCGGGCACGAGCCCAGCGAGGACGAGATCACCGCCGCGGCCGAAAACATCCCGAGCGCCGCCCATCCCGGGCCGATCTACCACCCCGGCGGCCGGACGAGCAATCGCGACATCGTCCCGCTACTGGCGCACTACGGCATCCACGCCGACGCACTGCACCCCGACACCGACACGCTGGCGCGCGATCTGGACCGCGGGCGCAAGGTGATCATCGGGGTCAACGACAACGTCATCTGGAACAGGCCCGGCGATCGCACCAGGGAAAACCACTTCGTGGTGGTCATCGGTATCGACACCGACGCCGGTGTGGTGCACCTCAACGACAGCGGCGTGCGCACGGGCCGCGACGAGCAGGTTTCCCTCGCGACATTCGAAGAAGCGTGGGCCGCCAGCGATAACTTCGCCGTCGTGACGACGTGACGGACGGCCCAGCGATCAGACCATGGACCGGCGGCCGGTGAGCGCGCGCCCCAATGTCAGCTCGTCGGCGAACTCCAAGTCGCCGCCCATCGGCAGCCCGGACGCGATTCGCGTCACCGTCAGACCGGGGATGTCGCGCAGCACCCGGACCAGGTAGGTAGCCGTCGCCTCCCCCTCGGTGTTGGGGTCGGTCGCGATTATCACCTCGGTGATGTCCACTCCGTCGACTCGCTCACCGATGCGGCTCAGCAGCTCGCGGATCCGCAGCTGATCGGGGCCCACGCCGGACAGTGGATCAAGCGCACCGCCCAGCACGTGGTAGCGGCCGCGGAATTCGCGAGTGCGCTCGACGGCCGCGACGTCCTTGGGCTCCTCGACGACACACACCTGCGAGCCATCCCGGCGAGGATCGCCGCAGATCCGGCAACGCTCGTCGTCGGAAACGTTGCCGCACACCGCACAAAAGCGCACGCCGTCGCGGACCTTCGACAGCACGGCGGTGAGTCGGTCGATGTCCGGCGGTTCGACCGACAACAGGTGAAAAGCGATGCGCTGCGCGCTCTTTGGCCCGATACCCGGCAGCTTGCCGAGCTCGTCGATCAGATCCTGGACCGGTCCCTCGAACATGGCGGTAAGTGAGTTAGAGCCCCGGGATCTGGGTCGGCGAGCCGGGGGGAGCCGGTGGGGCCGGCGGGCCGCCCAAGCCGGCCGTCAAGGACCCCAACTGCTCCTGTGCCATCCGGGTGACCTGCTTGGAAGCATCGACCATGGCGCCGACGATCAAGTCCTGCAAGGTCTCGATGTCCGAGGGGTCGACGACCGAAGGATCGATCTTCACCGCGATGACCTCGCCGCTGCCTTTGACGATGGCCTCGACCAAGCCGCCACCGGCCTGACCGCGGATCTCGGCGTTCGCGAGTTGTTGCTGAGCCTCCATTAGCTTTTGCTGCATCTGCTGCGCCTGGGCGAGCAGCGCCGACATATCGCCTCCGGGTTGCATGACAATCCCCTCGCATCTTGGTCTCGAGTTGGTTTCGCCTGTGGGTGTCGGGCGATTCGAAACACCCAGCGTAGACCGCGCGGCGTTACCTTTGCGCCGTGGACCTACCAGTGAGCAGGCGTGTCGGGATCCGAACGCTCGTCGGCATGATTGTTGCTGTTTCGACGATCATCATCCCGACCGCCACCGCAACCCCTTCCAACATCGCGGGCATGGTGGTCTTCATTGACCCCGGCCACAACGGGGCGAACGACGCGTCCATCGGCCGACAGGTCACCACCGGTCGCGGCGGCACGAAGGATTGTCAGACCAGCGGCACCGCGACCAACACCGGCTACATGGAGCACACGTTCACCTGGGACACCGCGTTGCGGGTGCGCGCCGCGTTGACAGCACTCGGTGTCAGGACCGCATTGTCCCGCGGCAACGACAACGCGCTGGGGCCGTGTGTCGATGAGCGCGCCAACATGGCCAATTCGTTGCGGCCCAACGCGATCCTGAGCATCCACGCCGACGGCGGCCCATCGTCGGGGCGCGGGTTCCACGTCAACTATTCGGCCCCGCCGCTTAACCAGGTGCAGGCCGGCCCGTCAGTGCAGTACGCGCGGATCATGCGCGACCAGATGGCGGCCGCCGGCATCCCGCCGGCCACCTACATCGGCCAGAATGGGCTGTACGGACGCTCGGACCTGACCGGTCTCAACCTGGCGCAGTACCCCTCGATCCTGGTCGAGTGCGGCAACATGAAGAACCCCGTCGATTCGGCTCTGATGGAGTCCGCGGACGGCCGCCAGAAGTACGCTGACGCGCTTGTCCGGGGCGTCGCGGGCTTCCTGGCCACCCAGGGCCAGGCGCGCTGAACCCCGGGGCGGGGCTGCAGCATGACTGTCCGGGTGGCGGACACGCCTTACAGTCGGTAGCCTGGACACAACTTTGCAGGATCTTCGCTCCTGCCGACTAGGAGGCGGGATCACTTGCGACGCTGGCACTTTCGCAACGCGAAATTGGCCGGGCAAAATACTGCGCCGTACGCCGAGCGAAGATCGCGAACTTTGCCGAATCCTTGTTCGTGCCCGATTTTTTCCACTAGCGTTTGTTCCACTCATGTCGATTAGACGTGTGGGGAGTACTGGTGAGCAACAATTCGTCGGCGCCGACAAGGACAGCCTCGAGGCGAGGGTCAACGACGACCAGCGGCACCGCCCGGAGTGAGCTTTCGCAGATATCAGTGCCCATGGTGAAGCGGTTAGCCAAGCGGCGAATCATGCCGCCGTTTGCGACTGCGCCGCACGCTATTGCACCGAAGTACGGCCAACGAATCTGCGGAACCCGGCACCAGATAAGGCCGTTATCACGTAGGCCATTTGGGTAGGGGCAATCGAATGAAACTTGACGCCCGTGCCCTTCCGCTGACGCGCCGGCAATTAGATATTTGGCTCTCGCAGGAAACGGGTCGCTCCGGCACTGACTGGCAACTCGGCCTATTCATCAGAATCGAAGGCTCAGTTGAGCCCGATTTACTCAAGCAGGCAATCAGCAAAGCCCTGCAAGAGGCCGAGCCCTGTCGCGCTACCTTTTTCGAGGCCGACGGTCAGGTCTTCCAAAAGGTGATCGATTACCCGGATTTCGAGCTGGCCGTCCACGATCTCAGAGGTTCGCGCGACGCCGTGGCCGAAGCCCGAGAAATTGCGTCATCTATCCAACACACACCGATGCCGCTCACCGGCCGGTTACTCAAATTTGCTTTATTCCGAACGAAACTCGACGAATACTATTGGTTTGCCTGCTGCCACCACATAATCCTCGACGGATTGGGTATTGGACTGGTTGGCCGCCGGATTGCAGCTATCTACACCGCAATTGTTTCGGGTACGCCCGCCTCTCCGCCGTTCTTCGGCTCACTGCAGGACCTGGTTCGCAGCGAGCTGGAGTACGAGGCGTCGACCGACTACTCCGAAGATCAGGCCTACTGGCGAACAAACCTCCCGCCGGAAACCGGCCCAGACTATCGATTGCCTCAGGCCACCGGCCGGCAGCAATCGAATCAGCCGACCACACCGGTTCAGTTGGACCCGTCCCTCGTCGGCCGAATCAAACAGCTAGCCAAGGCGCTGGGTGTCCGTCGAACCTCGATCATCACGGCCGCGTGCGCCCTGTTGGTGCGGGGGTGCGCCGGCGGTTCGGAGGTCGTGCTCGACTTCCCGGTCAGCAGGCGCGTGGATCCCAAGTCGAAGACGCTTCCCGGGATGGTTGCCGGGGTGGTGCCACTCGTCCTGAAGGCGCCACCAGGGTTGACGGTGGCCGACTTTTGCAAGCATGTCGACGCCCAAGTACGAGAAGCGTTGCGGCATCAACGATTCCCGGTGCAGGTTGCTGGGACCGGTCGGGTGGTAGTCAATTTCATCCCGTCCAGACTCACCCTGAATTTCGCCGGGGTACCGGCGACGGCGACCTACACGAGTTTTGGACCAATAGGCCACTTCGGGCTTTTCTTCGTCGGTGCCGGTGACGAACAGTTCCTTACCACGGCCGGCGCGGGACAGCCGTACGCGAATTTCGCCGTCGCGGAACTGACGCAGCGGTTGCAACGCGTGTTGGCGGCGATGATCGCCGACCCCGGCCTGGCGCTTTCGTCGATGGACCTGCTCGATGTAGACGAGCAGGCACGCCTCGACGAGATCGGTAATCGGGCGGTGCTGACCCAACCCGCCCCGATAGCGGTATCGATTCCGGAGTTGTTCGCCGCGCAGGCGACCCGTACTCCCGATGCGGTGGCGATCACCTTCGAAGGCCGCTCGATGACTTACCGCGAGCTCGAGGCCGCGGCAAATCGGGCGGCGCACCTGCTCGCCGACCGGGGAGCAGGTCCGGGACAGTCAGTGGCGCTACTGTTTTCGCGTTCGGCCGAGGCCATCGTCGCGATACTAGCGATATTGAAGACCGGCGCGTCCTATGTGCCGATCGATCCAGCTCACCCCGCGGCGCGGATCGAGTTCATGCTCGCCGATGCGGCGCCGACGACCGCACTGACCACCGCCGCGCTGTCCGACCGATTGGGCGGCTACCACCTGCAGGTCATTGATATCCGAGACCCCGCCGTCGCTGCTCAAGCCGCCACCGCGCTGCCGATGCCGGAGCCCGACGATATCGCTTACATCATCTACACCTCTGGCACCACCGGCGTGCCCAAGGGCGTGGCCATCACCCAACTCAACGTCACTCAGAAGCTCGAGTCCTCAGATGCCGGCCTGCTACCGGGACAGGTGTGGACTCAGTGCCACTCCTATGCGTTCGACATCTCGGTGTGGGAGATCTGGGGTGCGCTGCTGCACGGCGGACGGCTGCTGGTGGTGCCCGAGGCGGTGACCGCCTCGCCGGAGGACTTCACCACCCTGCTAGTCGACGAACGCGTGACCGTGTTGACCCAAACTCCCTCCGCCGTGGGGGCGTTGTCTCCGGAGGGCTTGGGCTCGGCGGCGTTGGTGATCGGCGGGGAGGCCTGCCCGGCCGAGGTGGTAGATCGCTGGGCGCCCGGGCGGACGATGATCAACGCCTACGGCCCCACCGAGACCACGATCTATGCCGCGATGAGCGCGACCCTGACCCCGGGGGCAACGGTGCCGATCGGTGCGCCGTCGTCGGAGGCGGCGCTGTTTGTGCTCGACGACTGTTTGCACCCGGTGCCCGCCGGGGTGGTCGGCGAGCTGTACGTAGCGGGCCGCGGCGTGGGATATGGCTATATGGGCCGAGCTACGTTGACCGCATCACGGTTTGTGGCCTGTCCCTTCGCCGGCGCCGAAGAGCTCGGGCAACGGATGTATCGCACCGGGGACCTGGTCCGGTGGCGCGCCGATGGGCAGCTGGACTATATCGGCCGCGCCGATGACCAAGTCAAAATCCGCGGTTACCGCATCGAACTCGGCGAAATTCGTTCCGCCCTAGCCGAATTGGATGGGGTGGAGCAGGCGGTGGTGCTCTGTCGCGAAGACCGCCCCGATGACTTGCGCTTGGTGGGTTATGTCACCGGAACCGCCGATCCGGCCGTGCTGCGCGGCGCGTTGGCCCAACAGTTGCCGGCGTACATGGTGCCGGCCGCGGTGATGGTGATCGACGCATTGCCGTTGACGGTCAATGGCAAACTCGACACACGAGCCCTGCCGGCACCGGACTATCGCGACATTGAGCACTACCTCGCGCCGGCCACCGCGGTCGAGGAGATCTTGGCCGGGATCTACGCCCACGTCCTCGGTGTCGAGAGGGTCGGAATCGAGGAGTCCTTCTTCGATCTGGGTGGTGACTCACTCTCGGCCATGCGGGCGATCGCCGCGATCAATCATGCACTCGAAGGCGGACTTTCGGTGCGGACATTGTTCGAGGCTCCCACGATCGCGGAGCTGGTACCCCGCGTCGGCACGGGCCACGACAGGCTGGAGCCGTTGGTGGCTTTCCAGCGGCCCGCAATGGTGCCGTTGTCGTATGCCCAATCGCGGTTGTGGTTCCTGGGCCAGTTACAGGGACCATCCGCGGTGTACAACATCGCGGTGGCATTGCGGCTGTCCGGCCACCTTGATTCCGGCGCATTGGCCACCGCACTGGCCGATGTGATCGCCCGTCACGAGAGTCTGCGGACGGTGTTCCCGGCGGTCGAGAGCACCCCACGGCAAGAGGTGCTCGCCGCTGGTAGCGCCGAGTTCGGTTGGCAGATTATTGATTCCAATGGATGGACCGCAGCCCGGCTAGCTGAGGCTGTCGACGCGGCGGCAAGCTACGCCTTCGACCTGTCCACCGAGATCCCACTGCGAGCAACCCTTTTCCACCTCGACAAGGACGAGCACGTGCTGGTGGGCGTGGTCCATCACATCGCTGCCGACGGCTGGTCTATCGCTCCGCTGGTGCGGGATCTGGGCGAGGCCTATACCGCCCGATGTGCGGGACAAGCACCGGGTTGGCCCGCATTAGCGGTGCAGTACGCCGATTACACGCTGTGGCAGCGTACGCAATTCGGCGATCTCGACGACCCCGCCAGCCCGATCGCGACGCAGTTGGCCTATTGGGAAGATGTCCTGGCAGGAATGCCCGAGGTGTTGGCGCTGCCCAGCGATCGGCCTTACCCACCGGTGGCCGATCAGCGCGGCGCCAGTGTGGCCGTCGCGTGGCCGGCCGAGTTGCAACAGCAAATACGTGCGCTGGCACGCGAACACAATTCGACTAGCTTCATGGTGGTCCAGGCCGCCCTTGCCGTGCTGCTGTCCGCGCTGTCCGCGAGTAGTGACGTGGCAGTGGGATTCCCGATCGCGGGACGCAGTGACCCCGCTCTCGACGAGCTGGTGGGCTTTTTCGTCAACACGCTGGTGCTGCGTGTCGACACGGCCGGAAATCCCACTGTCGGCCAGTTGTTGGCCCAGGTTCGCCAGCGAAGCCTGTCCGCCTATGAACACCAAGACGTGCCCTTCGAGGTCCTCGTCGAACGCCTCAACCCCATCCGGTCCCTGGCCCATCACCCACTCGTGCAAGTGATGTTGGGCTGGCAGAACGCCGATCCAGCCGAACTGACGTTGGGTGATCTGCAGGCCACTCTGATACCGATCGAAACCCACACCGCACGAACGGATTTGGCTTTCACCCTGACCGAACGCTTCACCGCATCCGGTGAGCCCGGCGGGATTTCCGGAACAGTGGAGTATCGGACCGACGTGTTCGACACGGGAACCATCGAGGCGCTGCTCGGGCGGCTGCATCGGGTGTTGGTGGCGATGACCGCTGATGCGGCACAGCGACTTTCCTCGATCGAGATGCTGGGTGCCGACGAGCGCTCCCACCTCGACGAAATCGGCAACCGCGCGGTCCTGACCCGGTCAGCGGCCTGGGTATCTGTTCCGGCGCAGTGGGCCGCGCAGGTTACCCGCGCTCCGGAGGCGGTGGCGATCACCTTCGAGGGTCGATCGATGACCTACCGCGAGGTCGATGTGGCCGCCAACCGGTTGGCGCACCTACTTGCCTCCGAAGGGATAGGCCCCGGTCAGTTTGTCGCACTGCTATTTTCACGATCCGCCGAAGCAATCATCGCAATCTTGGCGGTGCTCAAGTCGGGCGCGGCATACTTACCGATCGACCCGGCCCACCCCGCGGCGCGAATCGAGTTCATGGTGGCCGATGCCGCGCCGATCGCCGCGATCACCACCCCCGAGCTGCGACCGCGGTTGCAACAGTGCGGCCTACGGATCATCGATGTCGACGACCCGCGCATCGACACCCAGCCCGACACCGCGCTGCCCGCGCCGTCGCCCGATGATACCGCCCACATCATCTACACCTCGGGTACCACCGGCGTGCCCAAGGGTGTTGCGGTCAGTCATCACAACGTCACTCAACTGTTCGACTCGTTGGATGTCGGGCTGGACCTGTCGGCCGAACAGGTGTGGACACAGTGCCATTCGTATGCGTTCGACTTCTCGGTGTGGGAGATCTGGGGCGCGCTGCTGCACGGCGGACGGTTGGTGGTGGTACACGAGGCTGTGGCCGGTTCACCAGAAGAGTTCCACGCCCTACTCGTCGCCGAACAGGTCACCGTTCTCACCCAGACCCCGTCGGCGGTCGGGATGCTCTCGCCACGGGGGTTGGAGTCGACCGCGCTGGTGATCGGCGCCGAACCCTGCCCGCCCGACTTGGTCGATCGGTGGGCGCGCGGACGGGTGATGGTCAACGTCTACGGCCCGACCGAGACAACGATGTGGGCATCCAAGAGTGCACCGCTCGTACCGGGTTCGGGTGTGCCGCCGATCGGTTCGCCGGTGACAGGTGCGGCGTTCTTTGTTCTCGACGAATGGTTGCGCCCGGTACCCGTCGGGGTGGTCGGTGAGTTGTATCTGGCCGGCCGCGGCGTGGGACACGGGTATTGGCACCGGGCAGGGTTGACCGCGTCGCGCTTCATGGCGTGCCCGTTCGCGGAGGCCGGCTCCCCGGGACAAAGAATGTATCGCACCGGGGACCGGGTGCGATGGCGCACCGACGGGCAGCTCGACTACCTGGGCCGCACCGATGAGCAAGTCAAGATCCGCGGCTACCGCATCGAACTCGGCGAAATCCGGTCAGCTCTAGCCAATTTCGCGGGAGTGGAGCAGGCCGCCGTCGTCGCCCGCGAGGACCTTCCCGGGACGAAGCGCCTCGTCGGCTACATCACCGGGACTGCCGACCCCGCCCAAGCACGCGCGGCACTGGCCGATCGGTTGCCCACGTATATGGTGCCGTCGGCAGTGGTCGTGATCGACGTGTTGCCGATGACGGTCAACGGCAAACTTGACACCCAAGCCTTACCCCCGCCCGAGTATCACGATGCGGATCACTACCGCGCTCCCACCGACGCCATCGAGGAGATCCTGACCGAGATCTACGCCCAAGTTTTGGGGTTGGAGCGAGTGGGGGTCGATGAGTCCTTCTTCGACCTGGGTGGCGACAGCATCTTGTCGATGCAGGTGGTGTCCCGGGCGCGCGCGGCCGGGGTGGTGTGCCGTCCGCGGGATATCTTCGTCGAACAGTCCGTCGCCCGGGTGGCTCGAGTAGCCAGTGTCTCGACGGATGAGGCCGGTGTAGTTGACGAGGGTGTGGGCGAAGTCCTGGCCACACCGATCGTCCGCTGGCTAGAGGACGTAGCGGGTCACGTCGAGCAGTTCAACCAGGCAGTGGCCATTGCGGCCCCGGTCGCGGCGACTGAGGCCGACGTGGTGGTGGTGTTGCAAGCGTTGCTCGATCGACACGCGACGCTGCGGCTGCGCGTCGACGAAGACGACGCCGGGAGCTGGTCATTGTGGGTCCCCGACCCCGGCGTGGTGGATGCGCGCGGCTGCCTGAACACCGTCGAAGAGCTATCCGACGAGGCGCTGGTCCGGGCGCGGGCCCGGTTGAATCCGGCCACCGGAACGATGCTGAGCGCACTGTGGGTGGCGCCGATCGGTGAGCTGGTGTTGATCATTCATCATCTGGCCGTCGACGGAGTCTCGTGGCGAATCCTGTTGGAAGACATCAACCTTGCCTGGGCCCAGCTGTGCGCCGAGCAAGAGGTGGCCTTGCCGGCGCCGGGGACCTCGTTTGCCCGGTGGGCGTCGTGGCTCAATGAGCACGCGCGGGCTCCCGAGGTAGTAGCTCAGGCCGAGGTGTGGCGGCAGGTGGCCGCGACCCCGGCATTACTGCCCGCACCCCAGCCCGAGCTGGATACCTACGCCAGCGCGGGACGCTTATCGGTGGATCTGGACATCGAGACAACCCGGATGCTGCTGAGAGAGGTGCCCGCGGCGTTTCACGCTGGGGTGCAAGACATTCTGCTGGTCGCATTCGCGTTGGCCTGGGCCGAGTTCTTGGGTACCGGCCGTGCGCCGATCGGCATCGATGTGGAGGGCCATGGGCGCTACGCCGATCTGGCCGGCGACGTGGACTTGTCGCGCACCGTGGGTTGGTTTACCAGCAAATATCCAGTAGCCCTGAACGTTGGCGGGCTGAGCTGGGCGCAGGTGATCTCAGGTGAGTCGGCACTGGGCGCGTTGATCAAAGACGCCAAAGAGCAACTGCGCGCGCTGCCCGACGGCCTGAACTACGGACTGCTGCGCTACCTCAATCCGGAGGTGAATCTGGATTCGGCCGACCCGGCGATCGGGTTTAACTATTTCGGGCGCCTGGGCGCCGGTGCCGTCGAGCACTCCGACGACTTGTGGCTGATCAGTGAGGACGGTGTGTCGGTGGCCGCCGTGGCCTCGGCGATTCCAATGCCGTTGGGGCACAGTGTGGAACTCAATGCCGGCACGCTCGACACGGACGCCGGGCCGCATTTGCACGCAACCTGGACCTGGGCAGTCTCGGCGCTCGACGTCGAGCAAGTCAGCCGGCTGAATCAATTGTGGTTTACCGCTCTGGCCGGGATCTGCGCGCATGTCCGCGGCGGCGGCGGCGGCTTGACGCCGTCCGACATCTCGCCGGCCCGACTCAGCCAGCAGCAGATCGATGAGCTGTGCCGGCGCGAGCACATCGCCGACATCTTGCCGCTGACTCCGCTGCAGCAGGGTCTGCTTTTCCACGCCAATAGCCACGGCCGCAGCGCTTTGGGCGAGTTGTATGCGGTGCAGCTGGACATCACCGTCGCCGGCTCGCTGGAGCCCGACCGGCTGCGGAAGGCGGTCGACGTCGTGGTCGGCCGCCATCCCAACCTGGCAGCCCGATTCTGCCCGGAGTTCGATCCGCCGATCCAGGTCATTCCCGCCGATCCCGTATTAGCTTGGCACTACCCCGAACTCGCTGACGACGTCGATATCGAGGAACAGATCCAGCGGCTATGCACCGCCGAGCGTGCCGCGGTCGCCGACCTGACCAATCCGCCCGCATTCCGAGTCGCGTTGACGCTCATCGACAAAGACTTGCACCGATTGGTGCTGACGAACCATCACATTGTGCTCGATGGCTGGTCACTGCCAATCCTGTTGCAGGAGATCTTCACTACATACTGCGGACAGCGGCTTCCCGCACCCGCGCCCTATCGCCGGTTCGTGGCCTGGCTGAGCGAACAAGACCGTCACAGCGCCGCGACGGCCTGGCGTGAAGTTTTCGCCGGCTTCGAGGTCCCCACCCTGGTAGGTCCGCCCGGCCGGGTCGGGCTCGGCCGGCGAGAGGTGGCCACATCGCGGGTCTCCGCCGAAACGACGCGGGCCGTGGTCGAACTGGCGCGCGGGCACCACACCACCATCAATACCGTCTTGCAGGCGAGTTGGGCGCAGCTGCTGATGTGGCTGACCGGTCAGCGTGACATCGCCTTCGGCACCGCGGTATCCGGGCGCCCCGTCGAGCTGGCCGGTTCGGATTCAATGGTGGGCCTACTGATCAACACCATTCCGGTCCGGGCCACCATCACCACGACCACCACCACCGCCGACCTACTCGAGCAGTTGCACCGGGCCAACAACCACACACTTGAGCACCAGCACCTGGCGCTACCCGACATTCACCACGCTGCCGGACACGACCAACTCTTCGACACGCTGTTCGTCTACGAGAACTACCCCGTCGACCCCGCTCTTTTCGGCGTCGACGGTTTGACCGTCACCGGGTACACCGCCCGCGAGAACAACCACTATCCCCTGACGCTGCAGGCCATGCCCGGCGACGAACTCGGCCTGCGCGTCGAGTACGACAGCGAGATCTTCACCGCCGACAGCATCGACACACTTATCCGGCAATTGGAGCGAGTGCTGGTGGTCTCGACCACCGTACCTACCCGCAGGTTGTCGTTGATGGACCTGCTCGACGCCGAAGAGCACATCCGCCTCGACGACATCGGCAACCGGGAAACCTTGGCCAGGAACGGTATTGGTGTATCGATCCCGGAGTTGTACGCCGCGCAGGCCGCGCGTACACCCGATGCGGTGGCGATCACCTTCGAAGGCAGCTCGATGACTTACCGCGAGCTCGACGAGACGTCCAACCGGCTGGCACACCTGCTCGCCGACCGGGGAGTATGCCCGGGACAGTCTGTGGCGTTACTGTTTTCGCGTTCGGCCGAGGCCATCGTCGCGATATTGGCGGTATTGAAGACCGGGGCGGCGTATGTGCCGATCGATCCGGCTCATCCCGCGGCGCGAATCGAATTCATGCTGACCGACGCCGCACCGATCGCCGCACTGACCACCACCGAGCTGCTCGTGCGGCTCGACGGGTACGACTTGGTCACGGTTGATGTCCGCGACCCCGCCGTCGCTACTCAACCTGCCACCGCGCTACCGATGCCGGCACCCGACGATGTCGCCCACATCATCTACACCTCAGGTACCACCGGTGTCCCCAAAGGCGTCGCGGTCAACCACGCCAACGTCACCCAGCTGTTCGACTCGCTGGAAGCCGGACTGGAGCTGACAGAGGAACAAGTGTGGACGCAGTTCCATTCGTATGCGTTCGACTTCTCGATCTGGGAGATCTGGGGTGCCCTGCTACACGGCGGACGGCTGGTGGTGGTGCCCGAGCCGATGACCCGCTCACCGCAGGACTTCCACGACTTACTCGTCAACGAACACGTCACCGTGCTTACCCAGACTCCGTCTGCGGTGGCGGCGCTTTCGATCGACGGTCTGGGCTCGGCGGCATTGGTGATCGGTGCCGAGGCTTGCCCACCCGAGGTGGTGGATCGATGGGCGCCCGGTCGAACGATGATCAACGTCTATGGCCCCACCGAGACGACGATGTGGGCATCCAAGAGTGCGCCTCTGGCCCCGAAAGCCGGTGCAGTGCCAATCGGTTCGCCGATTGCCGGCGCAGCCTTCTTTGTGCTCGACGGCTGGTTGCGCCCGGTGCCCATCGGGGTGGTCGGCGAATTGTATCTGGCCGGCCGCGGTGTGGGACACGGGTATTGGCGCCGGGCGGGTTTGACCGCGTCGCGGTTCATAGCGTGTCCCTTCGCCGGCGACGAAGCGTCTGGACAACGGATGTACCGCACCGGGGACCTGGTGCGGTGGGATGCCGACGGGCAGCTGCAGTACGTCGGGCGGGCCGATGAGCAAGTCAAAATCCGGGGCTACCGCATCGAGCTCGGCGAAATCCGGGCGGCCCTAGCTGGTTTGGAAGGTGTCGAACAGGCTGCCGTGATCGCCCGTGAGGACCGCCGCGGGATCAAGCATCTCGTCGGGTATGTCACGGGAACCGCCGATCCGGCCCTGGTACGCACTCAACTCGCCGAGCAGCTGCCGCCCTACATGGTGCCGGCCGCGGTACTGGTGATCGACGCGTTGCCGATGACGGTCAACGGCAAACTCGACACACGGGCCCTGCCGGCACCGGACTATCGCGACGCCAATCACTATCGCGCGCCGGCGACCACCGTCGAGGAGATCCTGGCCGGGATCTATGCTCAAGTGCTCGGTGCGGAGCGGGTCGGAATAGACGATTCCTTCTTCGACCTGGGTGGAGACTCGCTATCGGCAATGCGGGTGATCGCCGCCATCAATACCCTCCTCGACGCCGATCTGAAGGTGGGCAAGCTTTTCGACGCACCGACGGTCGCCCAGTTGGCATTCCAACTCGACGTAGAGGCGAGTCACCGTGAGCCGCTGGTGGCTTTCGAGCGGCCGGCGGTGCTTCCCTTGTCATTTGCCCAGTCGCGGTTGTGGTTCCTGGAGCAGTTGCAAGGGCCTTCTGCCGTCTACAACATGGCGGTGGCGTTACGGCTGTCCGGCCGGCTTGAGGTCGACTCACTGGCTGCCGCTCTGGTCGACGTGGTGGCACGGCATGAGAGTCTGCGAACAGTGTTCGTGGCTCCCGACGGCATACCCGAGCAAGTGGTGGTGGCGGCCGATCGGGCCGAATTCGGTTGGCAAGTAATCGATGCCAGCGACTGGTCCGCAGCCCGACTTCACCGGGCAATCGACGCCGCGGTGAGCCACCCATTCGATTTGACCGCCGAACTCCCACTGCGGGCCACGCTCCTGCGCGTTAGCGAAGACGCGCACGTGCTGGTGGGAGTCGTGCACCACATTGCCGCCGACGGCTGGTCGATCGCACCACTGGTGCGCGATCTGGGCCAGGCGTACGCCGCCCGATGCGCAGGACAAACCCCCGGGTGGGCCGGACTGCCCGTGCAGTATGCCGATTACGCCCTGTGGCAGCACACCCATTTCGGCGATCTCAACGATGCCGACAGCCCGATCGCCGCCCAGCTGGACTTTTGGCAGGATGCCCTGGCCGGGATGCCCGAACGCACCGCGCTGCCAACCGATCGGCCCTACCCGCCGGTGGCCGACCAACACGGGGCAACTGTGGCCGTGGATTGGCCCGCCGAACTGCAGCACCGGGTGCGCGAGGTGGCTCGCGAACACAACGCGACCAGTTTCATGGTGGTCCAAGCTGCCTTGTCGGTTCTGCTATCGGCCGTCAGCGCGAGTTCAGATGTGGCCGTCGGGTTTCCGATAGCCGGACGCCGCGACCCCGCACTCGATGAGCTGGTGGGCTTTTTCGTCAACACCCTGGTGCTGCGCCTCGACGTGGGCGGCAACCCAACGGTCGCAGACCTGCTGGCTCAAGTCCGCCAGCGCAGCCTCTCCGCCTACGAACATCAAGACGTGCCCTTCGAGGTCCTCGTCGAACGCCTCAACCCGATCCGGTCCCTGGCTCACCACCCGCTGGTACAGGTGATGTTGGGCTAGCAGAACACCGAGCCCGCAGACCTGGCTTTGGGCGAAGTACGGGCCACCCCGCTGCCGATCGACAGCCATACCGCCCGAATGGATTTGTCGTTCTCACTGACCGAACGCTGGACCCAAAGTGGTGAGCCCGGCGGCATCTGCGGGATGGTGGAATACCGCACCGATGTGTTCGACGCCGAAACCGTCGAGGCACTCGTCAGCCGGCTGCAGCGGGTACTGACGGCCATGACCACCGATGCGGCGCTGCGGCTTTCCTCGATCCAGTTGCTGGGCGCAGACGAGATCGCACGGCTGGATATCCAGGGCAATCGCACGATGCTGGCGTTGCCCGCTCCAGCGACGGTGTCGGTGCCGGAGTTGTTCGGCCAGCACGTGCAGCGGACCCCGGATGCGGTGGCGGTGACTTTCGAGGGCGGCACGCTGAGCTATCGGGAACTCGATCGAGCCGCTAACCGGATAGCAAATCTCTTAGCCAGCCGCGGCGCCGGCCCGGGGCAGTTTGTGGCGCTGCTGTTTTCGCGCTCGGCCGACGCGATTATCGCGATGCTGGCGGTACTCAAATCCGGCGCGGCGTATCTGCCGATAGACCCGGCCCACCCTGACGCCCGCGTCGACTTCATGCTCACCGACGCCGCCCCGGTCGCCGCGCTGACCACCGGCGAGCTGCGGTCACGCCTGGACGGGAACGGCCTGGCAGTCATCGATGTCAACGACCCGGTCGTCGACCGCCAGCCCGTGAGCCCGCCACCGGCACCCGCACCCGCACCCGCACCCGACGATCTCGCCTACCTGATTTACACCTCGGGCACCACCGGCATTCCCAAAGGCGTTGGTGTCAGCCACCGCAACCTTGCCCACCTGGCTGTGTCAACACCAACCCAGCTGTGTGTGGCGCAGGTGTGGACGCAGTGTCACTCGTATGGCTTCGACTTCTCGGTCTGGGAAATCTGGGCCGCGCTGCTCAGTGGTGGACGCCTCGTCGTCGTACCAGAATCGGTGACTGCCTCACCGGAAGACTTCCGCGCCCTGCTCATCACCGAGCACGTGAATGTGCTCACCCAAACACCTTCGGCCGCAACGGCATTGAGGCCGGACGGGTTGGAATCCGTGGCGCTGTTGCTCGGCGGAGAGGCCTGCCCCGCCGAAGTGGTGGACCGGTGGGCTCCCGGCCGGGTGGTGCTCAACGCCTACGGCCCCACCGAAGGTACGGTGTACGCATCCATGAGCGCGCCGTTGGCAGCGGGATCGGGCGCCGCACCCATCGGCGCAGCGGTGGCCACCGCGGCCCTGTTCGTCCTGGATCCTTGGCTGCGCCCGGTACCGCCGGGGTGATCGGCGAGTTGTACATTGCCGGTGCCGGAGTGGCGTGCGGATATCTCGGCCAGGCCGAGTTGACCGCATCGCGGTTTATCGCCTGCCCGTACGGCTACCCCGGCACTCGGATGTATCGCACCGGCGACCTGGTTCGCTGGCGCACCGACGGCCAACTGGACTACCTCGGCCGCGCTGACGAACAAGTCAAGATCCGCGGCTACCGCATCGAACTTGGCGAAATCCAAACGGCTCTAGCCGGTTTGGAAGGCGTGGAGCAAGCTGTCGTCATCACCCGCGACGAGCACGCCGCAACCCGTCTTGTGGCCTACATCACCGGCGCCGCCGACCCCACTGCGATACGTGCGCAGCTGGCCGAACAACTCCCCGCCTATATGGTCCCGTCTGCTGTCATGGTCCTCGACGAGCTACCGCGAACCGTCAACGGAAAACTCGACACTCGCGCCCTACCCGCCCCTGACTACCACAGCGCCGATCACTTCCGCGCGCCCACCGATGCCATCGAAGAAATCCTGGCCGGCATCTACGCCCAAGTACTCGGCCTCGAACAGGTCGGCGTCGATGACTCATTCTTCGACCTGGGCGACGACAGCATCCTGTCGATGCAGGTCGTCGCGCGAGCGCGGGCGGCCGGCGTATTGTGCCGTCCACGTGACATTTTCGTCGAACAGACGGTTGCCCGACTGGCGGGCGTAGCCAGCGTGGTCACCGGTGACGGCGACGTCGTCGATGAGGGCATCGGTCCCCTGCCGGCGACACCGATCATGCGCTGGCTGCAGGGCGTGGATGGCCCCATCGAGCAGTTCAACCAGACGATCGTGGTGCAAGCACCCGCCGGAGCGACCGAGACTGATGCGGCGGTCATGTTGCAGGCCTTGCTGGATCGGCACGCCATGTTGCGGTTGCGTGTCGACATCGACGACAACGGTGTCTGGTCGTCTCATGCACCCGAGGCCGGGTCGGTCGATGCGCAAGGCTGCCTTCAATCCGTGGAAGTGTTCTCCGGCGAGGCGCTGGCGGGAGCACGGGCCCGGCTGAACCCGGCCACCGGGGCGATGGTGAGCGTGCTCTGGGTTACCTCGACGTCGCAATTGGTGTTGATCATTCACCATCTGGCCATCGACGGGGTGTCATGGCGAATTGTGTTGGAAGACCTCAATATCGCCTGGTCTCAGCATCGCAGTGGGCAGCCGGTGGTGCTGCCGGCTCAAGGAACCTCATTTGTCCGGTGGGCGTCGCTGCTTGAAGAACACGCCCGCACCCCGGAAGTCCTAACCCAGGCCGAGGCCTGGCGTGAAGTGGCGGCTGTGCCGGCCGCACTGCCCGCAACCCAGCCCGAGGTGGATACCTACGCCAGTGCGGGACAGCTGTCGGTGAAATTGGATGTCGAGACCACCAGCATGCTGCTGGGTGAGGTTCCCGCCGCGTTTCATGCTGGGGTGCAAGATATTCTGCTGATCGCATTCGGGCTCGCCTGGGCCGAGTTCTTGGGTCTGAGCTCGCCAATCGGTATCGATGTCGAGGGTCATGGCCGCCACGAGGAGCTAGCTCCGCACGTCGACCTGTCGCGCACCGTGGGGTGGTTCACCACTAAATATCCAGTGGCCCTGGGTTTTACGGGCCTTAACTGGGCGCAGGTGCTCGCGGGAGATACCTCCTTAGGCGCGGTGGTCAAGGACGCCAAAGAACAATTGCGCGCGCTGCCCGACGGACTGAACTACGGCCTGCTGCGCTATCTGGACCCCGAAGCGGATCTGGACGGCGCCGACCCCGCGATCGGGTTCAACTATCTTGGGCGACTTGGCGCTGGGGCCGCCATGCTGTCCGACGATGTCTGGCGGGTCAGCCAGGACGGCGCGTCAGTGGCGGCCGTGGCCGCGGCGATTCCAATGCCGTTGGGGCACAGTGTGGAACTCAATGCCGCCACCATCGACGCCGATACCGGCCCACATCTGCAGGCGACGTGGACATGGGCAACTTCCGCGCTCGATGATGAGCAGGTCGGCCGCGTGAGCCGGCTGTGGTTCGAGGCCTTGGCCGGGATCTGTGTACACGTGCGGCGCGGCGGCGGCGGGCTCACTCCGTCCGACATTCTCCCGGCACGCTTGAGCCAGCAGCAGATCGATGAACTGTGCCGGCACGAGCGCGTCGCCGATATCCTGCCGCTCACCCCGCTGCAGCAGGGGTTGTTGTTCCACGCCAACGCAACCACTGGTAATGCCGACGACCTCTATGCGATGCAGCTCGATATCACCATCACCGGTCCGCTGGATTCGGACCGGCTACGTGCGGCCGTGCACACCGTGGCCACTCGCCATCCCAACCTGACCGCGCGCTTCTGCCACCAATTCGACGAGCCGGTGCAGATCCTGCTCGCCGAACCCGTTGTGCCCTGGCGGTATTGCGAATCGCACTCCGAGGAACAGATCCAGCAGATCTGCGCAGCCGAACGCGCCGCTGTCTGCGACCTCAGCCAACCGCCGGCCTTCCGAGTGGCGTTGATCCGCACCTCCGACGGCCTGCACCGGTGCGTGCTGACCAATCACCACATCGTGCTGGACGGCTGGTCGCTGCCGATCCTGGCGCAAGAGATCTTCGCCAGTTATTTCGGGCAGCGACTCCCCGCCCCCACGCCCTATCGTCGATTTGTCGGCTGGCTGGCCGAGCGAGACGTAGCAGCCGCAGAGGCGGCCTGGCGTAAGGCGTTGGCGGGCTTCGATTCCCCAACACTGGTGGGTCCGCCGGACCGCGTGGGGCTAGGACGACGCGGCATCGCCACCTCTTCAGTTTCGGCGCAGACAACCGGGACTCTGGGTGACTTGGCGCGTACGCATCACACCACCGTCAACACGGTGTTGCAGGCCGCCTGGGCGCAGCTGCTGATGTGGCTGACCGGCCAGCACGACGTCGTCTTCGGCACCGCGGTCTCCGGCCGGCCCACCGAAGTTCCCGGCGCCGACGCGATGGTGGGCCTGTTGATCAACACCGTTCCGGTCCGGGCAGTCGGCACGGCGGGCACGACGACCGCCGACTTGCTCGACCAATTGCACCGGGCCAACAATCACACTTTCGACCACCAGCACCTGGCGCTCACCGATATCCACCGCGCCACCGGACACGACCAACTCTTCGACACGCTGTTCGTCTACGAGAACTATCCGATAGACGCGTCGACGATGCTCGGCGACGGGCTGGCCATTACCGCGATGACCGCCCGCGAATACAACCACTACCCGCTGACCCTGCAAGCCATGCCCGGTGACGAAATCGGTCTACGCGTCGAATACGACACCGCCCTGTTCGACGCGGAAGTCATTGAGTCACTGGTACGACGGCTGCACCGGGTGCTGGTAGCCATGGCCACCGCGGCGGCACAACCGCTTTCCTCAATGCAGCTGCTGGACCACGACGAGCACGCCCACCTCGACGAGATCGGGAATCGCGAGGTGCTGACCCGACCCGGCCCGGCAATCGCGTCGGTTCCGGCGTTGTTCGCCGACCAAGTCGCGCGCGCTCCCGATGCGGTGGCGGTGAGCTTTGCGGGCCGCTCGCTCACCTACCGCCAGCTTGACGACGCAGCCAACCGAATGGCACATCTATTGGCCGATCGGGGAGCCGGCCCGGGACAGTCCGTGGCACTGCTGTTTTCCCGGTCCGCCGAGGCCATCGTCGCGATGCTGGCGGTGCTCAAGGCTGGGGCAGCGTACCTGGCGATCGACCCGGCCCACCCCGACCCTCGGATCGGGTTCATGCTCGCCGATGCCGCGCCGATCGCCGCGCTCACCACTGCACAGCTGCGACCGCGGCTGCACGGGTATGATCTACGGATCATCGACGTTGATGACCCCGCTATCGACCGCCAACCCGCCGCGCCACCACCGTCACCGAGCCCGGAAGATATCGCGTATCTGATTTACACCTCGGGTACCACCGGCGTCCCCAAAGGCGTTGCGGTCAGCCACCGCAACCTGGCTCACCTGGCTGCATCAACACCCCACGAGCTACCCGTCGCACAGGTATGGACGCAGTGCCACTCCTATGGCTTCGACTTCTCGGTGTGGGAGATCTGGGCCGCCCTGCTCGGCGGCGGACGGCTGGTGGTGGTACCCGAATCGGTGACTAGTTCACCGCGGGACTTCCATGCACTGCTTGTCGCCGAACACGTCAATGTGTTAACGCAAACCCCCTCGGCTGCAGCACTATTGAACCCAGAAGGCGTGGAATCCGTGGCGCTGTTGCTCGGCGGGGAGGCCTGCCCCGCCGAAGTGGTGGATCAGTGGGCGACCGGCCGGCTGGTGATCAACGCCTACGGCCCGACCGAAGCCACCGTGTACGCCTCTATGAGTGTGCCGTTGACACCGGGTACGGCCGTGGTGCCGATTGGCGCGCCGGTATCGACCGCCGCGATGTTTGTACTCGACGGCTGGTTGCGCCCGGTGCCGGCGGGGGTCGCCGGCGAGTTGTATGTGGCCGGCGCGGGAGTGGCGTGCGGATATCTCGGCCGGTCCGACCTGACGGCGCCGCGGTTTATCGCCTGCCCATACGGCGACCCCGGCACCCGGATGTATCGCACCGGCGACCTGGTTCGCTGGCGCACCGATGGCCAACTGGACTACCTCGGCCGCGCCGACGAACAAGTCAAGATCCGCGGCTACCGCATCGAACTTGGCGAAATCCAAACGGCTCTAGCCGGTTTGGAAGGCGTCGAACAAGCTGTCGTCATTACCCGCACTGACCGTCCCAGCGCCACACGTCTGGTTGGCTACATCACCGGAACCGCGGACCCGGCCGTAGTGCTCAGCGCGCTGGCCGAGCGACTGCCGTCTTACATGGTGCCAGCCGCGCTGGTGTCGTTGGAGGCGCTGCCGCTGACGCCTAACGGCAAACTCGACACCCGCGCGCTGCCCGCACCTGAATACCGAGGCGTTGCGGTGGATAACCGCCCTCCGGCCAGCGCCATCGAAGAGATCCTCGCCGGCATTTACGCCCAGGTCCTAGGTGTCGAACAGGTCGGCGTCGACGACTCGTTCTTCGACCTGGGCGGTGACTCGCTTTCGGCGATGCGCCTGATCGCCATGATCAACTCTGGCCTCGACCCGGGCCTGCAAGTGCACACTTTGTTCGACGCGCCCACCATCGCCCGGTTGGCTCCCCTCATCGGCTCGGGCCGTGGATGGCAGGAACCGTTGGCGGCCGGGGAGCGACCCACGCTGGTGCCGTTGTCGTTTGCCCAATCGCGACTGTGGTTCTTGGATCAGTTGCAGGGGCCTTCCCCGGTCTACAACATGGCTGTCGCACTGCGGCTCTCCGGCCGCCTCGACGTCGATGCACTAGACGCCGCGCTCGTCGATGTGATCGCACGCCATGAGAGCCTGCGAACACTGTTCGTGGCGCCCGACGGCATACCCCAACAAGTCGTTGTCGCCGCCGATTCGGCGCAGTTCAGTTTGCAAGTAGTGGATTCCGCCGCCTGGTCCGCCACGAAGCGTGGCCAGGAGATCGAAGCCGCGGCGCGCTACACATTCGACCTGACTACCGAAGTTCCCTTACGTGCAACGCTTTTCCGCCTTAGCGCCGATGAACACGTGCTGGTCGGTGTAGTACACCACATCGCCGCTGACGGATCGTCGGTCGCGCCGCTGGTGCGAGATCTTGGTGAGGCATACGCCGCGCGGCGAGTAGGGGAGCCACCACGCTGGGCACCACTGCCGGTGCAGTATGCCGACTACACCCTGTGGCAGCGCGTCCAGTTCGGGCGCCTCGACGACCCGGGCAGCCCGATCGCGGCCCAGCTGTCCTACTGGGAAGAAGCCTTGGCCGGCATGCCAGAGCGCTTAGCGCTTCCCGTCGATCGGCCTTACCCGCCGGTGGCCGACCAACACGGCGCCACCGTCGAGGTGGCGTGGTCAGCTGAATTGCAGCTGCAGATACGCCAATTGGCTCGCGAGCACAACGCGACGACCTTTATGGTGGTCCAGGCCGCATTGGCGGTGCTGCTATCGCATGTCAGCGCGAATTCGGATGTAGCCGTGGGCTTCCCGATCGCCGGGCGCCGCGACGCGGCCCTCGACGATCTGGTGGGCTTCTTTGTCAACACCCTGGTGCTGCGCGTCGAGATCGACGGCGACCTTACCGTTGCCGAGCTGCTGGCCCAGGTCCGCCAGCGCAGCCTGGCCGCCTATGAGCACCAGGACGTGCCGTTCGAGGTCCTCGTCGAGCGACTCAACCCCACCCGAAGCCTGACGCATCACCCGCTCATCCAAGTGATGTTGGGCTGGCAGAACCTGCACGGCGAGGACCCCATCTCCGAATTGGCGCTAGGCGATGTCCAGATCGCCCCGCTAGCGATTGAGACCCACACCGCACGAATGGATTTGGCGTTCTCACTGGTTGAGCGCTACACCCGGGCCGGCGAGCCGGCGGGAATCTCCGGGACGGTGGAATACCGTACCGACGTGTTCGATCGCCGCAGCATCCAGACTCTGGTGCAGCGGTTCGAGCGGGTACTCGAAGCCATCACAGCCGACTCCGGCCGCCCGTTTTCCTCGATCCAACTGTTGGATGCCGATGAGCACGACCGCCTCGACGAAATGGGTAACCGCGCGGTCTTGGCTCGACCCACACCAGCCGCGGTGTCAGTCCCGGCGCTGTTCGCCGAATACGTAGCCCGGGCACCCGACACGACGACAATCACATTCGAGGGCCGCTCACTGACGTACCGTGGCCTCGACGAGGCGTCTAACCGGTTGGCGCACTTACTGACTGCTTATGGCGTGCGGCCGGGCCATAGTGTGGCGCTACTGATGCAGCGGTCGGCCGAGGCGATCGTCGCGATGCTGGCAGCACTCAAGGCGGGCGCGGCCTATCTGGCGATCGACCCCACCCTGCCCGACGCCCGAATCAAATTCATGCTCACCGATGCCGCCCCAGTTGTCGCGATCACCACCGCCGAGCTGCGCCTCCGGCTCGCCGGATACGACCTCGCGGTCGTCGCTGTCGACGATCCCGCCGTCGCCGCCCAGCCCAGCAGGTGGCTACCGGGTCCGTCGGCCGAGGACATCGCCTACCTCGTGTACACGTCGGGCACCACCGGTGATCCCAAGGGCGTGGCCGTCACACACCGCAATCTCGCCCACGTAGCGCAGTCGACTCCCGAAGAGCTGCCGGCGGCGAAGGTATGGACGCAATGCCACTCGTATGCGTTCGACTTCTCGGTGTGGGAAATCTGGGCCGCCCTACTCGGCGGGGCGCGTCTGGTGGTGGTGCCCGAGTCGGTGACGACCTCGACCGAAGACTTCCACGCCCTGCTGATCGCTGAACAGGTCAACGTCCTCACCCAGACCCCCTCCGCGGTAGCGGTATTGGCGCCGCAGCAATTGGAGTCAACGGCGCTGCTGCTCGGCGGGGAGCCGTGCCCGGCCGAGATAGTGGATCAATGGGCGGATGGCCGGGTAGTGATCAACGCCTACGGCCCCAGCGAGGCCACCGTGTACGCGTCGATGAGCGCACCGTTGACACCGGGCACAGCCTTAGTGCCGATCGGCGCGCCGGTGTCGACCGCGGCGCTGTTTGTCCTCGATGCATATTTGCGGCGGGTACCCATCGGCGTGGTCGCTGAGTTGTACATCGCCGGTGCCGGTGTGGCATGCGGATACCTCGGCCAGGCCGAGCTCACCGCGTCGCGATTCGTCGCCTGCCCGTTCGGCCGGCCCGGATCGCGGATGTACCGCACCGGGGACCTGGTGCGGTGGCGGGTCGATGGCCAACTGGAGTACCTCGGGCGTGCCGACGAGCAGGTTAAAATACGCGGCTATCGCATCGAACTCGGCGAAATCCGCTCGGCCCTAGCAGATTTAGATGGTGTTGATCAAGCTGCGGTGGTCACTCGCGAAGACCATCCCGGCGCAACTCGTCTGGTCGGCTACATCACCGGCACCGCCGATCCGGCACGTGCGCGCACGGCCCTGGCCGACCGGCTGCCGCCGTACATGGTTCCGTCGACGGTGGTGCTGATCGACGCGCTGCCGCTCACGGTCAACGGGAAACTCGATACCCGTGCCTTGCCGGCACCGGAATACAGCGACATCGACCGCTACCGCGCTGCGGGCACCGCGACCGAGGAGATCCTGGCCGGGATCTACGCCGACGTGCTCGGCGTAGATCGAGTCGGCGTCGACGACTCCTTCTTCGATTTGGGTGGGGACAGCATTTTGTCGATGCAAGTCGTGGCCCGAGCGCGGGCGGCCGGCGTATTGTGCCGTCCGCGTGACATCTTCGTCGAGCAGACCGTGGCCCGACTGGCTCTGGTAGTCAACGTCACGTCCGCAGACAGCGGCATCGTCGATGAGGGCATCGGGCCGGTGGTGCCCACCCCGATCATGCACTGGCTGCTGAACATTGACGGCCCGGTCGAGCAGTTCAATCAGACACTGGTGGCACAGGCACCGGCCGGCGTCACCGAGGACGACGTGGTGGTGGTGCTCCAGGCATTGCTGGATGCGCATGCCATGCTGCGGCTGCGCATCGACGACGATGGCTCGCTACGGGTGCCCGAGGTCGGCACGGCGGATGCCCGCGCATGCCTGAACACCGTTGACGGGCTGACGGACGCCGCACTGATCGAGGCGCGGGCACGGTTGAACCCGGCGAGCGGGACGATGCTGAATGCGGTGTGGGCTAGGTCCACCCGTCAGCTCATGCTGATCATTCACCACCTTGCCGTCGATGCGGTGTCATGGCGAATCCTGTTGGAAGACCTCAATATCGCCTGGGGCCAGCAGCACAACGGGCAGCCCATCGCGCTACCCACGGGCGGCACCTCGTTTGCCCGGTGGTCGTCACTGCTTGCCCAGCACGCGCGCGCTGCCGACGTGGTCGCCCACGCCGACACGTGGCGGCAGTGCCAAGCGCGCTGCCCGCGCCCCACCCCGAGCTCGACACCTACGCCAGCGCTGGTCAGATGTCGATGGAGCTGAACGCCGAGACCACCCGGATGCTACTGGGTGAGGTACCCGCGGCGTTTCACGCTGGCGTACAGGACATTCTGTTAATCGCGTTCGGATTGGCCTGGGCAGAATTTTTGGGCACCGACTCGCCGATCGGCATCGACGTCGAAGGTCACGGCCGTCACGACGAGCTGGCACCTCACGTCGACCTATCGCGCACCGTGGGGTGGTTCACCACTAAATACCCTGTGGCCCTGGAGTTTACCGGACTAGACTGGGCGCAGGTGGTCTCCGGTGACTCCGCGCTCGGCGCGGCGGTCAAAGCCGCCAAAGAGCAACTGCGCGCGGTGCCCGACGGCCTCAGCTACGGCCTGCTCCGTTACCTCAACACCGAGGTGGAGTTGAGCCGGACCGATCCCGCGATCGGGTTCAACTATCTGGGCCGACTCGGCGGCGCGGCGGAACTCTCCGACATGCTGTGGCGGATCAGCCAGGATGGCCTGCTGACGGCGGCGGGTTCCTCCGCGATCCCAATGCCGTTGGGACACAGCGTCGAGCTCAACGCCAGCACCCTGGACACCGAAGCCGGCCCACACCTGCATGCCACTTGGACCTGGGCGCCCTCGATAGTCGACGGCCCCGCGATCAGCCGGATCGCCCAACTATGGTTTGACGCCCTCGCGGGAATCTGCGCTCACGTCCAACACGGCGGCGGCGGGCTGACCCCGTCGGATATCCTGCCGGCCCAGCTGAGCCAGCAGCAGATCGATGAGCTTTGCCGGCAAGACCGCGTCGCCGATATCCTGCCGCTCACTCCGTTGCAGCAGGGACTATTGTTCCACGCCAACACAATCCGTGGAAGCAGCGACGACATCTATGCGATGCAGCTCGACATCACCATTACCGGACCGCTGGACCCGGACCGGTTGCACAATGCCGTCCACACCGTGGTCGGCCGCCATCCCAACCTGGCCGCCCGCTTCTGCGGGCAATTCGACCAGCCGGTCCAGGTCGTTCCGGCCAACCCCCAGCCGGCGTGGCAATACATCGAGCTCGGCGAGGATACTCAACGAGTCGATGGGGTGGCCGCCGCCGAACGCGCCGCGGTCTGCGATCTGACTGAGCCGCCGGCGTTCCGGGTCGCGTTGCTGCGCACCGCTAAAGAGCGCCACCGGTTGGTGCTGACCAATCACCACATCGTGCTCGACGGCTGGTCGCTGCCGATCCTGGCGCAGGAGATCTTCGCCAGTTATTTCGGGCATCAACTCCCCGCACCCACGCCCTATCGCCGATTTGTCGGCTGGCTGGCCGAGCGAGACCTTGACGCCGCCCACCGGGCTTGGCGAGAGGCGTTCGCGGGCTTCGAGACTCCTACGCTGGTGGGCCCGCCGGCGCGGCTCGGGCCGGGACGGCGCGCAGTGCAGACGTCTCGCGTCAGTGAGCAGACCACGCGGGCGCTGGGCGCGCTGGCTCGCGCACACCACACCACCGTCAACACCGTGTTGCAGGTCGGCTGGGCACAGCTGCTGATGTGGCTGACCGGTCAGCACGACGTCGCCTTCGGCACCGCGGTCTCCGGCCGGCCCACCGAAGTTCCCGGTGCGGACGCAATGGTGGGTCTGCTGATCAACACCGTGCCGGTTCGGGCCAACTGCACACCGCTGACCACCACCGCCGACCTACTCGACCAACTGCACCGCGCCAACAACCACACCCTCGAGCACCAACATCTGGCACTACCCGAGGTCCACCGTGTCACTGGCCACGACCAACTCTTCGACACGCTGTTCGTTTTCGAGAACTACCCCGTCGACGCCGCCAACCTCGCCGGGGTCGACGGGTTGGCCATCGGCGAGATAACCGCCTGCGAGTACAACCACTATCCGTTGACCTTGCAAGCCATACCCGGCAGTGAGCTCGGCCTGCGGGTGGAATACAGCACCGACGTTTTCGCCGCCGACTGCATCGACACACTCCTTGTGCAACTTCACGACGTGCTCTTGGCTATGATCGCAGATCCCACTCGCAGGCTGTCTTCTATCGACCTATTGGATGCCGACGAGCAAGCCCTGATGGCTGCGATGGGTAACCGGGCGGTGTTGACCCGACGCGCGGTTGCGCCGGCATCCATCCCGGAGTTGTTCGCCGAACAAGTACAGCGCGGCCCGCACGCGGTGGCGGTGAGCTTCGAAGGCCGCTCGCATAGCTATCGCGAGCTGGACGAGGCCGCTAATCGGTTGGCGCAGCTGCTCTTTGCCCACGGTGCCTGCCCGGGGCAGTACGTGGCACTGGTGTTTTCGCGCTCTGCCGAGGCCATCATCGCGATGCTGGCGGTGTTGAAGACTGGGGCGGCGTACCTGGCGATCGACCCCACCCTCCCCGACGCACGGATCGGCTTCATGCTGGCCGACGCCGCCCCGATCGCCGCACTCACCACGATCGAACTGTGCCCCCTGCTGGACGGACACGACGTACGCATTATCGACATCTACGACCCCGCCGTAGTGAGCCAGCCGGCTACCGCACCGGCGGCACCATCACCCGACGATATCGCGTACCTGATTTACACCTCGGGCACCACCGGTGTGCCGAAAGGTGTTGCGGTCAGCCATCGCAACGTGGCACACCTGGCCAGCTCCGGGCCCGCGCACCTGCCGCTGACTCAGGTGTGGACGCAATGCCACTCCTACGGATTCGACTTCTCGGTGTGGGAGATCTGGGGGGCGCTGCTGCACGGCGGACGACTCGTCGTGGTACCGGAGTCCGTGACCGCATCACCCGACCGCTTCCAGGCCCTACTGGTCGACGAAGGCGTAAACGTCCTGACCCAAACCCCGTCCGCGGTAGCCGCATTGACGCCACGGCAGTTGGATTCGGTCGCGGTGCTGCTGGGTGGAGAGGCCTGCCCCGCCGACGTGGTCGACCAATGGGCGAATGGCAGGGTGGTGGTCAACGCCTACGGCCCCACTGAAGTCACCGTCTACGCGTCGATGAGTGCGCCCTTGACCGCAGGGTCGGGAGCGGCGCCCATCGGCGCACCGGTTTCGACCGCGGCGCTGTTCGTGCTCGATGGCTGGCTGCGTCCGGTGCCCATCGGCGTGGTGGGTGAGTTGTACGTCGCCGGCGACGGCGTGGCATGCGGGTATCTGAGCCGACCGGAGTTAACGGCGTCGCGGTTTGTGGCCTGCCCCTATGGCGAACGTGGCGCCCGGATGTACCGCACCGGCGACCTGGTGCGCTGGCATCCCGACGGGCAGCTGGACTATGTCGGACGCGCCGACGAACAGGTCAAGATCCGCGGCTACCGCATCGAACTCGGCGAAATCCAAACCGCCCTGGCCAGTTTGGACGGCGTCGAACAAGCCGCCGTGATCACCCGCAAAGACGGGGCCGGCACGACCCGTGTGATCGGGTATGTCACCGGAACCGCCGACCCGGCGGAGCTACGAACTGCGTTGGCCGACAAGCTGCCCGCCTACATGATTCCCGCGATCGTCGTGGTGCTCGACACCCTGCCCCTGACCGCGAACGGCAAACTTGACACCCGCGCCCTGCCCGCGCCGGACTATCGCGACACCGACCACTACCATGCGCCCGCCAATGCCGTCGAAGAGATCCTGGCCGGCATCTACTCCCACGTCCTGGGCATCGAACAGGTCGGCACGGACGATTCCTTCTTCGACCTCGGCGGCGACTCCCTCTCGGCGATGCGCCTGATTACCGCCATCAACTCCGTGCTGGACGCCGATCTCCAAGTGCACAGCCTGTTCGACGCACCCACCATCGCTGCGCTGGCGCCGCGCATCGGCACAAACCAGACCGGCCGGCGGAAGCCGTTGGCGGCCGGCCCACGGCCCGCACTGATTCCGCTGTCCTTCGCTCAATCCCGGTTGTGGTTCCTTTACCGCTTCGAAGGTGGGGTGGCGACCTACAACATGCCGACCGCGTTCCGGATCAGCGGGGCACTGGATGTCGAGGCGCTGGACGCGGCGCTGGACGATGTAATCGCCCGCCACGAATCGCTGCGCACCATCTTCGTCGACATCGACGGTGTGCCTTATCAGGAAGTGCTGCCTGCCACGCCTGGACTGTGGCGACGCGGTGGCGACGCGGCGGTGTCGCTGGCGCCGCACCAGATGGTGCCCAACCTGGTGGCGCTGGCCAAATACAGCTTCGATTTGTCTGCCGAGATCCCGATTCGCGCGCAGATCTATTCGGTGGGACCCGAGGATTACGTCGTCGGAATTGTAGTGCACCACATCGCGTTTGACGGCTGGTCACTGGCGCCGATGGTCTCCGATATCAGCGCGGCCTATCGGATTCGACGGCAACGCCAACTTCCGCAGCGGGTGCCGCTGGCGGTGCAGTATGTCGACTACACGCTTTGGCAGCGCGCCCAATTCGGTGATCTGGCCGACGCCGACAGTCCGACCGCGGCCCAGCTGGCCTATTGGGAACACGCTCTGGCTGGAATGCCGGAGCGGCTACCGCTGCCCACCGATAGGCCCTATCCGTTGGTTGCCGACTACCGCGGCTACAACGTGGCGCTTCAGTGGCCGGCCGAATTGCAACAGCGCATCCGCGAGGTGGCTCGCGAGCACAATGCGACCAGCTTCATGGTGATCCAGGCCGCTCTGGCCGTGCTGCTGTCGGCAGTCAGCGCCAGTTCCGATGTGGCAGTTGGTTTCCCGATCGCCGGTCGGCGCGACCCCGCACTCGATGCGCTGGTCGGCTTCTTCGTCAACACCCTGGTGTTGCGCGTCGAGGTAGCCGGGGATCCCACCTTCGCCGAGCTGTTGGGTCAGGTCCGACGGCGCAGTCTGGCCGCATACGAAAACCAGGACGTGCCCTTCGAGGTCCTCGTCGAGCGGATCAACCCCGCTCGATCGCTGACCCATCACCCGCTGGTCCAGGTGATGCTGGCCTGGCAGAGCGTCGTGGGGCACCGAGTCGATCCGGCATCCGGGTTGGCTTTGGATGATGTGCAGGTCACCCCGCTGCCGATGGACACCCACACCGCCCGAATGGATTTGGTCTTCCACCTCGCCGAACATTGGAGCGACGCCGGCGAGCCCGCCGGGATCGAGGGGATGGTCGAATTTCGTACCGACGTATTCGACGCGGCCACCATCAGCGCCCTGATCGAGCGGCTGCATCGGGTGTTGGTCGCGGTCACCACCGACCCCACCCGCCGACTATCGTCGACGGATCTCCTCGAGGCCGACGAGTACGCGCGGCTCGATCGCTGGGGCAATCGGGAGGTGTTGAGCCAGAACGTATTACCAGCGGTGTCGATTCCGGCACGGTGGGCCGAGCAGGCCGCGCTTACCCCACGGGCTCTGGCCGTGACCTTCGCGGGCCTGTCGATGACCTATCGGGAAGTCGAGGATGACGCGAACCGGTTGGCGCACCTGCTGGCCGCGCACGGAGCGGGCCCGGGACAGCCGGTGGCGCTGCTGTTCACCCGTTCCACCGAAGCGATCATCGCGATCCTCGCGGTGCTGAAGACCGGGGCCGCCTACCTGGCGCTCGACCCGGCTCACCCGGATGCCCGGATCGGATTCATGGTGGCCGATGCCAAACCGGTCGCCGCGATCACCACTGCCGCGCTGGCCGACCGGCTCGACGGGTACGGCCTGGCGGTCATCACCGTCGACGATCCCCGCATCCCCGGCTACCCGTGCGGCCCATTGCCGATGCCGGCGCCCGATGACATCGCCTACATGATCTACACGTCGGGCACCACCGGCACCCCCAAAGGTGTAGCAGTACCGCACCGCAACGTCACCCAGTTGCTGGCATCGCTACACGCCCATCTGGATATGAAACAGGTTTGGGCACAGTCTCATTCGCTGGCCTTCGACTTCTCGGTCTGGGAGATCTGGGGTGCGCTGCTGCACGGCGGCCGGCTGGTGGTGGTGCCCGAATCGGTGACCCGCTCGCCCGAGGACTTCCACGCACTGCTCGCCGCCGAACACGTCGGCGTGCTGAGCCGAACCCCCACGGCTTTCTACGCGTTGCAAACCGCCGATAGGTTACAGCCCGAATTGGCACGGCAGCTCAAACTTCAAACGGTGGTGTTCGGCGGTGAAGCCCTTGAACCCCAACGCCTTCGGACCTGGCTGCAGCATCACCCGGGACCGCCACGGCTGATCAATATGTACGGCATCACCGAGACGACGGTGCATGCCTCGTTCCGCGAGCTCTCCGACGGCGACATCGACAGCAGTGTCAGCCCGATCGGTGGGCCGCTCGCGCATCTCGCGTTCTTCGTGCTGGACAAGTGGTTGCGCCAGGTGCCGCCGGGGGTGGTCGGCGAGTTGTACGTGGCGGGCGCCGGGCTGGCGGACGGCTATCTACGCCGGCCGGATCTGACGGCGGCACGGTTCCTGGCATGCCCGTTCGCCGGTGCGGAAGCGCCTGGACAAAGGATGTACCGCACCGGGGATCTGGTCTCCTGGGGGCCGACGGGCAGCTGCGGTACCTCGGGCGCGCCGACGAACAGGTCAAGATCCGCGGCTATCGCATCGAACTCGGCGAAATCGAAAGCGCCCTGCTGGACTGCCCGCAGGTAACCCAGGCCGTCGCCACCGTGCACCACGGCAATGCCGGCGACCACCTCATGGCCTACATCACCCTCGGGCACGAGATCAGCGCCGACCACGGCGCCGAGATCGTCGAACAGCGGCAAGGCGTCTACGACGAGCTGTACGACGATCGCGACGCAGTGCCGCAGTTCGGCATGGACTTCCGGGGTTGGAACAGCAGCTACACCGGTGAACCGATTCCTCTCGAGGAGATGTTCGAATGGCGCACGGCTACGGTGGATCGGATCATGGCCCTGCGGCCGAACCGATTACTGGAGATCGGCGCCGGCTCGGGGCTGCTGCTGTCGCAGATCGCCCCGCACTGTGAGCACTATGTCGCGACCGACATGTCGGCGGTGGCCGTCGACAACCTCGCCCGCTCGCTGGAGCGGTTGCAGATCCCGTGGCGTGATCGGGTCGAGGTGCTCACCCGGCCCGCCCACATCACCGAGGGTCTGCCGCACGGCTACTTCGACACGATCATCGTCAATTCGGTCGTACAGTACTTCCCCAACAGCGCATACCTGGCCGGCCTGATCGAGAGCGCCATGGAGCTGCTGGCTCCCGGCGGCGCGATGTTCCTCGGCGACATCCGCAACTACGCCCTTCAGGACGCCTTCCAAACCGGAGTCGCGCTGGCCCGCACCCCCACTGCCGACGCCGCCGAGATCCGGCAACGGGTCCACCGTGCCGTCGTCAGCGAACCCGAATTGTTATTGGCACCAGACTTTTTCACTGCCTGGGCGGCCGACCACGCATCTGTTGCCGGACTCGAAGTCCAGGTAAAGCGCGGGTTGGCCGACAACGAACTCAACCGGTACCGCTATGACGTCGTCATCCGCAAGACTCCCGCGCCCGTGCGTTCCGTCACGACCGCACCCACCTGGACGTGGACCGATTGCGCGGGTCTGCTCGGATTGCACGCCCGCTTGACCTCGCGACGTCCCGCCGCGGTGCGCATCACCGAGATCCCGCACGCCGGGGTGGCCACCGACGTCCGCATCGAACACGCCCTCGCCGAGGGGCTGCCGCTGGCCGACGCGCTCACCCCGCCCCCAGCGGCGGCCGACATCGTCACGCCCGAACAGCTACATCGGCTCGGCGAGAATGCCGGATACCGCGTCGCCGTGACTTGGGGCGCCGAGCCCGGCACTCTCGACGCCGTCTTCCTCAGCCCCGCCGAGCCGGACACTGCGCTGACCGACCTCTACCTGTCCAGCGCCGGAACCCGGCACCGCGGCACTCACGCCAACAACCCCAATACCAACATGGAGATCAGCACGGTGCGCCAGCGTTTGGCCGCGCGGTTGCCCGAGTACATGGTGCCGGCGCAGATCGTCGTGCTCGAGGAGTTCCCGTTGACCTCCTCCGGCAAGATCGACACCAAGGCGCTGCCCACACCGCTGTTCGCCGCCACGCCTTTTGCGGCCCCGCACGGCGAGACCGAGCAGCTCATCGCCGGCATCTACGCACAGGTGCTGGGCATCGAGCGAGTCGGGGTCGAAGACTCATTCTTCGATCTCGGTGGCGATTCACTCTCAGCGATGCGGGTGATCGCGACAATCAACGCCGCACTCGACGTTCACCTTGCGGTGCGCACCATGTTCTATGCCCCCTCTGTCAGGAGCCTGACCGAGCAGTTGAGCCGGCAGGACAATACGTCTGAGGTGGTCGGAGTCGAGGTGTTCCAGGAGGGCACCGGCGCTCCGCTGTGCTGCATTCACGACGGCCTCGGACTGAGCTGGCCGTATCGGGCTCTGGGCAACTATCTGGATTGCCCGATCATCGGGATCAACCAAATCGCGCAAGACGGTGAACCCGAGGCCGCCTCGATCCGCGTCATGGCGGCAAACTACGCGGACCGGCTACAAGCCCGCTATCCGGACGGGCCATACAAGATTCTCGGCTGGTCGTTCGGCGGCGTCGTAGCGCACGAACTCGCCGTTGAACTCCAGCGGCGTGGATGTGAGGTCCAAAGCCTGGTCCTGCTCGACCCGGTTTTCAGCGCGCACAAGCTCATGGCAAAGATGACCGCCAACCGGGCCGTGGCAAAGAATCACACGCTGGACGAAAGCCAAGTCCTGGAACACATCCTGCGGACCAATCGCATCGACATTCCGGAGCGGTCCGAGCCCCTGACCTACCGGCAGGCCGCGGAACTGGCTCAGCAGCAAGGGGGCATGTTCGGACTTCCGCCCCAGCAGCTGCTGGCGTTCATGGCGCAGAGCGTCACGGCGAATCAGCTACATCTGGCCAAGCACGAACCCGGCGTATTCGACGGCGACATGGTCATCTTCTCCGCGGCCCGAGCCAGAAGCGACAACGGCGATGGCCACCGACGCCGGCGAGGACAGCGCATCGGGCGGGTAGCCCGGTCCCAGCAACGGGTTTGGCGGCCTTATGTCGCCGGGGAGATCGCCACGTACTCCGTCGACAGCACGCATCTTGAGATGTTGACCGCCGATTCGCTGAGCGAGTACGGCGAACAACTCAAGCTGTTCCTGGAAACCAGGGTGACACCGCGCTGAGGCCTAGCTTTCGAGTTCTCTCTTCAGGTTGGCCAGCACCTCGCCCTGAATTTTCTTCAGCCCCAACGGCGCAAACGTCTTTTCAAAGAAGCCCTTGACGCCGCCCGCGCCGGTCCAGCTAGTTTTGACGGTCACGCTGGATCCGGGGCCCGCCGGCGCCACCGTCCAGTTGATCACCATCGACGAGTTCGCGTCCTTCTCGATGACGCTGTGACCAGCGACGTCGACGCTGGCCGCGACGTTGCGGCTACGTGATTTGGTGGCCTGCAACTTCCACTTGACGACAGTGCCCTGGCCCTGTCCGCCCTGCAGCACCTGGTACTCGCTGTACTGCGGGGACAGGATTTTCGGGCGGACATTCTGGTAGTCCGCCACTGCGGCGAGCGTGGCCGCCGGATCGACGTTGATCAAGATGGTGCTGGCTGCGCTGACCTGTGCCATCAGGCGCGACTCCTCTGTTGTGATGCCGTCCGCGCGCGGATGCACGTGGTGTGGTCGAAGACTAGGGTATATGTGGTGCCAGGTTCGGAATCTGCACTCTCGGCTCACAGGTCGGGCGTCGATCGGTTGGTGGCGAGTTATCGAACCATCCCCGTGACATCCGCGGTCCGTCTCGCTAAACCCACGTCAAACCTGTTCCGCGCCCGCACCAAACGCGATGGGCGCGGCCTGGACACGTCCGGACTGACCGGAGTCCTGGGCATCGATGCCGCAGCACACACCGCCGAGGTGGCCGGCATGTGCACGTACGAGCACTTGGTGGCGGCGACCCTCCGCTACGGATTGTCGCCGCTGGTAGTCCCGCAGCTCAAGACCATCACCGTCGGCGGCGCGGTCAGCGGCCTGGGCATCGAGTCGGCATCGTTCCGCAATGGTCTGCCACACGAGTCGGTACTGGAGATGGATATCCTTACCGGCGCTGGCGAATTGGTCACCGCATCACGTAGCCAGCACTCCGAACTGTTCCGGGCTTTCCCCAATTCCTATGGGACACTGGGATATTCAACACGAATGCGGATCGAGCTGGAGCCTGCCGCACCGTTCGTGGCGTTGCGGCACATCCGTTTCCGCTCGTTGCCGGAACTGGTCGCCGCAATGGACCGCATCATCGACACCGCCGGACAGGGCGGCACCCCGGTCGACTATCTCGACGGCGTGGTCTTCAGTCCCGACGAGAGCTACCTGTGCGTGGGCAGACGGACCACCACACCGGGACCCGTCAGCGACTACACCGGCAAAAGGATCTACTACCAGTCGATGCAGCACGATCGCGCCGGCCCGGAATACACCAAAGACGACCGGCTGACGATGAACGACTACTTCTGGCGCTGGGACACCGATTGGTTTTGGTGCTCACGGGCATTCGGCGTGCAGAACCCCCGGCTGCGGCGCTGGTGGCCGCGCCGTTACCGGCGCAGCAGCATCTACTCCAAGCTGGTCGCCGCGGATCGCCGCTTCGGTGTGTCCGACCGGATCGAGGCCCGCCACGGACGCCCGGCACCCGAACGGGTGGTCCAGGACGTCGAGGTGCCGATCGCACATTCCTGTGAATTCCTGGAGTGGTTTCTGGGCAACGTGCCGATCACACCGATCTGGTTGTGCCCGTTACGACTTCGTGATCGCGTGAGTTGGCCGCTGTATCCGATACCGCCGGAGGTCAGCTACGTCAACATCGGCTTCTGGTCTTCGGTTCCCGGCGGCGACGGCCTGGGCGCCACCAATCGGGCGATCGAGGCGAAGGTCAGTGAACTCGACGGGCACAAGTCGCTGTACTCCGACTCCTTCTACACCCGCGAAGAGTTCGATCGGCTCTACGGCGGCGAGGCCTACAAAACAGTGAAGAAATCCTACGATCCCGACTCGCGTCTGCTTGATCTGTATGCAAAGGCGGTGCAACGGCGATGACGACGACCAGAGAGTCCGACCACCCGACTGCTGGCAAGCTCAACATGGCCGAGGTGCTGGCCATCTTCACTGCCACCGGCGACTGTCCACTCAAGTTCACCGCGTATGACGGCAGTACCGCCGGAAATGAAGACGCCGTGCTCGGCCTGGACCTTTGCTCACCGCGCGGCACTACCTATCTGGCGACGGCACCCGGCGAGCTCGGCATCGCCCGCGCCTACATAGCCGGCGACCTGCAGACCTACGGCGTGCATCCTGGCGATCCCTACGAGCTGCTCAGGATGCTGGCCGACCGGGTGGATTTCAAACGGCCGTCGGCGCGGACGCTGGCGCAGGTGATTCGGTCGATCGGCATCGAGCATTTGGTACCGATCCCGCCGCCTCCGCAGGAGACGCCGCCGCGATGGCGCCGGGTCGCTGATGGCTTGCTGCACAGCAAGACTCGTGATGCAGAGGCGATCCACCATCACTACGACGTTTCGAACACATTCTACGAATGGTTGCTCGGGCCGTCGATGACTTACACCTGCGCGGTCTACCCACACGCCGGCGCGACGCTGGAAGAGGCGCAGGAGAACAAGTACCGGCTGATCTTCGACAAGCTGAGGCTCGCGCCGGGCGACCGGCTGCTCGACGTCGGCTGCGGCTGGGGCGGCATGGTGCGTTACGCAGCACGCCATGGTGTCCGGGCGATCGGCGTCACCCTGTCGGGAGAACAGGCGAAGTGGGCGCAACAAGCGATCGACGAAGACGGGCTGTCGACGCTGGCCGAGATGCGCCACTGCGACTACCGCGATGTGCCCGAAGCGGAGTTCGACGCCGTCTCGTCGATCGGGCTGACCGAGCACATCGGAGTCAAGAACTACCCGGCTTACTTCGAGTTCCTCAAGTCGAAGTTACGCACCGGCGGCCTGCTGCTCAATCACTGCATCACCCGCCACGACAACAAGCAGACCTCGTTTGCGGGCGGATTCACCGACCGTTACGTCTTCCCGGACGGCGAGCTGACCGGCTCGGGACGCATTCTGACCGAGGTCCAGGAGAGCGGCTTCGAAGTGCTGCACCAGGAGAACTTCCGCCATCACTACGCGATGACACTGCGCGACTGGTGCCGCAATCTGGTAGAGCATTGGGATATCGCGGTCGCCGAGGTGTCGCTGCCGATCGCGAAGGTGTGGGGTCTGTACATGGCGGCGTCACGAGTTGCGTTCGAGCAGAACAACCTTCAGCTTCATCACGTGCTGGCCGCCAATGTCGAGCGGCGAGGCGCCGACAGCCTGCCGCTGCGGCCCTGGTGGCAGCCTTAGCTGCCGTCGATCCGGCGCGCGCCTAACTCGTTCTGCAGTAGTTCGAGTGCGGCTTCTTCGGGGTCGCGACGTGGCGCCGACGGATCGGTGCGACCGGCCTCGGCGAGCATGTGCTCCTCTTCATCGCGCTGCGCGGATTCCGCAGCGGCAGCGATGTTTACCGGAGGTTCCTCTTCGGCGGGCGGTGGGGCCGCTTCGGTGGGCGCCGGCCCCCCTACCTCACAGCGCACCCGCCAATTGACGCCCAGCACTTCCTTGAGCGCTTCGGCGATGACGTCGGAGTTGCGCTGTTCGCACAGCCGCTTGGCCAGCGGCGCCGAGGCGTGGCTGAGTACCAGCGTGTCGCCGTCTACCGCGCGAACGGTGGCGCCGGCCAGCATCACCTCAGTGGTGCGGCTGCGCTGACGCACCTTGTCGCGCACCTCCGGCCAAATGGATCGCACCGCTGTTGCATTGAGTTCGCCTGGGGCAGAAACTGGTTCGGGCGTGGGATCCGGTGCCGGCGACGGTGGCGGCGGCGCAGGCGGCGGCGGTTCACTGGCCGGCTCGGGTACCGCGGTCGGCCGACGGAATCTGACAGGTTCGGCCGGGCGTTCGGCCGGCGGTTCGGCCGGGGCGAGTGGCCGGGATGGCTGACGCGGCGTGGCAGCCACCGCCGGTGCGGTCACGGGTGGCGCAGCCGCCGGTGTGGCTTCGGCAGCAGCGACGGAGATGGCCAGCCGGGTCTCGATGCGCTCGATACGTTGCAGCAGCGCCGATTCGGCGTCGCTCGCCGAGGGCAGCAACAGGCGTGCACAGACCACTTCGAGCAGCAGCCGGGGCGCGGTCGCACCGCGCATCTCCCCCAGTCCGGCTTGCACCACTTCCGCGCACCGGGTCAGCGTCGCCGCGCCGATTCGGGCCGCTTGCTCGCGCATGCGGTCCAGCACGTCTTCCGGCGCGTCCACCACACCGCGGCTGATCGCATCCGGAACCGCTTGCAGCAGAAGGAGATCACGGAACCGCTCGAGCAGATCGGTGGCGAAGCGCCGCGGGTCGTGGCCGGCGTCGATCACCGATTCGACGGCCCCGAACAGCGCCGCGGCATCCCCGGCTGCCAGCGCGTCGACGGCGTCGTCGATCAAGGCGACGTCGGTGGCACCCAGCAATCCCAACGCGCGCGGGTAGGTGACGTGGCCGTCGTCGGCCCCGGCGACCAATTGGTCCAGCACCGACAACGTGTCGCGGGGCGAACCACCGCCGGCGCGGATCACCAACGGGTACACCGCATCGTCGACGACGACACCTTCTTGTTCGCAGATCCGCCCGATCAGCGAACGCATGGTCTTGGGTGGCAACAACCGGAACGGGTAGTGATGGGTGCGCGACCGGATCGTCGGCAGCACCTTCTCCGGCTCGGTGGTGGCGAAGATGAAGATCAGGTGTTCGGGCGGTTCTTCGACGATCTTAAGCAGCGCGTTGAACCCGGCCGTGGTCACCATGTGCGCCTCGTCGACGATGAACACCCGGTAGCGCGACTGCGCCGGCGCGTAGAAGGCACGGTCACGCAGCTCGCGGGTGTCGTCCACGCCGCCGTGGCTGGCGGCGTCGAGCTCCACTACGTCGATGCTGCCCGGCGCGTTTGGCGCCAGACCCTGGCACGAATCGCAAACCCCGCACGGGCTGGCCGTCGGCCCCTGCACGCAGTTCAGCGACCGGGCCAAGATGCGCGCCGACGAGGTCTTTCCGCAGCCGCGCGGACCGGAGAACAGGTACGCGTGGTTGATCCGGCCGGCTTCCAGTGCAATGGACAGCGGCTCGGTGACATGCTCCTGCCCCACCACTTCGGCGAAGGTTGCCGGTCGGTACTTGCGGTAGAGAGCCACGGTCAGCAGGCTACCGGCGCGGCCCGACGACGATGCGGGCACCGCACGTCCCACTGTGCAGTCGGGCGGTGGTCACTGTGACTAGAGCCCGGCGTCGAGTGCGCATGGCTTCGGGTGTGGGTCAGCGGCTTCGAGGGTGCAGCCCGGGCGCGATTTCGCCGGATTTCCCGCCCTCAGCGCACACCCGACACCGTCAGTTCACGCTCGGCGCCGGGCACCCAGCCGGGCCTCGGAAGCCGCCAGCAGCGCGCAGGTGGCCAGCCCGTCGACCGCGTCACGCAGATCCGGCAGCGACGGGAAGGTGGGCGCGATCCGGATGTTCTTGTCCTCCGGATCCTTGCGGTACGGGAAGGTCGCTCCGGCCTCGGTGACCGCGATACCGGCGTCCTTGGCCAGCGCGACGGTTCGGCGTGCCGTCCCGGGCCACACGTCCAAGCTGATGAAGTAGCCCCCCTTGGGCTCGGTCCACGAGGCGATCTTGGAGTCCCCGAGCCGCTGCTCGAGGATCTCCAGCGTCAGGTCGAATTTCGGTGCCAGGATCTGCTGGTGGCGCTGCATCTGCAGGCGGACGCCGTCGGCGTCGCCGAAGAAGCGCAGATGCCGCAGTTGGTTGATCTTGTCCGGGCCGATCGACTTCTTCCCCGCGTACTGCAGGTACCAGGCGATGTTGCCCAGCGACCCGCCCAGGAAGCTGACCCCGGCGCCGGCGAAGGTGATCTTCGAGGTCGACGCGAAGACGTACGGCCGGTTCGGGTTGCCGGCCGTGGCGGCCAGCCCGAGGATGTCGACCTGGCGCAGGAAGTCATGTGTCAGGGTGTGCACCGCGTACGCGTTGTCCCAGAACAGCCGGAAGTCAGGCGCCGCCGTCCGCATCTGCACCAGCCGGCGAACGGTTTCCCAGGAGTACGTGACGCCGGTGGGGTTGCCGAATACCGGCACCGTCCACATGCCCTTGATCGCGGGGTCGACGGCGACGAGCTCCTCGATCAAGTCGACGTCCGGACCGTCGTCACGCATCGGGATCAGGATCATTTCGATGCCCATGGTCTCGGTGATGGCGAAGTGCCGGTCATACCCGGGCGCGGGGCACAGAAACTTGATGCTGGGCTCGTCCTTCCAGGGCCGTTGCGAGTCCACGCCGCCGTACAGCATCGAGAACGCGACGAGATCGTGCATCAGCTCCAGGCTGGAGTTGTTCCCGGCGATCAGGTTGGGCACCGGAATACCAAGCAGCTCTCCGAAAATGGCTCGCAGGCCGGGCAGGCCGTGCAGGCCGCCGTAGTTGCGGGTGTCGGTGCCCTCGGCGTCGCGGAAGTCGTCGCCGGGCAGGCTCAGCAGCTGGTTGGACAGATCGAGCTGCGCCGGAGCCGGTTTGCCGCGGGTCAGATCCAAGTGCAGCTTCTTAGCTTGCAGCTCCGCGTAGTCCTGCTGGTTGCGGGCGTGCAGTGCGGTGAGCTCTTGCACGCTCAGGGAATCGAACGCCACCATGTTTTAACAGGGCCCCTTCGCTGTCGAACGCCGGAGAGTGACGGGCCGGCTACCGGCGAAAGCACTTGTCGCGCCGCCCCACACATGGGGGACCCCGCGCACCCGACAGAGCCCATTGACCCTTGCTGCCTTCCGGCCCTGGGGGAGTTCACAGGATAGACGCCGCGCGGGGTCCACCGCGAGTGTAATACCTGGCCCGCATCCGCCGATGACGGCCGACCGACATTCCGCGTTGACCCAGCCGCTACCATTGCGACGGAGGATTCGCCTAGTGGCCTATGGCGCTCGCCTGGAACGCGGGTTGGGTTAATAGCCCTCGCGGGTTCAAATCCCGCATCCTCCGCAAATCGGGTGCACTCGGTTCAAGACGCGGCCAAGCGGTTGTTTGGAATCGGTTTGGCTGCCTCTAGGCTGACGTGGGCTCACCAGCATGAGGGAGGCGTATGGGGCGCAAGGTTGCCATACCGTGGCACTTGGCGTTTTCGATCGGTGCCGGCGTCCTCTATTTCCTCTGTGTGTTGCCCCGCTGGTCGGAATTGCTGGGCGACACCTCACGCGCATTGGGGATGGCGGGCCGGATCGGGTCGGGCGCGCTGTTTGCCCTGGCCGCGCTGCCTGTGGTGTTTACCCTGCTGAGGACCCGTAAGCCGGAACTGGGCGTCCCGCAGATGGCTCTCACGCTGCGGCTCTGGTCCATCGTGGCCCACATCCTGGCCGGGGTGCTGATCATCGGCACCGCGATCAGCGAGATCTGGCTCAGCCTGGACTCCGCCGGACAGTATCTGTTCGGTATTTACGGCGCTGCGGCCGCGATCGGCATCATCGGATTTTTCGCGTTCTATCTGTCTTTCGTCGCCGAGTTGCCGCCTCCGCCGCCGAAGCCGATCAAAGCGAAGAAGCCCAAGCGCCGTGGTACCCGCCGCAAGAAGGGCGACGAGTCGGAGGCTGAGGAAGCCACGGACACCGCCGAAGACACCGAGGATACGGAATCCGGCGAAGCCGAAGATGCCGAGACCGTCACGGCGGACGAAGCTGGAGACGAAGCCGACGAAGAGACGGAAGAACCCGTCGAGCCCACCGCGAAAGCCGTCGAAGCCGTCAAGGCCGAGAAGCCGGCGACCGAGGAGCCGGCGGCGGACGCCGAGATTACCGAGGACAACGAGGAATCCCGCGGCGGGCTGCGCAACCGCCGGCCCGAGGGCAAGGGTTCGCATCGCATGCGGCGCCGGCGCACCCGTGGCGGCGTCGCGCTCGACGAGTGATCAGTCGCGGCGCTTAAGGCTTTCGACGTATGCGGCGATGCGCTGCTGTGTCTCGTCGGCACCCCACAGCTCGCGAACGTCGGCGTCGGTAGCGCCACCTTGGCGGATCCGCGCCACGGCCGGCGCTCGTAGCTGGGCTTTCGTGTCGCGATAGGCCGCGACCGGGATGCTGCCCAGATCTGCGGCCTCCGCAACCGCCGCCTCGAGCAGATCGTCGGCGACGACGCGGTGGGCAAGCCCGCGGGTGATGGCGTCGGCCCCCTTGTAGGTGCGGGCGCCGAGCAGCACTTCCTCGGCGCGATCCCCGCAGGCGTAACGCATGACTTCCAGCGCGGCGACCGGGAACGAGACGCCGACTCGGACCTCGGCCGCCCCGATCCCCGCCTCGGGGCCGATCAGGCGGCGATCGCAGGCGCACGCCAGCACGCACCCGCCGGCGATGGCGGCACCATTGATGGCAGCCACCGTCGGCCACGCAAAGCTGAACAGCGCGTCGAACGTGTCCGACAGCGCGGGAACCAGCCGATCGGTGTAGGCGCTGCCACCCTCGACCACACGGTTTAGGTCGACCCCGGCGCTGAACACCCGACCGGCGCCGACGATGACCAGCGGACCGTTACCCGACTCTTGCAGTTCACGGACGGTTCGGGTCAGCTCTTCGAGCACTTCGACATCGAGGGCGTTGACGCGCCCGGCCGAAAGGGTCAACACCCGCACCGGGCCGACGCTCTGGATCTCCATCACAAGGACACTCAAGCATCCGCCGCCGGCGCTACTGCTGGTGGGTCAGCCTCGCCAGGATCACTGGAATGCCGGTGTTCTCGTCGGTGCGGTAGCTGCCGTCTTCAGTCACCGAGGCCGGGGCGAATCGGTTAAGTCGTTGATGCCCGCGCGTGTATCTCATTGAGGTAGTTGTAAACCGTATAGCGAGTGACATCTAGTGCGGCCGCAGCTGTCTCGGCGGATTGTTTGACCAGAAAGTAGCCTTGCTGATCGAGTTCGGCGACAACCTCCATCTTGTGTTCCTTGCGCATCTCGGCAACGCGCACGCCAACATTGGCGATCGCCGTATCGATGAGCCGTTCCGATAACTCCTCCACGCTGTGCGGAAAATGTTCACTGTCTGGGTCGCCGAGCGCAGGTCGGACAATTGGCGTGGAGGTTGGCAGCGGGATCGGTACGGCTTCGCCGTCCCCGTCGGCTGGTAGTAAGCCGTCGAGAGCGCCGCGGAGATGCTCCCAGGCCGTCACGTCGGTATTGATGCAAAGCGCAGCGGCGGGCTCGTCGTCGCGGGCGGTGAACATGATCGTGCTGGAGCGCAGCACTCGTCCGTCGGGCAGCACGGACTGATATGCGATCTCGTGGCGGATGTCTCCGGCGGCCACACTGCGCAGCAGTCTGTCCGTGGGAGGGTCTCCCGGTCGCCGCCCGGTGATGTCACCGGCAATCGCGCGCACGGTGTTGGGGATTCGGCGCAGGTCGTGCAGGACCACCTCGGTGGGCTGCGGATAGCTGCCCTGCAGTGCATCAACCATTTGCTCGAGCATCAGGTTGATCGTCTCGGCGTCGAGGATGCGCAAAGCGGCCACCAGCTGCCCGGCGTCCTTCTTCAACATGTTGTCGATTTTAGCTGCCATGAACGTAGACACTCCACAACGATTTGTGTAATCTTCGCCGCGGGGCGGAGATCTTTCAACGTACTGTTGAAATAGCTTTGCGTCGTCGGTCTCTCCGGTCCAACTGATGAGGACGCCACACATGACGAATGAGGTCGCCGCCGCATCGGTCGCCGACGAGAGCGCTCCGCACCTGCGCCGCGGCCTTGCCAACCGACATATCCAACTGATCGCGGTCGGTGGCGCGATCGGCACCGGCCTGTTCATGGGATCAGGGCGCACGATTTCTCTCGCCGGTCCGGCGGTGCTGCTGGTGTACGGCATTGTTGGGTTTTTCGTGTTCTTCGTACTGCGGGCGATGGGCGAACTTCTGTTGTCCAACCTGAACTACAAGTCTTTCGTCGACTTCACCTCCGACCTGTTGGGGCCCGGCGCCGGATTCTTTATGGGGTGGTCCTACTGGTTCGCCTGGATCGTCGCCGGCATCGCCGAGGTTGTTTCCATTACCGGCTACTCGCAGTACTGGTGGCCCGACGTGCCAGCATGGCTACCAGCCATTCTTACCGTGACGCTGATCCTCTCGCTGAACTTGTTCAACGTTCGCAGCTTCGGCGAGATCGAATTCTGGTTCGCGTTGATAAAAGTCGCGGCGATCCTCTGTCTGATCGCCGTCGGAGCGATTTTGGTGAGCACCGACTTCGTCAGCCCCGACGGTACCCACGCGGCACTGGCGAACCTGTGGAATGACGGCGGGTTCTTCGCCACCGGCGCGACGGGCATGGTCGGCGGCTTTCAGGTCGCATTCTTCGCCTTCGTCGGTGTCGAACTGCTGGGCACGGCGGCCGCAGAGACCGCTGATCCGCGTCGCACCCTGCCGCGTGCGATCAACGCCGTGCCGGTGCGGATAGTCGTCTTCTACATCGGGGCGCTGCTGGCGATCCTGTGCGTCATCCCGTGGCGACATATCGCGCCCGGACAGTCGCCATTCGTGATGATGTTCTCGCTAGCCGGACTTGCTGCGGCGGCTTCGATCATCAACTTCGTCGTCATCACTTCGGCAACCTCGGCAGCCAACTCGGGGGTCTTCTCGACCGGCCGCATGCTGTACGGCCTCGCCGACGCGAGCAGCGCGCCTGCGGGATTTCGCTGGCTCAACCGCGGTGGGGTGCCGGCCCCCGCGCTCGGGCTGACCGCCGCCTTGCTGCTGATGTCCGTCCCACTGCTCTACGCCGGCGGATCGGTGATCGAAGCCTTCACGCTCATCACGACGGTGTCATCGCTGCTGTTCATGTTCGTGTGGGTGATGATCGTCGCCAGTTACCTCGTGTACCGTCGCCGCCGCGCCCAGCGTCACGCCGAGTCGATCTACAAGATGCCCGGCGGTGTACCGATGTGCTGGGCGATCCTCGGCTTCTTCGCGTTTGTGATCTGGACCCTGACAACCAATCCAGATACCGCGACCGCACTGGCGTGGTTTCCCTTTTGGTTTGTCGTGCTGGCGATCGGGTGGCTGGCGGTCCGCCGCCGCCCAGATCGCGCAGGCCAGTATGCCGATTCCAGGCAGAGATGGACCAATCAACTAGACAGGAACCAATGATGACGCGCATTCCCGAGGAGATCGATACACCTGCCGTGGTCATCGATCATGACGCGCTGGAGCGCAACATCGCGCGGATGAGCGCCGCTATCACCGAACGCGGGATCGGGCTGCGTCCGCACGTGAAGACCCACAAGGTGCCCCAGATCGCGCAGTTGCAACTCGATGCGGGCGCAACGGGCCTCACCGTCGCGACCATCGGTGAAGCAGAGGTATTCGTCGACCATGGCGCCGACGACATCTTTATCGCCTACCCACTGTGGATCGGTCCGCGCCAAGCCGACCGCCTGCGCCGGCTGAGCGGGCGTGCCCGCGTCGCGATCGGGGTCGATTCGCCGCAGGCCGCGATGAACATTGCTGCGAAGTTGGGGAATGACCGTGCGGCAATCGATGTGTTCGTCGAAGTCGATAGCGGGCAACACCGTAGCGGCATCGCACCGCAGCGGGCGGGCGAAGTCGCCAGCACCGCCGTCGACGCTGGCCTGCAAATCACCGGCGTGTTTACCTTCCCGGGGCACAGCTACGGCCCAGGCAAAGCCGCCGAAGCCGCCGCGCAAGAACAGCACGCCCTCATCCAGGCCACTAATGCACTTGCCGCAGAAGGTATTGCGGTCACTTGCCGAAGCGGTGGATCAACCCCGACGGCACTCCTAACCGCCGCCGACGGTGCCACCGAAGTCCGCCCGGGCGTCTATGTTTTCGGCGATGCACAACAGCTCGAGCTTCAACGATGCCGATCCGAAGACATCTCGCTGACGGTTGCCGCAACGGTAGTCAGTCGGCACGACACTGCCGATGGCCCGCGCCGGATCATTTTAGATTCGGGCAGCAAGATCCTCGGCAGCGATCGCCCAGCATGGACCAGCGGCTTCGGCCGCCTCATCGACTACCCCAACGCCAGGATCACCGCACTCTCCGAGCACCACGCCACCGTCGCGTGGCCCGATGAGGCGCAGCTGCCACCCATCGGCACACGTCTACGCGTAATCCCGAACCACGTCTGCTCGGCCATGAACCTCATCGACGAGGTCACCGTCGTGCGCGACGATGCCGTCATCGACCGATGGCAAGTCGCGGCCCGCGGCAAGAATAGTTAGTCAAATCCCCTCACCTGAAAGGCTTTTGATGCCCAACATCACCTCGTCGAAGTCCACAGTGGAACGCCGGCTCGCCGAACGGGGTCTGACCCTGCCACCGGTCGCCGCCCCTGCCGGGGCCTACGTGCCCGCTGTCGCCGACGGTGCCCACGTGTATACCTCCGGACAACTTCCGCTCGTCGATGGTGCGCTTCACACTAACCGGCAAGGTCGGCGCTGACGTCGCACCCGACCAGGCGCGGGCACAGGCGCAGATCTGTGCGCTCAACGCGCTCGCCGCGATCCGTGCCGAGATAGGCGACTTGGACCGCATCACTCGGATTGTCAAGGTGACCGGATTTGTCGCATCCGAGCCCGGTTTCACCGGACAACCCGAAGTCGTCACCGGCGCATCCGAGCTCCTCGGCTGGGGCTTCGGACCCGCAGGCGTACACGCCCGTTCAGCCGTCGGCGTCGCCGCGCTACCGCTCGACGCCCCCGTCGAGATCGAGATCGCCGCAACGTTCAATTAGACCGATACCAGGTTTGGTCCCGTTCCCGCGACGGAGCCCGGTTTGCACCCAAAAGTTGGGATCGGTAGCAATTCGGGCGTTCTGTACTTGCTCCCATGACGACGCCAACGGGGCGGAGCATGAAGGAAGGAACCACCAGTGAAACGTCTTCTCGTGGGCGCAATCGGAACCCTCGGCGTGGCAGCGGCCGTGGTGGGCTGCTCGAGCGGCGGCCACACAGCCAGCCCGGCGTCGAGCTCAGCCCCTAGCGTGGCCTCCGGGAGCGGTGCTCAGATCAAGGTCGGTGGTGCCGACTTGGCAGGAGTCAACCCAGCCTCGGTGACCTGTGTGAAGCAGGGCGGCAAGATCGACATCGGTAGCGGATCCACCGGCGGTGCGCAGCAGGCGCTGGCAGTCGTGATGACCGACGAAGCAACTCCGAAGGTCGAGTCGCTGGCACTTGTGGTGGACGGCAACGCCTTGTCGGTCGCCAGCAACATGGGTGCCAATGTCGGGTCGGCCAACGTGGCGGTGGACGGCAAGACCTACAAAATCACCGGTCAGGCGCAGGGCGCCGACCTGAAGAACCCGATGGCCGGCATGATCACCAAGGACTTCAGCATCAAGGTGACGTGCGGTTAATCGGCTTCACTCCGGGCGGCGGACGTGCTTCACTCACACGTCCGCCGCACCGGGCTGTCCGGGGCAGACTCCCGGTAAATGGATTTATGATGCAGCCGTGTCGATCTCCGGCGAATTAGAGCGAGCCCGCCGCCTGGCACTGGACGCCGACGAGATCGGCGCCCGGGATCTGCTGCTGTCGCTGATACCCGCAATCGAACGCGAAGATCGCGACGAGGAGATCCTGGAAGCCTTCGCGCAGCTGGGCGAGATCTATCTGGCGCGAAGCGCGAATGACGAAGTGCACGAGTGCATCCGGCGTATCCGCGACTGCCTGGACATCTACTCCGGAATCCTGGCCGGCACCCGGCCGGAAACGACACCGATGCCCGCGGCCGACGTGGCACACATGATCCGCCGCTATTCGCGCCGAGCGCAGTTCCTGCAGAGCGGCCTGGCCGCCGCACACGGCGATCACGAAGGCGCCGCAGCGGCACTAACCGAGTTGAGCCGGGCCGACGACGCGTTCCCCGAGCTGGCCGGCGAGCACACCCGCCTGATCATTCATGCGCAACTGCTGTGCGCGAACGCGCTGTGCGACGACGACCTGCATGTGCGGTCGGTTCCGTTGTGGGAGCAGGTGGTCGACGCGATCGACCGCCTGGGCGACGACGAATTCGACGACCGGTTGCGGGTGGATGCATCCACCGCGTACGGCAGGTTCTGCGTCGAGACCGGACGCCTGAGCGAAGCCGAGCCGTGGCTGCGCCGGGCCGGGGCCCGGGCGAAGGCGCGTGGCTGGGAATTAGCCGAAGCCAGAACGCAATTGGAGCGTGCGGCGGCGCGTTGGCTGGTCAGTGACCACTCGACGACCGAGCAGCTGGTGTCCGAGGCCTACCCGGTGATCGCACGGTATGAGCGCGCACACGACGTCGCGCGGTGCTGGCTGTACCTGGGACTCACCCGGCTGGCTCGCGGGGAACTCAAAGCCGCCGACGAGTGCTGGGAGCATGCCGAACGGCACTGGCGCGAGCTGGCAAAGCCCTTGCATTTACATCGAATCCTTTTGCAGCGTAGCTGGATAGCGATCTTCTGGAGCAAGTTCACCGACGCGGTCGAGCTGATCGCCCAGGCCCGCGAACTGCTCGATACGTCGCCACGCAGCAGTTGGCTACAGTACGCCCAGCTGGACAGCCAGCTCGGCACCGTGTGGCGCGCGGATGCGTTGGCGGACCTCGGCTTCGACAGCTCGGGCGATCCCGACGAACCGCTGGAGGAAACCGAGGCAAAGCATGCCGAGGGGCTCGGCATCCTGAAGGGCGAGGTCGGCACGCCCGAATACTGGCGCGGCATGACCAAGCTCGAACAGGCCGCCGAGCTCAAGGTGCCGGCCGCGCTGGCGGTCGATTCGGTGCGCTTCTCGATCGCCGATGCCGACGCGAGGGCGCGCTGGGCGGCCAGCATCTCGGCACCGATTCTGGCCGGCGCCTTCGCCGTCGCGTACGAATGGGAGAACACCCAGCTGATCAGCGAGCTCATCGAATATCACAGCGCGCGTAGCACTTTCGATACCGATCCGCAGCGGCCGGCCATCGGCGAATGGGCGTCGACGGGCACTGCCACGGTGCTCGTCGACGCCGAGCTCCAACCGGCGTTGGCCGCCGCCGGTCCGCCGACGTCGGCCGGCCGTTCCCTTACCCGGCTGGGCCCGTTGCCTCCGTTACAGATGCAGCCCGACAGCCCGCCGATCATGAGTCACTATCGCGCCCTGGCGTTGCAGCGCTACGGCCGCGACGTCACCGCCGCCGAGCCCGCCTGGTCGACCTGGCCATGAGCGACCGGCTGACCCTCGTCCTGCGCTACGCCGACCTCGGGATCGCCACTTACGGCAGCTTGCGGATCATCGGGCAGCCATCGAGGACCGTCACCTGGGTGGTGGAGGAGCCCCTGCTGCTGGCCGCGATCGAAGAACTGACCGATGCCATCCCCGAGCCGTACGGCAGCGAGAGCAGGCGCGACGCGATCGAAAGAGCCTTGGCCACCGGACCTTTCGCGAATCCGGACACCGAGCTCACCGTCGCCTACATTCTAGGTGTGCTGCTGATCTCGACGCAGGGCTGGCAGCTGCTGAACGAGTGTGTGTCCTCGCCACGCGCCACGCTGTTCGTGGCCCCCAGCGCGCGGCTGGCCCGCGTCCCCTGGGGGCTGCTCGCGGTGCCGACATCGGGACCGAGCAAAGAGGAACTGGTGCGCGCCCGCCAGGACGCCATCACGGCAAGCGGAAGAGTCGCGGCCCGGATCCCCTGGCAACTTGCGAATATCGGCGAACACACCGACGGCCATCGGCTGATGGAGTTGGTGGACGTGCTGATGGCGGTGCCGGCGAACATCATGCACGCACCCCGCACCCCGGCACGATGGGACGCCCGCCAGGACGGCCCGCCGGTGCTGGTCCTCGACCCTCGGGTGCCCGGACAGCGCCCCGACTCCGCACTCGGGTCGGTGCTGGGCAGACCTTCGACGGAAACCCAACTGGCACAATACTTTGCCGAACTGATCAAGCGACGAGCGACGCTCCCCACTGTCGACGGGGCGGTCGAACTGTTCCGCCGGCAGGATGCCGACCGCACCTGGCTGGCCAACTTGCTGGCCCAGCACCCGAGCAGGCTGCTCTACGTCGGTCACGCGAGTTCTGCTGACGCGCAGCCAGATCACGCCGCCCAGGCCGACCGCGCGGCCCTGCACCTGGCCTGTACGGCGGCGAGTCGCGGCGATGCCGACACCATCGGCGACCACCGTCCCCTGACGGCGTCGGACCTGATGGCGTTGCGATTGCCGATGCCTCCCCGGGTGGCTCTGCTGGCCTGCGGGTCGGGCGGCGACTATCGATTCGACGAAGCGACCGGCTTGGTGGCGGCGATGATTCTAGGTGGCGCACAGCTTGTCACTGCCACGCTGTGGTCGCTGCCTACCACGGCCGCCTACCGTCAATTTGCCAGTACGGACGCCGATCCGATGACCGATGTCGTCGCCGCCGTCGACCGCGCCCACGAAGGCGACGATGCGGGCTGTGCGGTGAACCGATGGCAGCGCGAGCAGATACGGCGCTGGCGCGATGGAGACCACGCGGCCAGCCCGCTGTATTGGGGCGCACTGGTCAGTTTCGCCGTCGACGGCGCACGCTAGTACTCAGACCGCGGCCAACCACGACGCATGGACCGCCAATACATCGTCGGGCAACGAAAGTTCCTCGCGGGCAGCCGGATCGAAGGCCACCAGAACGACAAGGCCGGGCCGCAGCGTCGACACGTCGGGACCGTCCCCGCTGCGCGCCAATCTGCCGATGAATGTCTCACCCGATACGGCCACCACTTCAACGAAAACCTGCCGCTGACCGGCGACCGCGCGCACGGTACCGACGCCGACAGTACGACCTTCGGCATTCGGGTGCCGCCAGAACGCGAGACGCTCGACGGCCGCCAGCAATGTCCTGAGCTTGTTCATGCAACAAGGATCTGCGTGCCGGCCGGCTACCGAACCCAACTTTTTGGCTGCCGGTATCTTCCGAAAGCCCCTATCCTGTGCTGATGAGCGCGGATCCGCAGCCGGCCACCGCCGTGGCAGCGGGCCATCCACGCCGGTCGGTGATTGACCAGGCGTGGCGAGCCATCGGGCCCGGCGTCGAGGTGCTCAGCAGTGACGACGGCGGTCCGCTGACCCGGACCGTCAAGCGGATCATCGACCCGTTGGTGCTGCGGTTGCGGTCGAACCCGCAGTATTCGGCCCCGGTGGTCGCCCCGGATACCGCCGCGGCGATGCATGAACTGATTATCGGCGGTGCATCCGAATTACGTTCCACCGCATCATGGTTCGCGGTGCTCAAACTCGAGCGGCGCAGGCAGCGGATCCGCGCCGGAAACGCCCAGGAGCTCTACTTCCCGGTGTGTTTCGAACTCGCGGTCACCAAAGGCTTACCGGCGCCCGAAGATCGGGAGACCGCGGCCACCATCCTCGGTGAGATTCACCAGGGCCGCGACCGTACCGGTATCGAGGTCCTGCACCACTACCTGGCAAGTGCGGATGTCGTGGCCACCCTGACCGATCAGATCGAGGTCCTGCACCACTACCTGGCAAGTGCGGATGTCGTGGCCACCCTGACCGATCAGCTCGAAGGCAGTTGGGCTGACGTGCGGGCAGGCGAGACGATGACGGGTCCGTTCCTGGCTGAGCTTCCCACCGTGCTCGGGCCCGCCCACGGGCATCGCGCCGCGACCATCCGCCAGCGGGTCTGGTCGGCCATGATCAGCGACACCACCCCGTACAACCTGGGCGCCCTGGCCCGTGTCGAATCGGCAGAGCTGCCCTGGTCGATCGTCGGACTGGGACTGAGTTCGGTTGCACCGCAACGTCCTCCACCCATCGCCGGCGGGGCGGACGGCGACCGTCCGCTGGATCGCACTGTGGTGGACCGGGTCCGCGCGACCTTGCGCCGCGCCCTGGACCGCGACGCCCTGCCCGACATCCCGCTGCTCTGCGAAGAGGAGGTCGACCGCGCCTGCGCGCCATGGGGGCTGCTATCCGAGGACAAGCAAGCCACGCTGGTAGCCGGCATCGAGATCGCCGTCGAGCTGGCGCCGCTGGACCGAACCGTGGCAAGCCGTTACGCGCTGGCGGCGCAGATCCAGGCACGGCTGCGCAAGGAGGCGTACGTGCTGCACGCCCGGCGCTATCTCGCCGAGGGCGGCCCGATCCATCCCCGGCAGCGGCAAGTGGTCGACGACCTGGCCGCGTACGCGCTGCCCTACCTGAGCCGGCTGTGGGCCCGGCTGCACGGGCGCGACGTGTGGCAGGAGCCCTGCGAAAACGTCGACGAGATGCGGTCGCTGCTAGAGGGGGTCGCACGCTCGGTGAGCCTCGATCACCGCCAGCGGATCAAGTCGATGCTGGAATTGCAGGTAGCCGGATGAAATTGGTTGCCGATTCCGGCCTTTGGACCCTCGGACCGGTTAGCGCCGAGTCACCGCTGGCCGCGGTGCTGGAAGTCAGCGGCGCCGTGCTGTCCTGGACGGTCGACGATCCGTCCGGCGACGGGCGAGCCCGGATCACCTTCACCGATCTGTCCCGCACCGACTGGCTTTGGCGGGTGTTCGGCGAAGCCGGGCATGTCGCGCTGGCTGGTGCCGCGGCCGCGATGGACGGCGCGACCAGCATCGAGCTCACCGGCGTCGACATCGTGGCGGGTTCGATGGATCCGCTGCGCCGGCTGGCCATCGGGCATTGGCTGCGGCGCTGGTGGCCGGCGAGCCGCCAGGACGGCATCGCCGGCCTGGATCGTGCGTTGCTCGACGTCGAGATCGCGCTGCTGACCGTCGGCGCGCAGGGCTTCTTCACCGATGACACGCTGGATTCGGATGCCGCCGAGTTGCTGGCGCCGCATGCCGCGGCGTTGTTCACCCATGTCCGCAGCGACGACCCGCGCATCGCGGACCTGGTACGTGCCGGCGCCGGGCTTGCCGAAGAGATCGGCGTGGACGACGACGCGTGGGCGGAACTGCTTGCCGTTCTTGATGATTCGGCTAGCAAACCAGCGATACCGAGCGGACGACGCGACGACTACGCGCTAGCCGCCGGTGCCGGCGCGGGCCCAGGGGGCGCGACTGAAATCGCCAGGGGCGTCGCAGCCGTCAACTGGACCGCGGTGCCGCCCGCGATCTTCGATGCGGGCGAAGACACCGTCGAGTGGACGGTCGAGGCGGGGGTAGCCGCCGTGGTGCGGGCGGCGATTGTCGGGCCCGACCCGGCCACCGGTGTCCCGGTGCGGTTGCAGTCCGGAGCCGTTAGCGGGGCCGGGGTGCTGGACGGCGATGGCCACGCGACCCTTCCCCTTCTCGACGCCGAGGCGCGGCCGATGACCGAATCCGCGGCCTGGGATCACGATTGGTCGCAGACCGCGGTGATCGTCGGAGCCGACACGGCCGAGCCCCGCGACACCCGCGAACGGATCCGCCGCTGGGTGCACGCCCGCCTGGACCGGCCGCCCGCGGACGCATTTCTGGCCGAGATTTTGGCTTCCGAATCCGCCTACTAAGACCCACTAAGAACCCCTATGCTGAGCGAGTGCCAAACAACTATCGAGTCGTTCAGTGGAACACCGGAAACGTGGGCAAGAGCTCGCTCAAGTCGATCGCCGACAACGCCATCCTGGAATTGGTCGGATGCTTTGCCTGGTCGCCGGAGAAGGTCGGGCGGGACGCCGGCGAATTAGTGGGCATCGCTCCGCTCGGGGTCGCCGCCACCAATGACGTCGACGCACTGCTTGCCCTCAAACCGGACTGCGTCGTCTACAACCCGATGTGGATCAGCGTCGACGAGCTGGTGCAGATCCTGTCCGCGGGAGTCAACGTGGTGACCACGGCGTCCTTCATCACCGGGCACAACCTGGGCGAGGGCCGCGACCGCATCCTCGAGGCCTGCGAAAAGGGCGGGTCAACGATCTTCGGCTCCTGGGTCAGCCCCGGCTTCGCCGAACTGCTGGCGATCGTCTCGGCGATGGTGTGCAACCGGATCGACAAGGTCACCGTCAACGAAGCCGCCGACACCACGTTCTACGACTCGCCCGAGACCGAGAAGCCGGTGGGCTTCGGTCAGCCGATCGACCACCCGGACCTGCCCGCGATGGCCGCCAACGGGACCGCGATCTTCGGCGAAGCGGTCCGGCTGGTGGCCGACGCGCTCGGCGTCGAACTCGACGAGGTCAAATGCGTTGCCGAGTTCGCCCAAACCACAGCCGACCTGGAAATGGCGTCCTGGACCATCCCCGCGGGACACGTCGCGGGGACCTACATCAGCTGGCAGGGCATCGCCGACGGCAAGACCCTGATCGACCTCAACGTCCGTTGGAAAAAGGGCCAGACCCTCGAGCCCGACTGGCAGATCGAGCAGGACGGCTGGGTCATCCAGATCGACGGGCAGCCGACGGTGACGACCAAGGTCGGCTTCCTGCCGCCGCCTTACTTCGAGGCCACGACGCTCGAGGAATTCATGGACCTCGGCCACATCATGACGGCGGTGCCCGCCATCAACGCGATCCCCGCCGTTGTCGCCGCGGCGCCCGGAATCGCCACTTATGCCGATCTTCCGCTGACGCTCCCGCGCGGCTTCGCGAAGATCTAGACCCCCGACGCGGCCCTGGCCGGCGCGGCCGCCCGTCGCCGGCCCGGTTTGGCGTAGGCCGCACCCAGCTGGGGCACCTCGATCGGGCCCTGATGGCGGGCGGCCTCCATCGCGGAACGCAGCGGCCCGGCCAACCCGGCGAACGATCCCATGTCGAACACCCGTGACGTCAGCAGCCGGTTGTGGACGTAGCCGAACGAGCCACCGACCTCGGGGTCGGCCCAGCCGAGCGTCCCACCCAGACCCACGTGCCCGAACCCGCGCAACAGACCCGGCACCGGCGATTCATGATAGCCAAGGTGAAAGGGCATGGGCACCACCATGTTTGCGTCTGGCCACTTGATTCGTGCTTGACCGGCCAGCCCGCGTGCCAACTCCCCGGACAGGTACTTCTTGCCGTCAATGCGGCCGCCGTTGGCCAGCACGGCATACATCTTGGCCAGGCCGCGACCGGTGACCACGCCGTTGGCCGCGGGGATCTCACCGTCCAGGAACGGGGTGTCCCCCTGCATCAGCGACATGATCCCCGGGAAGTACATGGCGCCCAGCGCGCCCGAGTACCGCATGTTGGCCACCCGCGGAGCAATGAAGTTGAGCACCGGGGTCGGCATGATTCTTTTCTGCGGCATCAGGATCTGCGCCGGCGTGGTGGGCGAGCCCTCCGGCGGGCGGCCGAGATGCAGGCCGTCGGTGTTGAGCGGACGCGCGACCTCCTGACGAATCAGTTCTCGCATCCCTTTGCCGGTGACCGCCCGGGCCAGCCCGGACAGCAGCCAGCCGTACGTCAGCGCGTGATAGGCCTGCACGCCCCGTAGGTGGTCGACGGGCGCGGCGGCGAGGCGCTCCTCCATCGCCAGGTGATCCATCAAATCCGTCTTGGTGACGCCGCGCAGGTGTGACAGACCAGACCGGTGCCGAAGCACGTCACGAACCGTGATGTCGCCCTTGCCGTTGGCACCGAAGTCCGGCCAGTATTCGGCGACCGGATCGTCGTAGGACAACAAGCCCCGATCGGCCAACCGGTGAATCACCGCCGACGCGATGCCCTTGGTCGCCGAGAACACCATCGCGCCGGTGTCCGCGGTCCAGGGCTGCGTGCCGGCCCGGTCCGACCACCCGGTCCAGATATCGACGACGGGAATGCCATCGACGTAGACGGCCAGCGCTCCGCCGCCGAATCGCCGTCCAGGGAACTGCTGCGCAAACTTTGTGACGACATTCGCGAAATGCGGATCGGCGGCACCCGATACCCCGCGCGGCAAGCCGTCGTCAGTTACCAGCAGTGTCGACGGTGTCATGGTGCCCCCGGGCCTTGTGCGCATCGGCAGCAACCGCCACAGCGGCTCCTCCCCGATGAGGTGCGATTATCAGAACGAAGCTATCAGTCGAGCAGAGGCATGAGAATCATCCGGGCAGATCGCGCTCCGGAGGCTCGCCGCCTTGGCCACCAGGCAAATGCCCGGGAGGCGATTCGTTCAGATACTTGCGCAGCCGCAGCAGCTGATTGATCACGATGCCCAGACCCAGCAGCATCAGCACTACGACTATCGCCGCCACCGTTGCGGTGCTCATGGAATCCATTGTGATCCATCCCATGCCGCGCGGACGATCTGATTGTTTGCCAGCTTGACCTCGGCACCCCGGGCGGTATCTCCGAGCGCGGCGGTGGCGAATCGAAGTCAGGGGTTTTGGGATCACCGGTTCGGGGGTAGCCGGACTGAGAATCACATCGTGCGAGGAGGAAGCGAAACCCATGAGCGCCGAAGACAAGATCAAGAACAAAATCGAGGACCTGGGTGGCCGGGCCAAGGAAGCCATCGGTAAGGCCACCGGAGACGACGACACCAAGAATGAGGGCCGCGGCGATCAGGCCAAGTCCAGCCTGAAGGACGCCGGCGAGAAGGTGAAGGACGCCTTCAAGAAATAGCTCCCAGTCTCGACCAGCAGGTTTACTGAAGACGCCGGTAAACCTGCTGGTCGTCTCTGTCAGCACCGCAGGACAGGCACTGGCACTAAAGCTCGTCGGCGCGCAGGTTGTGCGGAAGATGCCCGCGCGCGCCTGAGTCGGGATTATCGTCGTTTCATGCCGCTACCGTTTGTCGACCCCCAGCGCCACACATCGGCTTTCAACCGCACCATGACGAAGTTTGCTCGTAGCGGGCTGGGGAAATTCCTCGCCCAGCACGTCGCCGCGAAGACCGATCCGTGGATGATGCGGGTGTCCCGCGATAAAGTGTCCTGGGGAATGTTTGCTGTGCCGTCGGCGACGCTGCACATGAGGGGCGCGAAAACCGGTGAGCCACGTCAGGCCCAGATCTCTTACTTCCACGACGGTCGCGACGTGATCGCGATCGCCTCCAACTTCGGCGGCAGCTCGCACCCGAATTGGTACTACAACCTCAAAGCGCATCCCGAATGTGAGTTGGGCGGGGAGAGCTTCCTGGCCGCGGAGGTCATCGATCCCGCCGATTGGGCGCGGCTCTACGGCCTCGCCGAATGCTCGTACCCTGGCTACAGCGACTACCGCGCCGCGACCGTGGCGATCGGCCGCAAGATCCCGGTATTGCGCCTGGTTTCCCGGTAGCGGTTGAGAATGCACGGTTTGGGCAATCCTTATCGCCGTCTGTATCGAATACCGACAAAAGGCAGACCCGGACTCGACTGGGTGGGATGAAGGTGAACGTCGTGAAGTTGATCAACACTCGGATGCGCAAGCTGGCGGCGGCCGCCGGGGTCGCCGCGCTGATGACGGCCGCCGTCCTGTTCAGCAGCCACGCGCCGTCGGCAGATGCCGAGCCGTGTCCCGATGTCGACCTGGTATTTGCCCGTGGCACCAGCGAGCCGCCCGGTGTCGGCGGCATCGGTTCCAGCTTCGTCGACGCACTGCGCGGGCAGATCGGTGGCCGGTCGCTGGCGGTGTACCCGGTGAACTACCCGGCCAGCAACGACTTCAGCAACCCCGACTTCCCGGCGACGTTCATCGACGGGATTCGGGACGCCACCTCGCACATCGAGTCGATGGCGGCAAGCTGCCCCAAGACCCGGGAAGTGCTGGGCGGTTTCTCGCAGGGCGCGGCGGTGGCCGGTTTCGTCACCTCCTCAGCCGTCCCGAAGAACGTTCCCGCGGCGTCGGTGCCGGCGCCGATGCCATCCGACGTCGCCAACCATGTCGCGGCCGTCATTCTGTTCGGCACGCCGTCGAATCAGTTCCTCGAGCATTACGGCGCACCGGATATCGTCATCGGCCCGCTGTACCAGCCCAAGACGCTGCAGCTGTGCGCTCCCGGCGATCCGATCTGCGGCGGCGGCAACGACGGCGCGGCGCATGCCTCCTACGTTGTCAACGGAATGACGGGCCAGGGTGCGAGCTTCGTCGCCAGTCACCTGTAGTTAACGCCCGCCAGGTTGCCCCGCGAGCGACAAGCCTTGCAGAATCGCTGCGTGCGGATTCTGATAACGGGCGGTACTGGATTTGTCGGTGGGTGGACCGCGAAAGCCATCGCTGACGCGGGGCATTCGGTTCGGTTCCTGGTGCGTAATCCCGATCGGCTGCACTCCTCGGTCGCCAAGCTGGGCGTCGACGTATCGGACTACGCCGTCGGGGACATCACCGATCGTGTCTCGGTGCGGGAAGCACTGCAGGGATGCGACGCCGTGGTGCACAGCGCCGCTCTGGTGGCGACCGATCCGCGCCAGACCAACGAGATGCTGACCACGAATATGCAGGGCGCTCAAAACGTGCTCGGTCAAGCGGTCGAGCTCGGTCTGGACCCGATCGTGCACGTATCGAGCTTCACCGCGCTGTTCCACCCCAACCTGGCGACGATGACGGCCGATCTTCCGGTCGTCGGCGGGGCCGATGGCTATGGAACCTCCAAGGCCCAGGTCGACATCTACGCCCGCGGCCTGCAGGACGCCGGCGCCCCGGTGATCATCACCTACCCCGGCATGGTGCTGGGCCCACCGGTCGGCGACCAATACGGCGAGGTCGGCGAGGGCCTCAAAGCGGCGTTGGGGATGCATGTGATTCCCGGCCGTAGCGGGGGGTGGCTGATCGTCGACGTGCGCGATCTGGCCGCGGTGCACGCCGCGTTGCTGGAGCCCGGCCGCGGCCCGCGCCGCTACACCGCCGGTGGCCACCGTGTTCTGGCGGCCGAGCTCGCGGAGATGCTCGGCCACGCCGCGGATACGCCGATGGTCGCGCTTCCGATTCCGGACACTGCGTTACGCGTCGCGGGCGCGGTTCTGGATAGAGCCAAGCGGCTTCTTCCGTTCGATACGCCGTTCACCTCGGCGGGAATGCAGTACTACACGCAGATACCGGCATCCGATGATTCGCCCAGCGAGAAAGAACTCGGCGTTAGCTATCGGGACCCGCGACAGACCGTGGCTGACGCGATTGACGCGTTACGCAGGGCGGGCGACTAGCCGGTCTTGCGAAGGCCGCGGACGAAGCCGCGCACACCGGCTCCGACGAACGGTACCGGCGCCAGCGTCGCGATCAGCGCGCTCCTGGTGCCGACGAGGGGTCGGCTGCGCAGCCCGAGTAGCAGGTCGGCGCTGTCACTGACCAAGCCCATCGCGGCCCAGTGTCGGAAATCGCCGCCACGCAACAACGCGACGCAGGCACCCGACCCGATAACCAGGTCCCGTATCCCGATCGTCTGCATCAGCAGCGTCTCGGTACCCGAGTCGGGCTTGAAGAATCGATCCGGCGCGAGCAGCATCGCGGCTCCGACTCCGACGCGGGCAGCCGCGACAAGTGCCAAGATCGGCGATGGAGTGCGGGTCGGTTCCGGTGCCACGCGTCAACCCTATCCAACGGCGCAGAGCCGCGGGAAGCGTTGCTAAGCGGTGGGTTTGATCTCCAGGCCGACGTGAACCTTGTCGATACCGCCACGGACGATCGAGTGCAGGTAGAACCACGGGGCGTGATACCAATACCGCTTGAGCACCGCGTTGTAGACCCGCCGCGTCTCGGACTTAGGTAGCACGCGGGCGACTCCCCCGACCTCTTCACTTTTGGGCTTGCCCAGGGCCGTGCTGTTGGCGATCGTCACACGGGGTGTGTTGTTGATCCGCTTGGTTTTCCACGAGCCGTCGTCGGTGATGACGAGAAGCTTGTCGCCCTCGGGCACACCCCAGATCGCCGTCGGCTTGGGACGGCCGTCCTTGGTGAAGGTGGTCAGCAGCAGGTACTTGGACTGGATGATGTCCTGGAAACTCGGGGCCACGCGTTTTCCTTATCTCTGGATGGTTCCCACGACAATTCCCCGGTTGCGAAGTTCTTAATCATGGCGTTGCGCACCGCCCGGTTGCCGCGCGAGCCGCTAATTGGTTGCGGCGGCCGAAATCGATTGGCTCACAGTGTAACTATCGATTCCCTCGACTCCGAGTTCCCGGCCATACCCGCTGTTCTTGACGCCGCCGAAGGGTGCGGCCGGATCCATGATGTAGCCCTCGTTGACGCCGAAGGTGCCCGACCGTACCCGGGCGGCGACGCCGTACCCGCGCTCGACGTCGGCGGTGAACACCGATCCGGCCAGCCCGTACTCGGAGTCGTTGGCGACCCGGATCGCCTCATCCTCGTCACGGTAGGAAATGACGGTCAGCACCGGGCCGAAGATCTCCTCGCGCGCGATCCGCATGTTATTGGTCGCGTCGCTGAACAGCGTCGGGCGCACATACCAACCGGTGTCGAGGCCGTCGGGCATGTCGGCGCCGCCGATAACCAGCTGCGCCCCTTCGCTTTTGCCCGACTCGATGTAGTCGCGGACCCGCTGCTGTTGACGTTGCGCCACCAGCGGGCCGATCTGGGTGCCGGCTTGCGCCGGATCACCGACGGTCATCGACGCCATCCCGGCGGCCAGCGCGTCGACGAACTCGCCTTTGCGGTTCTCGGGCACCAGGATCCGGCTCAGCGCATTGCAGACCTGTCCGCTGTTGGCCAGGCTGGCCATCTGGATGCCGGAGGCTGCTGCCACGGGATCAGCGTCGTCGAGCACTATGGCCGCCGACTTGCCGCCCAGTTCCAGGCTCACCTGTTTTAGCCCTTCGGCGCAGGCAAGGGCGACTTGCCGGCCGGCCGGCGTGGAGCCGGTGAACGAGACCTTGTCGACGCCGCGATGGGCCACCAGGAGCTCACCGACTTCACGGCCGCCGGGCAGCACATTGAACACGCCAGGCGGAAGGTCTGCTGCCGCAACCAGTTCAGCGAGCAGCTGGGCATCGAGCACCGATTCGGGCGCGGGCTTGAGCACCACCGAACAACCGGCCAGCAGCGCCGGCACCACCTTGGTCACGGTGAGGAATTGCGGCATGTTCCACGGCACCACCGCGGCGACGACGCCCACGGCAAGCTTGCGGATCCGGATGTTCTTGCCGTAGAGGCCGGGACGGTCCTGTTGCCATTCGTAACCGGACGCGAAATTGCAGAACGCCGACATGATGGTCAGCGGCAGCCCCACCTGCGCCCTCTTGGCAAACGTGATCGGAGCGCCGATCTCGGCGCAGACCAGTGCGGCCATGTCGGCTCGCCGCTCTTTATAGATGCCGGCCAGCCGGGTGATCGCCTCGATACGTTCCGCCGGCTGCATGCGCGGCCACGGTCCGGTGTCGAAAGCCGCCCGGGCGGCATCGACCGCGCGGTTGACGTCAGCGGGCCCCGCGCACTCCGCGCGCCCGATCACGGCCTCACTGTGCGGGGACAGCACCGAGATGGCGGCTTGAGAACCCTCACCCGAAGCCGGGGCGGCCCACTTCCCGTCGATGAAGAGTTGTTCCGAGTCGTACATGTCCTTGCCAGGCCCCTCTCTAGGTGTTGCGACCGCCGTTGACGCCAAGGATCTGTCCGGTGATGTAACTGGCCTCGTCGGAGATGAAGAAGGCGCACGCAGCGGCGATGTCTTCCGGCTTGCCTACTCGCCGCACCGGGGTGCGTGCGATGTGGTCCTGCACAGTGCCGCCAAGCAGGTGCCGCTTCTCGGCGCTACGCAGCATCGGGGTGTCGACAAACCCGGGCGGAACGGCGTTGACGGTGATCCCGCTCGGCCCGTATTCGAGGGCCAATGACTTGGTCAGGCCGTTGACTGCCGACTTTGCCGCCACGTAGTGGGCCATGAATGGCTGGCCGGAGTGCGTGCTGGACGACGAGATGTTGACGATGCGGCCCCAACCCGCCTCGACCATGTCTGGGAGCACGGCCTGAATGCTGTGGAAGACGCCGTGCAAATTGACGTTGATGACCTTGGACCAATCGGCGAAGGACATGTCGATGAATTTCTTGAAGCCCTCCACCCCCGCCGCGTTGACCAGCACCGAGATCGGCCCGAACGCCTCGCGGATCGCAGATACGGCGGTGTCCACCTGGGCCCGGTCGGTGACGTCGGCAACGTACCCGAAGCCGTCGTCGGTGGCGGAAAGATCGATGACGGCCACCGCGAGCCCGTCACTGCGCAACCGTTCGGCAACGGCGCGGCCAATTCCAGATGCACCACCGGTCACCACAGCCGTCTTCGCGCTCAATCCTCGTCCCATCTTCCTGAGCGATCGCCCAACCAACTGGCTTCCCATGACTATCACCCCGCGTCAACAGCGGTCAAGTAACGGGCCTTGAATATCGAATGCCGGGCAATTTAGGGTCCGGTGATGGACAGGCCGCCGTTCCGTTTCGCAGTCCAAGCGACCAACGCCGCCGGCGGCCGCGAATGGCGCGATACCGTTCGCAAAGTCGAAGACCTCGGGTACTCAACACTTTTCCTCGCGGACCACTACCTGGGTCCTGGCCCCGCACAGCGCGCCGCCCGCACCCCGCGCCAAGACCTCGCTCCCATTGCCGCGATGGCCGCCGCTGCCGCGGTGACCGAGACGCTGCGCATCGGGTGCCGGGTGTTTTGCGTCGACTATCACGTGCCCGCGGTGTTGGCCAAAGAAGCGGCCACACTTGACTTGCTCTCCGACGGGCGTCTGGAATTGGGGATCGGAGCCGGCTGGAGCGAAATCGAGTACGGCGCACTAGGACTGGAGTTCGACCGTCCCGGTCGACGGATCGCGAAGCTGACCGAGGTGGTCGCGCTCATCAAGGCGCATTGGCGGGGCGAGGAGCTCGACTATTCGGGTGACTTCGTCCGGGTGCACGGATACGCCGGACGGCCGCGACCGGTGCAGCAACCGCATCCGCCGATCATGATCGGCGGTGGTGGGCAGCGTGTCCTGTCGCTGGCCGGTCGCGAAGCCGACATCGTCAGCATCTCCAGCGTGCCGTTTGTGGCCCGTGACGACGACGGCCACGATCCACGGGCGGTCGCCGAGCAGCGAATCGCTTACGTCGCGGCCGCGGCCGGTGACCGGTTCGGGCGTCTCGACGTCGAGAGTTCGCCGTACTTCACCGAGATCACCGACGATGCCGATGCCGCGCTGGCGGGGCTGGCGAAGTCGACAGGCATTGCCGTCGACCTGTTGCGCGATCACCCCAACGTGCTGGTCGGGTCGTCGGAAAGCGTTGGGGAATTGCTGAGTTCACGCCGCGAATGCCTCGGCGTCAATTACGTCACAGTGCAGCAGTCGCAGATCGAATCCTTCGCGCCCGTGGTGGCGCTGCTACACGGGCGCTGAGCCTTGACCGCTGCTGGCTGAGGTGGGACCATTTGGGCGATCGCTCAAAGAATGGGACGGCTCTATGGCAAAGCGGACGAGGTTTAGCGAGTACCAGGATCGGTATGCGAACTACCGATTCGAACTCACCGACGACGGAATCTTGTTCATGCAGTGCCACACCAACGGCGGCAGCCTGGTCTGGGACTGGCGTGCGCACGACGACATGTCGGATGCGTTCGCCGACATCGCCGGGGACCGCGAGATCAAAGTCCTGATCCACACCGGCACCGGCGAGAACTACAACGCCAACTGGGGACGCTTGCCCAACGGAGACCTGGTCGACAAGCCCGAGTACCTGCTGATGCCCGGTACCCGTGGCCTGGTCAAGCTCGACGAAAAGGCTTGGTATGCAAGGCATCTGATCACCAACGTGCTCGACGTCGATGTCCCGATGATCAGCGCCGTCAACGGGCCGTGCAACATCCACTCCGAGGTGGCACTGCTCGGCGACATTGTGCTGGCCTCCGGGGACACCTACTTCCAGGACGCATCCCACTTCCCTCGCGGTCAGGTGCCCGGCGACGGCCAGCACGTCATCTGGAGCTTCTTGGCCGGCCACACCCGCGCCCGCTACTTCCTGCTGACCGGCATGAAGCTCGGCGCGCAAGAGGCCAAGGAGTGGGGCGTCGTCAACGAAGTGCTGCCCAAGGACCAACTGCTGGACCGGGCTTGGGAACTCGCACGCGAACTGGTCAAGCGCCCGCCACTGACGCTGCGCTACTCACGCCAGCTGTTCACCAACCCACTCAAGCGGGCGTTCCTCGACGAACTCGGCCACGGTCTGGCGCGGGAAACCTACGCACAGCGCGCCTTCTTCCCGTTCGGCGGCGAGATGGCCCCGCTGGATCGGGCCTGGGACGAAGAGCCCTGGAGCAATGGCGCATCCTCGCATGAAGGAGTCCCCTCGTGACGAGTATCCAGCAACGACTGTCGACCGGCCGCGGCAAGTTCACCACCGACTACCCCGAGCTGGGCACCGGCCCGGTCAACTACGAAGACTCGATTTCCGAGGAGTTCTTCGCCGCCGAACGCAAGGCCGTATTCAAGCGAAACTGGCTGTGCGTTGGGCGTATTGAACGCTTGCCGCGCAAGGGCTCTTACTTCACCCGCGACCTACCCGGCCGGCTTGCCTCGATCGTGATCGCCCGCGACCGCGACGATACCGTTCATGCATTCCACAACGTGTGCGCCCACCGCGGCAACAAGGTCGTCTGGCAGGAGCACCCGGGCGAGGAGTCATCCGGCACCTGCCGCGCGTTCTCCTGCAAGTATCACGGCTGGCGCTACGGCCTGGACGGCAAGGTCAACCACATCACCAACGAGGAAGAATTCTTCGACCTCGACAAGACCAGCCTGCGCATGCCACCGGTGCACTGCGGAGTGTGGGCCGGGTTCATCTTCGTCAACCTGGCCCAAGATCCGTTGCCGCTGCGCAGCTTCCTCGGCGATGGCCTGCTCGGTATCGAGTCATATCCGTTCGAGAAGATGACGCAGCGCTACGGGTTCTCGACCCGGATCAAAGGCAACTGGAAGCTGGCCGTCGACTCGGTGTGCGAGTGGTACCACCCGCCCTACGTGCACGGCCGCTTCATCGATCCCGACGTCTCCAAAGCCGAGCAGATGGTGCCGCCCGTCGACTCCTACCACTACGAACTGTTCCGGCCGCACATGCTTACCTCGGTACCCGGGCCGCCGCCGCTGCCGCCGCGCGACCCCGGCACCGCCGGACCCGCTCGACAGGACCAACGTTGGGTCTACAAGCTGTTCCGCGCAGAGCTTTTCGGTCCCGACGATGTGCCCGATATCGGTCTCGGAAATGAAGTCCCCGATTTCCTCAACCGCGGCGGCATCGCCTCATGGGGTAACGACCAATTCTGGGTCTTCCCAAACATCTCGATCCAGATCTGGGCACGCGGCTACTACATCACCTACACCTACTGGCCGGAAACCGTCGACTCGCACATCTACGAGATCGACATGTACTTCGTGCCGCCGGAAAACGCGCGGGATCGGTTGGCGCAGGAGTTGTTGGTGGACAGCACAATCGAGTTCGCGATGCAGGATGTGAACACCATCGAAGCGACACATTCGGCGCTGAAGACACGGGCGCTGAACACCTTCCATCTCAGCGACCAGGAATTGCTGATCCGCCAGTTCCACGCGGTCGTCCGTGACACGGTCAACGCCCACCAGTCCGGGGAGTCGTCATGACGCTGCCCGAAGGTTTCGCCGACCTCGTACCGTTTGTCGCCGGTTGGGCTCTGCCGACCCGAGCACAACGCTACGAGGCGCGGCTGTCCAAGCCCTACGACGACCTCGTCACGTTCTACGACGCCATCGCGCCAAGAGCCGAGGAAGCGATCGCCCACCTCGACGCCCTTGACATCAACGAGTTACCCGAGGACGCCGAGCGGCTGCTGCACCTGTTGTATTCGATGATTCTGGTCTCCTACGCCGTCAATGTGTTCAAGCAGAATCGCATCCCAGACTCCGGCGCCGCGTTCTTCGGCATGGTTGCCGAACCCGCGGTGTGATAAGACCGGACTGTGACCGCATCTGAGCGACCGAAGGCACGGGACTCCACAACGCGCGACATGCTGGTGGCGGCGACGAGTCAGATCATGGTCGAAGAGGGTTATGCCGCGGCCACGTCGCGGCGGGTCGCCGCCAAAGCCGGCGTCAAGCCGGCCTTGGTGCACTACTACTTCCCGACTATGGACGAGCTGTATCTGGCTGTCTTCCGCATCGGTGCCGCTGTCTATCTGGAGCGTCAGCAGCAGGCCTTGTCTTCCGACCGGCCGCTGCACGCTTTCTGGGACACGCTGATCGCGCCCAAGGACACCCGGCTGTTGCTGGAGTTCATGGGACTTGCTAACCACCGCAAGGAGATTCGTGCTGAGATCGCCGCGTGGTCGGACCGGTGGCGCGAGCAGCAGATCACCGCTCTGAATTTCATCATCCGAGAACACGACATCGATACCGACGAGTTTCCGCCCGCGGCCATCGCGGTCTTCATCGCCTCGATCGGCCGCACCCTGATCTTGGAAGAAGGGCTGGGTTCCTCCGGGGGGCACGACGCGGCCGTCGCGCTGGTCAATCGCCTCTTGGACCGGTTCGAGATGCCGGAACCCAAGGCTCGCCGAGACCGCGGAGCCCAGGGCTGAGCCAAGCGGCTCAGGGCAGCACGACCCGCAGTCTCTCCCAGCCGCGCACGGTCGAGGTCGATGCGAGCTGCGCTGTGTCGTAGTCGATATCCCACTCGGGCCAGCGGTTGAGTATTTCGTCCAGGGCGACGCGCCCCTCCAGCCGGGCCAGGTTCGCCCCGAGACAATAGTGCACGCCTTTTCCGAAGGTGATGTGCGAGATGTTGTCGCGACGGATGTTGAACGTATCCGGATCGGTGTACCGGCGAGGGTCGCGGTTGGCCGCGCCGAACAGCAGCAGCATCGCACTTCCCGCCGGAACGGTGGTGCCGTAGCACTCGAAATCCTTTGCCATCCACCGTGCTACGTGCGGTCCGGTGGGCTCGAAGCGCAGTGTCTCGTCTACGGTGCGGTTCAGCAGCGACCGATCCTGGTTGATCTCGCGACGCTGGTCGGGGTTTTCGGCGAGCACCTTGGCGAGCCAGCCGATCAGCCGCCCGGTGGTCTCGTTGCCCGCACCGGCGACTACCTGGGTGTAATGCAGCACCTCTTTGCGGGTCAGCTTTCGGTGCACCCCATCCTCGTCGTCGAACTCGACGTTGAGCAGTGTCGTCATCAGATCGTCGGACGGGTTCTTCGATCGCCATTCGACATAGTCGGCGTAGATCCGGCCGTCGGCGATCGAGTCGGCGTTGGCGACCTTGAGCGGCGCTCCCGGCTTGGTTCGCAGGTTGGCGTCATTGGCGTCGCGCACCGAGATCTGTTCGGATTCAGGGATTCCCAGCAGCATTCCGATCACCCGCATCGGCATCATCGACGCGAGCTCGGCAATGATGTCGAAGCCCGACGACCCGACGAGTGGGTCCAGACAGCGGATGCAGTACCGCCGGATCTGATCTTCGATTTCGGCCATTCGGCGCGGTGTGAACACCCGCGACATCAGCCCGCGCAGCATCGTGTGCTCGGGTGGATCCTGGAACATCATGACGCCGCGGGGCATATCGAATTTCGACTGGACCAACTCGAGAATGTCGCTGCGACGGTTCGAGAATGTCTCCCAGTTTGCCAGCCCGTGCTCGACATCGGAATGCCTTGACACCGCCCAGAAGTCGTACTGCTCGTTGTAATAGAGCGGGGCCTCGTCGCGCAGCCGCGCGTAGGTCGGATACGGGTCGGAGTTGATGCCGACGTCGTAAGGGTCGTAGTAGACCTCGGTGTCGTTGGTGACGGTCATCGAAGCTTTCCCTTATTTCAGGCAGCTGCCGGCGTCCACCGGCAGCGCTACCCCGGTGATGTAGCTCGCTTCGTCGGAGGCAAGGAACAACACTGCGTTGCTGATGTCTTCGGGCTCCACCCACGGGATCGGCAGATAGTGAAAGCTTTGGCACACCGGCGCAAGATCTTGGGGTCCAGGGTTTTCCAGCTCCGGCCGGAAGGCGCGGTAGGTCGCCTCGTTCAACAGCAGCGGCGAACCCACGTGCGTCGGCAGGACGGCATTGACCCTGACCATGTGCTGCCCTAATTCGACGGCGAACGACCGCATCAGCCCGATGACGCCGTGCTTGGCCGCGACGTAGTGACCCACATGCGGATAGGCCTTGTTCCCGGCGACCGACGACGTCAGGATGATCGCACCGCCTCGGTCTGAAGCCAGCACATGCGGCACTCCGGCTTTCACGGTCTTCCACACGCCGCTCAGGTTGACATCGATCATCTCTTGCCACAGCGCCTCTTTGGCCTTGTGCAGCTTGCCCGCGGTGGTACCGATGCCCGCATTCGCCACGATGACGTCAAGGCGGCCGAGCTGCTCGACGCCACTGTCCACGGCGGCTTTCAATGCTTCGAAATCCCGCACATCGACTTCGGCCGTCACGACGCGCCCCCCGGCGTCCTTGACCATCCCAGCGGTGATGTCCAGGTCTTCCGGCGTCGCACCAGCTACCGGGGAGTTCTCGAAGTCCCGGCAGATGTCGACGGCAATGACGTCGGCTCCCTCCTGCGCGAGCCGAACCGCGTGGCTTCTGCCCTGCCCGCGCGCCGCACCGGTCACGAATGCGACCTTGCCGTCCATTCGGCCCATGGCAACCTCCACCGAGTACTTTTTGAGCGATCGCCCAAATAAGTAACGCAGGCCATGTCTAACAGCCCCGGGACGGGGTCGTCAAGAGTTCGGCGAGGCGTCGATCTGCATCACTCACGTCGCCTGAGCGTGCCGGGCGGCTTCCCGAGCGAGCTGTAGGCGAGAAGTCAAACCCAGCTTGGTGCAGACGTGCGTGAGATGGGACTGCACCGTACGCGGTGACACGAAAAGTCCTGTGGCGATGTCGCTATTGCCCAGTCCCCCGCTGACCAGCCGCACCACCTCGCGCTCAGCCGGCGTCAGGGGTGCCCGCTGCAACTCCAATGCCGCCGCGACCGGGTCGGAGGCACGGGCGAACGCCGCAACGAAACTGTCGCCCTCGCCCTGCTCGACGGGCCGTACGCCGTCATACGTGGCGGAGATGTCCGACACTGCCTGATTCAGCCGTGCGATGGCCGCGCCCATCTCCGCGGGCTGGGTTTCCCACAGCCGCGTCCGCTCACGCCAAGTTCACTCCAATCCACCAGCGGCGTCCCCGCACGTGGATCAATCTCGCTCAGGCTAGCCAGCATGGGGCGTCCAAGAGCAGCAAAACATCAGCAGAAGCGCGCAGATTGCGGCGAGCCGGGGCGGAGATCGCATCGCCACCGCAAAATTCGTGAAGATTGATCACGCGGGTGTGAAAAATTCGTTAAGACGGTGGCCGGGCACCGCCGCAGACCTCAACTTGGAAGTATGACGCTGTTCGAGCTGCTTTTGTCGCCTCGGCACGGACTGCGTCCACAACTCGATCGCGCAATCTGGCCGTTGAGTGCCTCCATCGACGAATTGGGCCGGCTCTGTGTCGGCAGCGTGGCCGCGACCGACATCGCCGCCGAGTTCGGCACACCCGCCTATGTGCTGGATGAGCAGGACTTTCGGGCCCGTCTCCGCGGTTATCGGGCCGCGCTGCCCGGGGTCGAACTGGTCTACGCGGGCAAGGCGCTGTTGAGCACCGCGGTGGCCGAATGGGCCGCCGCCGAAGATGCCGGCCTGGATGTCTGGTCGTCGGGAGAACTGGCCACCGCATTGGCCGCCGGGGTGGCGCCGTCCCGGATCATCTTGCACGGCAATGCCAAGGCCGCCGCCGAGCTGGACAGCGCCCTCGACGCCGGGGTAGGCCGCATCGTCATCGATTCCCCGAACGAGATCGCGCTACTGGCCGCGCGGGTTCGCCGTCGCCAGGGCGTGCTGATCCGGGTGATTCCCGACGTCGAGGCTCGCGGACAGCGCGACGACGGCTTCGGCTTCACCGTGGCGGACGGCCTGGCCACCGGTGCCGTCAAGCGCGTGCTGGATCAGCCGTCGCTGAACCTGGTCGGATTGCACTGTCACCTTGGATCGCAACTCACCGACCCCCTGCTCTACGGTGCGGCGATCCGGGAATTGGTGGCCCTGATGACGCAGGTGCGCGATCGCCACGGCGTCGTACTCGGTGAGCTCAACCTCGGCGGCGGATACGGGGTTCCCTATGTCGCCGGCGACCCTGACTTCGGCCCACCCGAACTCGCCGCAGTCCTCGAAGATGCGCTGGCATCCGCTTGTGCCGACTACGGTTACCCGCGCCCGCAGATCGTGATCGAACCGGGCCGAGCGATCGCGGCGCGTGCGGGAATCACGTTGTACCGGGTGATCGCCGTCAAACACCAGCCCGAGGGGCGCACCTTCGTCGTCGTGGACGGTGAAATGGCCGACAACCCGCATGAGGGATTGCGCGGCGTGAAACATACTGTGGCGCTCGCGAACTGGCACGAACAAACCTCAACCACACCCGTCACCATCGTGGGCCGGCATTGCGAGGCCGGGGAAGAGATCGCGCGTGACATCGAGCTGCCCGACGACGTCCATCCCGGCGATCTGCTGGCGGTGGCGTGTACTGGCGCCTATCACTATTCGATGGGCGCCGCCTGCAACTTGGTGGGCCGTCCGCCCCTGATCGCGGTCACCAACGGCCGGCCTCGCGCACTGGTGCGCCGAGAAACCCTCGCTGACCTGCTGGTCCGTGACTGTGACTGGTCTCACCCGCCACACCGCTCCGGCTCCGTCACAATGGATATCGACGACGCGAAGGGGGAATAGGCATGTCTGACATGGCTGTTGACCCATACGGCGGCAGTTGGCCGCCGATCGCTTCCCGGAACACCCACGAAGGTGCAACCACAGTGCTCCGCGAAAATCGTTGGACAACGATGAGATCGCGGCTGGTGTCCGTGGCGGCGTGGTTGCCTGTCACCATCGGGTACGCCGCCATGCTGCTGGGGGTGTCTTTCCTACTGACGGCGCTCGGCCCGCACACACACGACGTCGCGGTGAGTGAGATGAGCACCAACGTGCACAATCTGGCGAACGGCCACGTGGCCACGTTGGTCGGCAGCGCATTTCTCAGCGACGGCGGACATGTGCTGCTTTGGCTGCCGGGCCTGGTGTGCTTACTGGCCCTGGGCGAACTGATCTGGCGCAGTAAGGGTTTGGTCGTCACATTCACACTCGGCCACATTGGCGCTACCTTGGTCGTCGCCGCTTGGCTGGCCACTGCGCTCACGGCCGGCTGGTTGCCGATGTCCTTAGCGCGCGCCACCGACGTGGGGATGAGTTACGGCGCGGTGTGTGTCCTGGGGGCGCTCACCGCGTCTATACCGTCACGCTGGCGGCCCATCTGGATCGGTTGGTGGCTCGGCAACGCCATCGCCGCAGCCTTGAGTGCGGACTTCACCGCCGTTGGTCACGTGGTTGCGCTGCTACTCGGCATCGCGTTGTCGTTCCGCCTGCGCTCGATCTTGAGCTGGACACTGCTCCATTCGGCTTTGCTTGTCGTCGGTTCGGCCTTTGGCTACATGGTGCTGTGTGGACCGGCAGGGCCGGCGCCGGTGGCCGGCGCGACCGGTGCGCTGATCGCTCTGGTCGCCGCCTGGGCGTTGCCGTCGCGCAGCGGCGCAACCCTGGTGGGCCGCCGGGGGCTGCTGCCGCGGCCGGCACAGTCGTAGTCGGCCAGCCGACAACAACGGACCCGGAAGTGTCCCCGCTATCTTTGAAGCCGCGCTGACCATCGCACCTTGATTTAGTGAAAGTGTTGTGCAACAACACCTTTCAGCGCAAGCGTAGAGTCGGGTGGATGAACTTGGTCGATTCAATCCAGCGCGGCCTCAACTGGCTTGCGACCCCGCACTACCTCGAGCCCCACCTGGAGATGGAAACCCGCCCGATACGGCAGGCGCCGCTGGAAATGGAAATCGTGTACTGCACGCTCTCCCGCGGCAGCGCGACGCTGAAATTTCCGGTGACGATGATGATTCTGCCGACAGGCGCCTCGCCCGTCAGGAACTAGTTAGCCCAAAGAGCAGGTGAAAGTGCCGCAGTCAACCGTGAAAGGCACCGTACATCCCGCGGTCGCGGTGGCGGCAGCGGTGAGGATCGCCGCGAGGATGAGCTTGCTCTTGAGACCAGACATGCCGCTCCATTCGTTAGGCCCCCGGCCGTCGTCGCCTAGACCGCAGTAATTCCCGTACCACGGCGATACGCGACGATTTGACGACAGAATGCCAGAATGTGGCATGCACGCGGACGGTAATTGCAGAGGTTAATCACCACCGGCATGCGCACCTATCGCGCAGCTTCATTCAATTCGACTTATTTTTCCTGGTCAGATCGGTATCCCGACTCGGCTGCACTCGTTTCGGTTCGCCGGGCATTTTCGGGTAATTCGGCGGATAGGGCATATCGCCCAGGCCGCGCTCTTCATCGGCCTCGACCATGTCCAGCAACCGGGTCAGGGATTGCACCTTTTCGTCCATGCCGGCCCATGGGTCGTCGCGGCCCGACACCAGGTCGGGCACGGTCGCCATCGTGTAATTGTCCGGCTCCGCGCCGGCTAACTCGTCCCACGTCAGCGGCATCGACACGGTCGCGATCGCCGTGCGTCGCACGGAGTACGGCGAGGCCATCGTGCGGTCCCGGGCGTTTTGGTTGAAGTCGATGAAGATGCGCTCGCCGCGTTCCTCTTTCCACCACGACGTGGTCACCTCGTGCGGCGCACGGCGTTCGACCTCGCGCGCCAGCGCGATACCCGCCCGGCGGACGGCGATGAAATCCCAGCCCGTGGCGATCCGGAGGAACACGTGGATCCCGCGCCCCCCGGAGGTCTTGGGATAGCCGACCAGGCCGAGCTCGTGGAGCAACGGCCGCAACACATCGACTGCAACCGAGCGCGCCTGCTCGAAGCCGACGCCGGGTTGCGGATCCAAATCGATGCGCAGCTCATCCGGGTGCTCGGTGTCGGGGCAGCGCACCTGCCACGGGTGCAGCGTGACCGTGCCCATCTGCGCCGCCCAGACGATGGCCGCCGGGTGGGTCACCATCAGCGCGTCGGCGGTCCGTCCCGACGGGAAGGTAACCCGGCAAGTCTGCAGGTAATCGGGATGATGCTGCGGTATCCGCTTCTGGTAGATCTCCTCGCCGTCGATGCCGTCCGGAAAGCGCTGCAGGTGGGTGGGCCGGTTGCGCAGGGCGTCCAGCATCGGGCCGCGCGCCACCGCGAGGTAATACTCGACGAGCCGCCGCTTGGTGCCGTTGGATCCCAGTTTCGGGAAATACACCTTGTCCGGGTTGGAGAGTCGCACCGAGACGCCGTCGACGTCGAGCTCTTCTGCTGCCGCAGCCATCTCTCGATTCCAGCACGGCGCACGTCAGAATGAACCAATGGACTTGCCCGTCATGCCACCGGTTTCGCCGATGCTGGCCAAATCGGTCAAGGCAATCCCGCCGGATGCGTCGTATGAGCCCAAATGGGATGGATTCCGATCCATTTGCTTCCGCGACGACGATCAAGTTGAACTGGGCAGTCGCAACGAGCGCCCGATGACCCGATACTTCCCCGAGCTGGTCGCGGCGGCCCGGGACGAGCTGCCGCAGCGCTGCGTGATCGACGGTGAAATCGTGATCGCCACCGATCACGGCCTGGACTTCGAGGCACTGCAACAACGTATTCACCCGGCCGATTCGCGGGTGCGAATGCTCGCCGAGCACACCCCGGCGGCATTCATCGCGTTCGACCTGCTGGCCCTCGGCGACGATGACTTCACCGGGCGCCCGTTCAGCGAGCGGCGCGCCGCCCTCGTTGAAGCCTTGACGGATTCCGGGCACTCGTTTCATGTCACGCCGGCGAGCACCGATTTGCACACCGCACAACAATGGTTCGAGGAATTCGAGGGGGCGGGTCTCGACGGGGTGATCGCGAAGCCGCTGACCGGCACATACCAGCCGGATAAGCGCGTCATGTTCAAGATCAAGCACGAGCGGACGGCCGACTGCGTGGTCGCGGGTTATCGAGTGCACAAATCGGGCGGCGACACGATTGGGTCCCTGCTGCTCGGGCTTTATCAAGGTGACGGCCAGCTCGCGTCGGTCGGCGTGATCGGCGCGTTTCCGATGGCCGAACGGCGGCGGCTGTTCACCGAGCTGCAGCCACTCGTCACCGGCTTCGAAGACCACCCGTGGAACTGGGCCGCATCCGAGGCCGGCGAACGAACCCCACGCAAGCACGAAACCTCCCGGTGGAACGCCGGCAAGGACCTCTCATTTGTCCCGCTGCGGCCCGAGCGGGTCGTCGAGGTCCGTTTCGACCACATGGAAGGTCGGCGGTTTCGCCACACCGCGCAATTCAGCCGGTGGCGTCCCGACCGCGATCCGCGCTCATGCAACTACGAGCAACTCGAGCAACCAGTCAGCTTCAGCCTCGGCGATATCGTGCCGGGCCTCGGCTAGAGCCGATTGCGTTCCCGCAGCTCGGGCGGGCTTCACTACACGTTCGGAATCCGCGCGGGAGGCCACTTCGCGCGAGGTCCACACAGCGTTTGCACAGCTACCTAGAAGCGAAAATCCGTTGCAGTGCCCGCGGCGAAAGCGGATCGTTGATGTCTAGACGGTTAACGGAAAGAAGTCAACGGATGAACTCATCGACATTCATGAGGTCCTTGCCCCTAGGAATCTTGGCGGCCATCGCGCTTTCGTCGGGCACCCCGGTCGCACATGCAAGTGGCACGGATGACTTCCTTCGACAGGTGCGCGCAAATGGAGTTGGGCTGCACAAATCAGATGCCGCCTTGGTTGAGGACGCCGAGGAAGTGTGCGCCATGCTCGACTACCAAGAGTCGGCCTACCAATACCTTGACCAGAACTCCGGTCTGAACGACAAGCAATCCGCCATGTTCGTGGCCGTCTCGGTGCAATACTTCTGCCCGCAATACACCCCTGGATAGGCCCCGAGCAGCGGGTCACATTCAGCCGCGGCGACATCTTGCCGGGCCTTGGATATAAGCGGCGGGATCGAAAGCCGCTAACCCATGCCGAGCCGTGCCTTTTGGCAGGCAGGCAAATGGCGTCGTGATGGGTCATAATTCTTTACCGCTTGTTTGGTCCACGTGCACTGAGGCCGCTTATGGTCTCCCTCCGTATTGACCGGCGGTGGAAGCAGATCCTTGATCGATAGGTCGAAAGGAAGTCAACGAATGAACGCTGTGGCGGCCGCGCGGAAGCCCCTGGGAATCTTGGCGGCTAGCGGGCTTGTGTTGGTAGGGGCGGCGCCGGTCGCGCAGGCAACTCCAACGGATGACTTCCTCCGTCAGGTGCGCGCAAATGGGATCGGGGTCAACGCACCGGATGCCGCCGTGATCGAGGATGCCCAGGAAGTGTGCGCCATGCTCGACTACCAAGAGGCTGCGTACCAATACCTTATTCAGCACTCCGGTCTAGACCGGAATCAGTCCGCCTTCTTCATCGCCGCTTCGGTCACCTACTACTGCCCGGAGTTCGCGCCCAAGCTAGGCCCGGGTCACTGATCGCAACCCGCAGCTTTCAGACAGCCACCGTCAGCTCCGATAGTCCGCGCAGCGTGACGTTCGCCTTGTACTGCGGCTCGCTGTCCAGGCGCGCCTGCGGAAAACGCGCCGTCACCTCCGACAGGGCAATGCCGGCTTCCATCCGCGCCAGCGAGGCGCCCAGGCAATAGTGAATCCCTCGCCCAAAACCTAAGTGCCGCAGTACTCCCCGATCCGGGTCGAAGATGTCGGGCCGATCGAATTCGGTGGGATCCCGATGCGCCGCGGCCAGTAGCAGCATCATCACGTCACCTTCGGGCACCTCGATGCCGCCAATCATCATGTCTTCTAGGGCAATTCGGCCAACCATTTGCACCGGCGGGTCATACCGAAGGGTCTCCTCGACGACCCCCGAGACGCGGTTGGCGTCCGCACCGAGCGCAGCCCAGTGCGACGGCTGCCGCAGCATCGCCAGGATGGCGTTGCCGATCAGGTTGACCGTGGTCTCGTGACCGGCGACCAGCAACAGCAGGCAGGTCGAGACGATCTCTTCCTCGGCCAGCTGATCGCCGGACTCCTCCACCGCGACAAGGCCCGACATCAAGTCGTCACCGGGCTGCGAGCGCCGCCGATCGATCAAGCCGTGCAGGTACTCCCGCAACCACGCACCGGCGTCGAGGCGTTCCTGCAGGCCATCGGAGGCCGAGCCGGTGAACGTGACGAACGGGTCCAGTGATTGCGCGAGTAGTCCTGACGCATGGCTGAATTGCGGCTCGTCGTCCAGCGGCACACCGAGTAGCCGACAGATGACCGCCACCGGCAGCGGATAAGCGAAGTCTTCGACGACGTCGAAGCAGCCCTTCTCGGCGATCCTGTCGAGCATTCCGGACACCACGACGCTGATGTCGGGCCGCAGCGCACTGACCACTTTCGGCGCGAACGCCTTGCTGACCAACTTGCGCAGCCGCGTGTGATCGGGGGGGTCAAGGAACAGAAATCCCGGCGGCACTTGCGCCGGCGGCGGCGCACCGGCGGCGGTGAGTTCCCGGATCTGCGCTTCGACCTGCTCTTGGGCGCGCGACGACTTCATCCGATCGCTGCTCGACGACGGGTGCCGCAGGGCGTCGTCACAGTCGCGGTAGCTCGAGAAAACGACGAGGTGCGCGTCGGGCAGCAGGATCGGCCCACGGTCACGAAACTGTGCGCCCAGCCGATATGGATCGGCCCGATTGGCCGGATCGAGGAATCCGAATAGCAACTTTTGGGATTCGGCCTGGTCGGCGGGTTCTGGGGGCTGCTGAATCGACGCAGTCGTCATGCTCACATTGTGCATGCCGCACCTTAATTCGCACTGAGAACGGCGTGACCGTACCCGCTTCAGCAACTAGCATGTCGCCATGAAGGTGCCTCGTACATGCGGGTTGGGCCTGATCGCCGTTTTCTTGGCTACCCTGGCCAATGTGGCCGTAGCTGCTCCGGGTCACGCCTGTGCGTGCGGTGCGGTGGTCCCTCCCGCCGGCGGCCAGGCCACCATGAATCATGAAGTGGCGCTGGTACATTGGGATGGATCCAGCGAGACCGTCGTCATGCAGATCGCCCTGAACGCCGACACGAACAACGTCGCCCTGGTAGTGCCCACCCCCGCGCCGGCGACCGTCACGGAAGGCGACAAGGCGACATTCACCGAGCTGGACACCCTCACCGCCCCTCGTGTCCAACAGCGCCGGCACTGGGTGCTGGGGCAGACGGGTTCGGCTGCGCACGCCCCGCTCGAGGCCGCGGCTCCCAGGGGACCCACGGTGGTCAACCAGGTCCACCTCGGGCCGCTGGAGGCCACCACGCTGGCCGGCGGTGACCTGAGCGGATTGCAAAAGTGGTTGGGCGACAACGGTTATGCCATCCGTCCCGCCGTGTCGGAAGCACTGGGCCCTTACCTACGCGACGGCTGGTCGTTCGTCGCGATCCGGCTGACCAGTTCAAACCCCATCGTGGGTGGTCTCAACCCAGTGCGGATGACCTTCCCATCGACGCAATTGGTCTATCCCATGCGCCTTTGCGCGGCCGCCGGGGGCCCACAACAAGTCACGATCTTCACGCTGTCCGATCATCGACAGCAGCGCACCGACGCCGATGCCTCAGCCCAGGCCGTCCAAGTTCAGTTCGCGGGCAACATCGCTGCCGCTGTTCAGAATTCGCTGCTACGTGAACTGACGGCGAATCACGGCGGCTATCTGACCAAGCTCGCGGTGAATATCCCTAAGCCGGAACGAATCTCCTCGGACTTCACGTTCGGCAACGCCGCCAACGATGACACCTACCGGCAGGTGATCTACGTCGATCACGATGTCGTGATCCCCATCGAGCTGATCCTGTTCGCCGGATTCGTGCTCGCGGTGATCGCGGTGACGGTGATCATTGTCGTGCTCCGCCGCCAGCGGCGCCGCAGCGCTTAGCGGCGCGGTGTTGGTCATCGGGGAACGGCGCATCGTAGCCCGACCCAGAAGATCCGAAGCGTGCCGCCGCCGTTATCGGAAACATCGGAATGCCTTGCAGTACAAGGAAAGTTTGGCAAGTCGTCGAAGCGTTCGTCGGGTGTTCGCAACGTCTTCACGTCTGGAACATCCTTCCGCTCGTCAAACCCCTTCGGTGCAGCCCGCCAACTCTCGACGCGCCATCAACGCATCGAGATAGGCCAGCTGTCCCTTGAGTAGTTTCCTGCGTGCCTGCGCCACCGGGAACCACCCGACCCGATCGACTTCGGGGAACTCCCGCATCGTGCCCGAGCCCTTCGGCCACTCCAGTTCGAAGGTGTTGCTGCGGGCTTCGGTAACGTCGAGGTCGCTGCGGACGGCGAAGGCGGTGACCACCTTGCCACTTGGTTGTTTGACCGTGCCGAGGTCGAGGCGTGGCCCATCCGGAACGGCTAAGCCCAGCTCCTCGGAGAACTCGCGCTGCGCCGCGGCCCAGGGATCTTCGCCGTCGGTGTACTCACCTTTCGGAATCGACCACGCCCCGTCGTCCTTGCGGGCCCAGAACGGCCCGCCCGGATGCGCGATCAAAGCTTCGACGACACCGTCGCGGATCCGGTACAACAACACACCCGCACTGAGTTTTGGCACCGGGCTCAGACTCCGACGGCGCGTTCCAGATCTTTCAGCGACGACTCCAGGTGCGCTAGCAGGCGCTGCATGTGCGGGACGCTGCTCCGACACCCGACCAGACCGAAATCCAGCTTGTCGGCATTGCTGACCAGGGTGATGTTCAGCGCTTGGCCATCGAGAATCGCAGACAGCGGATAGCTGCCGTCCAGGCGAGCACCGCCGTAGTACATCTGCTCACGGGGGCCCGGCACGTTCGAGATGATGACGTTGAAAGGCGGCGACGTCGAGCTCACCCATCCGGGAACCATCGACATCGCCAGCGCACTCATGTTCACCGCGGAAAGCGCCAAAGCTTGAACTCGCGGCAACTGGGCGAACACCGTCTTGTTCTTGTACATCGACTCGCTGACGGTCTCCAGCCGCTTGGCGGGATCGTCGATGTCGGTGGCCAGGTTGCACAGGATGGCTCCGACCAGGTTGCCGCCGGCGTCGGCCTCGTCCTCGTGACGCAGGCTCACCGGGACCATCGCCAGCAGCGGTGCTTCCGGCAGGGCGTCCTGCTCTAGCAGGTAATACCGCAAAGCGCCCGAACACATCGCCAGGACGACATCGTTGAGCGTCACCCCCGCCGCGCTCTTGACGTTCTTGATTCGGTCCACCGACCATGACTGCGCCGCGCAGCGGCGGGCGCCGCCGATCTTGACGTTCAGCATGGTGCGCGGGGCTCCGAACGGCAGCGTCAGCTGCTGTTCGAACAGCGCCGCACGGGCCAGTGACACCGTCGACGGGGCAAGTGCGGCAAGCGATCCCGCCGTATGCATCAGCGAACGCAGCCGCGACGACGGCGCAGCGTCCGGTTTGGGTTTGCGCAGGCTCCAGGGTGCCCGGATCTCATCGTCGTCGGGGTCGTTGGACAGTGCGCGCTGCATCAGCTTCAGTGCCGACACGCCGTCGATAAGGGCGTGGTGCATCTTGGTGTAGATCGCGAAGCGGCCGTCCTTGAGGCCTTCGATCACGTACGCCTCCCACAGCGGGCGGTGGCGATCAAGCAGGCTGCTGTGCAACAGCGAAGTCAACTCGAGCAGATCGCGGACCCGCCCGGGAGAGGGCAGCCCGGAGCGCCGAACGTGATAGTCGAGGTCGACGTCCTTGTCGTAGGACCACCCGAGGTTGGCGATTCCGCCAAAGAAAGTCGCCGGGCGCTTGAGAAAGGTGGGCTGGAAATCCTGCTGCGCGACGAGGCTGTCGTAGAACTCTCGCACGAACTCCCGACCGGCGCCGGCGGGGGGCTCATATAGCGACAGACCACCGACGTGCATCGGGTGCTCACGGGATTCGCCCAGCAGAAATACCGAGTCGGTGGGGTTCATCAGTTCCATCCGCCAATTAGACGCCCACCGGGGCGCGACCCGCCACCGCGCCCCCGGTCTTGTGCGGGTACGGCTCCGGGCGTGCGCTGCGGGTGGACTCGGTCGACGTGTCACCACCCGAGACACACAGTCAACGCCGACGGCGCACGCCGCCGTTATGCGATCTCACATTCGAGACGAAAGTACTGCGACGCCGTCGCCGCTCAGGTGCCGCAGCGCCCAGGGCCTTCCCGCGAGAACGGATGCGAGGTGGGCGGCTTGCCCCGTGACCGCGGGCCCATCGGCGCGACGAGACCAGTCGGCGTCGCTGGCAAGCAGATTGAGGCCACGAGCCCGCGCTGCTGCCGGGACGAACGGGTTGGGCACTCGAACTTGAGTGTTCAGCACAGCGACGACGGTCGATACGGGCACCGCCGACGCTTTGCCCAACGCATACGCGATGTCGAGTTCATGGATGACGTGGTCGCCCAGCAGCAGCCGCCTCGGGAAAAGGCGGCCGATTCCTCGGGGTCGGCGCGCCAGCTGCACAAAGTCGCCGAGCAATTGGTCTGGACTGCGCCGTGCCGCCAGGCCATGGGCCAGTTTGGTGTTCGCGGCGTCGAACGAACCGCGATGCCGCAGCATGCTCGCGGCGACCGAGGACGGCGCGACACTGTATCCGATAACGAGATGAGCCAGTACTTCGTGATTGGTCCACTCGGTGCACAGGCTCGGTTCTGCCCACTGCGTCGCGCTGATATCGGAAGCCAATTCCGCGAGCCTTGTGTCGTTGTCCCGCAACGTGTTAGCCGACTCGGACACCCAAGTGCTCCTGTAAAAAGGCGGTCTGATCGGCGAGCAGCTCGCTGCGCAGCGGCGGGTGATAGATCTGGAAGTGATCACCGTCGTAGTGCCGCGCGATTCCGCGCGGTGCCGCAGCGGCGACGTCTTCGGCGTGGCGCGGGTCCATCAAGGTTTCCCGACGTGAAACGCAAACCAGCAGCGGCACTTTGATTTTCGCTGCCTCGCGTTTCGCGCTGCTCGACGCGATGCCGAGCACGTCCATCGCCGCCATCCGGTTGTCGAACGTGCACCCGGGCGACACGGTGGAATACCAGCCGTCCAACGCGCCCGCGCCGGTCACCGCGGCCAAGCCGCCGGGCTCGCCAACGATGGGGACGTAGGTTCGGCCCACCCTTCGAATCCGGCCGATGGCGTCGGCAACGATCGCCGGCGTGAGCCGCAAGGCGGGTAGCAGGCCGCTTCGCAGCAGCGTTCCCGGACCGTGCACGATCGGGCATTGCACCACCACCGCCGCGACGTCGAGCCCGTGTTCCGCCGCCTGTAGCACGTGCATCGCACCCAGGCTGGTTCCCCACAATCCCAGCCGGGCAGCGTCGATATCGGCGTGCCCGCGCAAATAGTCACAGGCCGCGGCCACGTCCTGCCGGTGCCCGCACATGCTGAACTGCTGACGCGGCTCACCGTCCGACTCGCCGGTATAGCGATAGTCGAACGCCAACGTTGCGACCCCGGATCGCGCGAAATGCTGCTCGTACTGGGACAGCGACATGCCGTGCGTGGCGCCCAGGCCGTGGGCCAGCACCAGGCCAGGATGCGGCCCGGGCCCGTCGGGAAGAGTGAGCCAGGCCGCGCAACGGGTGCCGCGCGACATGAAGGACACCCGGGTGGTGTCGTAGGCAGCGGTCATGTGAGATCCTTCCCTAGATACGTACACCGTACGTTTTAACTTACGTACGGTGTACGTGTCAATGGGTACGCGTAATGAGGAGGCCGGCCGCAGATGCGGGCACGATTCACTCTCGCCGAGGTGCGGGCGCAGGCGATTTCCATCGTCGACAAGGATGGACTCGCCGGCCTGAGCATGCGATCGCTGGCGGCCGCACTGGGCACCGGGCCTATGACGCTCTACAACTACGTCAAAGACCGCGAGGAGCTCGAGGGCCTCGTCGCCGACGCGGTGCTCGCCGACATCCGCCTGCCACGCCATTCCGACGATTGGCGTGCCGACGTCAAAGCCATCGCGACCGCCTGGTGGCTGGGCGTGCGTCAGCACCCCAATGCCGCGCCGCTGGTATTGACGCGCCGCACGGTATCGGTCGCCGGCTACCTTCCCGCCGAACGCCTCATCGAGGCGCTCCGGCGCGCGGGATTGAGCGACCTCGATGTGCTCGCCGCGTTTCGCGGAGTGCTCAGCCTCGTAATGGGCGCTGCCCAAGTCGAATTGGCCGGCCCGCTCGCTGGAGCCGACCGCGAACAATCCAATGCGGCAGTCGCGAAGCGCATCGGCGACCTCGCCGGCGCCGAGCACCCGCACTTGGCCGCGCTATCCGAGACCAGCCGGCGTTCGACGATGGTCGACGACTTCGACGGCGCCCTCGAAATGCTGCTCACCGGCATCGAGGCCGCGTCATGCGCGCCCAAACGCCGACGGTAGCCGTTGCGGGCCTTGGGAACTCGCCGTGCGGAGGATTAGAGCAGGTCGGTGATCGTCTTGAGGCCCGCGTCGTAGAGCACGCCGGGCAGCATGCCGCCGTCGCATTCGATGGTCGTGCCGTTGACGAAGTCGGCCTGCCCGCCGGCCAGGAAGACGCAGACCCGTCCGACTTCCGCGGGCTCGCCGGGCCGGCGCAACGGAACGGCGGCGAAATACTTCTCGCCGGTCGGATCGTCTTTGGGCAACACGAACGACCGGAAGTTCTCGGTCATCGTCGGGCCCAATGCCACACAGTTGACCCGCACCTTCGGCCCCCACTCCTGCGCCAGTGACCGAGTCAGGTGGTTGAGGCCGCTCTTGGCCGCGCCATAGGAGACCAAGGTGGGTGAGCCCGCCGGGTGCCCGGCGCCGCTGGAGACGTTGATGATGCAGCCGACGCCATCCTGCGTCGACATCTGCCGGTAGGCGCGGATGGCGAACCAGAGCGGACTGATCAGGTTCATCTGCACCGCGAACGCGTGGAACAGCGCGGTGCGTTCGTAGTCGTCGTTGCTGGGCGGTGCGCCCTGAATGCGTTGCACGAGTTCGGGAATGTCCTCCACGTGTGGCGCCGGGACGGTACCGCCCGCGTTGTTGACCAGAATGTCGACGCGACCGTGGGTCGCCACCACCTCGGCGATTAAGGCGTCGATCGAGCGGCAGTCGCCTTGATCGCAGACTCGTTGCGAAGCACGCGCCGCCCATTGCGATTCGATGCCGGGAATGGTGTCCAGCGGCCCGCGCGAACAGCCGATGACGGTGGCGCCGGCGCGCAGCAGTTCATGGGCGATGCCGACGCCCACGCCGCGGCTGGTTCCGGTGACGATCGCGATCTTGCCGTCCAGGTCGCTCATGCACAGGCCCTTCCTACCCGAAACCATTGTTGACAGTCACTGCCAGCGGGTCATACTGTGCCATTTCGATCGTTGACGTGTAAAGGCGTGCAATCGAAAGGACAGCGATGAGTAGTTCGTCCAAGCTTCGCGTAATTCAATGGGCGACCGGCGGCGTCGGCAAGGCCGCCATCGGATGCGTGCTCAACCACCCGCAGCTCGAGCTGGCGGGCTGCTGGGTGCACAGCGCGCAGAAGAATGGTGTCGACGTCGGCCGGATCATCGGGACTACAGACCTTGGTGTCACCGCTACTTCGAGCATCGACGAGATACTCGCGCTGGACGCCGACTGCGTCATGTACAGCCCGCTGGTACCCAACGACGACGAGGTCATCGCGATCCTGCGGTCCGGCAAGAACGTGGTCACCCCGGTCGGCTGGGTATACCCCGATCCGGGCAACGCGCGGCACCAGGCGGTCGCCGACGCTGCGACGGAAAGCGGTGTGACGCTGCATGGTTCAGGCATCCACCCCGGGGGCATCACCGAGCGCTTCCCGCTGATGATTTCCTCGCTCTCGTCCGCGGTCACCCATGTGCGCGCCGAGGAGTTCTCCGACATCCGCACCTACAACGCACCCGATGTGGTGCGCCACATCATGGGCTTCGGCGGCACCCCGGAGGAAGCCACCCAAGGGCCAATGGCCAGCCTGCTTGAAGCCGGCTTCAAGCAGTCGGTGCGGATGATCGCGGATCACATGGGATTTCTGATCGATCCCAACATCGTCACCATCCAGGATGTCGCCGTGGCGACCGCCGACATCGACTACGAACCCTTCCCGATCACCACTGGCACCGTGGCCGCACGCCGGTTCCGCTGGCAAGCTACCGTCGACGGCCAGCCGGTCATCACCGCGGCGGTGAACTGGCTGATGGGTGAGGAAAACCTTGACCCGGCTTGGAATTTCGAGGGGCGGGGCGAACGCTTCGAGGTGGAGATCACCGGCGACCCCGACGTGAGCCTCACCTTCAAGGGGCTGCAACCGGAGACGATCGAAGAGGGACTGGTGAAGAACCCGGGCGTGGTGGTCACCGCGAACCATTGCATCAACGCCATCCCGGACGTCTGCGCCGCCGAACCAGGCATCAAGACCTACCTGGATCTACCGCTATTCGCCGGGCGCCCGGCTGCCAATCTCGCGAAGCCATCGTGACCGGCGAAGGCGTCCTCGACGATGTGTCGTTCTGTCACCTTGTCGTGGGCGTCACGGACATGGACCGTGCACTGGTGTTCTACCGGGACCTGCTCGGTATGGACGTCGTCTTCGAATCCCTGATCTCCGGGGAGCCTTTCGACGCGGTACTGCACGCGACCCGTAAGCAGGAAGGCCGGGTGGTCGGCGGTTTGTTGGGCGGCCTGATGATTGAGCTGCTCTCCCTGGGCAATGAGCGAGCTGGGGAGCAGAAGCCGACCCATCGGGGTATCACCGGGATCCACAACGTGTCGTTGTCGGTAACCGAACTCAACGACATCCATCGCCGTGTCGTCGACGCCGGCTACACGCCGGACCAGGACCCGTTCGAAATCGGCGGAGTCCGAATGTTTTTCGTCAAGGACCCGGACGGGACGCCGGTGGAGTTCATCGAGCTGCCGGGCGGTGCGCGCAGCACTTACGAAATGCACCGCGGCGTGCAGCTGCAGATGGGACCCGTCAGATGAGCTACAGCCATCCCGATTCGATGCGCGGGCACGCCGCGATCGTCACCGGTGCCGCTCAAGGCGTCGGCAAGGGCGTTGCGACCGCACTGCTCCAACGCGGCGCGCAAGTGCTGTTGGTCGACATCCAGGAAGAGGCCCTGGGCACGACCACCACGGAGCTCGAGGCAATCGGACGGGTGGAACAGTTAGTCGCCGATCTGCGCGACCCGGACAGCGCGCAGCGGATCACCGCCGCCGCAGTCGGCGCCTTCGGCACGGCGCACGGCCTGGTCAACAACGCCATCGCCACCAATGAGCCCAAGGCATTCGTCAACATCACCCTCGAGGACTTCGCACTCGGCCACGACGTCGGTCCCCGCGCGACCTTCCTGCTGATGCAGGCCGTGTACCCGCTAATGGTTGAAGCGGGCGGCGGGTCCATCGTCAACCTCGGCTCGGGGACGGGAACAGGTGGTGAACCCAAGTGGGGCGGCTATGCCACCGCCAAGGAAGGCATCCGCGGCCTGTCGAAGGTCGCAGCGCTGGAATGGGGACGCGACAACATCCGGGTCAACGTCATCTGCCCGTTCGCTGAATCCGACGGCGTAAAGTTCTGGAAGTCGTTCGCGCCCAAGGAGTACGACAAGGCCGTGGGGCGTGTTCCGATGAAGCGCATCGGCGACGTGCACACCGATGTGGGGGCGCTGGTCGCATTCCTGCTCGGCAGTGACGCGACATTCATCACCGGTCAGACCATTCACGTCGACGGTGGGATCGGCTGCTTCCGGTGACCACCGAAGGCGAGTCGCTCCGGGATCGCCAGCGCGCACAGATCCGCGCCGATATCCGACGAGCGGCCTTTCGGCTGTTTGTCGAACGCGGATACGACGCCGTTACTACCGAGGAGATCGCCACTGCCGCAGGCGTTTCACCGCGCACCTTCTTCCGGCATGTGCCGACTAAGGAGGAGCTGCTGCTGGCACCCGTGCGCTATGGCGGTGCCGCGATCGTCAACCACTTGGAGAAGCGGCCCGCCAGCGAGTCACCCGATGTCGCACTGATCAACGCCATCATCACGCGGACCCGGTCATTCGACCGCGCCGACTGCGAGGAGTGGCGGGCAGCGCTGCTGGTCGCGCCCGGCCTGCTAGACAAGGCAACGATCCACACGCCCGCCGACAAGGAACGGGCGATGAAGCTCGTCGCCGAGCGCATGGGTGCCGACCCCGAGACCGACATGCGTCCCGGTTTGTTGATTCAACTCGCTTTTGGTGCAGCCGATTTCGCCTTCCAGCAGTGGGTGTTGCGGTCGACCAACCGGCAGCCACTGGATCGCTACGTGACCGAAGCCCTTGAAGCGGTTAAGAACCCTTACTGGAAATAGCGCCTATCGGGACTTGTTAGGCCGAGTGTCACAGTTCCTCATCTTCTATGCCAAAGGCGTTGACTGCCATGGCCAATAGGCAGTAACCCCCAACGGTGAACACCAGGTCCATGCGCTGGTCGTCGGAGAAATGTCGACCCAACTCATGCCAGGTTGGAGTGCAGATGGTGCCCTCGTCAATGAGGTCGTCCACTGTGGAAAGCACCGACTGATCACTATCGTCGGCGAGTTGACCGTCGCGAATGGCATCGATTTCCTCAGCGCTCAACCCGGCTCGCTGCGCGATCGGAAGATGATGAGACCACAGGTAGTCGCAGCCGCGCCGATGCACCACACGCAGCAGGGCCACCTCGCGCACCCGCGCCGACAGCGTGGAGCCGTTGAGCAAGTAGGTATTAAACGGCAGATACGCCCGCGTCAGATCGGGATGTCGCACCAGGGTCGACAAGATATTGCCAGCACCCATCGGGTTAGCCCGCTCAACGGGTATCAGCGAGGCGATTGCGCGGCGGCTGCGGTCGTCCCATTCATCGGCGGGCAGCGGGGCAAGCCGCGGCGAGTGGTGGTCGGTCACCGGGGTCTACTGAATCGGCTCGTCACCCAGCACTGTGGTGCGCAGCATTTCGCGCTCCGAGCTGGAGTCGTAGGGAGCGGCCCGGTGCAGCACACCGCGGTTATCCCAGATGACGGTGTCGCCGATCGACCAGTTGTGGCTGTAGACCAAGGCGGGCACGGTGGCGCGGTTCAGCAGCTCCGCCAACAAGGCACGGCCTTCCTCGCGGCCCATGCCCACCACGTAGTCGGCAGAAGCGCCGAGCACCAACGACTTACGGCCGCTGCGGTGCGTCCATACCAGGGGGTGTTCGTGATCGCGGCGGGACCGCCACAGCGCCAACTGCTTCGGAGTCGGGTCGGGGGTGATGCGGCGCTGAGACGCCTCCAGCGAATGCACTACGCGCAAGGCGCCGTAGCGGCCCTTTTCGTCGTCGGTCAGCGCATCGTAGGCCGCGTATGAGGAGGCGAATTCGGTTTCTCCGCCGCGCTCGGCGACCTGCTTAGCCGACAGGACAGTGGCTTTCTGCGGATAGTCGTCGCCGGTAGGGGTGCAGCCGTCGATATGCCAGTCGAAGGTCGCCTTCAGATAGGCGGCCGAGGAGTTCTTCGACTTGTCCAGCGTCTCCGGGTAGATGCCGGCGACCGGATGATGACCGTCCGAGGAGTGGTCGATGGCGCCGAGGCGGCGACAGAATGCGACTTGGGACTCGGGGTCGAGATGCAGCCCGCGGAAGACTAGAACACCGTCGTCCTCCAAGGCATCCAGGATGGTTTCGCCCACTGGATCGTCGGCGGCCAGGTGCGCGGGATCCAGGCCGGTGACCTCGGCGCCGACGGAGTCGCTGAGCTTGGTGATGGTGAGCAGACTCACGGTCTGTCCTTTCTTGTGGATATCAGGGAGCCGGCTCGACGGTGCGGATCATCACCGCATCCGCGGCGTCGGTCGGGACGGGTTGATGCATGACCTCCACGGCCATGGCGACCATGATCAGCGAATAGATCATGTGCAGCAGGTTGAGCGCATCGTCGGGCAGGTCCTCGAGCGTGAACTTGTCGCAGTAGTCGATCGCCTCTTCGAGCCGCGGGAAGAAAGCATCGTAGAACTCGTGCATTTCGGCCATCGTGCTGGCCATCCGTGCGTTCCAGCGTTCGGTTTCAGTGGCCAGGCACCAGACGCGGGCGTAGCTTTCCAGCTCGGCGAATCCGGTGGGCAACAGGGTATCCGGCACGATCACACTCCCGCCGGCGCCGGGGCATTCTCGCGTCGGTATGCCTCGACCCAGTCGACGACGACCTTGTGCAGGTGGCGGACCAGAATCTCTTGGTCGTTGAGCGGAAACTCCTCGACGATTCCGTATTCCAGCGCGGCCTGCGTCCCGCCGAGCATGCCCGCGTCTTGCAGGGCAAATTCCTTGAGAACCACTGCGGCGACTTCGTGTTCGATGCGCTCATGCACGCTGCGCGCCGGGCTGAAGTAGGTGTAGGCCTCGAACCGGTGCGTGTTATGCGAGGTGGGCCAGTAGCGGTACAGCAGGTACCAGCCGCCGTATATCAATATCTCGGTGTTCGGGAAGATCTGGAAGTTGCTGATTCCCCAAGGTTCAATGCCACCGGGGTTGAGCCCCGCCGGTAGTTCGCCGATGTCCGGAGTGCGCCAGGGCCCGACCAGCCCACTCTGGGTGGCCCGCTCGATCGGATACATGTACTCGTGCGGCAGCAGCCAACGGCGCCTCCCCGCGGTCGACACCAACCGGTGTGGCCCGTCGAGTTGGAAATGGCCGCAAGTGAATCCGGCCTTCGGGTCACGCACCCCCGGGGGGACCTGCTGCGGGTGCAGCGACGGCACGTGGTAGTACTCCTGAAATGCGTCGGCGAAGATCTTCCAGTTGCTGTTGTTGTGCGCGACCCACTCGTAGCGTTCGGTCAGTTTGTCAAAGGGATAACTGTCCAGGCCGGTGACCATCGGGCCCAGGAATTCGCGCAGGCTCTGCCGCGGCTCGGCGTCAAAGTTGATGAAAATGAAGCCATTCCAGATATCGCAGGACACCGGTCTCAGGCCGTAGTCCGCGACGTCGAGGTCGAAGAACTCCGATTCCTGCTGTACGAATTTCAGTGCACCCTCGAGATCGTAGCGCCAGCCGTGGTACTTGCAGGTGAACTGACGGCATGTCCCGTGGGTTGGATCATTGGGAAAGTCGTTCCACACCAGCTTGTTTCCACGGTGTCGGCAGACGTTGTAGAAGGCTCTAATGTATTCGTCTCGGCCCTTGACCAGGATCACCGAAGTCCGGGCGACCTCGATTTCCTTGGTGAGATAGCTGCCGATGCGCGGCAGCTCTTCGACTCGGCCAACGTTGAGCCATGCACGTTTGAAGACCGCTTCGCGTTCGTCCTTGAAGAACTCTTTGGAGGTAGAGTCGGCGAAAGATATATCGCCGGTGCCCAGTTCGGGATAGTGCTCGGTCCAGGATCCCTCCGGGGGCCTACCTTCTCGCGTCATCTGAACCTCCTCGTCTCACAGTCACATCACCGCTCCGCCGTTGACACCCAGCACCTGGCCGGTGATGAAGCCGGCCTCTTCGGATGCCAAAAACCCGACCGCCGCCGCGATGTCGGCTCCGGTACCCAAGTGGCCCAGCGGGATATTGGCGGCGATCTCATCGCTGGACTTGAGGTGCCCCTCGGCTTGCGCCTGGTGCTGCATCGGGGTTTCGATGCCCGACGGAGGAATGTTGTTCACGGTGATTCCGTGTGGGGCGTATTCGCGGGCCAGCGACTTGGTGAGGGTGATGACCGCGCCCTTGGATGCCGCATAGTGCGCAGCAAAGGGCGAGCCACGCTGGGCGCTGGACGACGAAATCATCACGATCCTGCCCCAATTCGCGGCGACCATGTCGGCCAGCGCCACTTGGCAGCAGTGGAACGTACCGGTCAGATTGACATCGACGATCTTCGACCAGGACTCCGGAGTGATCTCGGCGAACGGGGAGAACCCGAACATCCCCGCACTTGTCACCAGCACCACCACCGGCCCCAACTCGCGGTGAACTTTCGCGAACGCCTGCTCAACGGCGGCCCGATCGGTGACGTCGGCGCCGATACCGATTGCGGTGACCCCGCCCGCGCGCAGATCTTCGGTAACACGCTGCGCTGCTTGCTCATTGCTATCGAGGACAGCGACGTTGAGCCCACGGCGGCCCAGCTCGTGGCACGTCGCCTCACCGATGCCAGAGGCGCCACCGGTCACCACCGCAACCCTGTTCATTCGTAAACCACCCGTACCGTCGGGCTCGTCGGCAGGGCCTGGCAGGTCAGCACCCAGCCGTCGGCAACCTCGTCGTCTTCGAGCGCATCGTTATTGAGCATCCGCGCACTTCCCTCGGTCAGCCGGGCCATACACGTTCCGCAGGAGCCGACTTCGCACGACGATGGCGGAGACAGACCTGCCATCCGCGCGGTCTGCAGCAAGGTATCCCGTGCGGAGTAGACCACCGTCGTGGTCGACCGATCCAGCTCGATCGTCACCTTTTCGGTAGCAACACCGTCGCCGGCAGGTCCGGCATACGACGGAGCGCGGGAATCCTGCATGAGGGCAGAGTATCAAGTACTTGTCATTCATCTCAAGTACTAGATACATCGCGCTGAGTGAGCTCGTGGCCGGTGCCCTTTTCGACCACCCGGCCCAGCAATTCGCGCAGCGTCTCCTGCTCCTCAGCAGTGAGCACGCCAAACACCCGCTCGTGAGCGGCGATTGCATCACCGAGTACCTCGGCCACGACGTCTCGTCCCTGATCGGTCAGGTAGGCCCGCAGGATGCGCTTGTGCTGCGGATCTTGCTTTCGTTCCACCAGGCCGCGCCGTTCGAGTGCCGTGACAGCCAGTTGCACGCCTTGCGGGCTGATCAGCAGGCGCCGGGCCAGTTCGGCACCGGATAGTCCGGGTTCGTTGGATAGCTGGCGCAGCACGCCGATCTGCGCTGTGCTCACACCGTGCGCGCTGATCGCGTCGTTGACGGTGGTCAGCGAGAAGTAGAAGGCCTGCTTGAGCAGCCACAGGATGTTCTCGGTGAGTTCCATACCCGCGCTCCGGTCTACGTAGTCGGTGTTTTGTAGATCTGGCCATCCTTCATCACAAACGACACATCGAGGGTGGCGCCGATGTCGGCCGAGGGATTCCCTGGGACGGCGATGATGTCGGCGAGGTAGCCGGGCGCAAGCCGCCCGAGTTCGTGGTCGGCCTCGATGAGTTGGGCGGCCACCACCGTGGCAGCCCGGATCGCCTGCATGGGGGTCATCCCGCGGTCCACCAGAGCCCGGATTTCCTTGGCGTTTTGGCCGTGCGGAATGGCCGGCGCGTCGGAGCCGCATGCGATACGCACGCCGGCAGCAATCGCCTTGGGCAGCATTGCTTTTGCGCGGGGAATACTTCCTCGGCCTTTCTGCGTAGCTCCGGTGCGATCCGGTCGATCGCCATCGCCTCCGTCAGATATGTGGTCGAGACCAGGAAGGTGCCGTGATCGACCATCATCTGAATCGTGTCGTCGTTCGCCAGGAATCCGTGTTCGATGGAGTCGATCCCGGCGCGGATACACGCGCGGATCGCGGAGTCGCCGACGGCGTGCGCAGCCACTCGCACGCCGGCTCGGTGAGCCTCGTCGGCGATGGCGGCGAATTCCGCGTCGGAATATTGCTGGGCGCCCGGGGCGGTGCTGTGCGACATCACCCCGCCCGATGCCGACACCTTGATCAGCTTGGCGCCGTGACGAATCTGGTAGCGGACGCACGCGATGACGTCGGGCACGCCGTTGGCGATGCCCTCGGCGACCGACAACGGCATGATTCCCGGCGCCAGCCGCTGGAACACCGTGGGATCCAGGTGTCCGCCGTAGGGCGTCACCGCATGCCCGGCCGGATAGATACGCGGGCCGGCGTGCCAACCCTGGTCGATAGCCCGCTGCAACGCGACGTCGAGCAGATAGCCGCCGGTCTTGACCATCAGGCCGAGGTTGCGCACGGTGGTGAAGCCCGCCTCCAGCGTGGTGCGCGCATTCACGGCACCCCGCAGCGTGCGATACGCGGGATCGTCTTGAACGCCGTGCATCGGAGCCGGCAACCCCTCGGGCCCACCGGGGCCGCCGATGAGCAGGTTGAGTTCCATATCCATCAGACCCGGCAGCAGCGTGGTATCCCCGAGGTCGATGACGGTGGCCGAATCCGGCACTGGTCCTTCGGGATTGATCGCGGTGATGCGGCCGCCGTCGATCAGCACGACCGCCGGTGCGCGGACCTGGCCGGTATCGACGTCAGCCCAGCGGGCGGCCCGCAAGACGGTCAGCTCGGTCATGGCACGGGCTCAGACACACAGTCCAGGGTGGCGGCCCCGGAGTCGGGTACTCGCGGCTGCTTCCAGCACTCCACCGGAAACGACACCATGATCATCGAGTACAGCAGGTGCATCAGGTTGAGAACGTCCTCGGGCAGGTCGTCGAGGGGGAACTTGTCGCAGTAGGTCAGCGCTTCCTCGGCGCGCGGGGTGATTGCGTCATAAAAGGCTTTCATCTCGGGCATCGAACTGGCCAGCCGCTTGGCGTAGCGCTGCGACTCAGCGGGCAGGCACCACTGCGCGAAAGGTTCAAGCTCGGCGAATTCGGTTGGCAGTAAAGACGACATCCCGGTCATACCCCTGCCTTGAATTGGTCCGTGGTGCGGCGGTAATCGTCGATCCACGCCGCCGTCTCCTTGTGCAGGTGCCGGATCAGAATCTCCTGATCGCAGAGCACGAACCGGTCAAGCACCCGGGACTCGATCATCGACTGGGTGGCTTCCAGCGTATTGGCGTCCTGCAGACCATATTCCTTGAACGACACCGCGGCGAGTTCCTGCGCGACCCGTTCACGCGGCGTGCGTGGCTGCGGGAAGTACAGAGTCCCCTCGAAGACGTGGCTGTTGTAGGAGGTCGGCCAGTAGTGATAGGTCAGATACCAGCCCTGACCCCAGATCAGGATCACGAAGTTCGGGAACAGCTGGAACGAATCCAGGCCCCACGGCTCGCATTTCGCGGGGTTCAGCCCAGGCGGCATCTCCCCCAACTCCGGCTTGTCCCAGGGCCCGAACAATCCGCTCTGGCAGATGTCCTCCATCGGCTTGCGCATCTCATCGGCCATCTCCCAGGCCCGGATACCCGACGTGCTCACCAGCCGGTGCGGACCATCCAGGCGATAGTGCGGCGCCTCAAAACCCGCCTGGGCGGCCGCCTTTGAATAGGCGGTCGGCGATTGGTTCGCGTGCAGCACCGGCGCGTGATAGAACTCCTGGAACGCGTCCATGTACAGCTTCCAATTGGCCTTCACCTCCGATCGGTAGGACCACCGCGAGGTCATCTTGTCGAACGGATAGCCCTCCAGCCCGCTGACCATCGGCCCCAGAAATTCACGCAGCGACTGCTCGGGCTTCTTGGCGAAGTTGACGAAAATGAATCCTTCCCAGACCTCGCAATGGACCGCGACCAGCCCGTATCGGCTCTTGTCGAGGTCGAAGAATTCCTCCTCCTGCTGGACGAAAGTCAGGTTGCCGTCCAGGTCGTACCGCCAGGCGTGGTACTTGCAGGTGAATTGCCGGCACACGCCGTTGGTCTCCTCGTGCGGCATGTCGTTCCACACCAACTTGTTGCCACGGTGCCGGCAGATGTTGTGATAAGCCTTGACCTCACCAGCGGCGGTGCGCACCAGGATGATTGAGGTGTTGACGACCTTGAGTTCTTTAGTGAAGTAGCTACCCTTGCGTGGAACCTGTTCGACGCGGCCGACATTCAGCCAGGCGCGTTTGAAGATGGCATCGCGCTCCAGCTCGTGGATCTGGGGGTTGATGGAGTCCTCGTAGGACACCGGCTCGGTGCCCAGTTCGGGGTAATGCTGTGTCCAGCTTCCCTCCGACGGCTTGGGAAATCGGGGCATGACCGCGCTCCTGTCCGCTTCGATCCGGCACGGGATTCCTCGGGCAGCCCGCAGGACTCCGTCGGGCCGACCGTATATCCTCATCGCGGTAATCACAAGTAGTTGATACTGACTGGTCCGCACGACATCAGCGATAGACATCGCGATCGGCCGCTAGTGCCGCGACAGCTAGGGCGAAGCTTGCCACAAGAGCCTGGGCTGAAGGCCGCGCCCAACACAGGCAAATCATATATTTTTCTGTCTACCATATATTCCAGGTAGTAAGGTAGGCAAAGTAACGATCTCTATTTGTCGAGGTCTGACGGCTTGTCGCGAAGGAGTAGATGGTGGTGGGGATTGCGAATTTGCCGCCCGAGGTGAATTCGGCACGGATGTATGCCGAGCCGGGTGGGGAACAGTTGCTGGCGGCGGCGGTCACCTGGGATCGACTCGCTGCGGAGTTGATCGCAGCGGCGGAGTCGTTCGACTTGGTCCGGTTGACGGCGTCGGCGTCTCGAGCCTGGTCCGGTCCGGCGGCGGAGGCGACGGCCACTAGCGCCGTGGCGTATGTGCAGTGGCTCAAGGCTGCGGCAGGCTGTGCGGAACAGTCGCGATCACTGCGCGTGAGGCTGCCGAGGTATTCGATCGGGCGCGTCAGGCAACAGTGCATCCACTGGAGGTGGCCGCGAATCGTGAAACGGTCACCGCGTTGGTGGCGGGCAATATCCTGGGTCAAAGCGCGACTGCGATCGCAACCACCGAGGCTACCTACGACGAGATGTGGGCACAGGATGTGGCGGCGATTATCAGCTATCAGGTTGGGGTCAGTCGCCTCATTGGGACTTCCGTTAGTCCAGCCCCATCAGATGGTTCGTCATCGCTGATGATGATGTTGTTGTCCAACGGCTTTGACACGGCGCTCTTGACAGGCAGCATGGCAACTTCGGCGTTGCTTTCGATGGAGCCAGAGGCAGCGGCTGGTACAAGGTCGACCGGCGATGTCTCCGAGCCACTTTCGACCCCTGCTGCGCCGGTGCTGGAATCGCTATCGGTGCCACGATCCTGGGCTACGGCGGCGACAGAGGTTCGGTCGGGTGCGTCCGCCGGGGTTGGTGTTCGCGCTGCGGGTAAGTCCTCGGGCACTCCCCGCCCGCTGCACGGGGGTATGGCGACCGGCGGTGTGGCCGGCGCGGACCACCGTAGAGCGCGATGGCCTGCGTTGGAGCAGGCGTACCCGCCCCTGATGCCGCGGGAGGGGGCCTGAAAGTCCGCAGAACTGCGGCCGTATTCATTGACATTGGTGTACCGAATGGAGGAATAGGTAAGTGACTGAACGGCTTACGGCGGATCCGCGCGCGATGCGGGATATGGCAACCCGTTTTGATACACATGCTCAGACTGTGAAGGACAAGGCGCGCAGAATGTGGGCGGCATACGACACTACGGGTGAGATGGATCAGGCGTTCATCAATATCGTAGATATGCTGCACTCGGTGCGGGACGGACTGGTTCGGGCTGCCGATCAGTACGAGCAGACTTCCCGGCAGAGCTTAGGCAGTTAAAGCCCAGCTCGCGACATCAGGCGTCGCCGGCGCTCCGCTGCATCAGCATCGGAGAAGACCACTAAGTTGCACTGGGAATGCGATCACGGTCACGGCCAGTGAGCAGGCGCAGCATCCACATCAACAATCCGATTATTCCGAATATGATTCCAGCCAGCACAACCGCGCGCCACCCGCGGTGGCCATAGGCGATGGCTGCGATGGTCGAACCTGTTGCGCCGCCGAGGAAATAGAACGCGATATAGGCGGAGTTGATGCGGCTGCGTGCAGTCGGGTCTAGCCGATAGATTGCCGATTGGTTAGCGATATGGACGCCTTGGACACCGATATCGATCAGGATAAGCGCGGTGAGCAAAGCGATGATGTTGTGCGCCCCGAAGGCGGCGAACACCCACCCCATGAGGATGGCCACGAGGAAGATTCCCGTCGCCGTGTGCAGTCTTCCTCTGTCGACGAGTCTGCCAGCGCCCTGGGCACACAGCGCGCCGGCCGCCCCGACTAACGCGAGTAATCCTATGGTGGCTTCGCCGTAGTGATATCGATCGGCGGCGAGCAGAGCGACGGTGGTCCACAAGCTTCCGAACCCAGCGAAAGTGACAGCGCCATAAGCGATCCTCACCCGCAACTGGGGATGCTCCACTAGGAGGCTGCCGATCGATTTCAACAGTTTCGGGTAGCTGAGGGTGCTGCTGGGTGCGACGTCAGGCAGGCTAAACACGAGCACGATCGCTATTGCGGCGACGAGAGCGGCTGCAACGCCATACATTAAGCGCCACCCTCCGTGCGCAGCGACTAGACCGGCGATGGTACGTGCCAACAAAACTCCGACTAATAGCCCACTCATCACCTGGCCGACGACGCGTCCTTGCCGGTCGGGGCTGGCCAGCGTTGCGGCCAATGGCACCAAGATTTGGGCGGCGACCGAGCACAGGCTGGCTAGCAGCAGCGCACACGCCAGTGCGGTCAAATTCGGCGCTGCGGCTGCAAGTGCCAAGGCGCCGGCAGTCCCCCCAAGTAGCAGGCAGACGAGCGGTTTCCGACGCACCAGATCTCCAGCCGGGACGATGAAGATGACGCCGACTGCAAAACCTATCTGTGCCAACGTCACCAATAGTCCGACCGTTGGCCCGGGCTCGTGGAGGTCCGTCGCAATCGCCGGAGTAAGCGCCTGAACGTAGTAATTCGTTGCAACCGACAGCGCACATGCGGTGGCAAACACGCCAACCTGCCAGCCCGGCAGCGCTGGGTGGGTCTGGTGGACCGCATCAGTCATCGCCGGCTTGATAGGCGCTTCAGGCAGTTCTTTCCGCATCTCAAACTCCCGGGAGTGTTCAATGTTCTTGCAGCACAGCGGCATCGTCGCAGACGCGATTGCAAGACCGGAGTCCGCAGCAAGTCTGGCGATGTGACAGCTCGGCTCAACACTGAAGCCGCTCCAACGCACACCAAGACGACGACAGTGGCGGTGGCGGCGCGCAGTCTGACATCCATCCAGGATTCAGTACCCGCTCGGGTCAATGTATATTATTTCGCAGGATATATATATTGATTTATTCGGTAGCACGCGGGTGTGGTCCAGAAGCGCGCCGCTTAGGCCGGGACTCGGTTCCCGATGCGTTGCTTTCGTTCGGTACCGGCTCTGTGTCGCATTGGCATCGGTGATGCTTTAGTCTCACGAGAATGCCAGTGCAAGTTCGGATTCCACGTCCTGATAGGGCCGCCCGGACAAGTCGATAGTGACCGCAGCGATGGTGCCGCCGGTGAAGGTGAATGGGGCTTTGTAGTGGCTGGACACTGCCGA